>CAWIRY010000112.1:0-107137 GCA_963838485.1 uncultured delta proteobacterium | reverse complement strand
AAATTTTATTCTATTAATAATCATTTTAAAATAAGGTTAACAATGTATTTTTTAAGGAAAAGACCTTATTTTTGAAGGCCATCGATTTCCGATATCGGAATGATATCTCACCAGGCCGTCTCTTCAACTACAGGCAATAATTGAAAGAACCAAAGTCGGTAATTCGGTAGTGTCGTACAGGACACGCCCTGTTATTTGACAAGGGCTTGAGAAAATGATAACCAAATAGACAAAGAAAATCAAAATGATTCAATCCGCTATCGATCGACCTCCGGTTTTGAAGGTCGAGCGGTCTTAACCCGGTCTCGAATCCATTTCCTGAAATTGTTTTGGAGGGGGTTTACCAATGAACGTTTCCAATCTCATCAGGTGTCCTGTCCAGGAAACCCCGGGTAAAACCGCCATCATTTTTGAAGATCGTCTCATCTCTTATGCGGAGTTGGAGGTCTTGATCAACCGAACCGCCGAAGGATTATTAGACCTGGGATTGAAAAGAGGCGAGGTCCTTTCCCTCTTTCTGCCCAGTCTCCCGGAGTTGATCATCGCCTATTTGGGGGCGGCTCGGGCCGGGGTGACGGTCAATGTGGTCAATGCCATGCTCCGGGAACAGGAAGTCGCCTATATCCTGAAAGACTGCCGGTCCCGGGCCGTTCTGACCGACGCCCAAAGGCTTTCGATTATCGAATCCCTCCGGTCTGAGGTTCCCTCGCTGACCGTGATCATTTCCCTCAAAAATCAGGAGGAGAAGAATTATCCCGTCTTTGAATCTGTGCTTGCCGAACGTAAAGGCCTTTTGGATGCCCCGGAAACCAAAGGGAGCGACCTGTGCCATCTCATGTATACCTCGGGCACTACCGGCCTTCCTAAAGGGGTCATGGCCACCCAGCTCAATGTCTGGCATAATGCCCGGCAATTCGGAAAGGTTCACTTTAAACCCGAAGACACCATCATGGTGGTCACTCCTATTTTTCATTGCTGGGGACTGGTCAACGGCACCTTGGGGATGCTCTCTCAGGGAGGGACGGTGATCACCGTGGAGCGCTTTTATCCTGACAAAACCCTGGAGGCCGTCGAACGATTTAAGCCGACCATCTTCCAGGGGGTCCCTCCCATGTATAATTTATTGCTGAAACAACCGGACCTCGATCAGCGGGACGTCTCATCGGTGGTCTTTTGTCTTTCGGCGGCCACCAAGATGCCGGAGAATCTGATCCGCCAGGTAGAAGAACGGCTCAAATGGCGCTATGCCGAAGCCTGGGGCCTGACCGAAGTTTCTTGTGTCGGGACTACCGCCCCTTATACCGAGACGCGGATCGGCTCCTGTGGGAAAGGACTGGATGACGCCCAAATCAAGGTGGTCGATCCGGAAGGCAGGCCTTTGCCGCCCGGTCAACAAGGAGAATTGTGCGTCCGGGGCACCTGCGTGACCAGGGGCTACCTGAATAAACCTGAGGCGACACAAGAGGTCTTTGATACCGAGGGCTGGTTTCACTCCGGCGACATTGCCTATTTGGATGAAGACGGTTATGCCTATATTGTAGACCGCAAAAAAGACATGATCAATGTGGGCGGAGAAAAGGTCTTCCCTTCGGAGGTGGAGGACATGATGCTGGCTTATCCCAAGATCAAAGACCTGGTTATCGTTGGCATCCCCGATGAGATCAAAGGAGAGGTCCCCAAGGCCTTTATCCAGCTCAAGGAAAATGAATCAGCCACGGTTGAAGAGATCCGAAATTTCTGCCAGGCCAGGATGGCCCCATACAAGGTGCCCGTGGCCGTGGAATTCATCGATGAAATCCCCCGCTCCCCGGCCGGCAAGGCCTTGAGAAGACTGCTAAGGGATAAGGAATGGAAAAAATAATTTATCACTCCAGGCTCAAAGCAATTGTTTCTCATTGAGCCTTGAGCTATTTAAAAGAGGGAAAAACTTTTTTACAGGTTGCTCAAAAAGGTCCAGATACAAGGCGCCCAAAATCCCGATGAATGAGTCGTACATTGAAGTACGTCGCAATGACGAGGGATGAGGGCAACACGGTAGATAGGCCTTTTTCGGCAACCTGTAAACACAAGGAGATCGATTATGTCCTACCAACACATACTTTATGAAGAAAAGGAACGGATCGGGGTCCTCACCCTGAACAGGCCCAATAAAAGAAATGCCCTGGGCAAAGAGGCCGAGGAGGAGATGATGGATTGTTTCCGTAAAGCCGCCGATGATAAAAAGGTGCGGGTCATCATCATCAAGGCCAACGGCCCGATTTTTTGTTCCGGTCATGACCGGCTGGAAGTTCTCAACCAGCCAATCACCGCTGTGCGCGACCTTTTTCAGACCTGCATTGACATGTATGCCCTGATGCATGCCATACCCCAGCCGATCATCGCCCAGGTCCATGGCATCGCCATGGCGGGGGGGTGTCACCTGGTGGCCGGCTGCGACCTGGTGGTGGCGGCCGAGAAAGAGGCCCAGTTTGCCATGACCGGCATCAAGATCGGTTACAATTGCTCCACCCCCACCGTGGCCGTCAGCCGGGCCATCGGCCAGAAACGGACCCTGGAGATGCTTTTCACCGGCAACTTTATCAGCGCCCGGAAGGCCCTGGAGTGGGGATTGGTCAACCGGGTTGTACCCGATGAGCAATTGGAGGAAGAGACCTGGAAGCTGGCCAAGGAAATCGCCCAATACAGCCTTAAAGTCCTGGGCATTTCCAAACAACATTTTTACCAGCAGATCGAAATGCCCGAACGCCAGGCCTATCATTACGCCAAAGAGTTGATGGCCTCCCAGGCCCTCTGGCCGGACGCCGTGGAGGGCTTTAGCGCCTCCATCGAAAAAAGGGCCCCGGTTTGGAAAGAGACATGACAGCTAAGAGAATCAGGCCCGCTTCCACCGTTATTCTGGTCCGGGAGCAGACAAGAGAACCCCAGGTTTACCTGCTCAAGCGGAGCACGGGGATGGGTTTTTTCCCTGGAAGTTATGTCTTTCCCGGGGGCGCCTTGGACCCCGGTGAAGGGGATGCCGAATTCTGGCAACATTATATCGATCGGCCCTTGGAGGAACTCGTGCGAACCTTCGGCCGGGGGCTGGATGCCAGAGATATCCTCGCCTACGGGGTTGCGGCCATACGGGAGACCTTTGAAGAGGCCGGGGTTTTTTTAGCCGGGAGACAGACCGGTTTTGATGAATTTCTTAAGAAGATCTGTGAATTCCGTTCCCCTGGAAAGCTGACGGAAGGGTGGCTTAAAAAGCAGGTTTCAGATGAGGGCTGGGTCCTTTCCTTTTCCAACCTTTTCCCCTGGTCCCACTGGATTACCCCCGAGGCCATGTCCAAGCGTTTTGACACCCGTTTTTTTGTCGCCCTTATGCCGGAAGGTCAGGAATGTGTCCCCGATGATCAGGAATCGGTTCATGGGCTTTGGATCAGCCCGGAAAAGGGCCTTCAGGGGAATATGCGGGGAGAGATCCCCCTCAGTCCTCCAACCGCGATCACCCTTCATGAATTGTTACGGTATGGTACGCTGGAAAGCCTCAACAAGGCCCTTCGATCAAGGTCCTGGGGAAATCCGATCCTGCCCATCTTAATGAAACTGGATCAAGGGGCCGTCCTTGTGGAACCCTGGGACCCTGAATACGGAAAGGAGATTGAAATCGTTCCGGAGGGGTTGAAAGAAAAGGTGGTTCCCGTGGGAGGGCCCTTCTCCCGGCTTTGGCTGGACCAGGGCATCTGGCGGCCCCTTGGGGCCTGAGCATTGGGTCCGGCCTTTATCTTCTTGCCGAATATTTCCCGGCTGATTAACTCCTAATAGTCATATACCCCTTGCCCGGTTTTGCGCCCAAGCCGTCCGGCCTTGACCAGTTTGACCAGCAGGGGTGCGGGCCGGTATTTGTCCCCCAGTTCCCGGTGAAGGGTATTCATACAGTCGAGCAGGATGTCCAGGCCGAAGGCATCGGCTGCGGCCAAAGGGCCTAAGGGGAATCCCAGGCCCTTTTTGCAGCAGCGGTCAATATCCAAGGCAGGGGCCAAAGAAGTTTCCAAGGCGAAAAAGGCCTCATTGACCATGGGAAGATAGATCCGGTTGATGACAAATCCTGGGGAGTCGGCCACGGTTACCGTTTCTTTCCCGCATTTTTCGAGAAAGGCGATCACCGCCTGGTGGGTGCTGTCCGAGGTGTCAAGTCCACGGATGACTTCCACCATGGGGGTCAGGGCTGCCGGAATCAAGAAATGGGTCCCGAGACAACGGTCCGGCCTTTGGGTCCCGGCGGCCAGTTCCGAGATGGAAAGGGTTGAGGTATTACTCGCCAGGATCGTCCTGGAGGGGCATCGACGATCGGACTCTTGGAAGATCTCCCTTTTTACCCGGATGTCTTCAAAGACCGCTTCGATCACCAGGTCGGCGTCCTCAAAAACCTCCTCCGGCTTCAGGGTGGTTTGAATAGTGGCCAGAATCCGGTCCCGGTCTTTCGCTTCCATCTTCTGTTTTCTGACTTCATTATCCAGGAAGGAGCCGATTAACGTCTTTCCTTTGATCAACCGGTCTTCGGAGGTTTCCAAGACCTTTGTCCCGAACCCCCCTCTTGCACAGACAACGGCAATCTGGCTTCCCATGGTTCCCATACCGACAACGGCGATCTTTTCGATTTCCATGATCTTGCACCTCCGCATAGGAGAAAATTTGGATAATAAAGTCTAACTTTTTTTGCGCGGCAAAGGAAATTTTTATTTGGTGATCGGATTGGCAGGGTCGAGAGGTCTTTCTTTCAGGGGTCTCCAAAAGGAGACCCCTGCCGGTAAACCCTTAACAGGTCCCCTGGCCTTTTCCCTCAACGAATTCCGGTCGTCCGGGGGCTGATTTTAGAAGGGCCAGGTTTTGCGGTTCGGAAAAAATCAAATCGAATTCGTTGGTTTTTAAGAGTTCAATGGCCTGGGGCAGCGGAACCTGGGAGACGGTTTTGTCCTTTCCCCGGAGAGCCCAATGAGAAATTTGATAATCCTGATCGATATATAATATGGTAACCTGTCGGTCCATAGTTTTCCCCTCTCTTCCTTGTTCTTTTCTTGGATTTTTGGCAAAAATACTCTCCTTATTTAGAAAAGCAAAAGTTGTGCCATCAGCGACAAAATAAATTATTGAATTATAATGAGTAATTATGCGTTCGGTAGGAAAGGCGGCGCCGCCTGTGTGCCTCATTTATTTGGCAAAGTGCCAAAAATTTTATCAAGATCGGAAAAGGAAGAGGACTATTTTTTCTCAGTCGGGTATTTAGCCATCAGCCAGGCCTTCCAGCCCCCCTTTAGGGCGAAGACTTTCGGGAACCCCATATCGATCAGTTCCTGTGCCACACTGGCACTGGTCCCTTCGTCGGGTCAGGCGCAGTATAGAACCAGGGTCTTTCCCTTGGAATACTTCTTGGCCCAGGATTTTACACCATGGGGATCTTCCCGAACTGCGCCCATGATTTTTTCCGTACTTCCATTCCAGTCCCCGTTGATGCGCACATCAATGATCACCACATCCGGATTTCCCAACAGGGCTTTGAGTTTATCCACGGTCATTCGGGGGACATCTTTAGCCGCCGCCAGAGTGACCCCGAAGGCCAGCAAAAAGAAAACCATTAGCCGACTGATTGATTTTCCGGTCATCTTCTTCTCTCCCTTTCCTGATTTTAGGTTTATATCATATCTCCGAAGTCCGGATTTAGCAAACCTTAAATTCTGTTGATATTTTAACGTATAGGGGGTATCTTTTCTTGCATACGGTTTGGCCGTTTTATTTCTGCAATGAACAGGACCTCTTTAAAATACCCAATGCAGGACAAACCTCTTTTAAAGCATTCTTTCGGCCATACCGGCCGAAAAGTGTCCATCGTCGGCCTGGGAGGGGAAGGTATTCTCCGGACCCATGGACAGGAAAGGGCGGCCCAAAAAGTCATCGAAACGGCCCTTGAAGGAGGGATTACCTACTTTGATTCCGCCAGGGCCTATGCCAGCAGTGAAACCTATTACGGACTGGTCTGGCCCGAGCATCCGACCGAACGCACCGCAATTTTTCAAACCAGCAAATCGGCCATGAGGACCAAAAAAGAGGCCCTCCTGGAATTAGACCGCACCTTGCATAATATGGGAATCGATTATCTGGACCTGTGGCAGATCCATGATGTCAGGACCGAGGAGGATTTTCAAACCATCGCCGGGCCGGGTGGGGCCTTGGAGGCCTTTGTCGAGGCCAAAAAGAAAGGAAGGACCCGTTTTATCGGGGTTACCGGCCATCATGACCCGGAAATAATAACCAGGGCGGTTAAGGACTGGCCAGTCGATTCGGTTTTGATGCCGGTCAATCCGGTGGAAAAAGTTTTGGGAAGATTTCTGAACGCCACTCTTCCGGCAGCCCTTGATAAAGGAATCGCCGTCATCGGGATGAAGGTCTTGGGCGCTTCCCATTACCTGGACCCCCAGTCCGGCATAACCGCCGAACTGCTCATCCGATTTGCCCTCTCCCAGCCCATTACCCTGGCCATAGTCGGCTGTTCCTCTTCCCTGGAAGTAAAAACAGTGACTCAGGTCGGGGCTCATTTTGAGCCTTTGTCTCCCGCCGAAGAACAACAGCTCCTTCGTCTCTTCAGGCCTTATGCCCATCGGCTGGCCTATTATCGGGGAGTCTTTTAATAAACCCTCTGCAACCCCCATTTCTTCTTGTTTGTTTTTTAAATACGGATTAAACTAACCTTTTTAAGATAAAAGGGGACTGGAATATTATGGACAGTCCGTCCCTGATAATAAGGATTGATTTATGGCTTTGATCGGCATGCGGAAACTGTGCTGGGGGTTCTCTAATCCCCCGTTGCTGGAAAATATTACCTTTCAGATCGAAAGAGGAGAACGCTTATGTCTGCTGGGGCGAAATGGGGAAGGAAAATCCACCCTGCTGAAACTTTTAAATGGGGAAATCCTTCCGGATCAGGGGGAAATTTGGCGGCAGCAGGGGATCACGGTAGCCGCCCTTCCCCAGAATGTCCCCCCGGGGTTTGACGGCACGATTTTCGACGTGGTTGCCGAAGGTCTTTGCCGGAAAGACCGGGGCCTGGCCGAAGAAAGCAGAATCGAAAAACTGACCGGTGTCAGGAAAATCTCCGAACTTCCCCAAAACCGGGACACCGGGCCGCCCGGTCCCGAAGATGGGGAGGCCATTTCCAGACAGATCGAAACCGTTTTGTCCCGGACCCAACTTCCTCCGGAAGCAAAATTTGCCGACCTTTCTGCGGGTATGAAGCGGCGCACCCTCTTTGCCCGGGCCCTGGTCATGGGGCCGGATGTCCTGCTGCTGGATGAGCCCACCAACCATCTGGACATCGGGACTATCTTATGGATGGAGGACTTTATCCTCCGCTATGTTAAGACCCTGCTTTTTGTTACCCATGACCGGGCTTTTCTGAAGAAGATAGCTACCCGGGTCCTGGAGCTGGATCGGGGCCGACTTTTTTCTTATGGCTGTGACTATGGGACTTATCTAAAACGAAGACAGGCGGTCCTGGAATCGGAAGAAATCCAAAACGGACTGTTCGACAAAAAACTTTCCCAGGAGGAGGCCTGGATCAGACAGGGTATCAAGGCCCGCAGGACCAGGAATGAAGGGCGTGTTACGGCCCTGATCAATATGCGGGAGGCCGTCCGGGCACGCCGTAAAAAAATCGGAGAGGTAAAATTGCGGATTCAGGAAGCGGAAAGGACCGGGAAACTGGTTATCGAAGCCAGAAAGGTGAGTTTTTCTTATGACGGTATTCCCATCATCCGGAATTTTTTCACCACGATCATGCGCGGGGACAAGGTGGGGATTATCGGACCTAACGGGGTGGGTAAGACCACGTTGCTGAATATCCTTTTGAAAAATATTTCCCCCCAGGCCGGCCATGTCCGCCACGGCACGCACCTCCAGGCCGGCTATTTTGACCAGCTCAGGAACCAGCTTGATGAGCAGAAGAGCGTCATGGACAATATCGGCGACGGGAATGACTTTATCATCCAGAACGGACAAAAACGACACCGAATAGGCTATCTCCAGGATTTTCTCTTTTCACCGGAAAAATGCCATACACCGGTGCAGGTCCTTTCCGGTGGAGAAAAAAACAGGCTCATGCTGGCCAAGCTTTTTACCCAGCCGGCCAATGTCCTGGTGCTGGACGAGCCAACCAACGATCTTGACGCCGAAACCTTGGAACTTTTGGAGGAGCTCCTCTTCGAGTACCAGGGGACCCTTTTGGTGGTAAGCCATGATCGGACCTTTTTAAATAATGTCGTTACCAGCACCATTGTCTTTGAAGAAAATGGACAGGTGATCGAATACGCCGGTGGATACGACGACTGGCTGGTTCAAAAGCCTAAACCGGGGAAACCGGTCTCGACCGGGAAAAAAGACGGCCAAAAAATTTCTCAAAAGCCCAAAATCCGCAAGGACCAAAAGCTGGGGTATAGGGAAAAGCGGGAGTTTGAGGAACTGCCCCGAAAGATCCATACCCTGGAATTAGAGCAACAAGGGCTCTATGCGCTTATGGCCGATCCCCTGCTTTATAAAAAAGGAAAAGATGAGATCGCCAGGATCAAGACAGAGCTCGCCGGCCTGGACCAGGCCATCGAGACCGCCTACCTTCGCTGGGAAGAGCTTGACGGAAAGACCTGATCCATCAGGTTTACGGCTTCGCAAAAAGTCCATCTGCTGTGTTGCGCCCCGGAGTGGCAGTGTCATCGTCAAATCTTATTTTCTTAAAGAAAGGAACGGATTATGAATCTCTCTCGGTTTTCACTTGAAGGAAAAGTCGCCCTGATCATCGGCGGAAGCCGGGGCATCGGACGGGCCTCCGCCCTGGCCTTGGCCGACGCCGGGGCCGATGTGGTCGTCAGCAGCCGAAAAATCGCCGACCTGGAGCCGGTGGCCGAGGAAATCAAGGCCAAAGGCGTCAGGGGCCTGGCCCTTGCGGCCCACAATGCCCGTTCGGAAGACTCCAGGGCTCTGGTCGAACAGGTCATGCAGGAATTCGGACGGATCGATATCCTGATGAACAATGCCGGAACCAACCCCTATTACGGGCCGATCATGGACCAGGATGAAAAGACTTATGACATCACCATGAATGTCAACCTCAAGGGTCTTTTTATCATGAGCCAGTTGGTCGCCAGGGTCATGAAGTCCCAGGGCGGAGGCTGCATTATCAATACCTCCTCCATAGGCGGTCTGCGGGCCGGCGACCTGGGCATTTACTGCGTGACCAAGGCCGCGGTCATCATGCTCACCCAGGTCATGGCCAAAGAATTCGGACAATTCAACATCCGGGTCAATGCCATTGCCCCGGGGATCATCAAAACCCGGCTCAGTGAGGCCTTGTGGAAAGACCCGGCCGTAAAGGCCAAGGCCCTGACGACTATTCCCCTTATGCGCCTGGGTGAACCGGACGAAGTCGCCGGGGCCGTGGTCTTCCTGGCCTCCGAGGCCGGGAGATACATCACCGGGGAAACCCTGGTCATTGACGGCGGCCGCGTCCACAACGGCCCGGCCCATCTGGTCGAGAAATAAGATTCATCTCCGGAAGGATCGGCCGACTTTTAGGAAGTTCAAAAGCAGAAGGGTTATAGGAAAAAGGCTATGCAGGTTAAATCGATTGATCACATCAGTTATGTCGTAAAGGATATCGATCAGGTTATCGAGGCCTGGTCGAGGCTCTATGGAATCGAACCGTGGACCTTCAAGGAAAACGGGGGCCTTGATGCCAAGGGGCGTCCCTGGAAGATCAGAATGGCCTTCGCTAAGGTGGGGCCCTTGGAGATTGAGCTCGTCCAGTGTCTCGAAGGAAGGATCTTTCAATCCAAGTTTATCGATAAATGGGGAGAAGGCCTCCATCACCTCGGGTTTTTCGTGGACGACGTCGACGGGGAAGCGGCAAAATTGGCGGCCCAAGGGGCCACCCTGCTCATTCATGACCCCGGCAAATTCGCTTATCTGGATGGTGCAGGCGGCGCCATCTTTGAACTGATGAAAAGGCGGGCATGAAAGGGAAGGGGGGATGCCCGGGAGGGGTTCCCCCCGGGCATTTGGTCGGGTTATTCTTTCTTAGCCGTCTTCGGTATGCTTAAGTAGGATTCGTCAACCGCCGGCATCGTCACCTGTTCTTTAACCGACAACAGCTTCCCATAGATCGGATTGTCCTGCCAGCCGTCCACATGGGCGGCCCGTTTGGCCGCTGACTTAAGCTTATTCCAGTCGGCGCTGCCGTATAAGAACATCTCCTGGGCGGCCATGGACCCCTCTCCGTGAATGGTATCGATCTGGTAGAAGTTGCAGGTCATATCCTTGGCCAGACGCATCACCCGTAAACGGTCTTCCGTGGGGACCCCCTCCTTGGCGCTCAAATATTTTTCAATGTAGGGCCGTATTTCCGGATTGTTCCAATCGCGGAAGGTCGGCACCGTGGCCGCCAGTCCCCCGGCGATATCCTGCAGGTGCTGGCACATCTGATGGAAGTTGCTGGCGAAGGTATACTTGGAGGCATTGATGGCCATCCGGTTGGGCATGACCACGTCGTGTCCAAATTCCGTTATGGGGTCCAGGCAGGCCGCCTTGCCCAGCAGGGCTACCGATTCGGTGATCATGGCCATCCAGGCCAGCTTTTTCCGCACATGGCCGACGTTTTCCACCCCGTTGTATTCGGCCAACAAGGCCGCGGCCCCGGTGATGATCTCCAGCTTTCCGATCATCTTGCAGGTGCCGAAAAGCCGGTGATAACTGGCGAAGGCATAAGCCAGATTGCGGGTGAACTGCCACTCGCCGCACATAAAAACCCGCTCCCAGGGCACAAAAACGTCGTCGAAAACGATCAGACACTCCGTAGGCTGGGTGGCGCTGGTCTTGGGATAATCGAATTCCCCTTCTTCGCCGTAGGTCCGGGATACCGGCTCCACGCCCAGGAGTTTGATCCCCGGGGCATTGAGGGGCATGGCAAAGGCCAGAGCATATTCCTTATCTTCCTCCCCGTGGGTCCGGCAAGGCAGGCAAAGGGCTTCATTGGCGCAGGGAGTGGCGCTGATATGGACCTTGGCCCCCCGGACCACGATACCGTCTTTCTGTCGGTCCACGATCCTCAGATAATAGTCCTGGTGCTGTTTCTGCCTGGAGGCGTGGAGGCCCCGGTCTCCTTTGACATCGGTAATGGCCCCGGTGATGGCCAGGTCCTGCTTTTGCAGCAACCTCCGGTAATTTTCCACCCGCTCCGTATAATGGGTCTTGATTTCCTTATCCATGACCTTGGCCGCCACGGTAAAGGCGGCCAGGGCGTCGGCCCCCATGCAATGGACCATTACCCCTCCGCCGGACCGGACCCCGTTGATGTAGCATTCCCTTCTTCTTAAAAGGTCTTCCGGGGTTTTGGGAGAGGTGAGCAGGAAATTGATTGCCTCTCCCTCTTCGTTGCGGGTTACAAACAGGTCCCGGAAATCAGGATGGTTGGGCAGGACATAATCCATGCAGGCCGTTTTGATGATGCTGCTCAGGGTAGGATGGGTCCGCACATCGGTCACCTTTTCACCCAGGCACCAGATCTGCCGGCCGTCGTTCAAACTTTCCAGATACTGTTCCACGGTTTTGATCATCGTCATGACTCCTTTTTTATTAAGTCAGCTTGGCTGAACTTCGTTCCTTATTTCTAAAAAGGTATTTAATAAATGAGTCCCCGCCAAAGAGGCGTCAAATTCCTTGAGCCACCCTTTGATATAGGGAAGATGGATGTCGGGGTTGGGGTTGATTATTTTAAATTCAGCATATCAAATTTTGACTTAAAGTCAATGGCCTCTCCCTTATCGATGGACCTTTCTATGCCGGCCAATTTGAATTTTGACAATCGGCCCGGTTTTGAATACAATCCGCCACGATCAAAATTAAAGAGGCGCTCACAATGAACCCAGAAAAACGACAACAAATAGATCGAATGTTCCACCCCCGGGGCCTGGCTTTGTTCGGAGGCACGGGTATGGCCAATTCTTTCGGGCGTCGTATCCTGCAAAGCCAGGTCCTTTATGGGTATGACGGTCCTATTTATCCAATCTCGAAAAATGGCGGAGAGGTCGAAGGTTTAAAAATTTACAAGAGTTTGAACGATGTTGGCGGGCCTGTGGACCTGGCCACCATTTCGGTGCCGGCCCGGGCCGTGCCGGCAATTTTGAGGGAATGCCTGAAAAAAGGGGTGGCCGGGGTCCAGATTAACTCCTCCGGTTTTGCGGAAACCGGCACACCCGAGGGTTTGGCCCTCGAGGCCGAGGTAGCTGAAATCGCCGCAAAGGGTCTGCGGATCGTAGGGCCCAATTGTTTCGGCCTCCACTCGCCGCAGGGAAAGATCACCTTTATTCCGGGATACCGCTTTTCCAAAGAATCCGGCCCTCTGGCTTTTATTTCCCAGAGCGGTGGTGTGGCCAGCGATTTCGGTTATGAGGCCCGGTTCCGAGGGCTGGGCTTGAGCAAGGTCATTTCCTACGGCAATGGGTGCGACCTCGAGGCCGTGGAGCTTTTGGATTACCTGGCAGATGATCCTGAGACGGGATGCATCGCCACCTACATTGAAGGGGTTCGTAATGGGGGGCGGTTCCTGGACCTGTTGAAGCAGACGACCCCCAAAAAACCGGTGGTCATCTGGAAGTCCGGGCTGACGCCTTTGGGCAGCCGGGCCGCCAAGAGCCACACCGGCTCCCTGGCCGGAGAGGCCAGGATCTGGAAGGGTGCCTTGACCCAGGCCGGCACCGTGGCCGTCCAGGGGTTGGAGGAGATGATGGATGCCCTGGTGGCCCTGAGGTATCTGAAACAGCCCGGGCCGCGGATCGCCATGCTGGGCGGGGGCGGGGCCATCGGCGTCTTTAGCTCGGACCTGGTCTATCGCTTAGGGCTGGAAATGCCCACCTTCAGCCAGGAGACCCAGAAGAGACTAAGGACCTATTTCCCTGCTCCCGGCAACAGCATGGCCAACCCTCTGGATACCGGGACCCCGGTTCTGCCTTTTAAAACACTCCTGGCCTTGATCCGGGAGGTCTTGACCCGGGAGCCGGTGGACGTGCTGATCATCGTCCTTCTCCTGCATTCCCTGGAAGTGATTGCACCGACCTTCATGCAGATAAGCGGCCAGGAGCCACCGCCGAGGGGCAGCTATTTTGAGGGATTGCTTGGGGGACTGGGCCGGTTGAAAAAAGAGACGAACGAAGAACATCGTCATGGTCTTTGACAACACGGCCTATCTTCAGGAGGACCTTGAGGTGGAGGGGGTTTCCAGGCTGATGCAGGATCGATATCAAAAGGCCGGCATCCCCGTCTATCCCAGTGCTGAAAGGGCTTTGCGGGGAATCCGCCTGGCTTGGGAGGGGACCAGAATCAAGCTCGCCCGAGAACATGATTAATCGTCTCATACCCTTGAATCCTCGAATCCTTGACCCCTTTTCTCCCAACTAATTGGGAGTAGAACCATTAATTTTAAGGCGGCTTACCTGAAAAAAGGGGCGTGATTGGAGGTGAAAAGGGGCGGGTCCCGGCGGAGGATGGCGGCAACGGCCGGATGTCTTTTGAATTCACGGTCCAGAAATTGACGGACCTGGCCCCGGTGCCATCCCATAGGGTGTTTGAATTGCCGATAAAGGGAGAGGTCCCCTTCATAAAAGTCTTCGGTTTCCATCTTCCCGGCTTCAGGGCCGTAACGGGGCAGGTTGAAAATGGCCAGGTTTAAAAACCCAATCTCCTGGTTGTGGCGGACAATAAAATCCAGGGTATGCCTGGCGGAGGCGAGGTCTTCGGCCGGCGTTCCGAACAGTAGATAGACATAGGTGGCAATCCCGGCCGTTTTCAGGTTCCTCAAGGCCGATGCGGCTGACCCCAGATCGATTCCCTTGCCCAGGCGGTCCAGGACCGTTTGATCCCCCGATTCCAGGCCCAGCTTGATAATCAGGCAGCCGGATTTCTTCAGGGCCAGGCAAAAATCCAGGCGGGTTAATTCTTCGGACAGGCGTGAAAAACCATACCAGGGAGCGGGGATGGGGTTTTCGCACAACCACTTTAGCAGCGCCGGGCTGAGGGCATTGTCGAGCAGGTGGACCAGGACAGGCCGCGTTTCCGTAATGAGGGCCTCAAGATCGGCGGAGACTTGTTCAAAGGGAACGGGTCTAAACCGGTGGCCTTCGGTGCTCTCCGGGCAAAATGAACAACGATTCCAATAACAGCCGCTGGAGGCGCTGTAGGGCAGAATAAAGCCGGGGGCCAAATAACTATTGTTTGAAAAGGCCCTGTAATCCGGGTGGTAATTGTTTTTAATCGACTCAATACCCCGGCTTAAAAGCAACGACCTTTCACCGGGCCCGGCAACCAGTTCATCGATCAAACCCTCAAAAGGATTGCGCCACCGGGGTCCGGCCAGCCAGGAAGTGATCAGTCCACCTCCCATGATGATCTTGGCTGTCGATGCCCTCTTCCGCACATATCCGGCCAGGGCAAAGGCGCACAAGGCCTGGCTGAGGTAATTGACCGAAAGGCCGATCAGGGACGGCTGCCGATCCTTCAGCAGACTATCGAGGCGGGCGCTGAACCAATCAAAAAATGGATTCTTCTCGGGATTTTCCGCGGCCCGGATCAGATCGGCGCTTCGAACCGGCGAAAGTTGATTATCCGCGTAATTCACCAGAGTCATGGTGCCGTCGAACTGAGGTTGGGCCTTTTGCACCACCCGGTTGATATCCAGGACGGTGCGTTTATAGCGGTCTAAGTTGTCAAAGGCCCGGCCGCTCCGGAGGGCATCCAGGTTCGAAGTCAGGTGACGCAGGGCCCGCCCGGTCCATTGATCGACATCGGTCACCGGCCTTTGTATCCGGTGGAAGAGTGATTCCAGGTTGGCGTCAACGATCTCATGCTGAACTTGATGGTGATTCAAGGCACCGGCCAGCTTGGCCAGACCGGCCGGCGGCTCACAGGGTTTGACTACCGGGGGATGGATTAGGAACATGTTTTTCTTTTTCCCGAATTATTTGAAAGGCTCAAACTCGGGGAAGTTTTCGTTTCCACTATTACGACGTCCCCCATTATTCTTTTCTTTGAGAATTTATTCCCCTCGCGTGGGCCGACTCGGTTTAGACAAGATTCCGTCCGTGGTTTAATAGGCAACTCTTTGCCTTTCAACGGTAAAGCTCAGAGTGCGATCCCGTCCGTTCAAATATGACCTGATTTTCTTCAATCTTGTAAATCAGCAACCAGTCCGATTCAATATGACATTCTCGCCTCCCTTGCCAGTTGCCTATAAGTCGGTGATCCCGGTGGATGGGATCTATCGGTTCTTCACCTGCCAGGGAGCGGGCAATGAGCTTGAACTTCTCCATATTTTTCCCTTGCTTCTTCATGAGCCTGATGTCTTTATCAAACCTCCGAGTGTAGACAGGGGTAAGCATCAGATGCCTAATTTCTCAAACATATCATCGGCGTCTTTGCAGACTATCAGGTTTCGACCGGCATCCGTGGCCTCAAAGGTCTTACGAGTTGAATCGGTGGGAATAACGATATCAAATGGAAGTCCATGGCGGAGTTCCACCTGTTTATAGAATAAGGTAATGGCTTGGGTTGAATTCAAGCCCAACTCACGAAAGACCTTTTCGGCGCTATCTTTTAAGTCCGGCTTTATCCGTGCCCGCACAGTGCTTGTCTTAGACATAGATCCACCTCCCTTGAATGAAAATGTAGCACAATTGGGGAACAAAAGCAAGCTAAAAAGGAATTACGATTCCAGCAAAATGACAGGCTTATTTTTTCGGAAAAAGGATTTAAGGACCTTTGTCCTGATCTCGGGACGGACCTTCAGATTCTTATAAAGATACCTTTCTGCCGGGCATCAATTCTGACGGAAAATCTGGTAATGTTGACCCTGAGGGAAACCTGCCAGATCCAAACTCCAAATCGAAAGCAATAACGGTCCGCCTCGTAATATAGTTGCCGATGACCGGCTCATACCAGCCGATGAAATCCGAATCCGGCCTGGCCCCCTCTCGAAGAAATCGAAAGACGGTCCTTTCGCCAAGGGTGGCGTTCTCCAGACCTTCGATATCCTCTGGGCGCATGAGGGAATAAGATGCCAATTCACTTAGTGTTTATGGTCTGTGAGGATCTTGCTTAAGGATCAGGGGCGGTTTGAGAAATAATCTTTAGGCCTCCGAATTTTTATTCCTCGTATGGTCCGGCCGAAATATTTTCCGAAGTGGGACCGGTCGCCGGTAATGAGATAATCGGCCTTGCCGGCCATGGCAGCTAAGAATACCGGACGGTCTTTTTCCGGCAGGTCAATTGGGCAGGGCATCTGAAAAACAACATCCGGTATGATTTGAACCTCGGACAGCAAACCTTCCAGATTTTTTAAATGGTTCGGATCGGAGAGATTTCGCCGGGCCTCTGCCACGACATAACCGGAGGCTAATAAAAGACAACGACCCTCTCGGGCTAACTCCCAAAAACGTTTCAAACCCGGACTGCCATAAGCGGCGGAAAATAAGACATTGGCATCAAGAAAAATCCGGTCTTTTTTGACGGCCGTGTTTTTCATCTTGAGAGGAGAAACAGCCATTCACTTCTTGGGCTTTTCATGGGGGATTTTATTAGGGTCAAGCCCCAATTTTCGAACCTCCTCTTTGGCCCAGGCGTAGTCGGTCAAGTCCGTGATATTATTTAAAAGAAATTCGGCCTGGCGCTCAGGCGAATAAATCTCCACCGGGACGGCCACTACGGGGCGCAAGAGAATACCATCCGTCTTTTCTTCGGCAACCAGTAAAGACCCTTCGTCCAGCCGATATTTACGACGGAGTTCTGCCGGGATGACAACCGTCCCTCTTTCCCTATCCGGGTTGTATTTAATTCCATAGGCCACCTCCTGAATATTTGAATATCAGATATTCAGATTTAGGTCAAGTTTTTTTAAACCATCCTGCTCCTGTAGGGCGCCACCAGGGTTAGAAGGGTTCATGCTAATCGTCTAAATCTCGGAATGGTTCCTTGCGACGTTGCTCGATGATGACTGTATCAATCAAATCCTCAAGAAATTCTTTGTCGCTCAGCATTTTACCCACAACAGCCTCTCTGGTCTTCTTCGGTATAATTATATCATTTCTCATGCTTTCAGATTGAGAATGCCGAGACAAGACCTCTCTAAACCCTCATTACTTAACCTCGATCCCATCCTTCAACCCGAGTTCCCTCAAAGCCACTTTGATCTCTTCGACTTGCTGGGAAGACAAGCCCTCTTCGGGGGAAATCTCAAAACTAATATTTAACTTTAGGCCCTTCCCGGCCGCAAATTTGGAAAGGACCTTGGTGTAGAAATTCATCCATTTTTGCGTCGGGATTTCCCCGTTCCAGGATATTTTTTTATACCCTGCCGGTGGTGTTGGAGGAGGTGGAGGCGGCTGAATCTTTTCTTTGCTTATCGAATAAGTTGCTGTCCCCGTGATTTCATCAGCTCGGGCAGTCACGATAAAACTTCCCTCATCTTTACCGGAGGAGAGAACCCCTTGTTGATCGATGTTTCCTCCAGTGGAACTCCAACTCACGGCCTTAATAGTCATTTCTCGGCCATGTTGATCTAAACCCTTTACCGTGAAAGTCTGTTTCTTTCCGGGCTCGATCATGATCTGCGGAGGGACCACAACCAAGCAGGTTAATTGAGGCGGCTCTATATGCTTTTTGGCCTCTTCGGCCGTGATAATAAACAAGTCTTCCGAAATTTCGACCTCATCAGCCCGCAGGTCTTTCTTAAAGACAAAAGGGGAATAATCTCCGCTGCCCGACTTGCCGACATAAGCCAACAAGCCATTGCTGACCCCGCGGGCAATGGTTTCCTTAACCGTATCCGCTTGAAGGAGCCGGGGAAACTGTGGAGAAGCAAAAAAGGCATCCCGGACCGACCGGACGCTCCATTCCTTGAAGGCCGGGGGCCAGTAGCGGACCAGGAAATTCGGGCTGATGTCTTTTTCCACATCCCCGTCCTGCTGCAGGCGGTTTAAGATCAGGGCCAGGAGTGAATCAGCAGCGCTGGAATGGATCAAACCCAAATCAACCATCCGGATTGTATTGTCCTTCCCCAGCAGGGCCAGGTTTTTATAAGATCGCCAGATACATTCTTTAAGATCCCGCTGAGCCTTTTTCAGGTTTTCGACCAACTGTCTTTTCTGCCCTTCATCCAGTCGTAATTCCTCCTGCTCGTCCCGAATGTCCTCCCAGGCGAGGGCCTTGCGGGCCTCCTCACGTAAGACGTGTTCATTATCGGCTACGGCCCACACCAGGGCGCTCTTGAAGGTCCGGGACAAGAATCCGTACTCCCGGGTCATAGTTTGGATCATCGTTGGCGTGTTTTATCCTGGATGGAATGATCCGGGGAAAGGACGATCAAGGTCAGCAGGGGACGGTCGGGAACCTGGTTGCTTTTTCCGGGAAATATATCCGCTCCATTCCTGACCCGGCCGAGAAAACCTTCTGGATTTCAGAGCGGACCCGTTACTCAATCCTGGGTCCCTCGACACTGGCCCGTCGGTCAGCCAGAAGCTTATTTAAATTGGGCGCCAGGCTGAAGCGGTACTTGTTTCGGTCTATGGATAGAAAATAGCAGAAAGAACCCAGGGTCTCCAGAACGGTCTCGATGTTGCCGATGTCCAGGTCGGGTTCGGCCACGGCCAGCCGGATCTCCGGCGCGGTGGCTTCGGCCCGGGCCTGACCCCCGTTGGATTCAAAGAAAATGGCGGTAGCCGCCTTTCGATGCAGGCGGGCTTTTTTAATCGGCTCAATGGCTTCCTTATCCAGCCGTAGGGCGTGAGAATCCTTTTTGCCGCAGATATCCGCCGTAACCGCCCCTTCCAAACGAGATTCGCCCAACTGCTCAAAAACAGCAGCCCGGAAGAGGGAGTCATCCAGTGGGGCTGTCCCCAGACCAATCAAGGGGTCCCTGTGCCCCCCTTTAAATCCTTCTGAATAGGCCTTTGAAACCCAAAGAGCCAACAGCCTCAGGATACCACGGGTTTGCTGAAAACGAGGCAGGGCCTGCCATTTGCGCTCAAAAACCGATAACACCATAGGATGAAAGGGGTAAGTGAATTCGAAGGCCTCCCGGGCATGATCTATGGGAAACCAATTAGGGACCTGCTGTCGATGGTCGAGCACCCAGTCGGCATATTCGGCTACGGTCTTTTTGCCGTCATCCGGCAATCCATACCATTCAAAGAGGCGGCGCCGGATGATCTCCGACGTTTCCGATTCGGCCGCCAGGATTACCGCTTTGCCCAACCGGTCAAGCAGTTTCTTTAATCGGTTGTAATCCGACTGGTCCTCGGCGGTCATTTCGAGTTCCGAGGCCGGGATGGAGATGGCCAGGACCATCCGGTCGGATCCCCGGGCGGTTTCCGAAAGATTTTGCAAAAAGTCATACAGTTGGGTTGAAAGTCCGCTCTTACGGTTCCGGCTGACATAGTTCATCAGCTCATCCATCAAAATCAGGCAGGGCTGATCATGGGGCAGAATTTTGCGGATCACGTCACCGGCCGGGGCGATCATCTGGGCTTCATGTTCAGCCACCATCGCCAGACCTTCCTCTCCCCTAAGCTGAAAGGCGATTTCCCCCCAGGGGGTCTTCCGATTCGGCGTGCCGTCATTTCCTCCTCGGCCGGTGATGGAGTCAAACTCTGTCCCCACAAAAACCGCCGTAGCCGCCTGGGGAATTTCACTTACCCCAGCTTTCGAAAGCAAATGATTAATCCCGGCCAATCCTCTGGCCTTCGGTCCACTACTTGCCAGGTGATAAAGCAAGGTCAGGGCGTGGGTCTTTCCACCCCCGAACTGGGTGGCCATATTGAAGACCGCCGAGGTCTCGGTTTTTTCTCCGGACAAACGCCTGATCACTTCCGAAGCCACCTGGATCAGATTCTGGGTCAGATACGTCCGTTCAAAAAACTGCTCCGGGTTCTGATAGACCTTGGGGGCCCGTCCATCCCGGACCTGATCGAGGTGAACGGCAAACTCAGCGGCATCAAGGGGCTTTCCTTCCCGCAGGTCTTCTCGTGGGGTGACTACCTTATACCAGGGTTTCAGGGCCATATTCCTTATTCTCCTGTGTTGTCAATCCGTTTTGCCCGGTCCTGCTTTGGTTGCTTCATCCTCCCGAGCTACGCTAATGAAAGTTCTTGGGGAGTTTTGCTTAAATAGTCGAGAATGTCCTGCTCCCGTTGTTGGATCTCTAATAAAACCGGTTCGGATAAGGCCCGGTATTCTGTGTTGGAATGAACCTTACGGGCTTCTACAAGGATCTTCTGTAAATTTTCTATGGCCTTTTGGGCCATCATCAGTTGTTCGTCATTCCGTATCATGGCAATTTCACATCGGGCACATATGGTTCGTTTGGTTCAGATACCAGCAGCGGTGGAGTTTTAGGGATGATCAGGCTTTCAATTTCCTGATCCGAAAATTTCAATTGTCTGAAAAGCCTTTTGCAATAAATAGGATCCAGGGTCTTCTTCCCGGTTTGAACCGGGGCCGAATATCTCTTGCCTTCGACTATCCTGGCATATATGGCATGGTCGGTTGATCCCTGCCGAACAAAAACGGCCCCACCCTGTTCAAGGAGTTTTATTAGTTCCTTGCTGGAGAAGGACGGGAACTTAGACATAAGAAGGCACCTCGTGGATTTCCAACGGTTTCAGGATAAAACCGTCCTCCGGTTCCTTAACCCAGTCAGGTTCGGTATCCCTTAAAAATTCGGTTCTTTAGCAAAATTTATGGGTAATAAATGGCCCTATAAAAAGGGGTTAACGTTAGACTAAGATAAAAGTGCATCCCGCTCTCAAATCTGGCAAGATGGAAGTTGTGCGAAAACAAACCATCGCCAGAGGAGAAACGGGATGCAGATCAAATATATCCTTAATCAGGTTCAAAAGCATAGTGGTTTTGTATATGGTCAAGTTCGATTAAGGAGAAGACGAACTCAAATGACCCTGGAGATTGAAATTCGTCCTCGTCAGAACAGCCGCCCGATTTGTTCGGGCTGTGAGAAGAAAGGCCCCGGCTATGACACCTTGCCGGTCCGATGGTTTCAGTTTGTACCTCTTTGGGGCATAGCTGTTTTTTTCCTTTACGGCCTCCGGCGGGTCGATTGCCCTCGTTGCGGTGTCAAGGTAGAGCGGGTTCCCTGGGCGCAAGGGAAGAACCATATGACCATCCCCTTTTCCTGGTTCCTGGCTCGCTGGGCTAAGCGACTGAGTTGGAAAGAAACGGCCGAGGTCTTTCAGACCACCTGGGATAATGTATTTCGCTCGGTTAAGATGGCTGTCGCCTGGGGACTGGCCCATCGAGATCTTGAGAATGTTACGGCTATCGGCATTGATGAGATCTTCTGGAAAAAGGGTCCTAAATACCTGACGATGGTCTATCAAATCGATATCGGGTGCCGACGATTACTCTGGATAGGTCAGGAGCGGACCCAGAAAACCTTACGGGCCTTCTTTGAAGACTTTGGCCCCGAGGCCACGGCCCGGCTTCGCTTCATCTGCAGTGATATGTGGAAACCCTATCTGCGGATAGTGGCCGAGTTAGCAGGTCAGGCGGTTCATATCTTGGACCGATTTCATATTATGAGTCAAGTGGGTAAAGCCATCGACAAAGTAAGAGCCCAAGAAGCCAAGCAGCTTAAGGCGAAAGGAGAACAGCCAGTCCTGACTAATAGTCGTTGGTGTTTACTGAAACGGCCAGAAAATTTAACCGACAAACAAACGGTAAAGCTGAAGGAACTGTTATCCTGCAATCTGAAAACGGTTCGCGCCTACCTCCTCAAGGAGGATCTGCAGCGCTTTTGGAGCTATACCTCCCCGAAATGGGCTGGTCGATTTCTGGACGAATGGTGTCAAAGAACGACGCGCTCCCGAATCGACCCGATGAAGAAAGTGGCCAAGATGTTACGCAATCACTGGGAGCTTTTGCTCAATTGGTTCCGGGTCAAAGATCGAATCGCATTAGGTGCTGTAGAGGGCTTTAACAACAAAGCGAAATTGACCACAAAAAAAGCCTATGGCTTTCGTAGTTACGAGGTGATTAAAATCGCTTTATATCACACACTTGGTGATCTGCCCCAGCAAACGGGCTCCCATAAATTTTGCTAATGAACCAAAAATTCAATAAAGTCTTCAATTGCCATCGGTTCAACAATCGTTTCCTGATGGCCCTGGATATCCGAAAGATACAATTCTATGGCTTCCTTCAGGTTCCTCTCCACGTCGGCGAGGTTATCTCCTCTGGCGGCCACATTCAGTTCCAAGCACACAGCTACATATTCCAGCTTGCTTTTACGAACAATGGCGGTAAATTTCTTACTCATAAACCCTCCGCACGAATTTTAGATATTTCCAGAAATTCTTCCTGATCTTCCTGTTAAAAACCCAATCCTTTTTTTCTAGCCAGGACCCCATCCACCCAACGTTTTTCTTCCGAAGTGGATGGATATAAAGCCGAAAGGGCCTGAGCCAAGCGCCAGAACCGGGCATCATTGCCCGCCCCTTCCTCAACCAGAAACCGTTTCATGGCCTCCGTCCGCCCAGCGGCAAACAAAATCATGGTTTGATGGATCCTGTCCAGGACTGTCGAGCCGGGTTTTGGCGCCCCTTTCTTTCCCCAACCACCGACTTCTTCCGACTCCTCAATCTCTTTGGCAAAGTCGAACTTGAATTGAGAGTCTTTTTTCTTGTTCCTGGCTGCGGGGGCCTCGGCCTCCTCTTTCCCAAATAAATGTCTGGTCCGTTCCGCCACCGGCAAAAGGCGGGCTTTATCCCCTTGTATTTCGACTAAACTGGAGATGTGCTCCAAATGCGCTCCGAGCCCCTGGGCAATCTTTCGGGCCGCATCATATTCCAAAACAAAACCACTCAGCTTGGTCTTATTGGAGGAAGCCCCCTCATCCTCTTCATCATCCTCACCCCGGCCTTTACCAGTCCCGTTGCCATTGGTCCCGGTAGACAAAGTCCAGAGCCACATGGCCGTCAACCGTGCATCCTCTTCAAAACCCGTGGCATCGGCCCCTTCAAAGATCATGATCAGTGCCTCTTTGGCCACCGCCGACCAAACCTGCTTCAGGTATTCTCGAAGCGTAACCTGCTCCCCGCTGGCCTTTTCTACTCTTGAATACCGGGAGAAGATTTCCAGGGCCGGACCCAGACAGGCAAATATAGCATCGGCGCCGACAACTCCTTCCTTGGCCAGGCGGGGCATCCATTGATGAATGCGACCAGGTAATTCCTGCAGAACGTCGCGCCAGTCGCCTGTGTTGTCGGCAGTAGCTGCAAACTCTCCTTTCTCTCGTGGACGGCATACAAGGTGAACAGAAGAGGCCAAGACAGACCGACCCTGGGCAATAACTCGGTTCGCCATCTCTGTATCGATAGGCCATGACCCTGTAACCGTCCACCCAGCATCCACCATCGCTTGGAGCTGCGATTCCCACCCGGCAGTGGAAGTATGAGCAAATACTACTACACCGATTCCATCGGGAGTAAGGATTCGACGACCTTCTTTCATGGCTGTCTTCATTCTGGATTCGTAGAAGGCCCTGTTCTTCCCATAAATCGCAAACTCATGGCCAGGAGACTGAACGATGATTTCATCTTCCTTAGGGGTAAGGGAATTCGAGAGTATCTCCGGGTATCTATCGTCTATCGTGCGCCGTAGCCACACATAAAAAAAATCAGAAATGTCAGCATATTGAACGGAATAATAGTAGGGTGGGTCAGTAATAAATGCGTTAGCCGCATCATTAGGAAAAGGATGAGCGGTTGCAGAAGCCATCTCCGCTCGACCCTGACAAATTCCCTCGTCGAGGCTTTGAAGGGCTTTCAACTCCCCCTCAACAGCATTTAGCCAGTCGCGTGTTGCTCCACTGAATATGTTTGCTTCAACAAAGTCCCACATCATCGGAAGAGCTTGCCGACCAAATGTGTGCCCGATGTCTTGACTGACGGATCGCCATGAACAAAGCGACGAATTACTATCGGCTTGTTTATCGAGAGCGAATGCCAAACAGGTTGTAACAGCAGAAGCTAAGCCATTCTTGCATTCGGTGTCAATTCTTTTCCCCGCTTTGCGTACCAATCGAGCGAGTGTTGATAACGCTAGCGCTTGACGGGGTGTGAAATAATACTCCCATGTCGTCATCCCATAAATCGGCCCTCGATTTACAAAACTTTCGTAGTGCTCTGTAGATTCGTCTGGCACTATTGAATGAATGCCGACATGTTTCATCTTCCGTTTTTCAAGCTCCTCTGCTGCCTTGCGGACAACTTCCAAGTCGTTCTGAGTAGCCATTCGATAGAATCTTCCCTGCTCGTTAGCACGTTTTATAACTACACAGAATAACTTTGCACTTGTAGCGCCACCCTTTCGTTCTTTAAGTTGCCGTCGCACGGAAAGGACGGGTGTCGTAAAACCACAAACTGGGCATGTAACTGATCCGCGTCGAACTGTTCCTGCGTCCACGTCTTTCATTTTAACATCTTGGATGATCTCAAAATCGACCTGCTTTTCTTTTGAGTTAGGAAGTATTCGCAATGCAACCGAATGTATACCCTTTTCGCTAACCACAAAGTTCGTATCAGTGGCACCTCCACGCCACACCCAGGCCCCTCACACTCGATTGCCCGCGCCCAGAGATAGGCAATGGGAATTGAACCATCCGGATCTTTGGGATAAAATTCGGCCAGTTCCTTCTCCGCCTCTTCTTTGATCCATTTGCCCCACTTTCGAACTTCTTCGGCCAATCGTTTGCCGTACTTGGGGATATATTCCAAAACAACCTTGTTGAGCAGCACAGCCACAGGATTTAAGTCGCTGGCAAAGGCGTCGGCCCCCACCCGCAAGGCTTCGAGGGGAATGGACCCGCCTCCGGCAAAAGGGTCCACTACCAACGGTTTTGTTCCCGGTTCTCCTCCCAGGGCCTCATGGGCCGCCTGGGTCAAGGCCCGGCTGGTCTCCAGGTACTCCAGGACAGTGGAATTGTCCCAGTTGGAGAAATCAGCAATAAAATCGAGCAGGGCCTTTCGTATTTCTTCATTGTCTTCCAGAAGTTTTGGGTTCTTTTGAAAACCCACAAACCGCTTAAAACTTTCTTCCCCCAATAAATTCAGGTGATCCTTGGCCCATTTTTTAATTTGAGCTCGGGCGGCTTCCCGAAAAGCACCGGGGCATAAGGGATCGGCCGGGTCAGGCCACAAGGCCGCGCAGATTACCGCCCGACAGGCCGCCAGCGGCCTCCTGGCCCACCAGATATGCAGAGTCGATATATGCCCATGCCGGATCGATTTCTCCCGCCGGGCATGAGCGGAAATACGCTTAATGGGCAGGTCAACTTCAATAAGGCGTTTTGGATAGGCTGGCTGCATGATGCTTTGAATCAATCTTTTGACTTCTTATACCCTTCAATGGTCTCCCGAAAAGCAGAAGCTTTCTTCCTGGAGGTCAGAATAAAACCATGTTTCAAGGCGGCCTGATGGGCCTTTTCAAGAATCTTATCTAAAGCCTGATCTGTTGGAAGATTGGAAACATCACGATAAACAGATTCTTTCCAAGTCCACACATCCTCAAGTCTTTTGGAAACGATTTTTCTTTCTTTATTCATGCAACACCTCCAGGGGCGATACCAGTCTTAGGGGATATCGGTAACCTTCTTCATTATTAACCAATTGAATCTTGATTTCTTTGTTGACATTAGCCAAATGTTTAAAATTCCATGAAAGCAGGATGTCCAAATTATAGATAGTCGCATACGCAACATGAAGGGCATCATTAATCTTGGAACCGGGAATAATTCCTTTTTCAATGTACTTTCGGTCTAATACCTTTATCTCTTCAATCGGGGCATCGGGTAAGATAATAATTTTGTACCGGTCAATGATCGAAAAAAGATTGGTTTTATGATCCTCATCCGGATCTTGATCAATTTCCAAAATCACAACATCCGAAATATACAGCTCATAAAATTCAGATTGATTCTCGAAGAAGTCAAGCGTAGCTTGCTTAAAGTCAGGGGCATCATCAGCAAAAAGGAAATTAATCACTGAGGTATCCAAATAAATGCCCAATTTTTTCATACAGCCGCCCTTTTGATCGATCTAAAGATCTTCTCTGGATTGACATGATAGTGTTCGATTTTAATCAAAGGTTCCCATCCCAAGGAAACCGGGTCTTGAACCGAATGAATTTCCGGTTTGGCTGCACAGTTAAACACAACATAAAGCCAATAATCTTTCTTTAACCGATCGGCAGTCTTATATTCATTAGTCGTCAAAGCGATCTCGCCGATGGCGGCCCGGCCTTTGACCTCAATAAAACGAATTTCAATGGCGGTTTGGGGATCTCCTGCCTGCCGGCAGGCAGGTCGGGATGCGGTTTGTGGAAGTAACGGTCCAGTATTCTTTATTGCCTGCTTCAACCACTCCCGGCCTGAGCCAGTTTTTAGCTGTTGTTCACGCGAAAAAGCATCTGAACGTGTTAAATATTCCTCAATATAAGCCATTCGCAGAGGACGATGCCGCCTTGTCCATTCTGCTCCTTTTCCGGAAATATGCTCATCCCATCGTCGAACGAGATCATCCGTCTGTCCAATGTAAATACTCCCGCCTGCACATTCGATTGCGTAAACGTAGAATCCATCCGAAGGCAAACATGGATGACTATATTTTCGGGAGATCAAATCAAAACCTCGGTTCTGATCTTCCACACTCTCCACCTGCCACCCGCGGGCCTCTTCATAGGCCTTAACCGCCTCCACGGCAATGCGTTCGATTTCCTCATCCCGGACCATAGAGGCCATGCCTGGGGATTTTCTTTCCGGGTGGGGGAGGACCCAGGCCCGACCGTGATGATGGATATCGGAAATGAGGCACTGCTTTTCCTGCGCTAATTCCTCTCGCCTGCGTTCCAGGCGGCCGTTCAATTCATCCAATCGGTCTTCGGTGGTTTTTATATTGGCTGCCAGCAACGGGTTGGCCTCTCCGGACTGCTGGCTTTCCAGTAAGTCGGCCATGCGCAGGTTCTGACGGTGGATCAGTTCATTGAGGCTGATTTCCATGTGGCGGGAGATGATGTCGATTTCCTTCTCCCGCTGGGTGGTGATAGCGGCCAAGAAGGGCTGAAGGGCCTGCTCATTTAAAGCCTGTTCCAGTTTGTCCCGCCCCGGGAGGCTGTTCCCATCAGGGGCGGTTGTCCCTGGGGGGGCCGGAGACAAATCCAGGAAGAGGGTTGGTTGACGGACAGATAAGGAGCCGCTCATGGCGGTTTGAATAACGAAAATGTGGCGGTGGATGACATTCCCCCTCCCGTCCTTAACGGCAGCGGAGAACACATCCAGGCGAGCCGGGTCCTCCCGGTGCAGATCATAAAAAATTGCTCCTCTCCGGAGATCATCCTCCACTCTGGACTGGATATCCTCTCGGACCGATTCAAACAGGGGGTGGCCGGGGGTTACCCATTCCAGGGTAGGGTCATCGGTCAGCAGCTTTTTATCAAAGACAATCTGTTTGTATTCCCGACCCAGTTTCCCGAAACGGGGTTCCAGCTTTTCCCCTATGGGCCATAGGGTCCGAGGGAGGCGGCCTATACGGTAGACATGCTGTCCTTTCCGGGCCTCTCTGGGATGGACACCGGTCAGGGGACCGGCCTGAATAAAGAAATCCTCAATAACCTCAGGGACCAGGCGCCTTTCTTTGGCTTCAGCCGATTTTCCGATGATGGCCGAGAGATTCAATTCCCGTTTCGCCAAACCCTCCAGGGTCGAATGGGTGATGCGGCGAAACCGGTCCGTATCCACCTGCTCGATGATCCGGTTTTTGATCACTTCTTCCGTCAGGTTGCGGGAATACATATCCCGGAGCATCCGCTCAAGCTGGTTGGGCGGGAAAATCTCCCCCAAGACATTAAAAATTTTTCCGGTCCGGTTGGGGTCAAGATCATCTTCGATCTTTCGAATTCGTTCGAAAAGTTTCTGAATCACCCGGCCTTCCCGGGTATTGGTGGTCACAAAATTAAAGATCAGACAGTCTTTTTCCTGGCCGTAGCGATGGATCCGACCCATGCGCTGTTCCAACCGGACCGGATTCCAGGGGATGTCGTAATTAATCATGAACCAGCAGAATTGGAGATTGATTCCTTCCCCAGCCGCTTCGGTAGCCACCATCACCTGGCAGTCTTCCCGGAATTCCCGTTCGGCATAGATACGGGTGCCGGGAATGTCCCGGTCACCGATCTTCATGGATCCGTGGATTTGGGTAACCGTCAAACCCCAGTCCCGGAGCTTGCCGACCAGGTAATCCAGAGTATCCTTGTGCTCGGTAAAAAGGAGGAGCTTCATCTTGGGATCGTCGAAAACTTTATGCTCGGTCAGCACTTCCTTGAGCTTGACCAGTTTGGACTCGATCTCCCGGGCTTCCAGGAGGCGGGCCTGATCAATCAGCTTGCTGAGCTGGAGGATTTCTTCCCGCAGCGCAGCCGGGTCCACCGAGGCCACCACGTCCTCTAATTGGGCGATAATTTCCTGCTGTTCTTCTTCGGGAAGTTCATCAAAATCCTCAGGTAGCTTTTTGGTAATCTGGTCCTGCCGGTATTTGTCCGGATCAGCCAGGATCTTTTCCCGTTTCTCACGCATCCGTTCCAGGCTGCGCCGTACAGCATAAATGCTGGAGGCAAACCGCCGTTGGAGCATGGCCATGATAAAACCGAGCGCCCGGCCCCGGGCGGAATCATCGGCGGCGGCCTTGATGGACTGGTCTTCCACGTAGCGGGTCAGGGCGTCATAAAAATCCCATTCCTCGTCATCGATCTGAAATTCCGTGGTCTGCACTTTCCTTTGGGTGAAGAGGGCCTTAACCTGTCCCGTATCCGGGTCCGGAAATGTGACCAGGGCCTCTTTCACCCGGCGGAGATAAAATGGGGCCTCATGGCGCTGCATGGCCTCTTCCAGGCTTTTGATGTCTCCATAAACATCACGGTCCAGCAACTCCAGGAACAGACAAAAATTCTTGGGGTCGCCTTTATGAGGAGTGGCGGTCATCAAGAGGTAATGGTCAGTCATGGACGATAAGGCTTCCCCGAGTTGGTAGGCCAGTGTCTTATTATCCGCACTATAGGCGCTCATTTTATGGGCTTCATCGACAATGATCAGATCCCAATCGCTACGGAGCAGGCTTTCCTTGGCATCCTCTATCCGGGAAACCCAGGAAACGGAGGTGATGACCTGGTTTTTCTCCTGCCAGGGATTGCTGCCATAGTTGGCCCGCAGGACTTCCCCTCGGATGAGTTCGAAGGGTTCCCGGAACTTGTCTCTCATTTCCCGTTGCCACTGGAAACACAAATTGGCCGGAGAAACAATAAGAGTCCGTTTAATCAGTCCGCGAATTTTGAGTTCCTTAATCAGGAGACCGGCCATGATCGTCTTCCCAGCTCCTGGGTCATCGGCCAATAGGAAACGGATCCTCGGCAATTTCATGAAATAATCATAAACGGCTTCTAACTGGTGAGGCAAGGGATCCACCCGGGCAATGGAGAGGGAGAAATAGGGGTCGTACTCGAAGGCTAGGGCCAGCCGCATGGCCTCAATGCCCAAACGGAACTTAGAAGGATCGCCGTCAAAGGGTTCCTGCTCCGGGGTTATTTCCAGGGTGGCAATTTGGGCGGGAGAAAGGATGGGGTCATAGGCTTTACCAGAGGTTAGGCCTTTTCCAATCAGCTTGATTGATTCGCCCATGGGGACAGCCAAAATTACCTGGACCCTTTCCGGGAAAAGGGGGCCATGAACTATAGCGTTAGGTTTTATCGTGTCAAAATTATTATTCAAAAGGAACCCTATTTAAAACTTATCAAATTTGCTCAAGTTGTATTTATTTGTCAGATCCAGAGGCTCCAAATCGATTCCCCGGTCGATGGCTTCTTTGGCTGCGGCGTTGCCGGAAGAGACTTCCACACTTTCTCGGCAGTTCAAGTAAGGAATCATGGAGCACCCATTAAAAAGCCATTGCATCCGCTCCATAATAAAACAAAACCCCATCTCTTTTTTCAAAAAATGGGGCTTAATCGTACTGCTTCATGGACCAGCCTTTCGCTCAAAATTAAAATCCTTATTGAAGCTCCCTGCACCAAGGTTCGGGGAATCTTCCAGGCAAGGTAAATGTCTATTATTTGAAATTCGCTCGCTATCCCTGTTAAAAGCATAGCAAACCATTTAAGTCAAACCCTGCTATTTTATTGGCCTCCCTTTCCTGCCATATCGAGCCTGCTTTTCTTTAAGGGCAAACCCGATTTTTCGTTTAGAAGTGGCGGATGGGGTCATGAGCTGGCGGATGGCTTTAAAGATGTCTGTTATTTGTTCATCGTGATCCTGGATGTGCTCTTCCAATTCAGCAAGCTTCCCGGCCAGTGCCCTGTGGGTGATGGTCATTTGGCGGAGGCGGATAAAAATCCGCATGATCGCGATATTGACCTGGATAGCTCTCTGACTGTTGAGAACACTTGATAGCATGGCTACTCCTTGCTCAGTGAAGGCATAGGGCCTTGCCCGGCGCATACCTCCCTAACTTGAAATCACAATTTGTGATTTCAAGTCTTGGAACTCCTCCGTGGTCAATTGAAACATGAAGTCCTCTGGAAACCTTTCGATATTGCGTTTTACGGCCTGCATCAACACTCGAGGTTCTACCCCATAGAGGTCCGCCAAAGAGGAACTCAACATGACTCTCTGCCCACGAATTATGTAAATGGATTTACCAATTTGTTCGGCGTAAATTAGATGGTCTTTTGAGGTCATCTCGCTTTTCTTTTTACTGAAATTGCCTAAAGACGGGACTCGTTCTGAATCAACTTTTTTAACCCCCTCTCACTCAGCCACAAATAAAACCCCCATCTCCTTTTTCAGAATATGGGGCCTTGTCGGACTGCTTCATGGACCAGCCTTTCGGGTTAGGGGTTGCCGGTTTGAAGAACGATGATTCTGGGATGAACAAAATAAAAACATATCGATCAGTTAAAGTCAATCCAAAAAGGAAATATTCTTTGTAGGAAATTCCCTTAGTTAGGCCGCAAAGGGGATTATTCCCTATTCCTGCTCCTGGTGGAAAATCGGGCCATCTTCTCCAGGGCAAGGCCAAATCCGATTATCTTTCGGGTGCCCAGGCCGACCGAGGGTCGGGATTCAATCCGGGCTGATTGGGCTGCTCTGATCAGATTGGTAACTTGGCTTTTATGGACCTTTGTTTTTGGAACCGCCCATCCGCCCGAGCGGATTTGATTACTGCCTTATTCAAAAACTATCTCTCGCCCGCTTCCTTCGGTCGCTCAAGTTCGCAGAGAGCCCATAGTAATACTTTTTTTAGCTGCCGTTGAGAGGGACGGCAGCCAAAAACCTCTCGGCCTTCAGCCAGGGGGGCGCTATGGCGTCTGATTAGCTATTCCTTGCCAAATACTGGGATCCGTTTTCCATGCCGTCTTCAATTCCTCCCCAAAAGAAACCGCCAGACGGGGACCAGGCGTACGGTCCCGCCGTTGACTGGGCTCTCCCCCTCCTCCTCATGGGTGACGACCAGGGCTTCCTTCAAATTCAATTCCGCCATAGCCTTGGCCAGGGCGCGTAGTTCCCGTTTCCTGGTGTCCTCCGCCCCCATGTCCCAGGCCGTCTGGATCAGTACGGCAGTTCGGTTATCTCTCCGACAGAGAAAATCTACCTCCAGGCCGTTGGTTGTCCGGTAGTAGAACATCTCCTCGCCCCGGCGGTGGAGCTCCAGGAAAACGAGATTTTCCAGGTAGCGGCCGACGTTTTCCGAAAACCGGAAGGAGACGGCGGCCGCGAGACCTGTATCGACGGCGTAGATCTTCCTGGGGCTCCGGATCTGCTGTTTCATGGAAAAATGAAAGACGTCTAAGGCAAATAGAAGCCGGACATCGCCATAGTAGGCCAAGTAATCCTTGATTGTCTTGTCGCTGAGACCGACGATGGCAGAGAGTCGTTTCGGGGTGTAGAGGGCGGAGACGTTCGTCATCAGGTACAGAAACAGGGTCTCCAGGTCGGCAGGCTTCTTTACGGCAAAACGAGGAACGATGTCCTGCTGGAGGATCGTCCTGGCGTACATGCCGAGGACTTCGTTCCGGAGGGCCGGGATATCAAGAAAAACAGCCTCGGGGAAACCGCCTGTTCGGAGGTAGTCGTCGCACAGTGCCTGCACGCGAGGCCGCTGCTGGAGGACCGAAATTTCGTCCGAGACCGTTACGCCTCGAGCGAGCAGAAATTCGACGAAGGAAAAAGGCAAGACCTCGACGGGAAGGGTCCGACCCGACAGGAGGGTCATGAACTCGGAGGAGAGAAGCCGAGAATTGGAACCCGTCACCATAAACTTGAGCCCTCCCCGTTCATAACGAGATTTGACGAAGACCTGCCAGTCCGAAAAGAACTGCACCTCGTCCAAAAAGACGTAAACCCGTCCCTTGGGGGCGGCAAGCTTCAAATAATCTTCGTAGAGCCGGTCCAGGTTGGCCACATCGGTGCGGTAGCGGTTCAGGGCAGGCATCTCCAGATTACAGAACAGGATGTTCCGGGGTTGCACCCCCCGATCCCGGATGAGATAGTTGATCATCTGCCGCATGAGGGTGCTCTTCCCCGCACGGCGGACGCCTACGAAAGAAATAACATGGGTAAGATCAAGATGTTTTTTTACATAATCAAGAACCTGCCGGGGGACACCCTCAGGATAAACCAAGCCATCCCAATGAGGATTCTGACTGACCAGAACGTCTTCAAACATAGTTTCTACTCCGACTATTTTTCTTTTTAGTCGTAGCTTACTCCGACTAATTCATTTATGCAATATTTAATATCCATGTCCTTCAGCGCATAAATACCGAAGCGGTCCCGGAGGTCTTTGCGGCTTTTTTTCATCCGCCCCATAACAAAGACCCCATCTCCTTTTCAAGAAATGGGGCTTAACTCTTACAACACGTGGCCAGGTCTTAAAAATTGCAGAAACTCTGGAGTTGAAGTCTCTGTATCCGACACCCTTTCCACTGCGCTGCGTGAGCAAACGCTTCGATTTCATTCCGATCTTTGGCAGTTCTTTCATGATTATCTTTATATCTTTCAATTCTTGGCCACCCCGACCCTGTCCACCAGACCCGGATGGCCAAAAATACAGTCTTTAACCTATTTCATTACTCAATGTCTTAGTTATATTATAAAGACAGTTTCATTATGTACCCTTAAAAGACAAAGGAGGGTTTAATCATGAATCGAAACAAGGATACCCGTATCTCCAAAGATTATTTAATCAACGAAGGCTTAATGGAAACCGGTCAAACCGAAGAAGAATCCGAGGCGGAAGGATTGATCTCGGCTCCACTCTTAAGCATTCCGGAAGCAGCCAAATACCTGGGGATCGGAAGGAAGGACCTATATCGATTGATTGATTATGGAGAAGTCAACGCCATCAAGGCCGGCGATTCTCTCCGCGTGGATATGAGTACCCTGGAGGACATAAAAACAGGGAGTAAAAGGGTTTCTTTATAAAATTTTTCTGTGCCTTGAATAGCGATGCTATTTTCATTGAAGTGAGCCTTTTCCCCAAGCCTCGGCCCGGGGCAGTGGGCTATCTTGACTGGAGGGAAAGGCTTTACCCATGTCTAAGGACACCGATTCAAAAGGAAAACCACAGCCCGAAGAGGGGATGACCTGCGGACCGATGGCCGGGCAGGCAAAAACAGCCCAGGGACAGGCTGTCGGCCTCAATATCCCTGAACGCCCTTTGCCCGAATACTTAGCCGAAGTCTCCGAACGTTCCGAACTCCGGGCAGGAGTCCCACTGCCTATGGGAGCCCGCCCTCGCGGGGACGGGGTCAACTTTGCCTTCTTCAGCCGCCATGCCAGCCGCGTTCGACTGGAATTGTTCGATCATCCCGAAGAGGCAACACCCGCCAGGATTATCGATCTGGATCCCCGACGCAACCGTACCGGGGATGTCTGGCACGTCTGGGTCAAAGGGATCGGTCCTGGGCAGCTCTATGGCTTTCGGGTGGACGGCCCCTATCAACCCCAAGAAGGCCATCGTTTTAATTTCAACAAACTTCTTTTGGACCCTTTTGCTACGGCCATATCCGGGTTGCCCCATTGGGATTTCGGGTCGGCCCGCGGATACGATCCATCGGCGTCGGAGCAAGACCTGACTCCTTCAAAAATCGATGATGCCGGGGCCATGCCTAAATGTATCTTTACTTATGATGACTTCAACTGGCAGGAGGACCTTCCCCCCAGACATCCCTGGTCGAAAACCATCATTTATGAAACCCACGTGCGGGGTCTGACCATCCATCCCAGCGCCTGCGTCGCGCATCCAGGCACTTATCGGGGTCTGATCGAAAAAATACCCTACCTCCAAGAACTGGGGGTGACGGCCGTGGAACTGATGCCCGTTTTTGAATTCAATGAAAATCAATTGACCGGCATCGATCCCCGATCAGGTCGGCCTCTTCGAAATTACTGGGGATACGATCCGGTGGCCTTCCTGGCCCCCAAAGCCTCCTACAGCAGCTCCGGGGGCCTGGGTCAGCAGAAATTGGAATTCAAGGAGATGGTCCGGGCCTGTCACCGGGCCGGCATCGAGGTCATCCTGGACGTGGTGTTCAACCATACGGCCGAGGGAGACGAACTCGGGCCGACCCTTTGTTTTCGAGGGATTGATAACGCCATCTTCTATACCCTTGCCGCCGATAAACGCCGTTATCTCAATTATACGGGCACCGGCAACACCATCAACGCCAACCATCCGGTGGTGCGGGACCACATCGTTACGGCTCTGCGCTATTGGAGGGTGGAGATGGGTGTCGATGGATTTCGTTTCGATTTGGCCTCGGTCCTCGGCCGGGACAGGAACGGCAACCTGTTGGCCAATGCGCCGCTGCTTGAACGGATCGCCGAGGACCCGATCCTGGGGGAGGTCAAGCTCATCGCCGAGGCCTGGGACGCCGCCGGGGCCTACGAAGTGGGAAGCTTCTCCGAGCGGCGCTGGGCCGAATGGAACAGTCGTTATCGTGATGATGTCCGACGCTTCTGGCGCGGCGATGAGGGATTTCTGGGATTATTCGCCCAGCGCCTCTGCGGCAGTGCCGACGTCTACGGCAAATCCGGGAAAGGCCCAGAGGGCAGCATCAATTTCATCACCTGTCACGACGGCTTCACACTCCACGACCTGGTGAGCTACCGAAACAAGCATAATGAGGCCAACGGGGAAAATAACCATGACGGGCTGGGCGAGAATTTCAGCGAAAATTTCGGCATCGAAGGGGAGACCGGAGAGGCCCCGATTATTTTCAATCGAAAACGGCAGATTAAAAATTTTCTGCTGACCCTGTTGATTTCCCGCGGGGTGCCCATGATGCTCGGGGGAGATGAATTCTCCCGTACCCAGGGCGGCAACAACAACGCCTACTGTCAGGACAATGAAACCAGTTGGGTTGACTGGGACCTCCTGGAACAACAGGCCGAGATCGCCCGGTTTACCCGTGGTCTGATCGCCTTTCGTCGGGACCATCCGATTCTGAGTCAGGAGCGATTTTACACCGAGGAGGAGATCCGTTGGTTCAGTCCTCACGGCGGTTTGCCAGATTGGTGCGATCCAAGGGAAAAACAAGTGGCCTGTCTGGTTTACGAAAATGAATCCGGCCGGCTTTACCTGATGTTCAATGCCGGGGACGATGGGGTAAACTTCCTCTTACCGCCGGCGCCACCGGGGGCACCCTGGCGTCTGGCCGCGGACACCTCGGCCGAAACGCCCCGGGATTTATTCAACCCGGGTGAAGAGCCCCCCATAGAGAACCCGAAAATGTTTACCCTGGGCCCCCGGTCGAGTGCCATTCTTCTGGCCCGGTAAAGGACCCCCACCTATATCCCTTTCTGGTCCATTAAATTGGCCAGGTCGGCCACCCGGCAGGAATAGCCCCATTCGTTGTCATACCAGGCAACGATCTTGGCCATGTTTCCTTGTAACACCTGGGTGAACTCCAGGTCGATGATGGAAGAATGTTCATCGCCCTTGAAATCCATGGACACCAGGCGTTCTTCTTCACAGGCCATTATTCCCTTAAGTTGGGTCTGGGCGGCTTTTTTTAAGGCCTGCCGAAGATCCTCGGTCTGGATCTCTTTTTTGAGCTCCACGGTCAGGTCCACCACCGAAACCGTCGGGGTGGGCACCCGCAGGGAATAGCCGTCAAATCGGCCGGCTAATTCAGGGATAACCAAGGCCAAGGCCCTGGCCGCCCCGGTCGTGGTGGGAATGATATTCTGGCCGGCGGCCCGGGCCCGGCGCAAATCCTTATGGGGCAGGTCCAGGATGCGTTGATCGTTGGTATAGGAATGGATGGTGACCATCATGCCTTTTTCAATGCCGAAGGCCTGATGAACGACCATGGTCGGAGGGGCCAGACAATTGGTGGTGCAGGAGGCATTGGAGACAATATGATGCTTTTGGGGGTCGTAGGCCTCCTGGTTGACGCCCAGGACGATTGTCAGGTCGACTTCTTTGGCCGGAGCCGAGATGATGACCTTCTTGGCCCCGGCCTCCATGTGGGCTGCGGCCTTGGGACCGGTAGTAAACAGTCCGGTGCTTTCGATAACTAATTGGACCCTTTCATCATCCCAGGGGATGGCCGCCGGGTCGCGGTAAGAGAAACAGGTGACGGGCTGGTTGTTGATATAAAAACGGTCTTTCTCAACCGCGATCTTGCCTTGAAACCGGCCGTAGTTGGTGTCGTATTTGAAAAGGTGGGCGTTGGTTTCCGTATCAAAAAGATCATTGATGGCGACGACCTGCAGGGTCTTCGGATATTTTTCCAGGATGGCTTTTAAGACCTGACGTCCGATTCGACCAAAACCATTTATACCAAGGCGTATCATTTCTACTCCCTCCTTCTTAATTAGTATCCATCCGGAAACGATCCTCTTCCGGATGGAGCATTAAGCAATCAGCTTTTAGCTTTCAGCAAAATCCTTTATCATCGGAGAGTTGGGCTAAATGCTGACCGCTGACTGCTGAAAGCTATCCGGAAATCTTGGATTTCCGGATGGATACTAATTATCGTCCAAACGAAATTTATAGGCCGTAAGCAGATCGCAGTCGGTCTTAAGATTTTGATGGAGCCGGGCATTCTCAATGGCCAGGGTGCTTAAGCTGGCCACGGCCTCCAGGAACTGGATATCTTTGCCGCTGAAGTCGCGGACCCTGTCGGTATAGACCCTCAAGACACCGATAATTTTTTTCCCGATGCCCAAAGGAACCACCAGGACGGACTTAATGCCCTCTTCTTTGGCCCGATCCCGGTATTGAAAGTTTTTATCGGTCTGGGCATCCTTGATCAAGATGGATTTCCCCTTGAGGGCCTTACGATCCAGACCGCTTTTTTCCACCAGAACCGGTCCTTTCCGGATGTACCCGGTGGTCAGACCATGGGTGGCGGCCAGGAGCAGTTTTTTCTTCCGAGGGTCCAAAAGACGAAGGGAACTGGCCTTGACCCCCATGTTCTCGGTTACACAACGGACGATTTCCGACAAAACATGGGGAAGGTCCAGGGAGGCGTTAATCACCTTGGCCACATTGTAGAGGGCGGCAAAATAATCCATTTTTTTACCCTTCATGTTTTCCTCCTTTCAGACGGTAAAAATAGATTGCTTCTTATTACCAGTCTCAGAATAACATCGACAGGCAAGCACCCCCGCCTCTATCCTCCCCCATCAAGGGGGAGGAAGTTAATTCGGTTCCCTCTCCCCTGGTGGGAGAGGGCGGGGGTGAGGGGGTTATGACGCTTTGTTCCGTTGTTGTCAATTGTAGCGGATGGCATTATTTATTCAACAAAATTATTTTTTCATATCGTTTTTCTGGTAAAATAGGAAAAAGTGAATCAGGGTATTTTTGAGAAATCAATTTAAAGCAGCCGGAGGCACACATTGATTTTTATCAAAGACCTCAAGGATTGTACCTCCTTTCAGGCCGGCGATGAGAGCACTCTTTGCGAATTGCTCCATCCGGACCGCGAAAAAATGGCCCTTCAAACGGGGTTCAGTCTGGCCCATGCCCTGGTCAAACCCGGGCAAAGCACCCTGCCCCATAAGTTGAAGACCTCGGCGGAACTGTATTACATCTTAGCCGGAAAGGGGATCATCCATATCGGAAATGAATCCGCCCCGGTCTGCCCCGGACAGGTTGTTTATATCCCGCCCGATTCAAAACAATTTATTCGAAATACCGGTGACGGCGACTTAACCTTTTTATGCCTGGTCTCCCCCCCATGGCGAAAGGAAGATGAGGCGGTCGGTTAAATTTTATTCTTAGGAGTTTTATGAATGTGCTGAAAAGCTGGACGATCGACTCTGGCCTTTGACGTGCCAGTCTCCAAAAATGGGGAAAGCAAGCTGACCTATCGGGTCAGGATAAGGTTCTAAAAAGCATCAACAGATTTTTGCGGAGACATCCAGGACTTTAACCGGTCCGTCCGGCACGGACCAGGCATGGTGAATCCCGGCGGGGATAAAATAGCCCTGGCCTGGTCTCAGGCTTTTCCGGTCCTCTCCGATGGATAAGGCAAAGGTCCCTTCCAAAACCACCCCCGATTGGTCAAAGGGATGGGAATGGCCGTCATCTTCCATCCCGGACTCGATGGTCATGACAGCCATGATCAACTGTTCGCCAACCCGAGTCCAACTTTTAATCCCCGGCCGGAAATCCTTCAAGTCTACGCTGGAAAAATCGATAAACGGCATGTCCCCTCCTTAAGCCCTTTTATTAGCAGGATGTGGAAAAACTCTTTTTTCAGCAATCTGTTTAATTTATAAACGGTTGACCGGCACCTTAGCCAGGATTTCTTCCCACTCGTCATCCAAATAGGCAGCCAGCTCTTCCAGGCCAAAGGATCGTCCGCACCTCGGACAATTGAAGGTGATCTTTTTTCAGGTTTTTTGAAGAAGCAATACCTGCCGGCATCCAGGACAAAAGATCCTGGCCATTTTTTTAATGTAGACTTTTATCCGAGCCCTTGTCAATGAATATGGAATCTTTTCCGGCTTGAGATTTAGGAGAGGGAGAAATATAATGGAAGACGCCTATCTTCACTCGTTAGCCTCACCCTCTTAACCTAAGCAAGAGGTCTTTGGTGAAGGACGAATTGCTCTTGAGTCAACTTGAAGCCCTAGCCTATAAGCTGGGAATAGTCATCCGCCATTTCAAGTTCATCCGGGATGAATCATCCGGTCCAGGAGGGCTCTGCCGGATACGAGGGGAGTATGTTTTGTTTATTGACTCCCAGGCCACAACGAAAGAAAAGATCTGGGTCATCATAGAGGCCTTAAAGCAGTTCGACCTTGGTAACATTTGCGTTAATCCGCTTATCCGAGGCCTCTTGGAAGGGTTCAAAGAATAATTGAAAAAACAGAGAAGTATATACGGTAATTGTTGACCAACCTTTCTTTTTTAACGACCCCATTGCCAAGAAAAATTTCCCATTTGCTATTTTCAAGGGGTACAGTGAATGAGTTTGCCTGTCACGGAATCATGGCCCTCTTCGGTACTCCCATTGCCCTGGAAGACGCTCGCAAAAGGCGAAACGGGCCAGCCTGGCCATTACAATTCATCCAAAACCTGAATGTTTTCTTTAAGTTCCTCGTAAGTGGCCATCGCTACTGCCGTTGTGCCGATAAACGAATGGTTTAAAACCCATTTTAAGGCGGACCGAAAAGAAGGCGTTTTTTCATCCGGAAAGGCATACGGTCCTGCCGAACAGGTTTTCATGGCGACAATTCCGATGTTATTCTTCTCGGCTCTTTGAAGTTCTTTGATCATGGTCGGCTGATCCCATTCGGCGTAACGCCCTGTTTGGGAATGGACTAAGGACCCTTTGTGATTGAAAGTGACCATGATGACATCATAAAATAGTTTCTCATTATTAATTTTTATCATATCAGTCTGATTAGTATGCGTGGAAAATCCACAGGCCCGGATCTTTCCGGATGTTTTCGCTTTTTCAAAACATTGGAACACCACGTCATGATAAATCAATTCGGTCGATTCGGCGCCATGAATAAGCATGATATCGATATAGTCTGTCTGTAGGGCCTTCAAGCTTTGATCAATGGATGAATCCATTTCTTTTTTTATTCTTTCTGCAACCTCAACGGTCTGAATCGATTTCCCCCTGTTCCGAATTCTTAATTTTGACTGAATAACGACCTTATCCCGTATGTTTTTTGCAACTTCTCCAACCATCTCCTCATTTTGTCCATTAAAGTATTGCCGTCCCGTATCAATAAAATTTATGCCTTTTTCCAATCCAATTCTTAAGAGCGCATTCTCCAGCGAACGTGTTGCCCCAAAACCAACAGGCCTGACCTGGATCCCCGTTCTTCCCAGTTTTCGGGCTGCCCTTTTTTCTGAATACCCATAATTTATTGGAAAACTGCTCCCCACCCCTAATCCAATTAATCCTGCGGCTGTTCGTTTTATGAACTCTTTACGCGAAATTCCATTTTCTTCTTTTGATTCCAGGCGGTCTTTCATTATTCCCACCCCCCATCATAATAAAAAGAGTTGATCTGTACTCGGTAAACCGTTTTCATTCATTGCGGTGAGCCAGTGCCGGAATTTCATCGGTTTCCCTGTTCAGCCCTCCTTAGGGGCCAATGCATGTCTGATAAATTGTTGGTAATTTGTATCACATGGGTTAGGAAACCGTCAACAGATTCTCTGAGAAAGGACAGTGCCAAGGTCTATAGTATGGCCTTAATTCTGAAAAAAACCTTCTTGAAACACTTAGGACCCTAATATGTGAGAAATGAAAGAGTTCTATCCGTAGTTGCTAACTTCAGAGATATCTTGGCCTGTATAGTAGTAGGTGCTAAAGTTCTCAGGCAGGAAGGGATTGCCTTTTCTTTTCCCCTTTATTACCTCTTTTATTTATAATGATCAGACCCGCATAGTTCCGTTTTCTTCAAATGACCGTCTTTGTGTTTCTCCTTGACCGTGTCTTTTCTCTCCCCTATACTCTTCCCATCAGAAGCAAGTTCTTCAAAAAATCAAAGACGCAAAGGCTCAACAGCGAAAGGAGCCCAACATGAATATACTGAATCTCTACTTTTCCGCAACCGGAAACACCGAAAAGGTGGCCATGAAAATTCAAGAGACGGCTCAAGGTCTGGGGCACACCGTGGATACGGTAAAGATCACGCAAGAGACGCAAGTGGATATCCTCCGATATGACTTCGTTTTTGTGGGATCAGGCGTCTATTCCCAGCTACCGGGAAAACCCGTCATGGAAGTCTTTCGAAGTCACCTCCAGGAATACATTCTGAAAGGGGAGATCAAGCCCGCTTCTCCTCGAAGGCCCTTGGCCAAAACCGTGGTCTATTGTACTTACGGCGGTGCCCATACGGGTATGAATGAAGCCGTACCCGCAGTGAAGTACATGGGGCAATTGTTTGACCATCTCGGCTATACGATTGTTGCAGAATGGTATGTGATCGGCGAGTACAATACAGAGAGGATGAAGAACCATTCCGTTTCAGGGCGATTGGGAGATATCCGCGGCAGGCCGAACGAGGGAGACCTGCGTGATGTGGCGGAGGGGGTGAAGGGGGTGCTGCGGATATAGTCCTAGGCGACCGTCAGGCAAATTCCTGCTTTCAGAATGTCTTTCAACACCTTGGCGGCGTGCCCCTGGGCTTTCACTTTCGTGACCACCTGGACGAGCTTTCCTGCCGCCTCGAAGACGAAGGCTGAACTCACGGCCCCTATATGGAAAACGCAGACATGTCATCTGATAAACGGGAGTTCTTCCTGTTACTCCTTAAATTTCCATTCTTGATAAACGAGAAGAGCACAAACGGTAATCAACGAATAAGACGATAGAAATTTTCTACTTTTAAATCCATGAAAGAGGAATGAGTCATGATCAACCAAATAGGCTTGGGTTTGCCAACAGTTGCGCCTGCGACCTATCTGGAGATGAAAGACGGGGCTAAAATTTACTATGAAGATCAGGGAAGCGGCCAGCCTATATTGTTGGTGCACGGCTGGACTTGCTCATCGAAATTCTGGCAGAAAAATGCGCCGCAACTTGCCACAGGATACCGGGTTATTACCATTGATTTGCGAGGTCACGGCAATTCATCCAAAATACTGAACGGCCATACCATAAGCCAATACGCCCGCGATGTGAGGGAAGTCATTGAACAGTTCGGCCTAAAGAATGTGGTTCTTGCGGGCTGGTCCCTGGGCGGCCCCGTGGTTTTATCCTATTATCAGCAGTTCGCCAAAAACAGCCGTCTCAAAGCTCTGGGTCTTATTGATATGGTTCCTTTTCCTTTCGGACCGGCAGACTGGAACAGCCACAGTCTGAAAAATTATAACATCTCAAGAATGAACACTATGTTTAAGACCTACTTGGCTGATCCGCTGAAATTCGCCACCGCGTTTACTGGCAACATGTTCAAGGACGCCAAGGTATCCAAGTCCGACCTGTCCTGGATACCGTCTGAGTTGACCAAAACACCAGCCTGGATTGCGGTAGCCGTGTATTCCGACTTCCTGATCAGCGACTACGCCAAGGTGCTGCCCACCATCAAGGTCCCGACCATTGTCTTCGCAGCCAACTCCAATGTGTATAAGAAAGGTATAGACATGGGAAAGCACATCGCCGGGCAGATTCCGAAGGCCACCTTCGAGCCCTTTGAGAAGGCTGGACATCTTCTTTTCTATGAACAGCCAGAAAAGTTCAACAAGGCATTGGTGGAATTTATCAGGGGAATCAAATAAGATTCCTTCCCAAGAAAACAGAGGCAAAGACCTCTAATATCCCGGTCATGGCGAATCCTGCCATCGATTAGATACAATATCTATAGTCAACGTCTACCGGAAACTTCGCCAAAAGGAAAAAATGCTATACTTCCCTTTTTGAGATGAAAGGGATAAATTTGGTAAAAGAAAGAGGATTTACTGAAATATCAACATGGTCTGTTTCTTCTTGAAATCTTCAACCTTCCATTTGTGAAAAATTGCATAAGTACAACAGTAATTAACAGACCAACCACACCAGAAATCACTGCCCAAACTCAAAACATCGAACTCAAAATAGACCACTCGGATTCCCAGCTTCTTTTCCACGAGGAAGTCTTTGATCACGATCCCGGGATTCACTCCGATTACTGGGCAGTTTAAGATAATGGAAGACCACCCCGTCCTCAATTTCCTATTGACTTCCTACACATATAGTTTATATACCTCATAGGTCCTGTTATCCACGGGCCTTTTTTCCCTAATACCCATTCTTCGCTTGTTAGGAAGTGACCTTTCTTTAACCGTTACACTCTTTCCGTCCGTAATTTTTGTCTGGTCGACATAGGGCGGGAAAGGAGGCGGCCGGTGTTAAGCGATTTGATCGATTTGATCGGCGATCTTTCAGAAATAAGATTATACGACTTGGTGAAACCCCTGGTAGACGGGAAGAAGTCCGGTTTGATGGCGGTCAAGGGAACGGGACCAGCTGAGATCTATATTGAGGGGGGCCAGATCGTTCATGTCCGGACCGACACCCAGATCGGGGAAGAAGCGTTCCCGTCCATCATGGATCTGGACAACGGCCGGGTGACCTTCAATTGGCGAACGTCGCCGGAGGAACGCACGGTGCGTCTGCCCACCGAGCGGGTCATGCTGAATTGGTCCCGACGGGAGGAGGAGTGGAAGAAGATCAGGCAAGCGGTGCCTTCCGCCGAGGCCGTCTTTTCCCTGGTGGTGGATAGCGACGGTGAAGACCGGGTGATTCCGGCCGGACAATGGGGCATACTTGCCCTGTGCAACGGGCGGCGAAACGTCGCTGAAATAGCCAGCCGGCTCGGACGAAGCGTTTTTGAGGTGTCGGACACCCTTTGTGCCTTGGCTGAAAAAGGTCTGGTCGAAAAAAAGGATGCGGCCGATTCTCCCGGAGCGGGGCCGAGGGCAACGGTTGACGTGGCCTTTTTCGAGGCCGCCGAGACGGAGCTCAAGAAGGTGGTGGGACCGATCGCCCGGATCATCCTGAACGATACCCTGGCGGCCTTTGAGGAATCCCGGGAGGCCTTCCCGAAGAACCGGGTAAAGAGTTTCATTTCGACGGTCTGTGGCCAGATAGCGGAGGGGCCGAAAAGGGAAAAGTTCAGCCAGGTCATGCAGGTCTTGTATGTCGCCCGGCTTTCTTCCTTCGAAACCAGCTAAACGATTAAAACTAAGGAGGACGATCATGACTGAACAATCGAAGCCTGCGGGGGGCTTTCTGGACCGGATCACGGGACCATTCAGGCAGATGATGAACCGGCTGGGGTTAAAGGAAACCCTGCTGCTGGGGATCTTCGTCCCCATTCTGGTCGCCTTCCTGATCATCGCCGACCTGCTTTTCCTCAATATGGGTCCTTGGGTCAGCATCCGGGGCCTCGGGTCCGACAGTCTGAAGGAACTGGGCGCCTCCAGCGTCAAAGAATCCGTCGCTTCCCTCAACAAGCTGGGGGAGAAGATCATAAAGGAAAAAGCCGAGGGGGTGGCCCGGCAGATTGAAATCTACCTCGAAGCCCATCCGGGCCTGTCGGAGGCGTCCATGGCCGACCAGCCGCGCCTCCAGGAGATCGCCGTCCAACGGGTAGGGGAAACCGGGTACACAGCGGTTCACAACAATAAAGGGATCAACTATTTTCACGTCAACCCGAAGATCGTGGGTACCGACCTGCACGGCCTGGCCGTCAAACTGCCTGAGTTCGTCAAGGTCATGGATGCGGGGCTGAAGGGGGCCTCTGGCGGCTATTACCAATGGACCGACATTGATGGAAAGGTGCGTCCCAAGTACATGTTTAGCGCCCCGGTAGAAGGCACGAACCTGATCGTGGCCGCTACGACCTACATCGACGAATTCGGAAAACCGGCGGGCGCCATCCAGGCCAAGGTGGATCGGATGCAGGCTGCCTACGCGGAGCGCTACAGAAGCCGGTTCCTGATTTTCCTGATCGTCGTCCTGATTGACCTGGCCGTGCTGCTGGCGGTCATCTACGCCTTTTCGTCTTCGTGGGTCCGGCCGATCCGCCTCTTGTCGGAAGCGGCCGATCGGATCAGCATGGGGGATCTGGAGGCGGAGGTCGAGGTCAAAGGGGAAGGAGAGGTCGCCCGGCTGGGCCAGTCGATCGAGCGGATGCGGATCAGCGTCAAAACCGCTCTGGAGCGGCTGGAGAATAGACGACCGATCACCATTCGCAAATAAAAGGAGGAGCGTATGAAACAGCGCAACCGCCCGAAGTGGGTCCTCCCGATACTTGGCCTGACGATCTTCCTGTTTTATTTCGGTGAACGGGTTTCCGGACAGGAAACCCCCAGAGGGACTCTCGATGCCAGTTCGGACCTTCCGGTCGCCGCAGACCGGTCTCCGGGCGAACCGTTACAAACCCTGACGATCCTCCGGACCGGGAACGGGCGGGGAAAAGTGAAAACCATTCCCGTCGGGCCTTCCTTCAAAAAAGGAACGAGGGTGACCCTGGAGGCGCTCCCCGATCCCCATTCCGTCTTCGAGGGTTGGAGGGGAAGTTGCGCGGGCTCCTCCCGGACCTGCAAGGTCCTCCTGAACAATGACAACCTGACGGTCACCGCCTCTTTTGCCCTGAAGACCTACACCATCAGCGTCCGCCCACCGGTGAACGGGGTCATTCATCCCTACGGCACGATCAAGGCCGCGTACGGGGAGAAGCGGAGGTTCCAGATTATCCCCCTGCCCGGCTTCCGGGTTTCTGAGGTGCTGGTGGACAAGGTTTCGCAGGGGGCCATAAACTCCTATACCTTCAAGGAGGTCACGGCTGATCACCTGGTGGAAGCGATTTTCGTAAAGCAATAAGAATGCCTCATTGTCCAGGCTTTTTTCTGCACTTCGAGAAAGGATGTTCCCATTTCAACGCGGTATGGGGTGGCACCATTAACCCGATCACGCTTTGGCTCCATATGGGTGGTCTGCCGTTCTGGTTTCTGGACTCCAGGGGATTAAAAGAGATCAAGTATGAAAATCGCAACCCTTCGAATATTCAACGAGATAGGCTTATTTTTACTTGCTCTTATCATAAGCATGGGTGTGGTGGCGACGCCATGTTTATCGGGTCCCCTTCCCTTCATGGTCAGGCTGCCCGGCCATATCCCGGAAAAGGCTATAGCTAACGCCAAGTGGGTAGAGCGGCTGGCTTCTAAAGCCGAAATCTCCATTGCTTTCTCTTTGCCGCTGCGCAACCGGCAAGAGTTGGACGAACTGCTTAACCGTATCTACGATCCTACTGATCCGTTTTATGGCCACTATCTAACCTCCCAGGAGTTTACTGACAGATTTGGACCTACGCAGGTCGATTTCGGCATGCTTGAGGATTCTTTGGCGGACCACCTCCTGAATGGCAGGGGTGATCTTCCGTCCCCCGGAATGGGGGCTAATGGTCCATATCTTTAATTCCTCCGTTAAAGAGATTTTTGCCCGTTGGTTGAAGCGATAAACTGTTTCAACGTCAGTTTCCGCGGTTACTGGTCAGGGTTGTCCAACTTGCCCTAATTGACGGGGTTCATTCCCGGCTCGCGGGGCATCTGAAGGTGAGCCGAAGAAAACGTGCGCAGGAGTTAAACACCGGCATTGATCAGGATGATTCCCAAAATAATAATAAGCGACCCGATCACGGTTCGCCTTCCGATTTTTTCTTTAAGGAACAGCACCCCCAAGAGAATGGCAAAAATAATGGCCACCTGGCGCACCGGAACGGCCAGGCTGACATAAACGGCTTTCAAGGCGACGCGGAAAAAAAAATTAGAGAAATAAAATATTAGACCTCCCAAGATCCCCACTTTTCCATAGGTCAACACCACGGGGAGGATCGTCCGTTTTTTCCAGAAATGCCAATAGGCGATCATGGTGACCGTCATGAAAAACAAAATAAAAAAAAGATAAGTGGACAAAGAAAAGGAGGCCACCCGTGATTTGTCGAAGACGGCGCCAAAGGAATATACAAAGGAGGCCCCCAGGGCAAATCTGGCCCCGGCGTATTCCCGGTGAAATTGCACCATTTTTTTAACTCTCCCATAGTGATGGCATGCATTTTAACCAAAGCCGCTCCCAGGACTGTTAAGCCGATGCCTGTCCCGCTGATGAAGGAAATATTCTCGGAGAGAAAGAAATAGGCCCAGATGGGAATAAAGATGGGGCTCAATACGGTCAAAGGGTAGAGCGTTGAAATATTCCCGGTTTCGTAGGCCTTGGAAACCAGGATTTGATATTGGACATAAAAAAATGAGGCCCCGTAGACATAGGGAAGATGGCGCCAGGGAATGGCGGTCAATCCTCCTGTCAGAACCGCGACGGCCCCGGCTATCCCGGTGGACACCGCCAGCATGGTCAGGAGAAACCCCTCCTCTCCATTGGCCTTTCGCATCAAAAAATTATAGAAGGCATGTAAAAAGGCTGAGATGACAATAAACCAGATATAGTGAAGGCCCACGCTGCTGTTTCTATCCTCCTGTGGCGCGTCAAGTTTTTAATGAGTATTGTTGAAAAGAATGGAAATGAAAAGAAGTTCCTTGTGGGTGAAAAGAATAAAACATGCCCCGAGAGGGGTCAAGAGAAAAAAGGGGAAAGCCGTGGGCGGATAAGGGAATAGGCGGAATGATTAAAACGGGACGCTAAGGCCTTCTCCGACCGCGGCTGGATTTAAAATCGGTTTTAGAGTTTTTTTTCTGGAATCCTTATTTCGGACAATCTGCGGCATTTTGGGTGTCCGGGGATTCCGTGTTTAAGTCACATTTTAAAAGTTGGCCCGCCTGCCGCGCCCTCAGCATATAACAGAGTACCGGCACCATGGTCCGGGAAAGAAAGGTGGCCGCCACTTCGCCCGACATGAGGGCGATGGCCATCCCCTGGAAAATCGGGTCGAAGAGGATCACCGACGAGCCGACCACTACGGCGGCCGCGGTGAGCAACATGGGCCGGAAGCGGATGATCCCGGCCTGAATCACCGCCTCCTTAATGGGCACGCCTTCGGCGATCTTCAGGTCGACAAAGTCCACCAGGATGATGGAATTGCGGACCACGATGCCGGCCCCGGCGATAAAGCCGATCATGGAGGTGGCCGTAAAAAAGGCCCCCACGAGGGCATGGCCGGGCAGGATGCCGATGAGCGACAGGGGGATGGGGGCCATGATGACCAAGGGCACCAGGAAGGATTTGAACCAGCCCACTACCATGACATAAATCAGGATCAGGACCACCCCGAAAGCGAGCCCCAAATCGCGGAAGACTTCATAGGTGATGTGCCATTCTCCGTCCCATTTCATGGAGTATTTGTCCGTCATCCAGGGCTGGACGGCCGAATACTGCTTCAGCTCATAGCCTTCCGGGAGTTTTAATTTTTTGATCTGGCCGCTCATGGTCAGGATAGGATAGACCGGGCTTTCCTCGCTTCCGGCCACATCGCCGATGACATAGACCACCCGTTTCAGGTTTTTTCGGTAGATGGTTTTATCTTCGATTTTCTCTTGCACCTTGACCAACTCGGCCAGCGACACCGGTTTTCCCGCACCGGACAGAAGGGTTATTTCTCCTAGGGCCTTGGTCCCGGCCCGCTCTGATAGAGGCGCCCTGAGGAAAATCTCCACCGGTTCTTTTTCCCTGTCCATATGGGCCAAGCCGACCGCAGTGCCGTTTAAGGCTGCCTGTAGGGTTTGAGAGGCCTGTTCGGTGTTGATCCCGTTCAAGGCCGTTTTTTCCTTGTCCACGGTAAAGAGGAGTTTTTTCTGGTCATGCTCCACGTACCAGTCCACGTCGACCACCCCCGGAGTCTTGGCAAAAATGTTTTTGATCTCTCCGGCGATTTCGATCTGCCGGTTGAATTCCGGTCCGTAGATTTCGGCCACCAGGGTGCTCAAAACCGGCGGCCCGGGGGGGATCTCCACTATTTTGACCCGGGCCTGGTAGGTTTCGCCCAGTTTCTGGATGGCCGGCCGGATCCTTTTGGCGATCTCGTGACTCTGGGCCTTTCTTTCTTCCTTGGTTACAAAATTGACCTGGATATCCGCCTGGCTGCTTTCGGTCCTTAAAAAATAATGACGCACCAGGCCGTTGAAGTTGAAGGGGGCCGAGGTGCCGATGTAAGATTGATAATTGACCACCTCCGGCACGGTCTTGAGATAGTCGCCGATCTCCCGGGTCAGGGCGGCTGTTTTTTCCAGGCTGGAACCCTCGGGCAGGTCGATGACCACCTGCAACTCGCTTTTGTTATCGAAGGGAAGCATCTTGACGGTCATCAGCTTGAGGGGAATCAGGGAGAAGGCGGCCAAAAGGAGAACGATGATGAGGATGAAAAAACCCATTCTCTTTTTCCGGCTCTCCAAGAGACCGCGCAGGTTCCGTTCATAAATATGATTGAATTTGGCCAGGATTTTCCCTTCTTCTTTTTCCCCGCCCCCCAGTTTCGTGCCTTTCAGGACTATGAAGCTCAGCCAGGGGCTGATGATAAAGGCGATCAGAAGGGAGATGATCATAGCGGCCGAGGCCCCCACAGGTATGGGCCGCATATAAGGTCCCATGAGCCCCGAGACGGCGGCCATGGGAAGCAGTGCGGCGATAACCGCAAAGGTGGCCAGGATCGTGGGATTACCCACTTCATCCACGGCCAGAACGGCCACCTCCGGGTCCACCTTGCTCATCTTGAAATGGCGGTGGATATTTTCCACCACCACGATGGCATCGTCCACCAGGATGCCGATGGAAAAGATGAGGGCAAAGAGGGTCACCCGGTTGAGTGTGTAGCCCACCAGATAGGTCACCAGGATCGTCAGGGCCAGGGTGACCGGAACGGCTACGGCTACGACAATGGCCTCCCGCCAGCCCAGGGCCAGGGCGATGAGGATGGTCACCGACAGGGCCGCCAAAAACATGTGCTTTAGAAGTTCATCCGATTTTTCCTTGGCCGTCTGCCCGTAATTCCGGGTCGTGGTTACTTCAACCCCGGAAGGGATCCGATTGCCTTTCAGGGCCTCTATTTTTTCCAAGGCCCTCTCGGCGATCTGGGTGGCATTGGTCCCCTTCTTTTTGGCAATGGACAGGGTGACGGCCTCGAAGAGACCACTGGCGGCCCTTTTCGATCCGGGACCGAAGCCCATGAAGACGTAATTTCCCGGCTCCTCGGGACCGTCGATGACGCGGGCCACATCTTTAAGATAAACAGGCCGTCCGTCGGCTACGGTTATGACCAAGTTTCCCACTTCCCGGGCCTCTTTTAAAAAGCCGCCGGTCTCGACAATAGTTTCCTGATTGTCGGCTGGAAAGCGGCCCGAAGGCATAAGAAAATTGGCCCGGCGCAAAGATCCTTCCACCTGACCGGAAGTCAGATGAAAGGCCCTGAGGCCCAAGGGGTCCAGCAGGATTCGGATCTGTCTTCTTTGTCCTCCGATGACCTGGAATTCGGCGACGTCCTTGTCCTGCTTGAGTTCGTCACCCACTTCCTGGGCTACCCTTCTTAGTTCATAGCCACCGTAGGTGGAACTCCAGAAGGTAAATGAAAGGATGGGAACATCGTCTATGGACCTGGGCTTGACTAAGGGTTGGGAAACCCCGGGAGGAATCTTGTCGTAGTTGGACATGAGCTTGTTGTAGAGATTGACTAAGCTCTTTTCCATATCCTGGCCGACATAAAAACGGACAATGGCCAGGCTCATGCCCGGTTTCGACATGGTATAGATGTATTCGACCCCTTTGATCTCCCAGAGGAACTTGGACATGGGTTTGGTGACCCGTTCATCCACTTCCTTGGCCGAGGCCCCGGGATAGGCGACCATGACATCGATCATGGGAACGATGATCTGGGGCTCTTCTTCCCTCGGGGTGACCACAATGGCAAAGACACCGAGGATGATGGAAGCGATGACCACCAAGGGTGTCAGCTTTGATTTTATAAAGGTCTTGGCGATTATACCGGCGAATCCGAGTACCCTGAGGCTCACTGTTTCACCATTCCCCCGTCTATGGCTCGCTCCAGTCCTGCAACGCCCACCTGTTCATTGCCATTTAAGCCGGAGAGGATTTCGACCCGGTTTTCATAATCCTTCCCCATTCTGATGAGGCGAAAGGTCATCAGGCCTTGATCATCTACCACATAAACTCCGTTCAACTGTCCCCGTTCCACAACGGCCTTTTTGGGGATCAGGATGACCTCTTTTTTACCCTCCGGGATCTGCACCCGGCAATAGAGGCCGCTTTTTATTTCCGGCCCTTTCACCGGGATTTTGATCAGAAAGGAGCGGGAAGCCGGATCGATGGCCGGGACGATCTCGGCGATGGTTCCGGGAATCCGCTGTTGGTTATTCTCCAGCAGGATATAAACCTTGTCCCCCTTCTTGAATCTTTGGGATAAATTTTCATCGATGTAGGCTTCCACCTTGAATTGGTCGGTATTTTCGATGGTCAAAAGGGGCAATCCCGGCGCAGCCAGATTACCCGGGTCGATTCTTTTTTCAGTGATTACCCCCGAAACCGGGGCGGTTACCCTGGAAAACCCTTGGACAATCTTGGCCTCTTCCAAGGCGGCCTTGGTCCGCTTGACCATTTCCTTCAACCGGTCGGATTCGGCTGCGGCCACCTTTTTCTGCGTTTCTATCTGATCCATCTCCTGTTGGGTGATGACTTTTTCGGTATAAAGATTCTTGTACCGTTGGAAGGTGACCTCGGCCAGTAATTTATTTTGCTCTGTCGACTCGAAGCCTTTTATGGCTTCCTGGTGGGCGGCTTCGGCTTGGGCCACCTTCTCGGCCATGTCCCGGTCGTCAAGGGTCACGAGGACCTCTCCGGCCCTTACCCGGTCACCTTCCTTGATCTTGACAGCCAATACGGTCCCCATGGTGCGGCTGGCCACAATACTGGTTGTCCCGGCCTTGATGGTCCCGGATGTTTCATAAAAGGAGTCGATGGACGAGGGGGAAATCTTGATAAGGGTCACCCCGGTCACTATTGGTCTTTGAATTTGGGAAGAATGGGGTTCCTTTTCCCGGCACCCGGTGAAAAGTAATATCCCGACTATGAGAAAGTAGGGAAGGATCTTTTTCATTAAATAGGCCTCCAAGGGAAGTGATAGATGGGGAAAAAATAAGATCCAAGTTTTGTCAATTCATCAAAAATTCAATTTTGTCATTCCCGCGAAAGCGGAAATCCAGTGGTTTTAATTGGTTCGTATGGCCTGGTTTCCCGCCTGCGCGGGAATGACGATTTTTCAAGAGCCCATTATCGCTAATTTCATTCTATTTTTAAATCCCTAAGGATCGTGCCGCTCTCAAAATCGAGATTGATAACGGCAAAAAGATATTCGTTCTCCTGGGCCACCTGGTTCACCCTCGCCTGATTTAGGTTGACCTGCACATCGAGGAAGTCAACCAGAGGAGAAAGGGAATTCTCGTATCTGGCCTTGACCAGCCTTTGGCCTTCCTCCGCGGTCCGGAGCGCTGTCTTAGCCAACTCGGCATTTTTTCGGGCCTCTTCAACTCCAAGATAAGCTTCCTGGATCTTGAAGGAAACCATTTCCTTTAGACCCTTCAACTGTTCTTCCGTTTCTTTAACCTTATGAAGGGCTTTGATTCGCTCGTATTCCCGGTTCGTTCCGTCAAACAGGTCCCAGCGGAGCACCGCCGATACGAGCCAGGATTCCCCTTCAGAGCCGAAAACAGTATCGTGATCATTGAGTTGATAGGTCCCTCCCAGGTGAAGGGTCGGGAAATATCTGGATTCGGCCAGCTTGACATTGCTTTGGGCATTTTCATAGCGCATCTGCAAGGCCTTGAGGTCCCGTCTTCCTGATGAGGCTCCGGAATAATATTCAAGGGCCATAAGGGGAAGTCGGATATCTTGACCTTCGACATCCACAGGGTCGGATATCCCCAGGAGAAGACCCAACATCCTCTTGGCCACGGCCAGATTTTTATCCGCACTGACAACCTGTTGCTCCGCGGCGGTGATTGCCGTTTGGGCCCTCAAGATATCGGAATAGAGTCCCAGTCCGTTTTTATACCGGACTTCGACAACTCTTAAGTGCTCCCGGGCATCCTCGAGGGCCTTCCTGGTGACCTCCGCATAACCTTTGGCCGTATGCACCTGGAGATAGACCTGGGCGACTTTCAAGGCGATCTCTTCCTTTTTCCGGTAGTAACTTTCACCTTGGGCCGCGTACTCCCGTTTGGTCATATCAAGACCAACCATCGCTCTGCGGTCAAAGACCGGTTGATCGAGGGTAAATAAAGTCTGGAGGTCGGTAGTCGCCTGAGGATTGTTGAGGGAATTTAAGGCAAAGTCGGATTGAGAAAACCGGCCCTGGTTCAGTTTCATCATAAAGGCCGTCGGCGGGTTATTGGTGTGGGCGGCCCTTTCCTCGAAAGCGAATTTAGGCAGAAAGGAACTCCTGGCCATGCCGACTTCGGCTTCATGGGCTAAAAGTAGATTTTGCATGGCCCGTATTTCATGATTGCCCGACAAGGCGGTTTTAACGGCCTGGGTCAAGGTGACCTGTTTTTCCAGGCCGTGACTTTTTATCGGGCCGGTGATGACCAAGAAAAACGAAACGACCACCAGATAGATAAGGATCCTCTGCATTTAGGCCACTCCTTTCGCCAAGCCTTTCCCTTTCGGAAGACCTTGATATTTTTGTTGACTGACAGGGCACCCTGCCTGGTCAATAAAATTTTACCTTTATATTTTATACTAAAATCTAATACCAAATTTCCAGGAAAAAGAAATCAGTTATAGACTGTATATTACTCTTCGCAGGGTGGTATTTTGTCATTAAATAAAAATATGATGGACTGGTAAAAAGTCGTCATTCCCGCGCAGGCGGGAATCCAGGCCAGGCGTAACCAATTAAAAACACTGGATTCCCGTTTCCACGAGAATGACTAAAAATGGGTGCTTGCGGACTTTTTACGAAGCCGTCAAATATGCGTTTCTTGGCAGTTACGACCGGGGAATCCTCGCCTTAAAACGCAAAAAGACTACTCCTTTGGTCGAGGCTTGATTATAAAGTTCCTCTTGTCCCCGCCCAAAGGTGCGGATATTGCGATACAACTTTATTTTTTCCTTCTCACAAAAAGCCGGTCATAGCCGTCCGATTCTACAAGACCTAAATAGTCATGCCCTACTTTACCGGCCCAGGCGGGGATATCATTGCGGGTACCCGGATCGCCGGACAGGACCTCCAGTATCTCATTTATTTTGACCTTGCCGATCCCCTTTTTGGCTTCCAGAATAGGGCCTGGGCAGGCGCTGCCCCGGGCATCGACGGTGTTGGCTATCTGCATAATCGTCAAATCTAACTCGAACATGATCATTTTCCTCCTTTTGGGTAATCGGTGTAAATGTCACCGCTGACCCTTGGTTTAGCATAATTGGTGCCAAGGATATTTAAGGGGCCATTAAACAGACAGATTCCGGGAACGGGCTTTGAAATCAGGGGATTTTTCTCGTGGAGACCCTTAGGAGGGCTTGTCAAGAATTGTTTAATGTGTTAACTTCCAATTTAATATATGTTTAATTATTTAACAGGAGCAAAGCCTTATTATGTTGAAGCCTGAAATAAACCGGTATTGGAAAACCGTAGTGGATACCATGAAGGAAGGGATTCTTATTGTCGACCGGGGAGGGGTTATTGTTTCGGTCAATAAGGCCGTGAATAAACTTTTAGGGTATAAAGAAGGGGAGTTGATCGGAAAACCCTGTTCCGTCCTGGATTGCAATTTGTGCAACATCGTGCGGGATCAGGCCGGGCATCACTGGTGCACCTTATTCAAGGCCGGTGATATCAAAATGAAGCAGTGCACCATGAAGAAAAAAAACGGGCAGCCTTTCCATATCCTGAAAAACGCCTCGCTTCTCCATGATGAATCGGGAGAGGTCATCGGGGCCGTGGAAACCCTGACGGATATCACCGAGATCATCGAAAAGGACAACCAGATTGAAGAATTTCGCCGTGAGCTGAGATCTAAGGACGGCTTTCATGGATTACTCGGGGTCTCTCCTTCCATGGTCAGGGTATTCGATCTTATTCCCAACGCCGCGAGGTCTGATGCCCCGGTGATTATTTTTGGGGAAAGCGGGACCGGAAAGGAGTTGGCGGCCGAAGCCATCCATGAAAGCGGCCCTCGCCAGGGCCAACCTTTTGTCAAGGTCAATTGCGCGGCCCTTTCGGAGTCGTTGTTGGAAAGTGAGCTTTTCGGGCATGTTAAAGGGGCTTTTACTGGCGCCTTTCGAGACCGGGATGGCCGATTCGAGGCGGCCCATGGCGGCGATATCTTTTTGGATGAAGTCGGGGATCTTCCCCTTTCCACCCAGGTCAAGTTATTAAGGGTCCTGGAAGATAAGATGATCGAACGGGTGGGGGATCACAAGCCCAAGCCTGTTGATGTCCGGATTATTTCGGCAACCAATAAGGATCTAAAAGCCCTGGTGGACAAGGGGCTTTTCCGGGAGGATTTTTTCTTCAGGATCAACGTCATACCGGTCCATTTGCCAGCCTTAAGAGAAAGGAGGGAAGATATCCCTTTATTGGCCGAGGCCTTTTTCCGCCGTATGAAACTTAAAAGCGGGAAACCTATCCAGGGGATAAGCAAAGAAACCATGGAAGTCCTCATGAGCTACAATTGGCCGGGAAACGTCCGGGAACTCCGGAGCGTTTTTGAATATGCCTTTGTGACCTGTCCGGAAAGCCTGATCCAGCCTCATCATCTTCCTTCCAGTCTTTATCAGGAATCCAGAATTATCTCTTCTCTGGAAAGAGTCCCGGTTAATCCCATGGATAGAAAAAAGCAGGAACTTTTGGATGCCCTAAGGCAAGCCAAAGGCAATCAATCGGAAGCGGCCAGAATTCTGAGGGTTTCCCGAGTGACCATCTGGAATAGAATGAGGCAATTCGGTGTCCTGGCCAGGGAAAATTTTCAAGCATGATCCTGCGAGGGTATAAATTTGATCGCAATAGTCAAGCCTTAGCCCGGCAACCTACTTATTCGTGAATAAAGTCAGGCCGGCTGTCACCTGTCTTTCACCTTCATGTCTTCTGGGTCCTTTATCGTGAAGGGCCTCCGCTATCGGTCGTCTCCTGTTCGATCTTCAGAGCACCTGTTAAATAGTTTACAAGGAATCAATTAACATAGTGTTAATATATTAACATGGAGATGTTTACAGGAAGGCTTCTGGAGGTCTTTCTTGAGGAGTCATTCAGAAAAACATGATAAAATATATAACAATCCATATAAGTTATAACTTAATTGCCCTTAGGGGAAACATCTTGGCATGGGTCTTGATATTAAAGGGGCAGCAATGAATATTTTAACAGGTGTTCTATCCTGCAGCCGAAAAAGGGGGATCACCTAACATCCGAGGAGGCTTCAACATGGCACAAACAGATCTGAGCACGATTAATGCGGCAAATACCGTCGATGCAAGAGGGAGCGCCTGCCCGGGCCCTCTTCTGGAGGCCAAAAAGGGGATCGGCAAGGTCAAGGTGGGAGAGATTCTGGAGGTCCTGTCTGGCGATCCGGGTACCCGGGATGATATTCCGGCCTGGGCGGACAAGGTGGGACACGAGTTCCTGGGCGTGATGGCCGGGGATGGATACGACAGGCTCTTCGTCAGAAGAAAGAAATAGAAAGAAATAGGTGGAGATATGATGGCCGCCCAGGACCATGAGGGGAAAATACTCATTCTGGCAACGGAGCACTGCGCCTATCCGGGCGCCAATTCCGTGGGCCAGGCGCACAGCTCCTATCCTCCCAATACCTACATTTTGCGGGTACCGTCGCCGGTGCTGTTTCCCGAACGGTTTTATCTGGATTGCTTTAAGAAAGGGGTGAGCGGGATCATCATCATGTCCTGTGGGGCTGAATGTCCCTACGAAGGGGCCTATCAGGCCCTGGCCAAGCGAGTGGACAGGGTGTATGGGCTGATGAAAGAACAGGACCTGGACATTCGGAGGCTCCGTCTCACCGCTATCTGTACGGTATGCAATCGTTCTTTCCTGAAAGAGGTCAACGACATGAATGAACTGGTCAAAGTGCTGGGGCCGCCCGTGTTCGGGAATGCTTAGGGAGTGTCTGGAGATAACCATGGAACACAATGAAACCATGAACTTTGATGCCCTTGTGGTGGGAGGCGGTATAGCCGGCCTTCAGGCCGCCCTGGATTTGGCGGACCAGAATTACCGGGTGGCCGTTGTGGAAAAGGATGCGTCGATCGGCGGGAAAATGATCCGCCTCTCCAAGGTCTTCCCCACCCTGGATTGTGCAAGCTGCATCACGACCCCCAAAATGGCGGCGGCAGCCCATCATGAAAACATCACCCTGTTCACCTATTGTGACCTGAAGGCCCTGGATCGTGGACCGGAGGGGATTGTCGCCTCCATGATACAAAAACCCCGTTATGTGGACCAGAGTAAGTGCATCGGTTGCCGGCAGTGCGAGTATCATTGTCCGGTGTACGCATCGGATGAGGAACAGGGGGCCTTCTCGGCGCGCAAGGCCATCTATGTCCCTTTCTCGAATGCCATTCCCCAGATCGCCCTGTTGGACGTAGAGAACTGCATGCTGTGCGGCCGGTGCGAACAAATTTGTCCCACCAAGGCGGTGGACTATTTTCAGGAACCGATACCCTTCAGCATCCGCTGCAGGACGGCTATCCTGGCCACGGGCTTCGAGTTGACCCCCGTTGAGAATAAACGGCATAACGGGGAAGGGAAAATTCCCAATGTGATCACGGCCCTTCAAATGGAGAGAATCCTGGCCCCACACGGCCCCTATGCAAGGGTTCTGAGGCCTTCCGATGGCCGGGAGCCGGATTCAATCGCCTTCGTCCAGTGCGCCGGCTCCAGGGACATGAGCATGGGCATTCCCTACTGTTCCCGGGTGTGCTGCATGTATGCCATCAAGCAGGCCATGCTTCTTTCCGGAGCCCTGCCCCTGGCCGATATCACGATCTACTATATGGACATCCGGGCCTTTGGAAAGGGGTACGAGCAGTTTTTTCAGAATGCCCAGGCCATGGGCATCCAGTTTGTAAAAGCGAAGGTGGCCTTCTTGAACGAAGGTGCAAACGGCCGGGTAAGCGTGCGCTACGAGGCCCAGGACGGGGAAGGGGCGACCACGGCCGATCACGACCTCGTGGTTCTTTCCCTGGGCATGGTTCCGGGATGGAACCCCGACGGCCTCTGCCGGCTATCCACCGGATCGGATGGATTCATCAAGACCGTCAAACCCAAGAGTGCCCCTACTTTGACCGATATGGAGGGGGTTTTCGTGACCGGGGCGGCGGCCGGACCCAAGGACATTGTGGACAGTATCGCCGAGGCCGGGGCAGCTTCCATGGAGGCTTCCAAGTTCCTGGCGGCCCTTGCCAGGGCCGGGAAAGCTGCGGCGGCCTGAGCATGGTCGGTTTTAAAATCGGTTTGGAGATCGGATGACGGCGGAAGAATACCAAGAGAAGAACACCAAAGGGCCGGCGGAAAAGGTGGGGGTCTATATCTGTTACTGTGGCGGAAACATCTCCGACCACGTTGATGTGGAAAAAGTCCGCGAAAAAATGGAGAAGATGCCAGGGGTAGCCGCGGCCCGCACCAACATGTTTATGTGCTCGGATACCGGTCAGGAACTGATCGCCGAAGATCTCAGGAAGGGAATCGTAGACCGCGTGGTTGTGGCCTCCTGCGCTCCCAGCCTCCATGAGACGACCTTCCGTGGGGCCATCGCCAGGGCCGGAGTAAACCCCTATCTCTATGAGCATGCCAACATCCGGGAACAGGTGAGCTGGGTTCACCACGGGGATGCGGCCACGGACAAGGCCGCCCGTTTGGTTTCGGCCGCGGTGGGAAAGGCAAAGACCCTGAAAAGTCTCGAACCCATCAGGGTGGAGGCCAGACGGCATGCCACGGTGATCGGGGGAGGCGTGGCCGGGCTTCGCGCGGTCAAGGATCTTTCCGATCGGGGCTTTCAGGTAACGCTGGTGGAAAAGTCTCCCTTTCTGGGAGGGCAGGTGGCTGGGCTGGATCGGTTGGCCCCCACGGGAGAAAGGGCCTCGGAACTCGTCTTGAAACTGGTGCGAGACGTATTGAACGACTCATCCATTGCCGTTTCCATCTGTTCAGAAGTCATAGGGTTCGAAGGCTATATCGGGAATTTCAGCCTCCGGATCAGAAAAGGGCCTCCGGATTCAGAGGAAGACCTCGAAAAGATCAGGCTCCTGAGTGCCTCCGGGAAAAGCCCCGGCGAGTTCGTCCCCTTTGTAGGGGTCTGCCCGGGCGCCATCCCTGACCGGAGTGAAGCGTTTTCCTTGGAAACAGGGGTGGTGGTGCTGGCCACCGGTTTCAGACCCTATACCCCGCGAAAGGGGGAATACGGGTACGGCGAGTTCGAGGAGGTGATGACCCTTCCCCGTTTCATCCGGGAGATGGCCGGGCAGGATCCGAAAGATGGATTCCTCGAGATCGGGGGTCGACCGATTCGAAGCATCGCCATGATCCATTGTGTGGGAAGCCGCCAGATTCCTGGTATTCATGAGGCCGATGAGTCGGGTCAACTGAACGAGTATTGTTCCCGGACCTGCTGCACGGCCACGCTCCAGGCGGGCCATCAGATCCGTGAGCATTTTCCCGGCACCCGGGTGTACGAGTTTTACCGCGACATCCGAACCTATGGTCGGGGTCAGGAAGAGATCTACAATCGAGCCTCGGAAAACGGGGTGGTCTTCCTGCGTTTTGAAGCGGACGGGTCCCCTGCCGTAATGCGGAGCCATGAAGGCGACGAATACCCGCTGATAGTCAGGGTCAAGGATAGTCTCACCTTCGGGGAGGAGGTGGAAGTTCCGGCGGATCTCGTGGTGCTGGCCGTCGGAATGGAACCCAATCCCATATCGGATCTCGTAGAGAAAATGAAACTTCCCGTGGGGGCGGATCGCTTTCTCCTGGAGGTGCACCCCAAACTGCGTCCCGTGGAGATCTCCGTCTCAGGCATCCTCCTGGCCGGAACCTGCCAGGCCCCCATGGATATGGGAGAAGCCTGCGCTGCCGCCGGGGCCGCGGCCGTAAAGGCCTCCGGGATTCTGGCCAGGGGATATGTGGAACTGGACCCCTTTGTGGCCGAAGTGGATCTTCAAAAGTGCAAGGGAAGCGGCGCCTGCGTGGAGGCCTGTTTGAATCCGGGGACCTTGAAAATGACGGAGATGGAAGTGGACGGACGAAAAATGCTGAAAGCCCAGGTATTCCCCGCCCTTTGTCTCGGTTGCGGGGCCTGTGTCGCCGTCTGCCCGGAAAACGCCATCAACCTCCAGGGCTGGACTTTGAAGCAGTACGAGGACATGGTCGACAGAATCGTGGCTGATGACCAAGCGGCCTGATTCTGTCTGTAATAAATGAATTTCTGAGTTTCTCTTCCCCGGTGGCCGCCTCCTCGGCGGAAACAGGGGAAGACAAGGATAAGGCATGACCAGAGAGGCCCTCACGACCCGATCGGACCAGGAGAAGGAAGAACGGAAAGAAGCCATGAAACGGCTCCGCCTGCAAAGAAAACAAAAGATTGCCGCGGCCTCCCAAAAGGCCAAGACGCAGAAAAAGGTCATTCAGGCCATGAAAGCGTTGCTGCAAGGCGGAGGGAAGAATGTGCCCGAACTGGCCGCCGGGATCGGTCTGTCCCCTGCCGAGGTGCTCTGGTACATTGCGGCCCTGCGAAAGTACGGGCAGATCGCCGAAGGGGAAAAGAAGGGCGGCTATTTTCAATACCTGTGGACCGGCGGAGCCGTAGAAACCGGAGACCCCGAACGGGAGGTGGCCTCGTGATAAAAGTGCATCCTGGGTTTGCCGAAGAACTTCGGAACTTCGGTGTGGAAAAGGCTTTGGACTGCTTCAACTGCGGGACTTGCGCAGCCATCTGCCCCCTGATCTATGAACACTTCCCGAGGAAGATGGTGCGCTACATCCAACTCGGCGCCAAAGACAAGATTCTGGAGAATCCTGCGGAGCTGTGGCGTTGTCTCCACTGCGGGCTCTGCACCCAAACCTGTCCGAGAGAGGCCAACCCCGGTGAAGTGATCCTTGGTCTGAAACGATTCGTGGTGGATCACTGGAGGAGAAACTGACATGTTCAACCCAAAGGACATCATCGAGGCCCTGGCCGGTAACGTAAGAAAGACCAGGAGTCCCTTCGGAACCCCCCGATTCATGGTCAACTCGTGGTGGAAGAAGATGTCTCTGCCCCGGAAAGGGGATACCCTGCTCTTCACGGGGCTGATGTATCAGTTTGTGCCCTATATTGAGAAAATGACCTCCTATCTGGAAAAATATGAGGACACCAGGGTGGCCGGGCTTACCCGATTTGGTAAATATCAGCCTAAACGTCTCTCCGGAATAGGGTTGGCCCTGCTGACCCCGGGGGAGGAAAAGAAAAAGGCCAATGAGGTGCTTCAGAACATCGCCAGGGTCCTGCTGAAATCCTGCGTTTCTTTTTTCTACAGGCCCGAGCTGGATTTTTACAGCGGTATTCTCCTCTATGACCTGGGGGACCAGGAAAGCTTTGTTGAACATGCCCGGTTTGTCGTTCAGCGGTTGAAGAAAGCCGGGGTGACCAGGATCATTACCGTGGACCCCCACACGACCTATGCCCTGAAGGTCCTGTACCCGAAGGTTACCGGGGAAAGCTTTGAGGTGAAGGCCTACTTTGAACTGGTCGATTTCAAATCGGAAAATAACGGAGGCCGCGTTACCCTTCACGACTCCTGCTTTTATGGAAGATATCTGGAACTCTCCGAGGCGCCCAGAAAGGCCCTGACAGGACTGGGTATCGACTGTGTGGAGGTGAGAAATTCGGGCGCCTTTACCTCTTGCTGCGGCGGTCCCGCAGAGTCCATCTCGCCCAAACTGTCCAGGGAGATCATGGGGCGAAGGGTGGAAGAATTGCAGAGTACGGGCGCGCCCATCGTGGCCATGTGTCCGATCTGTCTTGGCAGCCTGAGGAAGTCGGGGGCTGAGGTGGAGGATCTCTCCACGGTAATGGCCCGGTATGTCTAACAGTCCTGGTTCCGGTTGTCATACCAAACAGCAAACAGAGAATAATAAATTCTGAAATCAAAAAGGAGAAAGAAAATGGCTGAAAAGGAAGAACGCATTTTGTTCATTTGCACCCACGCGGAGGACCATCTTGAGAAAGCGGCCATACCCTTTGCCATGGCCATTGCGGCCATGGCCATGGAGGTCAAGGCCACCATCGTATTACAGGCAGAGGCCGTATACCTGGCCCAAAAAGGGTATATCGAAAAACTGGGAAAGCCGGGAGGTTTTGATCCCTTCACGAAACTGATGGCCGACTTCCAGGAACTGGGAGGGGGGCTGAAAGTTTGTGTTCCCTGCATCAAGGATCGCCATATTGATCCCTCAGACCTGATCGAAGGGGCGGAGACCACGGCAGCAGGCCGTCTGATTGCCGAATCCCTAAAGGCCGATGCCGTATTCACCTACTAAGCCGGCCGCCGACCAAGGTCCCGCCGGGGGCAGCAACCAGGGCCAGGTAAGGCCAAGAAGGAGTTTTTCCGATGGAACAAAAACCCGGTCATGAGGTTCCCAATCGTATTGTCGATTTGACAGCCTTGAAAGGCAGGGGGGCCGCCGTGACCTGCCAGACCTCCTTTGCAGTCGTCCCGGTGGATTTTCAACACCGCCAGCAGCCCTATCAGGCCCATGTGTTCATGTGCTATTTCTCGGGAACCGTGGACGGGCAAGCCTACACCTTCAGGAAGTGCTATGCCAGAGGCTGCTCCCATAACCTTTGTCCCCATGTCTCCCAGGCCGTGATGATCGCTAACCGATATCTGCAAAAGGACTATCAACTTCTCAAGGATGCAGGCCTCGAGATAACAGAGAGGCTGTTTACCCTCGAGGACATGCTCGTCAAGTTTGAAGGATTTCGCGAAGAGCACGGTCCGGCCCTCACCATCGAAGACATCATCCTTGCGGCCAAGGAAGGTCCTGAGATAGCGGTGGATATCGAGCTGGAATATGTCCCTGCCGTTGAGCACTTCTCCCATTATAAAAATGCCCAGACCTTTCTAACGGCAGGCTTCTCCATAACCAGCTTTGAAAAGCGTCAGAAGATTGAACGCTGTTTTGCGTGTTATACGTCGGAAAAGGGAAAGGAAGAGAAGGCCCGCATGGCCAAGGTGGCCAATGCCCGTCTTGAGGATCTGTATAAGGAATTCGATCAGGCCTCAATCCGCTACGAGAAGAAGTTCTTTTCGTAGGGTCATTCTTGACGGCTTCGTAAAAAGTCCACCTGCTGTGTTGCGCGGCATCCTTCGTCGTTGCAGCGTACATATAAGTACGCCTCACTCCTCAGGATTTGCGCGCCTTGCATTTGGAGCTTTTTACTGTGCCGTCTCTTTGATGACTTTTTACGAGTTCATCATTTTTCGAACTCTGATCATCCCGACTTTGGAGCTTTCGAAGGTCTGAGGGAAAGGATGATGAGGGGTGTGGAGATCTCTCGTATAGGGGCGCTTCTTGAAAAACAGGATCGATCATTCTCTGGATATCCGGAGTTCTATTTATCCGTTAGCCCTCTTGAAGGCCTCTCAGGCCTTCAGAGAGATGAAGGCCGGAGAGACGATAGAGATGCTCTTGAGCGATCCGGATACCAAAGAATATCTTTTTAAGGTACTGCCTGCATCTCGCTGTGAATTGATCGAGATCAGAGCAGTAAAATCCTTCTGGCGGATTATTGTAAGAAGAAAAGCCTAAACCAGTTAAAAAGTTAAAGTTTTATTCTGGATTCTGACTTCTGGATTCTAAGCATACCCGACTTTCCCAAGGTGCCACCCCTGCTACCCCGGAAGCCCCTTTTTTTAAAACTTGACCCCTTGACTAAAAAATACTATAACCAGCAACGATTAGTTTATCTTATCTGCTTGAAAATAATAATTTTTTTATGCCCTTTGGACTTTTACTCTACAATATCCTCAGCGGAATTCTTTTTTTAGTTGGGTTTCCTTTTTTTATCTTGTATAATCTTGCCCAAGGTAAATATAGCGATCGTCTAATCGAGCGTTTAGGGCGCTACCCTCAGGCCTTGCGGCCCGATGACTCCCTGCCCAATGCGAGACCCATCTGGATTCATGCCGTTTCCGTGGGCGAGGTCAAGGTAGCCGTAGCTCTGACTCAGAGGATCAAAGAGCAGCTCCCCGATGTTCCCATCCTTCTTTCGACGACAACCCCGGCAGGAAGGGAAACAGCAGAAACGCTCTTAGGGAATAAGATACCTCTTATCTATTACCCCCTGGATTTTTTCCTGTGTGTTAAAAGGGCCTTAAAATTTTTCCACCCCAGGGCCTTTATCGCCCTGGAAACCGAGCTATGGCCCAACTTTCTTTTTCAGGCCCATAAATCGGGCAGTAAATTGATCCTGGTCAACGGCCGAATATCGGAGCGCTCTTTTAAACGGTATTCCAAGATTCGCTGGCTCTTAGGTCCCTTACTCAGAAAATTCAGGATTTTGATGGTCAGGCATCCGGATGATGCCAGGCATTTCATCTCTCTGGGGGCCAGACCTGAACAGGTCCTGGTCTTGGGAAACATCAAATACGACGGCCTGGTCAATCAGGCCCAGGAGGCCATAAAAATAAGCCTCCGGCAGAGACTCCATCTCAATGGGGAAGGACCGGTGATCATAGCCGGAAGTACCCGGGGAGGAGAGGAAGCGATTCTCCTTTCCGTGTATAAGCGTTTAAAGACCTCTTTCCCTGGGCTGATTTTAATTCTGGCCCCTCGTCATATCAATCGATGCCCTGAATTGGAAACCCTTTTGCAAAGGCAAGGGGTTGCCTATCAGCTCTATAGTCAGATCCTTCTGCCGGAGGGGCAAAGAAAAGAAGCAGTTATTCTGATCGACCGGATCGGAGACCTTTTTGCCCTTTACAGCCAGGCTACCGTGGTTTTTTGCGGGGCCAGTCTGGTCCCCAAGGGGGGGCAAAACATCCTGGAGCCGGCTGCCTGGGGAAAGCCGGTTTTCTATGGCCCTTATATGGAGGACTTTAAAGATGCCCGGGACTTTCTGGAAAAGACCGGGGCGGGGATTCAGGTGGCCAACGAGATTGAACTGTATGAAGGGATGCATTATTTCTTGGGGCATCCGGAGGAAGGGGTCGAAAGAGGGGAAGCCGGCCGTCAGGCCCTAAAATCGCAGACAGGACTAACTCAAACGGCGGCTGAGATGATAGCCGAAATAATTAGAAAATAGGTTCAAGGTTCAAGGTTTAAGGCTCGAGGGAAAACCTTACCCGACACCTGATACTGATTTAGGAACTGAAATGAAAGCATTGTTAGCCTTGGAAGACGGCACCGTGTTTCCGGCCCGCTCCTTCACCGGGCCCGGTGAGGCCGGCGGAGAATGTGTTTTCAATACGGCCATGACCGGGTACCAGGAGGTCATAACCGACCCTTCTTATAAGGGCCAGATGGTGACCATGACCTATCCTCTGATGGGAAACTACGGGACCAATGATCAGGACGTGGAATCGGACCGGATCCAGGTCGAGGCCTTTTTGGTCAAAGAATACCTCCCTTTTCCCAGTAACTTTCGCTCCCAAGCCCCGTTAGCCGACTATCTCAAAAAAAGCGGGGTCCTGGGTCTGGAAGGGATCGACACCCGGGCCTTGACCCGTCATTTGAGAAATTATGGGGCCATGCGGGCCGCGGGCTCTACGGAAAAATTAAAACCGGAAGCCTTGATCGAAAAGGCCCGGTCCCTTCCGCCCATGCTCGGCCAGGGATTGGTCGACCGGGTCACCACCCCCCGGCCTTACTGCTGGGTTCAGGGAAAACCCCGGCCGATCCCTTCGGGGCAAATGGACCGTCCTTGGAATAACGATGGGTCGGCCTATAAGGTGGCGGTTTTCGACTACGGTGTTAAATACAACAGCCTGCGCTCATTGGAGCAAAGAGGATGTCAGGTACTGGTAGTGCCGGCCCAGACCCCGGCCCGAGAAATCTTAGCCTGGAGCCCCGACGGTTTACTCCTTTCCAACGGCCCCGGAGATCCGGCCGCCGATCCGGGGATCATTCAAACGATTCAAAACCTCATAGGCTTACTGCCCATCTTCGGCATCTGTCTGGGCCATCAGATCCTGGGCCTGGCCTTGGGCGGAACGACTTCTAAACTCAAATTCGGCCACCGGGGGGCCAACCAGCCGGTGAAATATTTAAGGACCGGCCGGGTGGAGATCACCTCTCAAAATCATGGCTTTTCCGTGGACCTGGAATCGATGAAGGACCCCGACGTGGAATTGACCCATATCAACTTGAATGATCAGACCCTGGAAGGGATGGAACATAAACGCTTGCCCGTTTTTTCAGTCCAATATCATCCCGAGGCCTCGCCCGGTCCCCATGATGCCTCCTATCTTTTTGACCACTTCCTTTCCCTGATGGAAAGAAACCGGAAAGGATAAGCCATGCCCAGGCGAACCGATCTCAACAAAATACTAATCATCGGCTCAGGACCGATCATCATCAGTCAAGCCTGCGAATTCGATTATTCCGGCACCCAGGCCTGCAAGGCCCTGCGGGAAGAAGGGTTTGAAATCGTCTTAGTCAACAGCAACCCGGCGACCATCATGACCGACCCGGAGATGGCCCATCGCACCTATATCGAACCGGTCACCCCGGAGATCGTGGCCAAGATCATCGAGCGGGAACGGCCTCAGGCCTTGCTCCCCACCCTGGGCGGCCAAACCGGTCTCAACACCGCCGTGGCCGTGGCCGAGATGGGGGTTTTGGATGCTTTCGGGGTGGAGATGATCGGGGCCTCTCTTCCGGTGATCAAAAAAGCCGAGGACCGCGATGAGTTTCGCCGGGCCATGTGGAAGATCGGCCTTAGAGTCCCGGAAAGTGTGATCGTCACCAGTCTGGAACAAGCCAGGGAATCGGCCGAAAAGATCGGCTATCCCATTATCATCAGGCCCAGTTTTACCCTTGGGGGCACCGGCGGCGGGGTGGCCTATAATCGGGAAGAATTCGAACTTTTGGTCAGCGCCGGGTTGGAAGCCAGCATGATCCACCAGGTCATGCTGGAAGAATCGGTCTTAGGTTGGAAAGAGTATGAACTGGAGGTCATGCGGGACTTCAAGGATAATGTGGTCATCATCTGTTCCATTGAAAACTTCGACCCCATGGGGGTCCATACCGGAGATTCCATTACCGTGGCCCCGGCCCAGACCCTGACGGATAAAGAGTATCAGACCATGCGGGATGCCTCCCTGGCCATCATCCGCGAGATCGGGGTGGAGACCGGCGGATCGAATATCCAGTTTGCCGTCCATCCCGACACCGGCGAGATGGTGGTCATTGAAATGAATCCCCGGGTCTCCCGCTCCTCGGCCCTGGCCTCCAAGGCCACGGGATTTCCCATCGCCAAAATCGCCGCCAAATTGGCCGTGGGCTATACCCTGGACGAAATCCCCAATGACATCACCAAAGAGACCATGGCCGCTTTTGAGCCGACCATCGATTACTGCGTGGTCAAGATCCCCCGCTGGACTTTTGAGAAATTTCCCGGGGCCGAAGATTATCTGACTACTTCGATGAAGTCCGTGGGAGAGGCCATGGCCATCGGAAGGACTTTTAAAGAGGCCCTGCAGAAAGGGATCCGCTCATTGGAGATCGGCCGGTTTGGCTTTGGGGCCGATGGGAAGGATCTTGGCCATGTCCCCCTGGATGAGATCCGGAAAAAACTCCGCCAGACCAATTCCCAGCGGATTTTTTATCTCAAGACCGCTTTGGAGGCCGATCTGTCGATTGAAGAAATTTATGAGTTGACCCGGATCGATCCCTGGTTCCTCCACAACCTTAATCAGATTGTACAAATGGAAAAAATCCTGGCCGGGCAAAGCTTGAAAACGCTTCAGCCGGACCTGCTTCATCAGGCCAAGGAGTACGGCTTTTCCGATGTCCAGTTAGGCCATCTGCTCAAGGCGGCTCCTTCGGAAATAGCCCGGCTGAGACAGTCGCTCAACATGCTTCCGGTCTATAAGTTAGTTGATACCTGTGCCGCTGAATTTGAGGCCTTTACCCCCTATTACTATTCGACCTATGATTTGGAAGATGAATTCCGGCCTTCTGAAAAAGACCCGGTGATGATTTTAGGCGGCGGCCCGAACCGTATCGGGCAGGGGATAGAATTTGATTATTGCTGCGTCCATGCCTCTCTGACGGCCAAGGAAGAAGGATATACCAGCATCATGGTCAACAGCAATCCGGAAACGGTCAGCACGGATTATGATATCTCCGACAAACTCTATTTCGAGCCCTTAACCCATGAAGACGTCACTCATATCATCGACCGGGAAAAACCCAAGGGGGTCATCGTCCAGTTCGGCGGCCAAACGCCTTTGAACCTGGCCGTAGGTCTTCAGGCCGCAGGGGCCCCGATCATCGGTACTTCTCCGGACAGTATCGACCGGGCAGAAGACCGGGAACGGTTTAAGGTGTTATTAAAAAAGTTGGGTTTGATCCAGCCGGAAAACGGGACAGCCTTCACCGTCCCGGAGGCCCTTAAGGTCGCCGAAACCATCGGCTACCCGGTGGTCGTCCGTCCTTCTTATGTTTTGGGCGGCCGGGCCATGGAGATCGTTTTTGAGCCGGCGGCCCTGGAAAGCTTTATGGCCAAGGCCGTTCTGGTCTCCCCGGGCCATCCCATCCTGATCGATAAATTCCTGGAAGAGGCCATTGAAATCGATGTGGACGCGGTGTCCGACGGGCAAAAGACCTTGATCTGCGGGATTATGGAGCACATCGAAGAAGCGGGGATCCATTCCGGCGACAGCGCCTGCGTCCTGCCCCCCTATACCCTCAAGCCGGACCAGATCGAACGGATCAAGTCCAACACCTATGCCCTGGCCCGGGAGTTGGGCGTACAAGGTCTGATGAATATCCAGTACGCCATTAAAGACAACATCCTTTATGTCCTGGAAGTCAATCCCCGGGCCTCCAGAACGATCCCTTTTGTCAGTAAGGCCACGGGCGTTCCCTGGGCCAAGGTGGCCACCCGGGTCATGTTGGGCCTAAGTCTTCAGTCTCAGGGACTCACCCGTGAAATTGTCCCGGCCCATATCTCGGTCAAGGAATCGGTTTTCCCCTTCCTGCGTTTCCCAGGTGTGGATACCCTACTCGGTCCGGAGATGAAATCCACCGGCGAGGTCATGGGCATCGATCAGAGTTTCGGCCTGGCCTTCGCCAAATCGCAATTAGGGGCCGGGAGTAATTTGCCCCTTTCCGGCACGGTCTTTATCAGCATCAAAGATCAGGATAAAAAAATGATTTTATCCACAGCCCAAAAATTATATAATTTGGGCTTTAAGATCATGGCCACCTCCGGCACCTCACGATTTTTCGATCAGACCGGCATACCCAATCAGATGGTCAACAAGGTTCGGGAAGGCCGGCCCCATGTGGTGGACCGGATGAAAAACGGGGAGATTCAATTGGTCATCAACACCACCATCGGTTCCAAGAGCGTTTCCGAGTCATACTCCATCCGGCAAACCGCCCTGGTCCATCGGATACCCTATACCACCACCGTTGCCGGGGCCAGGGCCACGGCCGAGGCCATCGAGGCCATGCAGCAGAAAAAGGTTTCGGTCCGGACCATTCAGGAGTATCATCAGGACCTGAAATAGAAAAGAAGGGTTCAAGGGATCAGGGATTTGAGGGGTCAAGTGAAAAGACTTGGAACCGAAACAAATCCTCGAATCCTCGAACCCATGAATCCTTAAACCCTTTTAACTCAACCGGTGAAAAAGCATCATGTACACTTTTTACGAGGATCAGGATTTAAAGGAAGAATGCGGCATTTTCGGAATTTACGGTCATCCGGACGCGGCTAAACTGACTTATTTCGGTCTCTATGCCCTGCAGCACCGGGGGGAAGAGAGCGCCGGCATCGTTATCTCCGACGGTTCCCAGGTCCGGGAACAAAAAGGCATGGGCTTAGTGGCCGATGTTTTTAATGAACAGATCCTGGCCGCCCTTCATGGAAACCTGGCCGTCGGGCATGTCCGTTATTCTACTACCGGGTCCTCCATGTTGAAAAACGCCCAGCCCTTCTTGGTCTCCCATGCCGGTATGGCCCTGGCTATCGCCCACAACGGGAATCTGACCAATGCCCATGTGTTGCGTCAGGACTTGGAAAAGAAAGGAGCGATCTTTCAGTCCACCATGGATAGCGAGATCTTTATCCATCTGATTGCCCACGGCCTGGAACAGGGTTTTGAACCGGCCCTGGTTCAAGCCTTAGCCAAAGTTGAAGGGGCCTATTCCATGCTCCTCTTGACCCAGGATCAACTGATCGGGGCCCGGGACCCCCAAGGATTCCGTCCTCTTTGCCTGGGGAAATTAAACGGGGCTTACGTCCTGGCTTCCGAAACCTGCGCCCTGGATTTGATTGAGGCCCAATATGTGCGGGATATCGAACCGGGAGAAATTATTTTTATCAATGCCAACGGCCTCCGGTCCATAAAACCGGCCTCCAAGACCCCAAGCGCCTTTTGCATTTTTGAGTTTATCTATTTCGCCCGGCCGGACAGTTATATCTTCGGAAAAAACGTCTATCAGGTCCGGAAACGATTAGGTCAGATGCTGGCCAAGGAATTTCAACCCCAGGGAGACCTGGCCATGCCTTTCCCGGATTCCGGGAATTATGCCGCCCTGGGTTTTGCCGAGGCCTCCGGGATTCCTTTTGAAATGGGGGTCATCCGTAACCATTATGTGGGACGCACCTTTATTCAACCCTCCCAGAGCATGCGGGATTTCGGAGTCCGGGTGAAACTCAATCCGGTCCGCTCGGTGCTTAAAGGAAAACGGGTGGTCATTATCGAAGACTCCATCATCCGGGGGACAACCAGCCGGACCCGGGTCCAGGCCGTCCGCTCGGCCGGGGCCAGGGAAGTCCATATGTTGGTCAGTTGTCCTCCGCACCAGCATCCTTGTTTTTACGGGATTGATTTTTCCACCAAAGGGGAATTGATCGCCTGCCACCATTCGGTCGAGGAGATCCAGAAGTTTTTAGGATTGGATAGTTTAGGCTATCTGAGCATGGAAGGTATGGTGGAGGCTACCGGTTTGCCGGAGTCCAACTTTTGTCTGGCTTGTTTTAGCGGCCGCTATCCGGTGCAGCCCGATACGGCCTTTACCAAGTACTGCTTGGAAAGATAGTGGTGGGTCATGCTTCTCGATGAAGCCAGGGAAGTCTTAAGGGTCGAGGCCCAGGGGATCTTGGACCTGATCCCTAAATTGGGACCGGAATTTGAAAAGGCCGTGGAAGCCGTCTACCAGCTTAAAGGCCGGGTGATCCTCACCGGCATCGGTAAGTCGGGTATCGTGGCCCGGAAGATCGTGGCCACTCTAAACAGCACCGGCACCCCTTCCCTGTTTCTGCATCCGGTGGAGGCCATGCATGGGGATTTAGGCATGGTCACTTCCAAGGATATTGTCCTGGTTATTTCCAATAGCGGGGAGACCGGCGAGCTGACCATTATTTTACCCAGTCTCAAGCGCATCGGGACCAAGCTGATTACCTTTACCGGAAACTGCGAATCCACCCTGGCCAGGCAGAGCGACCTGGTGATCGATGTGGGTGTGGAGAAGGAGGCCTGTCCTTTGGGAGTGGTGCCGACGACCAGTACCACGGCGGCCTTGGCCATGGGGGATGCTTTGGCCGTGGCCTTAATCAAACGGCGTCAGTTCAACCATCAGGACTTTAAACGGTTTCACCCCGGAGGCAGCCTTGGGGAAAGGCTGTCCGTCAAGGTCAAAGAGGTCATGCTCACCGGCGAGCAGGTCCCGATGGTCTTTCCCCAGCAGACCTTATTCGAGGCCATCCAGGAGATGGATGTTAAGGACTTGGGGGCTACCCTGGTGGTGGAGGGAGAAGGGCATACCCTGGCCGGCATCATCACCGACGGAGACTTGAGGAGGATTATCAAACGAAAGACCTCTTTCGGGAAAACCCTGACCGGACAGGTCATGACCCCCAACCCGAAATCCATATCCCCTGAGATCCAGGCCTCAGAGGCCCTGGAGATGATGGAGCAGTACCTGATTACTGTCCTGCCGATCGTCGACCCCGAGCGGCGGGTGGTGGGTATTTTGCATCTTCATGACCTGTTAGGTAAAGGAGAATTTAAATTCAGATAAAAAAAGGAGTGAGCGAATTTTGCATAATTTGCCGCAACTAACCAAAGAAAATATCGCCATCGAGCAGATCGGGATTCCCAAAATCGACTCCCCCGTTCACGGCCACCCTATTCAAGATTCATTAGCTTGTCCTTCTCCTTCTAACAATTTCGTCGATGACCGGGACCGGGTCCTGATCGATATTTCTGAAAAACACTGTCTCGAATGTCTCCACAAAGGAGCGCCCCCTCTCACCTTTGAAAAGGCCGGTCCCCGGCAGAAAATCTTTTTTTCTCCCAAAAAGACCAAGTGCGCCATCGTGACGGCCGGCGGGTTATGCCCCGGGGAGAATGATGTGATCCGGGCCATTGTTTTGGAGCTTTATTTCATTTATGGTGTGAAAAATATCATCGGCATTCCTTACGGCTATCAAGGATTTATTCCCCAATACGGCCATCCGGTCATCGACCTGACCCCTGAAAGGGTCTCCTATATCCATGAATTGGGGGGAACGATCCTTTCCTCGTCGAGGGGCCAGTATAAAGTTGAAGAAATCGTTGATACCCTCCAGCAACTCAACATCAATATCCTCTTTACCATCGGAGGAGAAGGCACCTTGAGAGGGGCGGACCTTATCGCCGAAGAAATAAAAAAACGGGGACTGATTACCTCGGTCATCGGCATTCCCAAGACCATTGACAATGACATTTCTTTGGTGGACAAATCTTTCGGTTTTGAAACGGCCGTCGAAGACGCCGCCAAGGTGATTCGAAGCGCCCATGTGGAATCCGTAGGGGCCCCCAAGGGTATTGGGATGGTCAAGCTCATGGGACGCTATTCCGGCTTTATTGCCGCCCATGCGGCCCTGGCTTCCAGGGAGGTCAATTTTGTTTTGATTCCGGAGTCGGACTTTGATTTGGAAGGCCCCCAGGGGTTATTGGCAGCCGTGCAAAAACGATTGGCGGAAAGAGGACATGGGGTCATCGTCGTCGCCGAAGGGGCGGGACAAAAATATCTGGATGGTCTCCCGGAAGAAAAAGATCCATCCGGCAACATCAAACTAAAAGACATCGGGACCTTTTTAGCCGACCGGATCCGGCACTATTTTAGTTGTCTCCATATGGAGATCAATCTCAAGTATATCGATCCCAGTTATATTATCCGCAGCCAGCCGGCCAATTCCAGCGACCGTATCTTTTGCGGCTTTTTGGGTCAGCATGCCGTTCATGCCGGTATGGCCGGGAAAACCAATATGCTGGTCAGCCTCTGGAATAATGAATATGTCCATATCCCCATCCGGGTCGCCGGGGCCAAAAGAAAGCAGGTGGATGTTGAGGGGAATATGTGGCGGAGTGTCCTGGAATCAACCGGCCAGCCTTCGCTGAAAAACGATCAATAAAGGTTTACGGTTTACGGTTCAAGGTTCAAGGTAAAATCCTAAGCCCTACACCTTATACCTTACACCTTGAACCTTGCTTTTTGAGGGGTTTTTTATGTCCGAACGAGATGAGGAAGACCGGAAACGGGAGCGACCGTCCTGGCGGGAGATCGATCAACGCAAGGACCGAAGCAGGCACGTGTCCGATGGCCCACTGCCGGCCCGGGGCAAGAAAGGCAAGGCCAAGGACGAATGGCTCCGGAAGATGGCCCTGAAAGAGGCCAATAAGCATTTCCAGGGCAAACAGGGGACGGCCGACCACGAAAATGTGGTCAGTACCCTGCATGAACAGTTCGGTACCCGCAAATTTCAGGCCCTGGCCAAACAATACCTCGATGAATACGGTCTTCCCAATAATTGGGGGACCCAGTTTCTCTTTTTGGATTATGAAGATCCCGAGGTCGTTGTGGGACTGTTAAAAAAGATGGCGGCTGCTTGCCCGGGGCGGTCCCTCCGGGAACAACAAGCCTTTTTAAGCAAACTCCGCACATTAAAAGTCATGGCCGAAGATGGCGACGTGCAGGACCAGGCGGCCGAGGTGTTATCTTCTTTGTCCTAATCCGGCGAATGGGTTTTCACTTTTGATTCTCTAATCCTTGGCCCCTTGGATCCCTCTATCATTGCCAACCCTCTTGGAGATGATCCAAAGTTTTTAATTTAATGATTTAACTTGACTTTCTGGCGCATGATTATATGGTTCTTTAGCAAAATTTATGGGTAATAAATGGCCCTATAAAAAGGGGTTAACGTTAGACTAAGATAAAAGTGCATCCCGCTCTCAAATCTGGCAAGATGGAAGTTGTGCGAAAACAAACCATCGCCAGAGGAGAAACGGGATGCAGATCAAATATATCCTTAATCAGGTTCAAAAGCATAGTGGTTTTGTATATGGTCAAGTTCGATTAAGGAGAAGACGAACTCAAATGACCCTGGAGATTGAAATTCGTCCTCGTCAGAACAGCCGCCCGATTTGTTCGGGCTGTGAGAAGAAAGGCCCCGGCTATGACACCTTGCCGGTCCGATGGTTTCAGTTTGTACCTCTTTGGGGCATAGCTGTTTTTTTCCTTTACGGCCTCCGGCGGGTCGATTGCCCTCGTTGCGGTGTCAAGGTAGAGCGGGTTCCCTGGGCGCAAGGGAAGAACCATATGACCATCCCCTTTTCCTGGTTCCTGGCTCGCTGGGCTAAGCGACTGAGTTGGAAAGAAACGGCCGAGGTCTTTCAGACCACCTGGGATAATGTATTTCGCTCGGTTAAGATGGCTGTCGCCTGGGGACTGGCCCATCGAGATCTTGAGAATGTTACGGCTATCGGCATTGATGAGATCTTCTGGAAAAAGGGTCCTAAATACCTGACGATGGTCTATCAAATCGATATCGGGTGCCGACGATTACTCTGGATAGGTCAGGAGCGGACCCAGAAAACCTTACGGGCCTTCTTTGAAGACTTTGGCCCCGAGGCCACGGCCCGGCTTCGCTTCATCTGCAGTGATATGTGGAAACCCTATCTGCGGATAGTGGCCGAGTTAGCAGGTCAGGCGGTTCATATCTTGGACCGATTTCATATTATGAGTCAAGTGGGTAAAGCCATCGACAAAGTAAGAGCCCAAGAAGCCAAGCAGCTTAAGGCGAAAGGAGAACAGCCAGTCCTGACTAATAGTCGTTGGTGTTTACTGAAACGGCCAGAAAATTTAACCGACAAACAAACGGTAAAGCTGAAGGAACTGTTATCCTGCAATCTGAAAACGGTTCGCGCCTACCTCCTCAAGGAGGATCTGCAGCGCTTTTGGAGCTATACCTCCCCGAAATGGGCTGGTCGATTTCTGGACGAATGGTGTCAAAGAACGACGCGCTCCCGAATCGACCCGATGAAGAAAGTGGCCAAGATGTTACGCAATCACTGGGAGCTTTTGCTCAATTGGTTCCGGGTCAAAGATCGAATCGCATTAGGTGCTGTAGAGGGCTTTAACAACAAAGCGAAATTGACCACAAAAAAAGCCTATGGCTTTCGTAGTTACGAGGTGATTAAAATCGCTTTATATCACACACTTGGTGATCTGCCCCAGCAAACGGGCTCCCATAAATTTTGCTAATGAACCGATTATATAAAGGGGATAATCTCCGAATTATTTCCATTGCCCCTTAACCCTTTCATGGAGCCTGATAGGTGAAACAGGTCGTTATCAAAAACTCTGTTATCAACTCCCCCTTAAAGAACCCCACCGCCATTTTCGTTTTATCGAAGAGGGAATTATCTAATGCCCCGCATATTCCATAACAACGACCTAAAGTTTCCCCCGGCCCTTCAGGAAATCCTTGACCTTGCTGACAATGCTGAGTTTTGCAAAGAAACTCTGGCCAATAAAATTGATATCGATAGTGTAAAAATTGTGGAGGTCGACCAATGATCATTTCACGGATCATTTTAAAAAATTGGCGAAATTTTCGAACATTAGATGTCCACCTTGGGAACCGTGCCTTTCTGATCGGTCCAAATGCATCGGGGAAATCTAATTTCCTGGATGCCTTTCGGTTTCTTCGAGACATTGCCAAGCCTGGAGGTGGGTTACAAAAGGCGATTAGTAATCGGGGCGGGATATCTAAAATCCGATGTCTGGCCGCCCGGAAGGATCCAAAAATTGAAATAGAAGTCCATCTTTCAGAAACAAACGGCGAGAAGAAATTGTGGAAATATGCTATCGGGATAAAACAGGAAAGCAGAGGTTACCGTCAACCCTACCTGGCTCACGAAAAAGTTTGGAAGGGAAATGAATTGATTTTAGACCGCCCGGTTTTAGAAGACACTCAGGATAAACTTCGATTAACCCAGACTCATCTGGAACAGATTAATACCAATTTTCAATTTAGGGAAGTCGCCGAATTTTTTGAAACAATAAACTACCTCCATTTAGTCCCCCAGCTTCTTCGGCATCCGGAGGCGTTTTCTGGACCTGCTATGGAAGAAGATCCTTTCGGTCGAAGCTTCCTGGAAAGGATATTTAAAACCAATGAAAAAACCAGAAAAGCGAGATTGGGGAAAATCGAGAAAGCCTTGCAATTGGCAGTCCCGCAATTAAACCAACTTGATGTCATCAAAGATGAAAGAGGGGCACCTCACTTAGAAGCTCTTTATGAGCATTGGAGGCCCAGAGCCGGAAAGCAAAGGGAAGAGGAATTTTCAGATGGGACATTAAGATTGATCGGGCTCCTCTGGTCTTTGTTAGATGGAGATTCTCTTTTGCTTCTGGAGGAACCGGAATTATCTCTCCATGCGGCCATTATCAGTAAATTGCCGGGAATTATCTCGCGAATTCAAAGCAAGAAAAAGCGGCAGGTTTTTATCAGCACTCATAGTTTCGAATTGCTTCTGGATAAAGGAATAGGAGCCGAAGAAGTGTTGTTACTTAGGCCGGATGTGGAAGGGACAAAAGTGGAAGTAGCTTCTTCTATTAGAGAAATCAAAGAATTAATGGAGAAAGGGTTCAGTGTGGCCGAGGCCGCAATTCCCTTGACAGAACCGAAACAGATCGGGCAACTGAGCTTGTTTAATGAATAAAGTTATCCCTATCCATTTGGCTGTTGAAGATCTCCTTAGCGAAGCGGTTTTGAGGGTGCTTTTAAAGCAGTCGGGAAAGTCGTTTGAAATAGGATCCTGTTTTCGGCGACGAGGGTTCGGTTATTTAAGAAAAAAGATCGAGGGTTTTAACAACGCCGCCAAAGGAACCCCCTTTCTGGTATTGACAGATTTAGATCAATCGGAATGTGCACCTATACTTTTGAGGGAATGGCTGACATCTCCAAAACAGGCCAATTTGATCTTTCGAATCGCAGTCAGAGCAGTTGAATCATGGCTGCTGGCCCACCGCAAAGCCTTGGCTGGATTTCTCGGGATCTCAGAAAATCAAATTTCATCGATTCCAGATGAAATTGAAAATCCAAAACAATTTTTGATGCAATTGGCCGCTAAATCTCGCAAACGGGAAGTACGGGAAGCCATTGTCTCCCCGCTCGGAAGCACCGCTTTTATCGGACCGGATTATAATGGAAAATTGATTGAATTTGTCGAAAGGGAGTGGCAGGTCAGGGAGGCGGTAAAATATTATCCCAGTTTGAACAGAGCTTTTGCGGCAATATCCTCTTTTCAGCCTATCTTTAAGTAAGTTTAAAAGGACCTGCATTATGTCTAGGGATGAACGACTGACCAGGATTGAACTGATCAACCCGGCTTTGTTTGACAGTGGTTGGACGGATGTCCTGATCCGAGAAGAGAAGACTCCGGGCGGGGTTGATATTATTGACGGGAAACCCAGGAAGCGAAAAGGGCGGACCGATTATTTGCTTTGTCTGCCCGTCCTGGAAGGGAAACCTCCCTTGGCGATTGCTCTCCTGGAGGCTAAGGCGGAGGATAAATTGCCTTCTTTGGGAATTCAGCAGGCCAAAAACTATAAGAAAAAATTCAATGTACCTTTTATCTTTTCCTCCAACGGGCACCTTTTTGCCGAATATGCCGACGATACCGGCCTTATTCGAGATGCCTTGCCCTTCTCGGTGTTTCCGAGTCCGGAAGATCTCAAAAAAAGATATGAAAAAATATTAAATTTTTCTCTTGATTCGGAACAGGCCAAGCCTTTGCTGATGTCCTATAAGGGCGGAGATGCGGCCCGCTACTATTTTCAGGATGCGGCTATCCGAGCAGCCTTGGAGAAAATGGTCAGGGGAGAAAAGAGGGTCTTGCTTTCTTTGGCTACCGGAACTGGAAAAACCATTATCGCCACCCAGTTGCTCTATAAATTGGCCCAGGCGGGTCAGTTAAAACGAGCATTGTTCCTCTGTGATCGTGACGAGTTGCGAACCCAGGGGAATGCCAAACTTCATGGGATTTTTGGAGATAATGTTCAGATCGTCACAACCCAAGATCCCCAACGAAATGCCAGGATATTGGTAGCCACCTATCAGACCTTAAATATTACCGAAGAAGATAAAGAACCTAAATTCTGGAAAGAGAATTATCCTCCCAATTTTTTCAGCCATATCATCATTGACGAGTGCCATCGTAGTGCTTGGGGAAATTGGAGCGTGATTCTACAGGATAACCCCGAAGCGGTCCATATTGGTCTAACGGCCACCCCGCGGATTATAACCGGTGGGAAAAAAGGGAATGAAGGGCGAATAAAAGACGAGGAAATCACAGCTCACAATCTAAAATATTTTGGAGAACCTGTATATGAATATTCTATGGGTTCCGGACAGGAAGATGGCTATCTGGCCGCCCGTGAGGTGATCCGAAGGGTGGTGGATCTGGACAAAAAAGAAATCACCCGTCAGGATATAGAACAGCGGTCGGCCTTTGATCCTTATACTGGGGGAAAGATTAATCCGGAGGATATCGAAGACCAGTATAAGGCCAATGATTATGAAGTCAAACTGATGCTGGATGACCGGGTAAAGGCCATGTGTGAAGACTTGTTTCAGCATTTCCTGGATACCGGCGGTCCTCACCAAAAAACCATCATCTTTTGTGCCAGAGATTCACATGCCAATCAGATAATGATTGCCTTAAACAATATTTATGAGAAATGGTGTCGTGAACAGATTCGCCCTCCCAAAGAATTTTATGCCTTTCAATGCACCGGCAATCCTGATCTAAGGCCCTCGGCCGACAAGCTGATTCCGGATTTTCGAGGCTCTAAAAATTCCCATTTTCTAGCTGCGACGGTGGAATTGCTTTCCACGGGGGTGGATATACCCAACCTGGACAATGTAGTCTTTTTCCGTTACTTGGAATCACCGATCAGCTTTTATCAGATGACGGGCAGGGGAACTCGAACCGGCGAACCACGAGGTTCCAAGCCTATGTTCAGGCTGTATGACTATACCAATGCCACCCGCCTCTTTGGAGAAGAATTTATCAGCCGTAATCGACCATCCCATCCAGATGAGGATTTTCCCGAGGGGATAGAATCGCCCGATCCTCCCTATGGAAAAGATCGTCCTAAAAGGAAGATCATCCGAATAGCCGAGCAACAATTTACGATTCAGATTGAAGGGGATGGACGTTCCATCCTTTGCGAAGAAAACGGCAAAGAAGTGCTGGTGCCGGTTGAGGAATACAAGCAGCGGCTGGCAGAACGTCTGGTGGATGAAGCTCCGAGTCTGGAAGCCTTGAAGACCACCTGGATAACACCGGAAAAACGGTCCAAACTTCTTAGTCTTCTCCCTGGGGGGGAAGGGGCCGTTCGTTTAATCAGGGAATTGGAAGAGCAACAGGAGTGTGACCTATTTGATGTCCTGGCCGAACTGGGGTATGGCTCGCCTCCTAAATCTCGCAGCGAAAGGGTGGCCGCCTTTTCCTATAAAAACAAAAAATGGCTACGGGAATTTCCAGAAAGGACCGGCAATGTTGTGACCTCCATCGCCAGGCAGTTTGAAAAAGGGGGTATCGAAGAACTAGAGACAACCACCCTCTTTGATGAGGATGAGATTGTAAGCAGAGGAGGATTTGACACCTTAACCGGGCTTTCCATCCCACCTCAGGAATTGATCCAGGAAACTAAGATGAGGCTGCTTTCATGAATAAGAAAAAATTACCTGAAGGATGGAGCTGGGAAAGGTTAAAGAAAATATCTAAAAAAATTCAATATGGTTTCTCAAAAGAATCTTCATCCAATAATATTGGTCCAAAGCTGCTAAGGATTACGGATATTCAAAATGGAAAGGTTAATTGGGATACTGTTCCATTTTGTGAATGTACTGAGAAAGAAAAAGAACAATATATGTTGGAAGGTGGTGATATAGTTTTTGTTAGGACAGGAGCAACTACCGGTAAAAGCTTTTTAATAAAAAACCCTCCCTTTTCTCTTTTTGCATCTTATCTTATCCGGGTTCAATGTAACAGGGGTCTGGTTAAACCGGAATTTCTTTATGGTTTCTTTCAAAGCCCAATGTATTGGAATTATATAAACCGAGATGCACGTGGAGGAACATTAGCCGGTTTTAATGCAACCATGTTATCAGATATTTTAATACCAATTCCTCCCACTCTTGATGAACAAGTTATCATTGCTGGCGATTTAGAACAAAAAATGAAGGATGTGGAAAAACTGAGGGAGGCCGCAAGAAAACAATGGGAAGCTATTGAGGTCTTACCAGGGGCAATCTTGAGAGAGGTTTTTGGTTTTGAGAAATAAAAAAATGGCAAAAAATAAAAAAAATTCCGGAAACGGAAAAACCATAAATAGTCAAGCCGCCATGAGCAAGGCGGTCAAATCCATCTGCGATATTCTGCGGCGGGATAAGGCCAAGGGCGCCAGGCTTTATGTGCCGGAACTGACCTGGATGTTTTTTTTGCGCTATCTGGATATCATGGAAGATAAAGAAGAACAAAAGTCCAGGGCCTTAGGCACTCCTTTTGAGGAAACGCTTGCTGCCCCTTATCGCTGGCGCGATTGGGCCGCTCCCTTCGATCATAAAATTCCCAAAGAAGAAATCATAAGCAAAAGGTTTTGGGGATGGAAACGCTACGAGCTGGACCAACCCATGGGGGCCTTTTTGGCATTTGTCAACGAGGATCTTTTCCCTTACATGAAAACCTTGGGAGAAAAGCCCGGAGCGAATAATAAGCAGAAGGTGATCTCGGAAATTTTCCGTAACAAAGAAAAAACCATCCTGGCCAGTGAAACCAACCTCCAAAACGCCCTGGATAAAGTTCACCAATTGACCGAAGCTAATATCAGCGACCAGCATATGTTCCCTATCTCCCAGGCCTTTGAAGGTCTATTACCCAGCTTGGGAGAAAAGAAAAACGACGGAGGCCAATTCTTCACGCCTCGTGAGGTTATCCGGGTGGTAGTAAACTGTGTCAGGCCGGAAATAGGCAAAACCGTTTATGACCCCTGTTGCGGGACCGGAGGATTTCTGATCGAGGCTTACAAATTCATGATGAATGAGCATCCTTCTCCCACTCAGATTGCCGGTTTGAGGACCGAAACCTTTTGGGGAAGGGAGGATGCCGGGGAAGCCCTTCCGATCTGTCTGGCCAATATGGTTCTTTATGAGATCGAGCTGCCTCGAATCTGGCACGGGAATACCCTGACCGGCGTGGTGACTTACGGGGACCTTTTTGCAGGAGCCCAGGCTCAGTTTGATTATATCCTGACCAATCCTCCCTTTGGCAGTAAGGAAGGCAAAGATGCCCAGGCTCAATTTTCTTATAAGAGCGGCAAGGCCCAGATCTTATTCCTTCAACATATTATAGATTCCCTGGCAGAGGACGGGACCTGCGGCATGGTCATTGATGAGGGAGTGATGTTTCATACCAAGACCGCTGCTTATCAGCAAACCAAAAGGAAATTGTTAAACGATTGTAACCTCTGGTGTGTTATCAGCCTCCCCCAGGGTGTGTTTGTTAATGCCGGGTCCGGGTCCAAAACCGATCTGCTTTTTTTCACCAAAGGGAAACCCACGGAACGGGTCTGGTACTATGACATGACTTTAACCGATGATTTCAAAACCCGGAAGGTCAATAAGGGGAATCCATTAACCTCTAATGACTTTAATGACTTTTTTACTCGTCTGGCCCTTGATCCGGATGACCCGGGTAGGATCAGCGAACGAAGCTGGTATGAAACTCTTGAGGATATCAAAAAGAAAAAATATGATTTAAAGGCCGTCAATGCCAATGCACCGGATTCCTCGGACAAACGAACCACCTCTGAACTCATTGCCATAATTCAACAGTCTCAAAAAGAAATTGAAGAAGGGATAAAAGGGCTTCTGGGATGAAACGGATTAAAGACCTGCCGGAATTCAGTCGGCCCAGGGAAAAGCTAATGGCAAAGGGGCCTTCCGCCCTGTCTGATCCGGAGTTGATTGCCCTGATTTTAGGAAGTGGAACCCAAAAACTGGATGTAATGTCCCTGGCTTCTAAACTGGCCAGATTAATCCAGGACAGCAAGGGGAAGATATCCTTTGAAATTTTATCAGGGATTGAAGGAATCGGGCCTGCCAAAGCCTCTCAAATCCTGGCCGGGTTTGAACTGGCCCGAAGATATTTGGTAAAGGATGCTATTAAAATTACAGAAGCTAAAGAGGCCTTACCTTTACTTGGAGATATTGCCAATAAACAGCAGGAATATTTTGTCTGCCTTTCCTTGAATGGGGCCAATGAGGTTATTGAAAAACGAATCGTAACAGTGGGCTTAGTCAATAAAAGTCAGGTTCATCCCAGAGAAGTCTTTGCCGATGTGATCACCGACCGGGCGGCCGCTGTTATCTTTGCCCACAATCACCCTTCTGGAGAGCTAAATCCAAGCGACAGCGACTTAAAGATTCATAACCAGCTAACCGAGGCCGGTAAAATTCTGGGCATTAAAATTCTGGATCATATCATCGTGGCCAAGAAAGGGTATTTTAGTTTTCAGGAAGAGGGCTTGATTTAATCGTACTTACTTTGATTCGAAGGAAGGTTATGAAAGATTTTAATCTAGAAATTAAGGATTCAAAAAATAAACAATATTCTATAACAGTCAAAACTCTTCCTGATACCTGCCCCTGTTGCCATAAAGGGATTGAACCAATTTATCATTTCGGGTTTATTCGTGATAATGAATACCCATCATCCCAAACTAATTTTGTCCAGGCTATATTTAGGTGCCCACGTCGGGAATGCCAGCAACTTTTTATAGCCGATTATATAAAGTATATTGAACTTCGTCCCCTTAGGGAGGATGAGAGGTTTAAATTACAAAGTTTGTCTCCTTATTGGTTTGAAAAAAAGGAATTTTCGGAATCACTCCGGAAAATATCACCATCTTTCTGTGAGATATTTAATGAGGCCTCTGCTGCCGAAGCCCGTAAATTGACTAACGTTGCCGGCCCGGGCTACAGAAAAGCCTTAGAATTTTTGATCAAAGATTACTTGATTTCTATTGATCCCTCCAATGAATCTTCCATAACAGCTACAAATCTCCAAGGTTTAATCCAAAGCCGCATAACAGATCCCAATCTAAAATCTTGTGCGGAAAGGGCAATCTGGCTCGGGAATGATGAGACCCATTATTTGAGGAAATGGGAGTCCCAAGATATAGATGATTTAAAACGATTGATCACCTTGACGGTTAATTAGGTTGAAAATTGTGTTCTGACGGCAGAATACCAAGAAAAAATGCCCAAACCAAGTAAATCATGATTTGTAAAATCGACAACCTTCTGGCCAAACACTTGGGCTTCACGGACGAAGAATTGGACTTTATCCTCAACTACGACATCAAGTATCGCATGAGGCAGGATGGGTTGGAGGAAAGCAATGATTAATCAGGATGTAAATTCTCAACAAATTGATAAGGTTTAGATAATGCCCTCCCCAACTTTTGTGGTCTATGTGGATGAATCAGGACCGAGCCAAACATCAGGCTGCCAGAAGATGGATTAAGGCGGTGAATAATTGGGGCCAATTGGGACAATGGGATTTCCATGTCTGCAAGGACCCGCAGATGCTGGGGAAGGAGTTGGGGTGGTTGAGGGATAATCAATATTCAAAGAAGGTAGAAAAAAGATGTTGACCAAACTCATTATTCGCAATTTTAAGAAATTCGGCCAAGTAGAAATCGAACTGGGAAACCCGGTGGTGTTTATTGGCCCGAATAACTCGGGAAAAACCTCGGCGCTTCAAGCCTTGGCATTATGGGAAATAGGACTTAAACGATGGAATGAAAAACGTAAGGGCAAAACGGCTCCGGAGAAACGCCCGGGAGTTACCGTTAATAGAAAAGATTTAGTCGCCATTCCAATACCCGGGGCTGATTTACTCTGGCGTGATCTTCATGTTAGAGATGTTCGCAAAATCAATGGGAGGCCCGACACTAAAAATATCCGCATAGAGATAATTGTCGAAGGGATAACCGAAGATAAGGAATGGCAATGTGGGTTAGAATTTGATTATGCCAATGAAGAATCTTTTTATTGCCGTCCTCTTCGCCTTTCCGACGAAAAGGATGCGGGTCGAATGGAGATTCCAGATCAAGCCGAAAAGGTCCATGTAGCCTTTTTACCACCTATGTCAGGCCTATCCGCAAACGAAATTCGGTTGGATGATGGGGCGATCAATGTTCGTGTGGGAGAGGGAAGAACAGCCGAAGTCCTCCGTAACTTATGTTATAAAATTTACGAACAAAAAAACGATCTTTGGGAAAGATTGGTTGGTCAAATTGATTCCCTCTTTGGGGCGAAATTGGAACGTCCTCAGTATATTGCCGAACGTGGCGAAATCATAATGAATTATAAGGAAAAAAATATCCAGTTCGATCTATCCTCTTCAGGAAGAGGACTTCAACAAACACTCCTCCTGCTCTCTTATATGTATGCCAATCAAGGAGCTGTTTTACTCTTAGATGAACCAGATGCCCATTTAGAAATTTTACGACAGAGAAATATTTATCAATTGTTGGTTGATGTGTCCCGTGAAAATGGAAACCAGGTAATCGCTGCCAGCCATTCGGAGGTTTGGCTGAACGAAGCGGCAGAACGAGATGTAGTAATCGCTTTTGTAGGCAATCCTCATCAAATTAATGACCGGGGATGTCAAGTTTTAAAAGCCTTGCGGGATATTGGATTTGAGGATTACTATCAAGCAGAACAAACCGGTTGGGTCCTTTACCTGGAGGGATCAACTGATTTGGCCATCCTCCGCGTGTTTGCTGAAAAATTGAATTATAAAGAAGCCACGCAGGTTCTTGAAAGGCCCTTCATCCATTATGTTAGAAATCAGCCCAATGAAGTATTAAAACATTTTCATGGCCTTCGTGAAGCCTATTCAAAACTCTTGGGGATAGCCATTTTTGATCGGCTTGAGCAGACCATTCCGGATATCTCAGGAATTACCTGCCTGCAATGGAAACGCCGAGAGATTGAAAATTATTTATGTTATCCTGAAGTATTATATGAGTATGCCAAAGCTTCGGTTGTTAAGGACAATACTACCGGGCCTCTATTCGCCCAGGCCGAATCAGGCCGGAGGAAGATCGCTATGGAAGAATCCATTGATGAGGTACAAAAAGGGATGGATATATACGGAAAGGGTTCCCCCTGGGATTTCAATACAAAAGTCAGCGATGATTTCCTTGAACCGTTGTTTAAAATTTATTTTAAAAAACTTACCCTATATAACATAATGACCAAGAAAAATTTTAATGAATTGGCTTATCTGGTACCAGTGGAAAAGATTGACCATGAAATAAGAGAAAAACTTGATGCTATTGTTCAAGTCGCTAATTCGGCAGACCCCGTTGAATTCTAATTTTTTTTTGGAGCAACGTGGAACTCCTCGAACATACCATTTTCAACGGGACCCCACTAATAATCGAAGTGTAAGGAAGACAATTCAATGAGAAAAGTCTGGATGTTCGACCCCCATGCCGGCGGCAGAAAAATTTCACCGGCTCTCCAAGAGGCGGTGAGGAAACGTATTCTGGCCCATGCCGAAAAAAATTATAAAGGAAAGTACAGCCGAATTGAGGTCAAATTCAAGGGTCCTTTCTGTTACATCGACGCCTATCAAGAGCCGCATGTGGGGAAAAAACATCCCACAGCGGCCTTTGGTGAGACCCGTGAAGAATTTATCAACCGACTCCGGAACACCCCCACCCATCTTTGTCGTTTAAGACACTTTGACCTCGACCATTGGAGTGTCGCTTTCTATATTTACAGCCATGAGCGATATGAACCATGCGTCTTCCCGAATGGCCAGTGGTTTGGAACACCGGAACAAGCCTTCGATATCGGGGCAGTCTATTTGGAATAATTAAACAAAGTCTATAAATGTTTACTTTGAATGATATTTTCGATCTTGCGGTCCGTATCGAGATAAACGGACAGAAAGCCTATCGAAAGGGCCGGGATCAGGTTTCCGAACCGGCCTTGGCTTCCATGTTAGGCTGGCTGGCCGATGAAGAGGCCCGGCATGAAAACTGGTTCCGCCGGTTCAGGGAAACAGTGGACTCTTCTTCGGAAGATCCCAGGCTGGAAGAAATGGGCAAGACTGTTCTGCAGGGTGTCCTGGGAGAACAGGCCTTCTCCATCGACGGGGCCGATTTCTCCAAAATGGAAGACCTTAACAATCTGCTTACCCTGTCTCTGGAATTTGAAAAAGATACCGTCCTTTTTTATGAAATGCTCAGCGCCTTTGTTGAAGACGAAAAGGTCCTGGAACAGCTCGAACAGATCATAGAGGAAGAAAACCGTCATGTCCGGTTTCTCCAGGACCTCCTTGAGCAGAAGGAACCTTTGCCGTTCCTGAAAGGACCAGCCTGATGAAAAGAAGGATTTTTTGTGGGCCAGAGAAGGACACCGGCAAAAAGTAAAGAGGCCATGCGGGTTCTTTTAATTTCCGCCAATCGGGAAGAGATCAACATGCGTACCCTGCCTCTGGGGTTGGCTTGTGTAGCAGCGGCCACCAAGAAAGCCGGGCATGCAGTTAGGCTCCTGGACCTGATGGAAGAAGAGAATCCCCTGGAATCCGTCCGCAGGGCCGTTCAGTCCTTCGCCCCGGAAGTGATCGGGCTGTCGGTCCGGAACATCGACGACCAGAAGATGGACCAGGGACGGTTTCTTCTGGATCAGACCAAAGAAATCGTTGTCTTGTGTCGCCGGCTCTTTCCGGGACCTATCGTTCTCGGCGGGGCCGGTTACAGCATCTTTCCGGAACGGGTTCTCGACACCCTCGAGGCCGATATGGGGATTCAAGGAGAAGGGGAAGGCACCTTCCTCCTTCTGCTGGAACGGCTCCGCCAAAAAGAACCCCTGGCCGGATTGCCCGGACTTTATCTGCGGGGCAAAGGACTCCAGGGCCAAAGGGTCTATGTGTCCCGACTGGATGCCTTGCCCTGGCCGGATGTTTTTTCCTGGTTCCGATCGGGCCGGAACCTCAAAACATACTGGATGACAGTGCAGGCCAAGCGGGGCTGCCCTATGGATTGTATTTACTGTTCCACGGCGGCCATCGAAGGGAGAAGGATCCGAAAGCGTTCACCGGAGGCGGTGGCCGAAACCATGAGAAACCAGATGGAAGCCGGGGTTGAGCAGTTTTATTTCACCGACAATATCTTTAATCTTCCGCCGGAGTATGCCAAAGCCTTATGTCGTGCCTTGAAGGGCCTTAAGCAAAAACCCCGCTGGAGGTGCATCCTCTACCCCGGAAGAGTTGATACGGAATTAGCCGAACTTATGGCCGAATCGGGTTGTCTGGAGGTCAGCATCGGTTTTGAAAGCGGTTCCGAAGGCATGCTCCATTCCTTGAATAAACATTTTTCCCTCAGGGAAGTGCGCCGGACCGTGGAAATTTTGGGAGAACAGAGTATCAGAAGGATGGGTTTTCTCTTGTTGGGCGGGCCCGGGGAAACCAGGGACACAGTGGAAGAAAGTCTGGCTTATGCCGACTCCCTGCCGCTTGAGGCCCTCAAGATAACCGCCGGCATCCGCATTTATCCGGAAACAGCCTTGGCCGGGGTCGCCCTTCAAGAAGGGATGATTCAGGAAGACACCGATCTGCTTCGGCCTACTTTTTACCTGGCCAAAGGATTGGAAGACTGGCTGCTTCCGACGATTCGACGATGGATGGCCGAAAGACCTCACTGGATGATGTAAGCACCAAGTCTTCATGCTCCTTCAAGGGCGACAAGGAGCATGAATAAGGATTCAAGGGGTCGAGGGGTCAAGGATTCAAGTGAAAGGCATGAAAGTATGTACCCCTTGAATCCTTAAATCCTGGAATCCTTGAACCCTATCCTTGGGTTAAACAAGCCTTGCATAGACCGAAATTTCAAAACTCTTTGGCTAAACAATATTCGAATCAAAAGGAGGACGGCGTATGAAGTTGATTGATTTGTCGGCCCTGATCGAGCCGAGTCCGGAAGGGGTCCCGGAGTTTTTGCGCACCGACATTGTTTATCATTCCCATGCCGAGGGGGCGGCCGGGGTGGAGGCCATACTCAAGGTCCCGGCCTCTCTCCTTCGTAACGGGGAAGGCTGGGCCACGGAAACCATCATGAATATGAGCACCCACAGCACCACCCATGTGGATGCCCCCTGGCATTACAACAGCCGGATTCAGGGGGAAAGGGCCGTGACCATCGAGGAACTCCCACTGGAATGGTTTTACAGTGACGGCGTGGTCTTAGACATGACCCGCAAGGCCGATGGGGACGGAGTCAGTCCGGAGGATGTGCAACAGGAACTCAAGCGCATCGAATATCGATTAAAACCCTTAGACATCGTTTTGATACGCACCGGACGGGATGTCTTCTACGGGCAATCCGACTACATGTTTAGGGGTTGCGGTGTCACGGCGGGAAGCCACGAAATGGCTGTATGATCAAGGCGTCCGGGTCATGGGGATTGACGCCTGGGGCTGGGACGTGCCCCTGGACCGGGAGGCGAAAGAAGCCTTGAGCAGCGGAAAGCCGGGCATATTCTGGGCGGCCCATCAGGCCGATTTACCCTATGCCCAGATCGAACGATTAGTCAACCTGGGTGGCCTGCCCGCCTATGGGTTCAAGGTTTCCTGTTTTCCGTTGAAGATCAAGGGAGGGAGTGCCGGACCGGCCAGGGTTGTGGCCCTGGTGCCGTAATCATTAATAAGAAAATGCGGTTTAAGGTTCAGGGTTCAAGGTTTAAGGTCCGTAAAAATCCAATGCCGTTCACTTGAATCCTTGATCCCTCAACCCCTTGACTCCTTTTTCATATTTTATGCGAAGGGTTTTCTAAACCAGAAAGGATTATGAAAAAGTTATGACGGAACAAACTTGGATAAAGGAATTCCCGGGGGCGATTACGGTTTGTGATCCGGAAGGGATCATCCTGGAAATGAACGAAAAGGCCATCAAGAGTTTTCAAAGCCAGGGAGGAGAAAAACTGATAGGCACCAATTTGATGGATTGTCATCCGAAGCCTGCCCGGGAAAAACTGAAAGGGCTGATGGAAAAGCGGAAATCGAATGTCTACACCATCGAAAAGAAAGGGAGCCATCGCCTTGTTTATCAGAGTCCCTGGTACCGGGAAGGGAAGTACGCTGGTTTTGTGGAAATGGTTCTGACCATTCCGGAAGATGTGTGCATTTTATTCGGGAAGGATGACAGGCTCATGAAAAACAATCATCTGCGGCGTTGTCCTCGTCCTTCGTCATTTCAACGTACTCACAAGTACGCCTTACTCCTCAGGACCTCGGGCGCCTTGCATCTGAACGTTTTTGATCAGCCTGTGAAACATGCGTTTTCAAATAATCGGTTGTTTTGAAAAAGAGAGGACTGTTATGAAACATTGGGAACATCGTCCGGAAGCGGCCTGGAAAGATTTAGGATCAACCAGCCTTATGCCAGAGGCTTAAAGAGGTTGAAGGAAGAGGTCCTGGAGAAGACCGATTTCGACCCGGCCACCCTCTGGCAGTGGGGGACCATGCAGGCCGTGGCCGTTATCGAGATCCTCAAGGACTGTGAAAAACAGTTCGGGGCCGAGGGGCAAAAGGTGGTCTGTCAGGCCCTGCAAAAGGTGGGTCTGGATGTGGGACGGCAAATTCTAAAGGGCCTCCGAAAGCCGGAATCAATGACCGAAGAGGAATTCCTGAGTTTTGTCGTCACGGTGATCAACCGTATTGCCTATGCCTCCCTGGAAGATCCCAAAATCGACGGCCCGAAACAGGTCAGTTTTGAGCATCATCTGGTGCCCCCGCCCAGGATTGTTATCAGCCTTTTGATTGCCGGGTCCAACGCTACCTGGTTCAGGGGATGCTGGATGCCTTTCAGGAAGCGGGGCTGGCACCGGGTTTTCAGGTGCGCGTTGACACTACCATACCGACCGGGGCCCCAACCTGTCATTTCACCCTTTGGAAGGCCACCAAAGAAGAGACACAGGCTTGGAAAAAATATACCGAACAATTAGAGGCAAAGGCCCTGCGGATTGCCGCTGAGAAAAACCGGTAAAAGAAGTTGAGGCGGCCTTGAAAAAATAGTTAACCCGGAGCAGGCAGTCCAATCGATCACCTGTGAGGAGAGATTATGGAGAAACCCAAGTTGCATTACGGCTGGATCGTGATCTTTGTGGGTTTGTTAGTGACCATCGGGGCCCATGGGTTCGGGCGCATGTCCTATACCCTGATCCTGCCGGCCATGAAGGACGGGCTTCATTTTTCCTATACCCAGTTGGGTCTCATCGGCACGGGAAATTTTGTGGGCTATCTGCTGATGGCCTTGATCGGCGGGGCCCTGGCCGCCCGTTTCGGCTGCCGGCTGATGATCACCTTGGCCCTGGCCTTTATGGGGGTCACCATGCTCCTGACCGGCCTGGCCAATAGTTTTGAAGCGGCGTTCATACTGCGATTGTTGACCGGATTGGGACACGGGGCCGCTTATGTCCCGGCCATGGCCTTGGGTTCGGCCTGGTTTGCCAGCCATCGACGGGGGTTTGCCACCGGGATTGTCTCGGCAGGGATCGGCCTGGGGACCATGATCGCCAGCCTGATTATCCCGCCGATCCTCAAGGCCCACGGGATCGAAGGCTGGCGTTATACCTGGTATTACCTGGGTGCGGCCGTGATCCTCATTGCCGTTATAGCGGCCCTGTTCCTTCGCAGCCGTCCGGAAGAGATGGGGCTTTGCCAGGTTGGGGAAGAGGTCCCCCAATCTTCGCCCAAGGGATCGTCTTCCACCTCCAACGCCCTGAAATGGAAAGAGGTCTATAAAGTCAAGGCCGTCTGGTATTTAGGGCTGGTTTATTTCATGTACGGTTTTTCCTATATTATTTATATGACCTTTTTTGCCGCCTACCTGATCAAGGAATTGGGAATGACCCCGGCAAAAGCCGGCGGTCTGTGGGCCATGGTCGGGGGCTTGAGCATCTTTTGCGGAATAATCTGGGGAGGCATTTCGGATTATCTTGGCCGGGCCAGGGGGGCGGCCTTGGCCTATTTGAGCCTGACCATCTCCTACCTTTTGTTTGCCTTTATAAAAGCCCCGCCGGGTTATTATTTTTCGGCCTTTTTCTTCGGCCTCAGTGCCTGGAGCATCCCGACCATCATGGCCGCCACGGCCGGCGACATCGTCGGCCCCAGGCTGGCCCCGGCCGGTCTTGGTTTTGTCACTCTCTTTTTCGGCATCGGCCAGGCCCTGGGTCCGGGAGTAGGGGGGTATCTCTCCGATGCCTTCAAAACCTTTTCCATCCCTTTTTTATTGGCCGCCGGAGTTTCTATCATCGGGGGTCTGATGGCCTTAGGGATTAAAGGTACAAGGGACTCTTGAACTATGCTCCCTGGATTAATTGGATGAGTTCAAGAAGAAGGCGGTCTCTTTTTTTGATGGTGTCGGCGGTCTTTTCCGGCGGCCAGGGATAATAGCCCTGGCCGGACTTGGCCCCCAAGTGTCCGGCGGCCACTTTTTCGGCCAATAACGGCGAAGGGTGGGTTTCATTGCACAGGTAGGGGAGAAGATATTTCTGGACCCTATAAGTAATGTCCAGACCTCCTAAATCGGCCCGCTCCAAAGGTCCCATCAGGGCCAGGCGCAGGCCGAAGCCGTATTTGACCACCCGGTCCACATCCTCAGGCGCGGCAATGCCCTGATCCACGAGGTTCATGGCCTCCCGCTGCAAGGCATGTTGCATCCGGTTGCCTACGAATCCAGGTACATCTTTGAGCACCCGAATAGGCTCTTTACCTATGGCGGCGATGATGGCCACGACTTCTTCAAAAATGGCCTCGGAAGTATAAGCGCTTTTTATGACTTCAACGCAAGGTAACACCTGAGGCGGGTTCCAGAAATGGGTCCCAAGGACTCGTTCCGGATGCTGGAGGCCCTGACTGATGGCCGAGATGCTGATGGCCGAGGTGTTGGTGCAAAGGATCGTCTCCGGGCCGACCAGGCCCTCCAACTCGGCGAAGAGGCGGCGTTTGAGATCCAGTTCTTCGCTGATGGTCTCGATAATCAGTTCCGGCCCGACGGTCGCTGCGGCCAAAGTATCACAAAGGGTGACCTGCGTGGGGATACCTTCGGCCGAAGCCCTATCCAGGATGCCGGCCTCGACAAAAACCTTCAAGTTGGCCAGGATGCGCGAAAGGGCCGTATCCCTCATTTCCGGCTTGGCATCATAAAGCCGAACCTGCCATCCTTTGGCGGCAAAACATTGGGCAATACCGTGACCCATGGTCCCGGCGCCGATGATCCCGATTTCTTTCATTTCATTTTTCCTTTAAAGCTGGATAAGTTCGGGAACCGGACCCGGCACGACAGAAGGCTCGGTCTCCCCTTTAAGATCGTTATAAAAATGGGCCATAGTGGTGGCCAGATAGGGCACGATCCACAGGAAGCCTATCCCCATACTCAGGACTCCCAGCAGGAACCATCCAAAAAATCTCCAAAGAAGGCAGAACAACTTCCAGCGGTTCCCTTTCATCATGGCCTTGCTCTTTCGCAAGGCCTCCGATCCTTTAAGCTGCGGGTCATCGGCCAGGATGAAAAAGGTCTGGGAGTAAGACAGAATAGCCACGAAGCCCGGGATGATGAACAAAAGGGTCCAGAGGATAATAAAAAGGGTCATCAAAAAATAGGCCACCAGGGCATTGGCAAAGTGGTAGAACCCTTCAAAGAGTTGGGCGAGCCGGGGCTCCTCCTTTCTGGAAAGGGACAGAAAAAAGGCACTCCAGCCTAAGAGGTACGGACCGCCGATAATCAGGGTCCCGATCCAGCCTACCCTGGGGATAGATTGGAACAAAATAATAAGGATCAGGTAGATTGCATTCCCGCCAACGGCTACCCCCCAATGGCCTTTCAGGGATTCCCTGGCCTGAGTCATTAAATCCCGATTCGTTATCGCCATTGAAAAATCTCCTTAAAAGATTTTTTTAAATAACACCCTGTTCTTATACCATGACCATGAACCCGGATAATTTTCAACAAAAATTTTATTCATTCGAGACCCGGGAATCCCTCGGTAAAAAAATCCGCTTCAGCCTCGGAACCTATCCAGGAAGCCTTGAGGAACCCAGAGACCTTCATGGGGACAATGTTCCAGACAACAGTAACATTCGATGCAAAGACTCTGATTGAAATGTAAACCCTCTTCGGTCAGCTTCAAGGCCCGGGCCGGGCAGGCCTGGACGCAAAGGCCGCATTCTTGACACTGGGCTTTCCGGACCCTGGGCTTGGCTTCATAGAGAAAGTCAAAGGCCCGGCCGATCAACCAGGTTGGTATGATCCTCTCGGCCCATTCGCGTGTTTTGGTGTAAGGATGCTTAAAACCAGGAACCGGCAGGTCCCTCCAGCCGGCACCTAAGAGTTCGATACGTGCGGGATCGGCCGTTCCCAATCCGGCCTCAGCGGCCTGGCCGATGGTGATGATTTTGGCCGGGTCAAATCCCATGATGGCGGCCCCAACGACGTCTATGGCCACCGGGTCTATTGAGGACAGGAGCCAGCCGGTTTGACGGGCCCGGCCATGGGTCGGACCGGCCCCTTCCATGGCGACGATGCCATCCATGAGATTCAAGATCAGGGGGACTTTTTTCTTTATCCCGGCCAGAATATCCACTAAGGCCCGGGCCATGGCTAGGCCGCTGGGCGCGGCTACGTGAATGTCCCGTTTAAGGGACCCGGGCAATAAACCCAGGACATTCTTGACCGCCCCGGTGATGCCGGTCAGGATGTGCGTCTTTAGCTTGGGCAGATTGACCAGGACGTCAATTTGATCCAACAGGGCCGTGGCCTTGAAGGCGTGCAATATTTTGCCGACAGGGCTCTGGATTTCGATAAGGCCGAGTTCCTCCAGGTTGACCAATTCGGCGCCCAGACGGAGGGCGACTCGGTCCAGACCCATAAGGACATAGGCCCGTTTGGTCTTGCCGTAAGAGCCCATCCCGCCGGAATCGGCGATAATCAGGTGCACTTGATGATGATTGAGGAGATATTGTCCCACAGCCTCTACGATCTCCGCCCGGGTATTGACCGGCCGGTCCGGACCGTGATGGGCCGAGAGGCAGTTGGGTTTAAGCAGGACCCGGGCGCCGTTGTAAAGAGGCAGCGGTTCCAAGGCGGATAAGATCTTTTCTATCCCCTGGGCAAGGGTTCCCGGTTGATAATCAGGACAGCGGCTGACAACGACACGGCTTAAGGGTTTGGCCATGGGTCAAAGACCTATGAGGGGGTTAACATCATATTGTTTGGATGAAGATCTCGGTTAAGTGGTGATCGAGTTTCATTCTTTTAATGTGAATTTCCAGGCACAATACCATTCCTCCGGGTGATGATCCGGGGGCAGCCGAGGCATTCGGTTTCAATCCGACCGTCGATAGCCGAGGCAAAAAAAGGATATTCCACCATCCCTACGGATCGGCAGGGGTAGTCGGGCAAGCCCTTTCGCTTACGGGCCGATTGGACCCGGCAATCGTTCATGCGAAAGATAAAACTCGTTTCATCGATTTCCTCGATGGATTGTTTATTGACGCGGGCATACATTCGAAAGCCCAGGGCGGTTTTGAGTCCTTCCAGCCCAGGGGATTCCGAAAGGCCCAGGAGTTTTTTGATCCTCAAGGCCTCATAGGGGGAAAAGCGGGACCAGCAGGTATCATTGCACCGTTTGGCGTAGTCCATGCCGTAATGCTTTTCAACGGTCTGAAACCAGACGCCGTCATCGGCCAGCCAATTGACGGCCACCGCATCGATGGCCTTGATCAGCTTTTCTTTGCTTAAGTCCTTGACGGCCTTGGGTACCCCGTCTTCGATCTCAAAGCCGAACAAACCGGACAGACGTTTGAGGATGATCCGCCAGGCCGCATCCCCGGCTTCTCCTTCGATCAAAGTGGCCTTTTGGACTCCGATCTGATATTCCACCTCCCGAAACCAGCAGCCGTAATGGATCAGGGTGCGACGAAATCCTTCCATGAGCCACTGAATCAGTTCTTCTTGTGAAAGGTCTTCCATTTTTTGAGGGTAAGTTTTATCAGTCATCCTATCTCCTTTAGCCGGTTGCTGAAAAAGGCCCATCTACTGTGTTGTCCTTATCCCTCGTCATTACGGCGTACTCCATTGTACGCCTCATTCCTCTGAATAAGGACGCCTTGTATCTTGACCTTTTTGAGCAACCTGTAAAAAAAGTTTTTTATCCTGTTAGGGTTCTATTTTCCTGAACCAGCCTTCCTCTTCAACGACCAATCCCATCTCCTTCAGCCGTTTCAGTTGCTTTTCCACATGGACCTGTTCAAACCACTTGTTTAAGGCTTCCGGTTTCAGGTAGCGGGGATAGATCAGGTTTCTTTCTAAAAAATCGGAAAAGGGCCTGGGCTGATCCAGGTGCTGAAGCAAGCCCTGATCTCTTTGGTAAATTATATTTTCATAGGCGGCGAAACGCTCGGCCAAATGGTCATGAAAAGGCCCGGCATGGCTGGAGATCACTGTTTGAGCCGGCAGGGCCTTTAATCTCCGGATGGACCTTATAAAATTGTTGATGTCGGAAAAATCATGGCCGTAAAAGGGGCCGAAGCCATTCAGGTTGATATCGGCGGCGAAAAGCAGTTCTGCCTCCGGAATATAAAAGGACAAGTGTCCGGGAGTATGTCCGGGGGTATAAAGGACCTGGAAGGAAATGCCTCCCAGGTCGATCCGTTCCCCGTCGACCAGTTTTCTTTGGACGGAAAATTCCTGGATTTGGAAACCCTTAAAAAGTAAGTCATAGTCAAGGCCCCCACGGAGGAGCCCGATCCCGGTCAGAAAGTGCTGCCGGTCTTCCAGGTAGGCCGTTTCTGTTTCGTGGCACCAGATGGGGAATTGGGGAAAACGGGCCAGGGTCAAACGGTGATCGATGTGGCAATGGCTGAGGATCACCACATCCACCCCTTCCTTTAAACAGGGTTCCATATTAGCCTGTCCCATGCCGGCGTCGATAAGGAGACGGAGATCCTTCCCTTTAATATACAGACACCCGCAGTAAGGGTAAACGAGACTTGTTTTTACCGGGGACCAAATAGATATTTTTCTTGATCTCGATCATCCCAACCGGACTTTTCAGGAAAGATGGTCTTTGACGACTTGGGGGGAAAAGGAAGGTGGAGAAAAATCTTTTTTTCCAGTTTCAAGGTATCCTGATAAAGGACCTTGATGCGGGAGGTGATATCCTCCGAACGCCCATAGGTCTGAAGCAGATATTCGAACCGTTCCTTCAAATCGACCACTTGATCATGGAGGACCCGTTTGTCGGCATAATGCACCAGGACCGCCTCATCCAGCTTTCCATTAAGGTAATACTCATCTTCCAGGCGGACATGGAGGGATACGATGCGGGCCACCCGGTCATAGCCCATGGCCCGGACCATTCCTTCCCCGACCAGAACATGGTTGCCCTTGGTTTTAACACATTCGGTCTTGGCGATATCATGGAGCAAGGCCCCGGCTTCGATCAAGGCCAAATCCAAATCAGGATAATGGGGGATCAGGTTTTGGCCGAGACAAAGGGCCACCCGGGCCACTTGAAGGCTGTGGGCCTTGATCTGGGGAGCATGCCATGCTGATCCATCAGGGTCAGGCATACTTCGCGAGAAGGTATAATCGCCGTCATTATGTTAACCCGTCATGCCTGTTTAGGCGGTCATCACGAAACATAAAAATGGGTTTCTCTGACCACTGAACTTTGAACCTTAAACTCTCATGCCCCAGAGGGCGTCACGAATCATGAAAATTTCCCCCCCTCCCTCACCCTCCCCCTCGGAGGGGGGAGGGAAGGGGTGGGGGTGGACAAAGGTTATTTTCGCATTAAACACGCAGCTCCGGCAGATCCTTGTACAAATCAAGGGCCTCTGGATTGGCCAGGGCATCCTTGTTCAAAACCGGTTTTCCGTGGATGACATTCCTGACCGCCAATTCCACCTTTTTCATGTTGATGGTGTAGGGAATATCGGTCACCGGGATGATTTTGGCCGGCACATGGCGGGGTGAGGTGTTGTCCCGAATGGTCTTTTTAATTTTACCCGCCAGGGCCTCATTCAACTCCACTCCGGCAGGCCAGTTTGACAAAAAGGATGATCCGCACATCATTGTCCCAATCCTGGCCGACCACGATGCTGTCGGCGATCTCCGGCAAAGTCTCCACCTGGCGGTAGATATCGGCCGTACCGATCCGCACTCCGCCCGGGTTGAGGGTGGCATCGGAGCGGCCGCAAATGATCACCCCGCCGTTTTCGGTAATTTCGATGAAATCGCCGTGGCACCAGACCCCGGGAAAGGTCTTGAAATAGGCGCTCATATATTTTTCATTGTCCGGGTCGTTCCAAAAATAAAGAGGCATGGAAGGGAAGGGGAGGGTGCAGACCAGTTCCCCCAATTGATTGATCACCGGCACCCCCAGGTCATTAAAGGCCGCAACCTTCATGGCCAGGCCGCGGCACTGCAGTTCCCCTTCGTACACCGGCAGGATAGGACATCCCAGGGCAAAACAGCCGTTCAGGTCGGTGCCGCCGGCGATGGAAGACAGTTGAAGGTTCTTTTTGACCTCCCGGTAGATGTACTTAAATCCCTCCACAGCCAAAGGAGAACCGGTGGAAAGGACGGCCCGAAGTGGAGCCAGGTCAAAGGTTTTTCCCGGTTGGATGCCCTCTTTCTCCAGGGAGGCGATATAACGGGCGCTGGTGCCGAAGACGGTGATCTTTTCATCCTGGGCCAGCTTCCAGAGGGCCCCGGGATCGGGATAAAAAGGAGAGCCATCGAACAGGACCAGGGTGGCCCCGCAGGCCAAAGAACTGGTCAGCCAGTTCCACATCATCCATCCGCAGGTGGTGAAATAAAAAATGGTGTCCTCACGCTTGAGATCGGTATGGAGCATCAATTCTTTGAGGTGGTGGACCAGGATACCGGCCACCCCCTGGACCATGCATTTGGGCAGGCCGGTGGTGCCCGAAGAATACATGATGTAAAGGGGATGATCGGCCGGGACTTGGGTGAAGTCGATCGTCAGGTCGGATTCGGGTGCCAAAAAGTCCTGAAAGTAGACGGCCCTTGGAATGGGGCCGATGTCCGGTTTTTCCTGGGTATAGGGGACGACCACCACCCGTTGAATGGATGGCAGTTGCTTGACGATGTTGGCGATGCGTCCGAGGGAATCAAAACTCTTGCCGTTATAGGAATAGCCGTCTGCGGTAAAGAGGACCTTGGGCTCGATCTGACCGAAACGATCCAGGACGCCCTTGATCCCGAAGTCCGGCGAACAGGAAGACCAGACCGCCCCCAGGGAAGTGGCGGCCAGCATGGCCATGATGGTTTCCGACATGTTGGGCATGAATCCCACCACCCGGTCTCCGGATTGGACTCCCAGGGTTTTAAGGGACTTGGCCAATGCGGCCACGGTAGAGTACAACTGGGCATAGGTGATTCTTTTCGACTCTTTGGTCTCCCCTTTAAAGATCAGGGCCGTTCGGTCATCCCGAAAGCGGAGCAGGTTTTCGGCAAAATTAAGACTGGCCCCTTCAAACCATTTGGCCCCGGGCATCTTGGTCAGATCATCCACTACCCGATCATAGCCCCTGGAGGCCTTGACTCCGCCGAATTCCCACATGGCCGCCCAGAAATCGGGGATCTGATTGATGGACCAGTCATAGAGCTCGGGATAGTCCTTGATGGCCATCCCGTATTTGTGATTCACAAAGCCGTTGAACCGGGTCATATTGGTCTTTTCGATCATTTCCGGGGATGGTTCCCATAATGGTTTTTTCATTGGAGGTTCCCTTTCAACCGATGATTTCAAGATATCGAATGTCCTGAATATTTCCTTCCATCTCAGCCGGGTCTTTAAATATGGACTTAACCTTCATCCTAACCTTGATCTTACTTTCATCAGTTTCACTGATCAGATGGGAAAAAGGGAGGGTCCGCCGGTTGCAGTGGATAGGCAAAACGGACGACGGTATACGCCCGACTATGCCTTCCGGTCTCAGATCCACCCAATCGTTTATACGTTTAAAACACTTTCCGCAATTCATACGGGGAGGCACAAAAACGGTATTACTTTCGCCGCACCGGTTTCCGATTATTTTTTGATCATCCCGCAGAGACACCAAAAACCGGCTCCCGACCTCCCCTACCGACCAATTGCAGGGGATCTTGATCTGACTCTTGAGGGTCAAGGGTTCCACATTCTCGAGCCACTCCGACATGGTTTCCTCCTCTTCTAAACCTTAAGCAGCAAAGCCTCTCCCTGGGAAAGGCCCCCGCAGATGGCCGCCACGCCCATACCGCCGCCTCGCCTCATCAGTTCGTACATCATGGTCATGGTGATCCGGGCACCGCTGGCCCCCACCGGATGGCCGATGGCCACGGCGCCCCCGTTGACATTGGTTTTTTCCTGCAGGGCCTGCCATTTCCCCTGATCCCCCTTGGCCAATTCCTTGAGCGAAACCAGGGTCACGGCGGCAAAGGCTTCATTGATCTCGATCAGATCTATTCCGTCGATGGTCTGATCGGTCCGGGCAAACATCTTTTCGATGGTCTGGGCCGGGACGCAGGCCATGTACTTTGGCGTCCCCGCGCCGGCCTCACAGGCCATGATCTGGGCCATGGGCTTAAGACCCAGGGACTCGGCCTTCTGCCGGCTCATGAGAACCACGGCCGAGGCCCCTGAGTTTAATCCCGGGGCATTACCGGCGGTGACGGTGGGACTGCCATATACGGTCTTTAAGGCGGCCATTTTCTCAGGACTCAGATTTTCCCGGGGCGATTCATCGCGGTCAAGGATGACGGGCTCCTTCTTCTGAGGGATTTCAATTTTCATAAGCTCTTTCCCGACTTTAAATTTCCCCTCCTTCAAGGCCCGGAAATACTTTTGGTGGCTGCCTATAGCCCATTTATCCTGCATTTCCCTGGTGACCCCATATTCAACGGCCACCTGGCCAGCATCGGTGGCCACCGGTGAAAAACCTTTCCGGCCGTACCCGAGTTCATAGAGGACATCTTCCAGCTCCACAGGCCCCAGACGCACACCCCAGCGGGCCTTGGCCGCACTGGCGATGAGTCCAGCATTAGCCATGTTTTCCGCACCGGAGGCGATGACGATCTGGGCATCGCCCGATTTGATGGCCCGGTATCCCAAGCGCAGGGCTGTCATGGAGGAACAGCAGGCCCGGTCGATGGTCAGGGAAATATTATTTTCCGGGAACCCGGCCAAAAGGGTAATCTGCCTGGCCGGCACATTGGTATAGATGGCATATTCCGCGGGTATGCAGGTCCCGTAATACATCTCGTCCACCTGACCCGGATCGAGATTGATCCGTCGAACCACTTCCTTCAGGACCATGACACCAAGGTCCATGCTCAAGACCGTTTTTAGGACACCGTCAAAACGTCCAAAGGGCGTGCGCACCGCACTGACAATGACTACATCATTCGAATTCATACCATGTTCCTTTCATCATTAAAAAATAAGGCTTCATCCCCAGTGAACCCACCAAAATCTCTAACACCATCACTCTGGCGGAAGCCGGGATCCAGACTTCGTTTCTTTGAAAGCAGGAGACCAACCCAAGGAATAGCGATTGATATGAATATATTGATCGATCTCCAACTATAAACCCATTTGCTTGGCCCGTTCCTCTTCCGTCTCAACAGAAGGGAGATACCGGTCCTCATATAAACCCTGTCTTCTTTATTTCTAAAAAACCCTCTCTTCCAGCTGGGAAGTGCCTCCGAAAAGGAAATAAACGCATAAGAAAGCGAGGATCAAATCAAAAAAATATTCTCCAACTATCCGACTCTCTTTGTCTATCAAATTAAACGCTGAGGACCACGGGCGTGAGCCCGTGGGTGAAAGCGTTACCATAAAGTCGTGATAAGAAATGGGGAGCCATGTTACAATGAGACATGGAAATAAGACTCAGTGCCCACGGTTCCTATCACCACCAATTTCACCTGGTTTGGATACCCAAGTATCGAAAAAGGGTTATCAAAGGCGAACTAAAAGAGTTTATTAAAAAAAACATATTTATGATCCAGGAACACCATCCAGATGTAGAGATAAAGGAGTCTGCCTTCCAAGAAGATCATATACATCTGGTTGTAATTATTCCTCCCCGGTATTCCGTATCTGAAATTGTGGGAAAAATTAAAGCCAATACCAGTCGTGAGGTTAGGAAAAGATTTCCTTGGATCAAAGAAATTTATACCAAAAACGAGTTCTGGTCCCCCGGTTTTTTCCCCTCGACTGTTGGTATTGATGAAAAAGTCATTAAAAGATATGTTCAATATCAGGAGAAGGTCGATAAAGGCCAACTCCAGTTAAAGTTTGATTTTGGTTTTTAGTGCCACGGGCGTGAGCCCGTGGGTATCTACTCCAGGGGGACCCAATAATAATCCAGGACCGTATTGGTGGGCTTGTCGGTCCGGAATTCCGCCTTGACCTTCATCCCGATATAAGGTTTACCATATAAGAGATAGCTTTTGGGAACCGTAGCCAGGCCGGGGATCTGGACATCGATCTGCCAATAAGGGGTTGAAAGCTCTATACCGGTTCCGGCATAGACCACTTCGGTAAAGGCATAGACCTTTCCGATGACCGGATTGCGGAGGGTCTTCCACTTCATCTCCGTGTGGCAGTCCGGGCAATGGGCCCGGGGGGGTATCCAGAGACGATCCTCCGGGCATTTTTTGTTTGGACAAAAAGTGGCCTTCAATTTTCCTTCTTTAAGGCCTTGGAAAAATGGAGAGAGCATCCCATAAGTGTGGATGTGGGTTAACGTTCGGGGCCATTCGATGACCGTCCGCGGTTCCGTCTGTCGTATTTTTGTCACCTGACCGATGAATTTGGTCTGTTGTGCTTTTTTTACCATTTTACCTTCCTCCTTTATCAGCTCTTTTTGAGAATACCGACGGTCACATGGGAACCGACCCCGGCATGGGAAACCCAAAGGGCCTGTTTGCTTTTTTGGGGAATCTGCAGACTCTTCCAATCCCTGGGTTTGGTCTTGCCCCATTTTTTCCAGATTTTGGGGTCTCCGTGAAATTGGTCGTATTTTTGCTGCAATTGCCAGAGGCATTCAACGGCCTGGAAGATCCCGGTCGCCCCCACGGCATGCATGGTCCCGAGTAAACCCCCGGATAGATTGGAAGGACATTTCCCACCGTAATAGGCATCCCCGGATTCGATGTAATCCTGTTCCTGGCCATACGGCCTGAGCCCTATGTCGCCATAGGTTTGAAGATCGCTGATGGTAAAGGCGTCATGCAATTCAACCAGGTCCAGTTCCTCCAGGGGGTCATGGATACCGGCCATCCGATACGTCAGCCAGGCGGCGAAACGGGCGGCCAGAAAACTTTCAAATCCCGGCTACCGGCTGCCTTCTTTCACTAATTCTTTATACATCCCGGGAGTCTCATTGGGCAGCAAAGGGATGTCCATGGGTCGGCGATCGGCCACCCGCAAAGTATGGGTGCCGCCGCAAATAAAGACTTCGCAAGGATGGTCGGATAGCTTATAGGCGGTTTTTTCATCACAAAGCAGGGCGCAGGCCGATCCGACGCTCATGGCGCAACATTCCAGGAATCTCAAAGGATAGGCCGACATGGGGCCGGCCAGGACCTCTTCAACGGTATGTTTTCCCGGTTGTTGGGCATAGGGAGAAGAACAGGCATAGAGACGATTCTTGACGGCAATTTTGGCCCTGGTGATCTCTGATACATTGAATGCCCAGGCAAACCGGTTGGCCATGGGGGCGTAATAGGAAGAATAAATACGGCCCAATCGGGTTTCGAAATCCTTGCAGGCCGCGGTGGAGATATAAAAATTTCCGGTCCGGGTGTCCACTTCATCCATCCGCTCCCAGCCGGCAGCCAGGGCCACGTCGGCATACCCTGAGGCAATAGCCATGGCGGCATTGAGAATGGTCGTGCCGCCGGTAGCTCCCCCGGTTTTGATCCCTACATTAAAGAGGGGATCCAGCCCTAAATAATCATGGACCTTGGCCTCGCAAAGCAACTGGTCCTGAAAATGGTCGGCAAACTCCCCATAGGCAGCATAGTTGATCAGACCCTTGACTTCCAGGGGGTCCATCTTCAGGTTGTTATCCTCCAACATCTGTTTGAAGGCCATCATGACCAGTTCTTCCAGTCTATATTCAGGGAAAAACTTTTTATAAGCGCTGGTCCCTCCGGCCACCATAAAGACCCTTCGATTCCATTTGGGAACCCGTAAGTTCCCTTTCTTAAACGTTATCATTCCTGATCCTCCTCATGGTTTTATTCGTTTGTCACTATGCTGCATCGGGAGCCCTCGGCAACTCAAGGCAGCCGATTAGCAGCGGAGTCGATAAGATTGCCGAAATCCTTATCAGGAAGCTGAAGAAGAAATAAAAGGCTGGCCAACTAACCAATCAATGTACCCGACCGGGAATATCGCTGCACAACCGTATCACCGGCTGCCTTTTTCTTAGAAGGCAATTTTTCAAGTAATTTAAAGTCTTTCTTCCTGTACTCCTCAAAATTCCATTTTTGAAAAAAGGCAATAGTTCAATTGGTAACTGTTATCAAGTCGGCAGGAGATTTAAACCATTGGCCAACCAACCAGAGATCAAACAAATAAAAAAATTTTGCACAAATCTATGCTCAATCAAGAGGATCTATGTTTCTTGACTGTTTAACCATGAGGAAGTAATATCGATAATGGTTTCAAAGGCAATCAAGAAATAATTTCCTCTAGGAGCATTTATGACCGTACCTAATAATCATTCAAATGACAGTTGGCCCCTGGGTCTTCCACCGACCATTGATTTACCAATACCGCCTTTCATGCAGGCCCTTACCATTCATCGAGATGCTTATGGCCCGCCTAGTCAGGTGATCCATACGGAAAAGGTCCCTACTCCGGTGCTGAGGGAAACAGACGCCGGCCGGGTTCTAGTCGCTATTCTGGCTTCTGGCCCGAATTTCAACACCAACTTTGCCGCGCTGGGTCTTCCGGTCCCGGCGTTCGGCAGAGGGGATTCAGCCACACTTCATATTCCCGGCAGTGATGCCCTGGGAATCATCGTCGATGCCGGTCCGACCGTTACCAGGGTAAAAGTCGGCCAGGCGGTCATTCTGGATGCCTGGACCGGTCGAAATATCCGCGGCTACGAGACCCATGACGGCTTTAATGCCCAATTCGCTTTAATCGAAGAAAAACGGGCCATCCCGATAACCGGGGTTTTGCAAGAGCGCTCACCGGAGAGTCTGGCGGCCGTGCTATTGACCTATGGGACCGCCTATCGGGCCATAGTCGAACGGCTGAAGGTCCAACCCGGCCAGACGGTGCTGATCATGGGAGGAGGAAAAGGAACCAGTTTTGCCGGAGCCCAACTGGCCAAGTCCCTGGGTGCCCGCGTAATCCTGGTCGGTTCCAATCCGACGCTGGTCAACAGTCTGATTAAGAGGGGGCTGGCCGATGTGTTTCTGGACCGGCGGGCCTTTCCCCCGGATATATTTGGAGTTATCGATCATGGCGAATCGCAGGCTCTTTGGGATGAAAAAACCGAGCCCTTTCGCCAAGCTATTCGCCAAGCCAATAACGGACGTCTGGTTGACAAGGTGTTTGAACATACCGGCGGAACTAATTTTCCATTACTGGTCTCGGCCCTGGTGCCCGGCGGCACCCTGGCCTTTTTCGGGGCAACGGGAGGAGGACTGAAAGGAGAATACAAGGAAACCTTCTTCTATGAAGGCCGTCGCTTCGTCATGGACGCCCGCTGGGTCTGGATGCGTCAAAAGCAGGTCCTCTTCCGTCGTAGTTCGGCGGCACAAATACTTGACACCACCGGTTTACTCCCCGGCCGCCGGGTGTTGGTCTGGGGAGCTGATCGCTATGCCCGGGATTTTGTCCAGGCCGCCCTGGTACGGTCGGCAGAGGTAGCGGTTATCGCTTCCCACAGCAAAGAAAAAAAGGGGTTGGCCCAAATAGTCAGTCTGGGTATTACTCCTGACCACATTCTGAACCGGGATAAATTTGTTCTACCTGAGGACATGCCCGATCCCTTAACCGAGGAAGGTCTGCCAAACCCTGTTTATGTCTCAGATTACATGAAGCATGCCCAGGCACTCGGAAAAGCCCTATGGTCCATCTTTGGACCTCGCCAGAATCCCGACGTGGTCGTGGACAGGCCCGATCAAAGCACCTTTCATTTCAGCACCTTTGTGGCCCGTGACTTTGATGAAAACGATGTTACCCCCTGCGGTTTTGTAGTCGCTCGCGGTCGTTCTGATTTGACGATTCGCGGCTCCCACATGTATGGTTCGGCCCAAGCGGCCGATGTGGTTCGACTGCTCTCCACCGGTAACTTGGTGATGGAGCAGGAGGATCTTGAAGTCACCGAATTAAAGGGACTGGCCGAACTTCAACAAAACATGTTGGATGGGACCATGAAAAAACCCAAAGGCGTGGCCTTGGTGCAGGCCGATCGCCCGGGTCGCACCATCTCCGATTATGAATTGGCTTTCCGAGGCGAACCGGTATTAGTCGCTGACCCGGATAAAAACCGGTTGATTGACGTCCGACTGGCAAAAGAAGTGGCCGTGGTCACCCTGACCCGTCCCGAGGCGCTGAATGCCTTGAACAATGATCTGGTCTCCCAGTTGGGGGACCTGATCAGGGAAGTCGCAGCTTACCAGACTATTTCAAATAGACCGGTCAAGGCCCTGGTCATTACCGGGGCGGGCCGCTCTTTTGTGGCCGGGGCAGATGTAAATGCCTTTCGCGGAAGCCCTGAGACCATCGGGGCCTTTGCCCGGAAGAATATTGCCGTCTTTTCAGAGTTAGAGAACCTTCCCATTCCCGTCGTGGCTTTGGTTGACGGCTTTGGGCTGGGAGGTGGAAATGAGTTGGCCATGAGCGCACATTACCGTATCGTTACGGAAAATGCCTCGGTCAACCCGAGGTAAAACTCGGCATCATCCCGGGGTATGGGGGATTGCAGCGTTTACCCAGGCTTATCGGCCCGATCAAGGCGGCTGAAATGTGCATCAACGGTCAGCCGATTGATGCGTATGCAGCCCTGGAGATAGGATTGGCCGACGAATTCGCTCCTTCGGCAAGCGCCTTGCTCAGGGCCATTGCCTTGACCCGCCAATTTATTGAAGGAAGACGTCCCCTACCGTCCAAAGATTGGGATACGTGGGGAGCCGGACAACTCAAAGAATTAAAGGGCCTTTTGGAACGACCTGTCGTAAGGGACTTGATGAACGCAGCCACCCCCGGTCCAGAAGAAGCCGGAAATCTTCGAGCCGCTCGGATGGCCTCGGCCCGAGAAACCCTTGCGGCCATTCAATATGGTTATGAGCACGGATTTGAAAAGGGTTTAGAAAACGACGCCGTGGTCTTCGGCCGCATAGCCGCCTCCCATGGCGGTCAGG
>CAWIRY010000111.1:0-11567 GCA_963838485.1 uncultured delta proteobacterium | reverse complement strand
TATGTATTTATTCGTTGGTTGGTCTTGTCTAGGTTCAATATTCACCCCCACTCCTTCCCTCCCCCCTCTGAGGGGGAGGGTGAGGGCGGGGGGATGATTTTCATATCGTGGACGGGCGTCACATAGCCGAAAAAATTTTCCCAGTTCTTTGTGACTAAAATTCCTTCTCTTTCTGTTTCTTTAAAACCTGCAAGATGTTTCGCCGAAGGGTATTGAATTCCGGATCGGTCCGGTCCCTGGGTCTCGGGCTTTCCACCTTTAAAACCAGTTCGATGCGGGCCGGCCTTCTTGACAGAACGACAATCTGATCGCTCAAAAAAACGGCCTCATCCACGTTGTGGGTCACAAAGACCACCGTATCTCCCCTCTTTTGCCAGACCCCAACTAAAAATTCCTGCAAGTCATTTCGGGTCTGGCTGTCTAAAGAGGCAAAGGGCTCATCCATCAGGACCACTCGAGGGTTCATGATCAAGGTTCGGGCGATGGCTACCCGCTGCTGCATTCCCCCCGAGAGCTCCCGGGGATAGTGATCCTCAAACCCCTGAAGGCCGAAGGCCTTGATGTATTCTACAGCCAGTCGTTCCCGTTCGGCTTTATCCACCCCTTTTATCTCCAGCCCCATCTGAATATTTTCCGAAGTGGTTCGCCAGGGAAACAGGGCATATTCCTGAAAGACCAGGCCGATCTGTTCCGTCACCCCCTGGATCTCCTGTCCGTTCAAGAATAACCGGCCCTGGGAGGCTTTTTCCAATCCGGCAATAATCCGAAGCAGGGTGGTCTTTCCGCACCCGCTGGAACCGACAATCGAAACGAACTGACCGGCATCGATATCATAGTTGATATTATCGAGGACAGGGATAAATTCTCCCGGGTTTTTTCCGGGGAATTTTTTTCCAAGATCGGCTAATTTTAAAACCAAAGAAGTGCTCCTGTCTCCAGTGCGTCAAAAAAAATTCTTAAAAAGATCCTGTTCTTAAGGGTCTCAAAATAGAACAAACATAAAGTCACTGGATTCCGGGTCAAGCCCGGAATGACGACGCCTGTTCCCTCGCATACCCGTCACCCCGGCGAAAGCCGGGGTCCAGAGGTTTTGCTCTTTCGAAAAAGCTGGATGTCTATACAATTATGAGACTGTTAATAATCCTGTCGAAAAGATCACTCATTGCCAGCGGACAATCCGGGTTTCAACCGCCCTCAAACCCATATCGATCAAAAGCCCGATCAGACCGATGACCAGCATACCGGCAATGATTTCATCGGGCCGCTGAATATCCCTGGCGGTCATGATCATGTACCCCAGGCCATAGCCTTCCCTGACCCCGGTAAATTCCGCGGCCACCAGGGTCATCCAGCCGATCCCCACCCCGATCCTCAAACCGACAAAGATGGAAGGCACGGACCCGGGCAGCAACACTTTCAAAAAAATATCCTTATCTTTGGCCTGTAAAGTCCGGGCTGCCTCAATCAAACGGGGATTAATGGAGGCCACGCCGGAAATGGTATTCAGCAGGATCGGGAAAAAGGCCCCTAAAAAAATAATAAAGGCCGCCGACTTAAACCCAATACCAAACCACAAGATGGCGATGGGGATCCAGGCCAAGGGCGGGATAGGCCGGATCATTTCTAAGAGAGGATCGACGATTAATTTTAAGCGTCTTGACCAGCCCATAAAAAGACCCAGGGGGATCGCCAGGGCCGCGGCAATGACAAAACCCAGTCCCACGCGGTAGAGGCTGAAAAGGAGGTGATAGGGCAAAAGGTGTCCCGGCGGCATACCGGAGAAAAGCAATTCCTTTAGACCGGCAAGCACCTGCAGCGGAGAGGGAAGTTTATAGTCGGGGATAAAGCCGAGAGAAGACAGACCCTGCCAGATCAGCAGCAAAATTAAGGGTGGAAGGATCCGTTCTCTGGTCATTTTTTCAGGACATCGTTGAGGATTTGCAGTTTGATGAACTGGCGGGTAAAGGCCGACACATCCTCCACCAGGATGTATTTCCATTGATTGAGAAAATGAACGTATTCTTTTTCCGCGTCGGCATTAAAGAAATAGGAATATTTCACATTTTTCATGGCCAGGGAGACGGTCTTCTCATCCATACCCGTATATTTGACTCCTATCTGCATGGCCTCCCGGGGATTTTGATTGATAAAATCCGTGGCCCTCACATGGGCCTTGACGATCTTTTTGGCTTCTTCTCCACGGCTTTCCAAAAATCGGGAATCGACCGCCAGGACACAGCAGGGATGGTCTTTCCAGATGTCCCGGGAATAAATCAGGACCTTGCCGACCTCCATGGTTACGGCCTTGGCCGGAAAAGGCTCCCAGGCGATAAAGCCGTCGATGTCCCCGCCCCTCAAGGCCCCGATCATCTCCGGCGGTTTGACGACCATGATGTTGGTCTGACCGGCCAAGAGGTTTGTTTTAGCCAGGACCTTATGGAGGAGAAAATCCTGGACCGTGGCGTGGCCGGGTACGGCAATGGTTTTTCCTTTTAATTCCGTCGCAGACTGAATTCGGGAGTCCTTCCGGATAACCAGGGCCGAGCCTTCGCTGTTGGCCTGGGCTAAAACCGTCACCCGGGCCGTTTTATTGGCCACGGCCGTGGTAGCCGGAGCCACGCCTACATAACCCACATCCAGAGCCCCGGCGGAAAAGGCACTCATCATTTCCGGGCCGGCCTTAAAGATGCCGGCTACTTTTACGTCGAGGCCTTCCTGAGCATAAAAGCCTTTTTCCAGGGCCACCCAGCAGGCCAGTTGATGGAGGTCGTTTTGGAGATAGGCAATACGAACGGTTTTTCCGGCCGAACCCTGGGATGCAAGTCCCGTCAGAAAAAAAACGAAGCTGATTATACTGATTCCAATTTTATTTTTCATTGTTGAAGCGATAGAACTCCCTGAAAGATTGCACTCCTTTCTAAGGGTGTATAACTTCATAATAATGATTACCGGCCATTCCGGCAAACAGGACCGCCCCGGGGCAAGGAACGACATACTTCTTTTTTTTATCAGTTCCGATGATATTATAAAATTCGAGACAGGCCGAACAAACATATGGTGTTCGGCCGATGGAATACGGGACCTTTTGATTTTCTTCTAGAATGTAATACTCCGGGTCGATAAAGTTGGCATGGTTGGCGCAGTGGCCGACAAACAGTTCCTTATAATTCATATGGCCCAATCCCATGACCTTTAACCATCGTTTTTGTCGGTCCGGGTCTTCTTCGTCGATATTTTCCCACGCTTCGGGTCTGGCCTTTTGATAACTTTCCCGGGCGATCATTCGCAATTGCTCGGCCCGGTCGGGGAATATCCTGGAACGAAATTTTGAATCGCGGATGATCGTTTCCGGATGCAAGTGATCGTCTTCCAGAACAAAGGAACTGACCACCAGGACTTTTTGGCGAAAAGGAGATTCCCGGTACCAGGAGAACTGTCGGTGACACAGGCTGTACTCATCCCAGACTTGCGGTTCCACAAAGGCGATCTTCAAGTCTATAGACAGAGGAAGACAGACGGCTTTTTTCGTCCTGAATAAATCGGGACCGTTATCGACCAGGCCTTTCTTCAACCGGTCGAATTCCGAAATGGTCAGCCAATAGACAAATTTCTGATAGATCTTGATCACTGTTCTCCTCCGGCCCGCAAGAAGCCGGTTGGGTGGGAGTTACTCCTTCTTCAAAGACGCCTCTGCCAGGCAGGTAACGTCTCTCATAATCAACGGCGAATTGAGGGCCTTAATACCTACCTGAAGCCCGGCATAACAGAAAGGACAGGCCGAGACCAGCTCTTCAGCCCCGGTGGCTTCGGCCTCCCTGACCCGCATTTGAGCCATCTTGTTCTGGATATCCGGATAACCGGCCTTCAGTCCTCCGCCGGCCCCGCAGCATCGGGAATATTCACGGCTCCGAGGCATCTCGATCAATTCCAGACCGGGGATGGACTGCATGATAAACCGTGGATCCTCAAATATCCCGCTGGCCCGGCCCAGATGGCAGGGGTCATGATAAGTAATTTTCTTTTCCAACGGATTAACGAATTTCAGTTTTCCCTCTTCCATTAGACGCCTTAAGAATTCAACGGTGTGCAGGACTTCGAAGTTAAGCTTACCCACCTTGGGATAATCTCCCTTGATGGTCTTAAAACAACCGGAACAGGAACTGACCAGGGTCTGGATATTCAAGGCGTTGAGCATCTTGATATTGTCGGCCGCAATCCGCTCGAATTCCTTATCCCCCATGCGCAAGAGCACACTGCCGCAGCATTTTTCATCTCCCCCCAGGCAACCGTAATCAATACCCAGGGTTTCCAGGATGTTGACGGTACTGACGGCGATTTGTTTGACGTTCACGTCATAGACCGCCGTGCAGCCCAAGAAGAGAAGGACCTTTCCCCCGGTTTTCTTGATTTCCCTGGGGGGATTGACGATCTCATTATCCTTTTGGGCCCGGCGAATCCATTTGGTCCGGGCCGCCCTGGGCTGCTGCCAGGGATTGTCATAGGCTTTGACGCTTTTTACTAACACCTTTTGTGCATCCAGCGGCCCGTAGTCGGCGGAAACGATCACCCGGCGGATATCCTCCCAGAGGTTGACCGTATCGATATTGGCCGGGCAGACAATCTGGCATTGGCCGCAGGTGGAACATTCATACAGATTGCGGACGAATTCCTCCATCTGCTCCTGGCCGACCTCGTGATAGCCGAAGACCGCGGCCAACACTTTTTTTAAAGGATCCCCTACCCTGCTTGATTTGATGATCCGGGCCAGGAGGCCGTCCTGGAATTTGATGATCCGCAAAAAATCCTGGATCTTTTTACGGGGTAAAATGGCCTCCCGCCTGTCCTGGTCATAGACCGGACACCAGTTCAAACATTCCCCGCAGCGGGTACAGCCCTGGAGCTGGATCAATTTTTTTATATCCAGGTTGGAGACCTGAAGTTCCCGGACCTTGGGTTTTTCAGGAGGGCTGTTTTCAAGACTACTATTTTCTTCTACCATACTACTTCCTCTTGCTATTCAAAATCAAACTCAGGGGGGTATGGATCATATGCTTCATTTTCCCGAAGGGAAGATAGGCAATAAACAAGGCCCCAACTGCGGCATGGGCATACCAGAGATAAACATACAGGGATGGCCAGTCCCAGGGAAGCCAGGAAAACAGATTGGACAAGGGATAGCCGATAAAGGCATAGACGGCAGTTTCCGCCGGGACCCGGTGACTAAGATCCTGGCCCCCTCGAGGAAAAACCCCAGGAGGATCAACACCCCGATGATAGCGATGGCCAAGTTATCCTGACCTTCAGAGGCAACATGGGCCGGCCGGATGACAAAACGTTGGGTAATGGCCAACAGGAGGCCGAGGATGATCAACAGACCGAGAAAGTCATAGGTGAAGGCTACAAAGCCGTTGTTTTTATCGATCAGGGTCTGGGCCAGGGCACTGGTCGGGCTTATCCGATAAACAAAATAAGTAAACAGGCTCAACCCAAAGCGGGAAAGGATGGAAAGATAGATGAGCGAATGGATAGACCAGCGTTTGACGCTTTCCTGAAGAATCCGGCGCTGCAAAAAGACATCAAAGAATAGGGTCTTTAATATCAGCCCCATCTTTCGGGAAAAAAGGGTGCCCCAAATTTCTTCGGAACCCAGGGCAATTTTCCGGTGTAAAGACTTCTCCTCGCCGGCCACGCTTCCCTGAAGCCAGAAGAGTCCGGTCACGATCAGCCCAAAGAGGAATATCAAAAAGGCGGCCCAAAAAATAGGGTGGCCGATGGACAGCGGGGCGTTGTGGCAGAGGATGCACAGAAGGCTCTTGGACGGCAATACGGCCGCCGCGGCCCCGACCTGATTTTTGGGAAAATGGCACTTGAGACAAAGGGCCTTATCCTGGGTATTGGAAAGACTATGATCGATCAAGCCGATAGGGACCATTTTATCATCAAAGTTAGACAGCCTGACCTCATCCGCGGTGCGGTCCAAAAAAACAAATTTCGATGGGCTGTGGCAGGCCTGGCAGCTTACCCGTAAATGGGGGTCCCCGACTGTCCCTTCGCCGTGGACCGGGTGGCAGGAAAGACATTGGGCCTTGTCTATGGACCGATGGGGCGAACGGGCCACATCTTGGTGGCAGTCAATGCAGGCGACATAGGTATGGCGGTTTTTCTTAAATGAATCGAGGGTGACTTGAAGGGAAACCGCCTTGTCCCCGACTTTTCGCTGGCAAATGGCCTTGCCATGGCATTCCAAACACAGGGCCTGGGAACTTAAGACCCCTTCGTTGGTGTTGATGTTGGGGTCGTGATGGCAATCCAGACAGACCCGTTCTTTGCCGTCGATGGTCAGCCCCATCATCTCCGGGACTTGGGCGTGGGCCGGGTGGAATATCAGCAGGAAACCGATAAACAGCATCCAACCAACAACGATTCGCTTCATGACCGGTCCGCCTCTTCTTCCAGCATCTCCCATTCCCCCGGGTGTTCCCGCCTGATTTTTTTGGCCGTGGTCTTTCCGTTGAAAATGGTTTTATCTATGGGATAGACTTCCGGACGCAGATGGGCGCTTATGATATGGACCACGAACTTGAGGGCCACGGCCATGATGGCTTCGTAGACATGAATGATCTGGGCCAGGTTGATAAAATAGCCCGGGATCAGATAGGAAAAAAATTCCGGGAACCATAAAACCGCCCCGGTAAGTCCCATGGTATTCATCCCCAACAGGATGGCCCAGTAATCGATCTTCTCCCAGTAGGTAAAGCGGTTGAACCGGGGAGATTGGGTGCGGCCTAAAAAATAGCCGACATGCCCGGCAAAATCCTTGACATCCTTCCCCGAAGGGAAAAGGGTCTGAGGGCCAATAAGCCTCCCTTTCAACAAGACCTTGAAATAAACCAGCCAGCCCAGATGAACGATCACGCCCGCCGTAGGTCATGACCGCACAAAAACGATGCCAATAGCCCAATCGTTCCGGACCTCCCAAGAGGAAGACCGCGGCCTGGGCCCACCACTGGGAACCGAATTTAAGGGAAAAGCCGGTCAGGGCCAAACCCGAAAAACCCACCATGACGACCCAGTGCAATAACCGGTTCAGGACCGAGAACCTGATATAAACGTCTGAAGGGATGTCTTTTGCCGCCATTATTTGGGCCTTCTCAATCTTTCATGGATTTCTCTGAGCAACCAGAGGAAGGAATGGCCGTAAAAAAAGACCACCACGATCAGGACCAAGGCCCCCATAAGAATGGTGACCAGCTTGATCACTTTCACCTCGGCCGACTTCTCCGGGTCCACCTTGATGTCGGAAGCAAGGGTAGGATGAATGATCAGTCCGGCAAAATTCATCGAAGCCTGGGGATGGCAGCGCCTGCAGGCCTGGAGGGCCTCCTTCCTGTCCTTTAAAGAAAGGCAGTTGTGCGCCCCGTGGCAATCGGTGCAAAAAGCGGCCGTAGTCTTTCCCAGGTTGACCGCCGCTTTACCATGATAATTTTCCAGATAAGTAATCTTCTGGGCCGGATGGCAGGAACCGCAGGTCTCGGTCATTTGTCTTCCTGTTTCCAGCCGGGAACCATGGGCCTTTTCATAATGGGCCGAGTGGCAGTCGCCGCAGGTCGGGGCCTTGATCTTGGGTTCTTGACGGCCGTCTTTTAAGGCCTGTTCTTTTTCCAAGGCCTTGGCATGGGCGCCTTGAAGGTATCGTTCAAAGTCCAAACGATGACAAGTTTGGCAGCGCTTATAATCGTATTTGCGGACGGCATCCTTTTTCAAGAACCGGCTGTCCGTGGAATCGGGATGGGGCCGTTCCATTTCTTTCATGTTTCCATGACAGGTCTCGCAACTTTGCTGGGCATGGGCCGAACGGGCAAAACGGCTCAGGTCGATAAACCAGGAGGATGGGGGCGTAGGGGTCTTCACGGCCCAGGAGATTGGGACCAGGGCGCAGAACGCCAGGCAAAGGCAAGAGAGAATGATGGTCAATCGAATGATTTTGGGCATCCTAACCCTTAGTTCGGAGTTTAGAGTTTGGAGTTCGGAGAAAACCTTTGAAAAATCCTCACCCTCCGTAAAGGCCCTGTAGTGGCGGGTTTAAAACCCGCCCTTACGATGGGGGTTCTATAATTTTCTATGTTTCCTCTCAATTTGGGCTACCAGAAAAGGCCGACAACTCGGACCTGAAAAATAGCTCTAAAAATCTCCGGGTGAAAAGTTGTAATTTTTGAAACAGGTTTTCAGCCAAGGACAAAGTGTCCTGCCCGTCATCGATCCGGTTTTTCAGGTCCCGGAGTAAGACCGTAAGTTGAACGGCCCCATCAGTCAAGAAATTTTCCTCCCCCTTTAAAATGGCCAACTCTGGCAGGAGGGCGATTCGGCTAAGCCGTTTCCAAACCACCTCCAAAAAAAAGCGAATCTTTATAGGCTCATAGATTTTGTTGCCGATCAGCCAGTGAATCTCGTAAGTCTCCAGACCGTTGGCCACGATCCGGGCGTTACTGACTTCCCGTTTCAAACCTTTAAGCCAACTCGTTAACTCGGTTCCGGATAAGGCGATTAAAGAAGTTTCTTGATGGGCTTTTTTCTTATTTCCACTGAGGCGCCCCAGCTCCCAATAGATGCAATCGGTCACCAGTTTATTGGCCACGGGAAAATAGGGATGCTCAAAGTGAGGACCAAAAAGATAGAAAGACCCCTGCCCCCAGGGATTTTTAATCACCGCCGCCTTGTCGATTAATGTTGACCGGGCCAGATCCGGATCGACTAAAAACAACGTCTTCTTGGTAAAACCGCTGTATCGGGCCAGGACCTGGGAGCCTTCCCCGGGAATCATTCCCGGCCCGCCGAAAAGAGGGGCCGAAAAGGCTCCCGTCCCGACAAAAGGGGGAAGGCCATGGGACGTCAATTCTACCGCCTCCCTGACCGGATGAAAGAGATAGGAACACCCATAGGGGGTGATGCTTTTTTCAGGGAGCCTGATGGAATCAGGGACTTCTTTGGTCAGATTGGTAATCCTGGCCTTGACGAAATTAAAATGATGGAGATGTTCCTTGGAGGAATTCAAGGGCAGATAGGCCCCGGCACAGGACCCGAGATAGAGCCCGCCTCTTCGAAGAAAATTTCCCAGTTCTGTTGCCCCTTCCCTTCCCAGCCCTTCGGCCATGGCGATGGTATCACCTCCGGAGACGGCCAGACAATCGATGAACTCCAGGGCCCCTGTCTTGATGTGATTCTCGTCCAAAGGGGCCAGGTCGTAAAACCCATAGCGGTCAAAGAGTTCTACAAACCATAACCAGGAATGGGAACTCCCCTTACCGGTATAGATGCCGATCCTGGGATAGGCCAGAACCCGATCTTCCGCCTGTCCGTCCTGGTCTAATAAATCCGGCCCTTTCCATTGGCTGTAGCGGATGGGCCGTCCGGCAAGGATCTTCCGGTTAAGGTTCCGATGATAAGGGAAAGGGGGCTCTGTCATTTTAAAAGTTCAGCCACGGCCTGTTCCAGGGTTTCGGCGGTAAAGCCGAGACCTGTTCCTATATTGGCGAATTCCAGCAGCTTCTCTTCGCTCAATTCCGGAGCCATCAAAGCGAAAATCGGATGGATTCCGAACAAATAGGCCACGGCCTGCCTTCTGGCCCACCAGGCGGCATCCTGACTCCCGTCGGCCGGCAAGCCAAAGTCGGCAAAGATCGGCTTGGCCGGGGCCCAGGCACTAAAAGGTCCTTTCGCCTGGGGTTCCACCGGCCCTTTGGCCTGAGGAAGAAATGTTTTAATTCCTTCCAAATCCTTTAATCCTGATTTGAGGCACAATCGGGAAACCGCTTCAGGGTCCAGCCCTATCTTGGCGCACTCCTTGAGTACCCGGCCGCAATCCAAGGCCGACAATCCCGTTTTTTTAAATCCCAGTAGACCGCCCAAGTCGGAAATCAGAAATCCCGGCTCACCCTTCTCGGTCTCCTTCATCAAGGCAGGGTCTTCATCCAGGAAGACAAAGGTGTTGGTGGCATAAGGGGTATTGAAACAGGATTTGTGCCGATGGACAATGGGCGAAAGCCAGGTCCCCATATCGACTTCCCCCAGGGCGGCGGCCATTTCAACCACCCCCTTCTTTCCGGCCCAGGCCCCGTCTTTTATTTTAACCAGCAACTCGCGGCATTGGCCCAAAAATTCTTCAGGTTCGGCAATTTCCAACAAACCCATCCCCCGGACGGCGATCAGCTTCAATCGTTTTTGCCCAAAAACATGGCCGAATCCCCAGCGGTCGCCTGAGGACCAAAAATTGATGGAAACCTCCGCCAGTTCCGAGCCGGTTTCACCGGCCCGGCCTAGGGCCAGGACCTGGACCAGGTTGTCTCCGACACTCTTTCGCACTTCTTCGGTGGATTCCCAGCAATCTTTTCCCCAGAGGTCCTCGGCACCATGTATATCGGCAATGCCGTCGTGGAGCCAGAGATAAACCGGTTTTTCCGATCGTCCCTTGATGACTAAGTAATCAAAACCGGAATATTTCAATTCCATCCCGGCATACAGAGTCAACGGGGCATGACACACCGTTCCGGTCCGGGGACTTTTGGCCGTCATCACCGCCAAGGCCGAGCCTGGGACCAAGGTGCCCGTCAGGAGGCCCGAACCGATGACAACGGGATCGTCCTTTTCATATTGATGATATAAATAGGAAGTGATACCCGCACCGCCGACTCTTTCTTTGACCAAACCTTCGTCGAGTTCTTCTTCGATAATCTCCGCACTTCCTAAGTCGATAACCGCGATTTTGTTTGATGATAGATAGTCCATAGCCGGGTCTCCTTAGTTTCTATTAGTGATGAAATCGTAAAAAGCCTGAAAGCACATATTTTCGTCATTCTCGTGGAAGCTTGTCCTCGAATGTCTTAATCGGGAGCGGGAATCCAGTGGTTTTAAACGGTTGCGAATCGTTTGGATTCCCGCCTGCGCGGAAATATCGAGTTTTTGCAGCGATGCCTCTCATGAAGCGATCCGATATCAAGTCGTCAATCCAAATAGATCGCATCAACCGGACAAAAGCTCAGGCACAGCGGGCCGCCTTCCCGGTCGGCGCATAAATCACAGGGCTCCCTAAGCAACATCGGTTTAGCCGAGGCGTCTCCCTTACCGCCTTCTTCCACGGCACCGATCTTTTTGACTTCCAGGCCTTCGGGACGGGCAATAACCAGATTATCGACTTCTTTTAAGAGCACACCGAAATAATCCTTCTTTTCTTTGGTCCGATAGGTCACAATGCAGGATGAGAGCAAGGCAAAGGCATCGTCACGATGATAGCCGCAGGCCATTTCGCAAGCCATGCAGGCCGTGCATTTTTGGGGATCAATTTTTATACCCATGACTGGTCTCCTTAGTTCGATAATACCGTTCGTTGTTTAGCGTTCGGCGTTCGGCAAATTCAATTTTCATACTTCGTGGTGCCCCATGGGCGCATGTGGGCTTAACACGGAAATAAGGTTCAAGGTACAAGGTGCAAGGTGCGGAGAAAACCATTTTCATGATTCGTAGTGCCCCTTGGAAAGAGTCAATAAAGCTTTCTGTATAAGATACAGAGTTTA
>CAWIRY010000110.1:0-63966 GCA_963838485.1 uncultured delta proteobacterium | reverse complement strand
GTAAATAGATTCATGGGCCGATTATAAAAGGCGAAGGTTACAAACCGATGAACAAAAAACAGCTTTTTGCAGAAGGTGGTGTCCATTAGGAAAGTAATGAAAAATTAAATAACCTGTTTCATTTCCAGTAGTATAATATATATTTTTGTTGACTTTGTAAGCATCGGGGGAATAAAGGCTTTTTTCTTCAAAAATAAGGTAAACGCCCTATTGTTTTTTTTATGAATTGGCGCTATTTTATAAATAGGCGATTTGTTTTCAGGTCGTATTCAAAGGCCTTTTCCTTGGACTTCGAACAAAAAATTTTGAATCAGATGATTTATTCGATTTCCTGGAATGACAAAGAAAGAAAAACCGGTTTCTCCGGCCTTGGCCGGAGAAACCCAAAATCAGAGGGGGAAATATGGCGCTTTTTGAAGGATGGAAAGGAAATATTTTGGGAGGATTAGCCATCGGCATCGGTGCCTCGGTGGTGGCCCCGGTGGTGATACCCGTCTTGGCCACCGTCGTCAAACCCCTGACCAAGGCGGCCATCAAGGGCGGCTTTTTACTCTATGACAAAGGAAGGGAAACCTTGGCCGAAGTGCAAGAGGTGGTCGAAGACCTGGTCGCCGAGGCCAAGGCGGAAATTGAGGAAGCCCAGGAAATCCCCTCCGAACCGGTTGAGTCCGAGCCGGCAGCTCAGCCCAAAGCGGAATGAGCACACCCATGTGGGATCTCCCTGAAGATACGTATCTCAGTCATGTCTCCAAAGGAAGGCTGCGTTTAAGAATCCCATCGAAAAAACGAGACAGCGCCTTTTTTAACCGACTTCAATCGGTCTTTTCCTCTTATCCAGGTCTCGATCAAATCCGAGTAAACCCCTTGAGCGGCAGTCTCCTCATCCTCCATAGCGAACTCCCCGAGGAAATGGCCTCATTCGTTAAAACCCTGGCCGGTGTCGCCCCAAAAAAAAATTCCCTCAAGAAACCGAACACCATTTATCAGAGGGTCACCGGGACCTTTCAGCAAGTGAATACGCAAATACAGGGATTCACCAAGGGCGAGTTGGATGTCCCTACCCTGAGCTTTATTGCCCTTTTGGCCGTCGGCATATATCAAATCAGTCGGAAAAACTTCACCGCCCCGGCCTGGTATACGGCTTTTTGGTATGCCTTAAATATCTTTTTAAAATCTAAGGAATGATCAAGACCAAAAAGCAGGCTTAAATATAACTTTACCCTAACCCGTTAAACAACCATCAAAAAGGAGAACGATTATGACCGAAGAACAAGAACCCCAAAGCCCGGGCCAAAAACCGGGCCTTGGAAAAGTTGGAACCAGCGTCAAAGACGGCGTGGTCAGCAGCCTCAAGGGAATTAATGAGATCGAAGCGGAAATAGTCAGTCTGGTTCGGAACACCGTTTCAACTACCCTGCGGACCACCGGCACTTTGGCCGGTGAAAGTTTAAATGTCACCAAAGAGGTAGTCAAAGGGGCCATCCAGGCTACCGAAGAAGTGGGGACCGGACTTATTTTAAGTACCAAGAGTGTGGCCAAAGGATTGGTCATGGGGATCAGTGATGTGGGGGGAGACGTAGTCTCCATGGCCGGACAAACCGTCAAAGGGGCCGTCAAGGGTGCTGCCGAAATTGGAGCCGATGTGGGCCTGGTGGCCAGAAGGACCGTGGACGGCGTCATTGAAGCCACCAAAGAGATCGGCGGCAATGTCGAAGAAGTGGCCAAGGTGGCCGTCGGCGGGGCCATTGAAGCGGCCGGGACCATCGGAAATATGGCCGTTCGCTCGGTAAAGGATATGTTGGTCGGTGTGGCCGAAGGCGTTAAAGAAGTGGCCTCAAGTTTACTTCCTAAAACCAAATCGGGCCAGCCTCCGGAAGTTGACTCCCGGACCCAGGGAAGAACAGGAGATGCCTAACATTTGGTCCGATCGATTCATGCCGCGGTAAAAGGCCGGGTCCGTTTTCGAGTTGATGGCCTTTACCGCTCCAAAACATTAAAAAAATATCTGGAAGACCGATTAGCCGAAAAAGAAGGGATCACCGAATTTTCGGCTAATTTTTTGAGCGGCCACGCCCTCGTTTTTTTTGATCCCCGACTCAGCCTCTCGGCCGTCACTCTCCTTATCCAGGAGACAGTCAGGACCTTCCATCAAGAAAACGGAAACGATAAGGGGTTTGTTCAGAAGACATCCCTTTATGAAACATTTTTTATAGACCCTCCCCTCTCAGCCCGCAAGAAAGGATCCGACCAGGGACCTGTGACTGATCCTGCCCTGCTTTCGGCAGGGTCAGGTCAACTAAAGTCCTCCAAGGCCAAACGCCCGATCCCCAGCCGGAGAAAAACCCGCCAAATGGTCCTGCGGGCCGCGGATCAGAAGGTGGAGCCCTGGCACCTCCAATCCGCCGAATCCCTGATGGTTGAAATGGGTATTCAACCCCATGCCGGGCTTACCGCCCAGGCGGTAACGGAAAGACAAAAAAAGTTTGGGCCGAATCTCCTCCCGGAGGCCGTGCCCCGCTCCGGATTCAGTTTGTTCATCGATCAATTCAAGTCCTTTCCCGTGGCCTTACTCGGCGTTGCTGCCGGTATTTCAGTGGCCACCGGCGGACTGGTTGATGCCGTAGTCATCCTTTCAGTGGTCGTTATTAACGCCGTCATAGGTTATGTCACCGAAAGTCAGGCCGAAAAAACCATCCATTCTTTAAAGAACCTGGTCCGTCCCATGGCTTTGGTACTCAGAGAAGGATCGGTTCAAACCATTGGTGCCCAGGACGTAGTGCCGGGCGATCTTCTGGTCCTCCAGCCCGGAAGTTATGTGGCGGCCGATGCCCGGCTCATCGAGGCCTTCCGGCTGAGTGTTGACGAGTCAGTCCTCACCGGGGAGAGCCTTCCGGCCATAAAGTCCACCGAACCCATATTAGAGCTGCAAATACCCCTGGCTGACAGGACCAATCTGGTCTATATGGGCACCCTGGTAACCGGGGGCCAGGGTTTGGCCTTGACGGTGGCTACGGGAAAATATACGGAAATTGGAAAAATTCAGGCCCTGATGGGAGAGGCCCTTCCTCCGGAAACCCCCATGGAAAAACAATTGGACCGGATGGGAGGTCAATTAGTCACCATTTCCTTGTCCGTCTGCGGCCTCGTGTTTGTAATCGGGCTCTTGCGGGGTTATGGTCTATTGCAGATGTTGAAGACTTCCATCGCCCTGGCTGTGGCCGCCGTACCGGAAGGGTTGCCCATGGTAGCCACCACGACTTTGGCCCTGGGCCTTCGCCGGATGAGAGAGTATAAGGTCTTGATTCGTCATCTGGGGGCCGTGGAGACCTTGGGGTCGGTTCAAACCATCTGCATGGATAAGACCGGTACCATTACCATGAACCATATGTCGGTTAAGGCGGTCTATGTCGGTATGGAGGCCCTTCAGGTGGCTCATGGTCGATTTCTCAAGGAGAAAGAACCGGTTGATCCCTATGACCGCCAGGACCTTTTACAACTGATCCATATCGGAGTCCTTTGTAATGAAAGCGAAATCAAGAAGAGGGAATATAAGAAAGATCCTTTACAAAAGGATCAGGGGGAGATTAGAGGTAATGGGCTCTCTGTCGGGCAGTTTGGGAATTATGTCGTCAGCGGCTCCCCTACGGAAAATGCCTTAATCCATTTGGCCATTAGTGCCGGGATCAACATAGAGGACCTGAGGACGAAATTTCCCACCCTCCAAACCATGTATCGTTCCGAACAGCAAAGTTTTATGATTACGTTTCATGGGACTTCTGAGGAGGGTCGTCAGATCATTGCCGTTAAAGGCAGTCCGGCCGAAGTCCTGTCCCTTTGCCAATGGCAGAAAAAGGATGGTCATCAAACCTTCCTGACCGATGAAGATCGTCTGATCATTGAGATGGAAAATGAGCAGATGGCCGGTCGTGCCTTACGGGTTTTGGGAATGGCCTATCTGTCTTCCGAGGAGACTTTGATGAATCCCGACCCCGCGGAGCTTCAGGACAAGCTGATCTGGCTGGGTTTGGTGGGCATGGGCGACCCGATTCGGGATGGGGTCAAAAAATTGATCGAAGACTTCCACCTGGCCGGAATCGATACGGTTATGATTACCGGGGACCAGACCTCCACCGCCTATGCCATCGGTAAGGAATTGAATCTTAGCCAGGATGAAGAATTGCAGATCCTTGATTCGACGCATATCGACCAGATGGATCCGGAGGTCTTGCAAGCCCTGGCGGAAAAGGTCCATGTCTTTGCCAGGGTCAGTCCATCCCATAAATTGCAGATTGTTCAGGCCATGCAAAAGAAGGGAAAGGTCGTGGCCATGACCGGGGATGGCATTAACGACGGGCCGGCCTTGAAGGTGGCCGATATCGGGGTGGCCATGGGACATGCCGGTACCGATGTGGCCCGCGAAGTGGCCGACGTGGTTTTGGAAGACGACAACCTGGAAACCATGGTCATCGCCGTCTGCCAGGGGAGGACCATTTATAATAATATCAGAAAATCGCTTCGTTTTCTCCTTTCCACCAATATAAGTGAAATCATGGTGGTCTTTGCGGCCACCGCCGGGGGACTCGGTCACCCGTTGAACGCCATGCAGCTTCTTTGGATTAACCTGATCAGTGATATTTTCCCAGGACTGGCCTTGGCCCAGGAAGCCCCGGAACCGGATGTCCTGACCTACCCTCCCAGAAGTCCCGAAGAACCGATTATCCGTAAAGAGGACTTCAAAAGGATCTTTCTGGAATCATCGGTTTTATCCGCAGGCACTTTGGGCGTCTATGGGTACGGACTCGCCCGTTACGGACAGGGCCCCCAGGCTAGTACCATGGCCTTTATGACCTTGAGCTGCAGCCAGCTCCTCCACGCCTATAGCTGCCGGTCCGAATCCCATTCCATTTTCAGTTCGGAAAAGCTCCCCTCCAATCGATTGTTGAACCTGGCCATCGTTGGTTCGTTGGCCGTTCAAGCCGGCACCCTGATCATCCCCGGCATGCGAGGCCTTCTGGGACTCAGCCCCCTGAGCCTTTTTGACGGTCTGTTGGTGGGCGGGGCCAGTATTTTCCCTCTATTGATTAACGAATCCACCAAAACCACCGGGAAAAAGCCATGAAAAAAGATTTTATCTTTACCTCCGAATCCGTCACCGAAGGGCATCCGGATAAATTATGCGACCAGATCAGCGATGCCATTGTCGATCAATTTTTACAGCAGGACCCTTACGCCCGGATCATTGCAGAGTGTGCCGTAGCCACGGCCATCGTCTTCATCGCCGCCCGCTTTTATGCCAATGCCTCGGTGGACGTTTCCGCCGTGGCCCGAAATGTGATCAATCAGATCGGCTACGATCAACAGGGGTTTAACGGAAGAAGTTGTAGTATCATCACCAATCTGAAAGAAAAGGAATTTCGGGAAGGAGCCCATTTTGATGAAAGAACCCTATCCGAAAAGGAAATGGAACACATCCCGATCAAAAACCAGGTGACCCTTTTTGGTTTCGCCTGTAACCAGACGGCAGCCATGATGCCGTTACCTATCTGGCTGGCCCACAAGCTGGCCCGCAGGCTGACTTCGGTCCGCCTTCAACGGACCCTTTCCTATTTGGAACCGGACGGAAAAACCCAGGTGGCTGTAGAGTTTCGACAGGGAAAACCTTATCGGATCCACAGTATCACTCTTATTGCCAGTCAAACCAAGGCGCCTCAATCGGGGGGACCTAACCTTCAACGTCTGGAGGACGATCTCCGAGAATTGGTCATTGCCGCGGTTTTTAAAGACGAAGACATTATCCCTGATGAGCGGACGAGAATCTTTGTCAACCCCGACGGGCCGTTTATTATGGGGGGTCCATCGATCCATTCCGGTCTGACCGGAAGAAAAACAGCCATCGACACCTATGGAGAATTTGCCCGTCACAGCGGGGCCGCTTTGAGCGGAAAAGGACCGATGCGTATAGACCGGATAGGCGCTTATGCCGCCAGGTACGCGGCCAGGAATATCGTGGCCGCCGGGTTGGCCGAGGAATGTGAGGTGCAGCTCAGCTATTCCATCGGCTTTCCCCGCCCTGTGAGCATCCAGGTGGAAACTTGGGGTACCGGTAAGATCCCCGAGGAACAGATAGGCCGACTGTTGGAACAATTTTTTGATTTTCGTTTGGCCGGGATCTTGAAGCAATTCAACTTAAGATATCTGCCTTTAGTCCTTAAAGGGGGATTTTATAGAAAGCTGGCTGCCTACGGTCATATGGGGAGGATGGATATGGGGCTTCCCTGGGAAGTGACGGACAAGGCCCAGGCCCTCAAGGCAGCGATCGGATTTTAGAAAAAAGGCAAGACAGCCGATTGATCGGCCTTCAAAGAGAGAAAAAAAAAGGCAGGGTCTTAGACCAAGACCGATAAAAAGGAGAGAGGGGTCCCTTCCAGGGCCAGACCGACAAAGGACCCGAACACGGCATTCCAGACCAGATGGCCGGCCTTGGAAGCGGCGCCATGAATATATTGGTCATTGGTTAAAGCCCTGTCCGATTTAAAATAGCCTTTATCCTCAAGTAAGTCGATAATGGATCGGTCATCGACCGCCGTGGAATCGTAATTAACCACGATGCTCCCGGTTAAGGGATTGGCTGAGGCTTTGTCAACCCCCTGACAACAATTCAACAAACCCTCCACGTCCCTGGCTTTTTCCTGGTTCCCTTTTACTAAAGGGGTCTTCACTCGCAACCTACCGGGAATACTATGAATGTAATAGCTCATGGTAAACCTCCTGTGATTTTTGTCTTCTTTTGGTCCATTTCATGACAGCAGTGTACTGTTCTTATGTTTCGGTTTGATGACGAAAAAATAGCGTTTTCATTAAAATTAAGCTGAAAGCCTTGTTTTCAACTCATTCCCTCTCCATTTCCAATTGATTCCTATCCTCAAAGGGACTTGCAAAAATCATTGAACGTCCTTCCGGCGGAAGCCGAGATCCCCCGCGGCCAAGCAAGAATTGAAGGAGATTTTCACTTGAATCCTCGAATCCTTGAACCCTTGGATCCTATAATCGCTAAAACTTTCTTAGACGATCCTTTTTTATTAATACAAATACCATTCAATCGTCATAAGATTGTAATATTTCTAAGTTTTAATATGGATCATGAAAAAAGCCGAAGGGTTTTTAGTGGGGTGCCCGAATTGTCAAACCGATGCACTCTATCGGTATGGAAGGGCCTGGACAGGAAGGCAGCGATACATTTGTCTATTGTGTGGAAGGCAGTTTACCCCTGGTTCGACTCGAAAAGAATGGAAAGATAAACCTCTTTGCCCCGACTGTGGAAAAGTCATGTATTTCTATCAAAACGGAAAAGGGTTTTTACGATTCCGATGTTCAGGTTATCCTGTTTGCAAAAAATACCTGAAAATTAAAATAGGCGGTACTATTGAAGAATCAACCACAGTATCCCATTTCGAAAATATGGGGGCCTGACCATGAAATTTACGAAAAAATTACCCCATAAAGGAGCACTCGTTGAAAAAGACCAGAGTACTTTTCGTTTGCGTTCATAATAGTGCCAGGAGCCAAATAGCTGAAGCTTGGCTGAATCATCTCCATGGCGATCAATTCGAAGCCCGAAGCGCCGGATTGGAACCGGAGGCCTTGAATCCCCTGGCTGTCGCGGTGATGCAGGAGGCAGGGATCGATATTTCCGACAAATCAGCCAGGAAGGTCTTTGATTTGGTCAAGGCTGGGGAATTATTTTCTTATGTCATCTCCGTGTGCGATCAGGCCAGCGGAGAGAGATGCCCCACCTTTCCCGGAGTTACCAAACGCCTGCACTGGAACTTTCCGGACCCTTCAGCGGTCACTGGAAGCGAGGAGGAAAAATTGGAGAAAGTCCGTGAGATCAGGGATAGCATTAAAGTAAAAATTGAATCCTGGTACGAGCACGTTAAAAATGAATTGTTTTAGTTAAATAAAATGAAAGGAGGCAACATGAAAATCAGACCATTAGATTCGGAGCGTCAACAACCTCCGAATAGGATAATCTGTAAACCCCAAGTGGTTACCGATGTCCTAAACCGGAACCGGGATTTTACGGCCGGGGGCTCTTCTCTTCCCGATTCTTCGTTGATCGGGACCCCTTGTTGCGAAGACGAACTGAGAGAGCGTTATCGAATTTAGAACAAGGCATTGAATAATTCCTTAAGGTTCTCGATTTAAAAAAAACTCCCGGCTTTTCAAAAGCACAAACCCTCCAACCTGCGTTTTATGGTCGACATTTCTTTTTTATTTCCTCCCTCAAGCGTATCCGGTTTTTAAGACACCCTCCCTTTAATATCACCGATGACCAACAATTCCTACTGCGCTTCAGCCGCTTGAGTATCCTATCGTATCTGACCGCTGTACAGGAACCAGCCGATGCCGATGCTGAAAAGGAAGTCGCCCCATAGGCCATGCTCGATGGCCACGGCGGTCAGACAGTTGGTGCGCAGATAACGGTACCCGAAAATGACGCCCCCGGCCGAGGCGATAACAGGAGCAACCCAGTTTCCATAAAAGAGGTGTGCAAGGCCAAAGCTCAAGGCGCTCGTCATCACCATCACCCGAGATGACGCAAACACAACGGCATATCTGTGGAAAAACCAGCTTCGGAAGATGATCTCCTGGGAATAGGCGGCAATAGGAGGATAGAGGATCATGAAAAGAGCCCACGAAACAGGGCGGCGGATAGGGAATGCCAGAAACAGATTGGGATAGGCGTAGTAGGTAAGAAAACTCAAGGCACAGGCAGCGGGAATGAAGACACCTATAATTTTCCACAGATGGGCAGGAAGTCCTTTCATGGAAATCAGTGTCCGACAATCAAAGTCAGGGTCTCGCCTGAGCAACAGGATACAGAAAGCCGACATGATCACGGTCAATGGAATGACCTTGAACGCCAGTTGTTTGCGGAACAGAGGCGCAGCGACCGGAAGAATGAAGAAAAGAAACATGCACTCTAACGCCCGCAAACTCTTTTGTCTTGCCAATGCCATACGATAAGGTAATAAGATCATCACCAAACGGGGTTGTGAAGATCTTGATAAGGCCTTGCTTTTGATGAAAATAGTATAAGACAAGGAAAAGACAGGATCAAGAAGAAAAAAAACAGGCAAAGGAGAAAGGGAGTCTTCTGAATAAAATGGGACTTTGCAGGTCTGGACTTTACAAATAGTCCTTCCGCCTCCTGATTTTCCTTTTGACGAAGCCCCCGGGAGACGTTACTATAGAAACCATAACAGCGGACCACTTGTTCGCCCTGATCAGGGACATGAGAGGTCATGGCCGCCGGCCAATCTAAGGCATCAAAGGTTTTTTCCTGCCGGACGTCCTTGGAAGCCGTAGAGGATAATATTATTTGACCCTGAAACAAAGTAAAATTTACTATTCGGGATGAACTATGAAAATCAGGCATGCAACTCCGGGGCGCGTCCGAATTCAGATAGACCAGATCCGGTCTCAAGAGAATAAAGGCCGCCAGCTCTCGGGCTGGCTGCGAAATCAACCGGCCTTGAAACAAGCCGAAGTCCGGCCGGTGACCGGCAGCGTTATTTTATATTTTAAGCCGGGATCGTTGACCACCGCCGGACTATTAAGCCTGGTGCATGAGGGGCTTCAGGACATCGGGCGCCTGGCGCCGAAGGCCGCCGGTACGGCTGAAGGTCTGGGTGTTCCCGTCCGTCCGGAAAGCCGACCGGACGGGAATATGTTTCTTTCGGGCCTGACCTGGTTTATAGGGGTTACGATCGTTCTGGCCGGGGCCCTGGTCTCGGAATTTCTGCTGAAAATCCCGGTGACCGTCTTCAGCCCGGTGGGGGCGGCGGCTGTGTTCGGTGCGGTCCCCCTGCTGGCAGCTTCCATACGGGAAATCCGCCGGAAGCAGGGCTTCACTCTTCTGCCTTTTTTAGCCGGAACCTGTCTGTTGGCTCTGGGAGTGGGAGAGGTGCTGACGGCCCTGGAGGTGATCTGGGTGACCGCCTTGAGCCGACTGATGGAGGAGTTCGTTACGGACCGCTCAAAACGCGCTATTCGGGAAGCTTTGCAGTTGAGCTCCCGGACGGCCTTTATCCTTCGTGACGGTCTGGAGATCGAGATTCCCGTTGCCGGCCTGGTCCGGGGAGACATCGTGGTGGTGCATTCACCCGAGCTGATCCCGGTGGATGGAATCGTGACGGAAGGACAGGCTCTGGTTGATGAGGCCAGCCTCACCGGCAGGGCTGACCCGGAGTTCAAAGAGGAAAAGAGCCGGGTTTTCGCCGGGACCCTGGTCCAACAGGGGGTTCTCTTCATCCGGGCGGAACAGGTGGGCGAAGCCACCTATCTGGGACGTGTCCGCCGTCTGGTCGAGGCCGCACTGGTCCAACGGGCGCCGGCGGAAACCCGGGCCGATCTTCTGGCCGGCCGCCTGGTAAAAATCGGCGGCGCGGCCACCCTGGCGACGCTGGTTTTGACCGGCAACCAGATCCGGGCCTTGACGGTTCTCCTGGTGGCGGCCTGTCCCTGCGCCACCATTTTGGCGGCCTCCACGGCCGTCACGGCGGCCATCGCCAACGGGGCCAGAAACCGCTGTCTGATCAAGGGTGGTCTGTACCTGGAACGTATGGGGGAGGTGGATTGCCTCTGCTTCGACAAGACAGGGACCCTCACGGAAGAAGTCCCCCGGGTCCTGGAGGTGATCGATCGCAGCCCGCAGCGGAACGAAGAAAGGATCCTGAAATTGGCGGTCACAGCGGAAACCCACAATACCCATCCACTGGCCCGGGCCGTCGCTCGGGAAGCGGCCGCTCGGGGCATCCTGCCGTTTCCGGATACCGTCGTCGAATATCTCCTCGGGAGGGGCGTAAAGGCCGAGGCCGGGGGCGAGGTACTTTACGTCGGTAATCTGGCCTTCATGGAATCTCAAGAGATTGACGTGAGGTCGCTGCGGAGAAAAGCGGAAAAATGGGCCGAGACGGGGGGAACGGCTGTTTGGGTGGCCCGGGGCAATAAACTGCAGGGCCTGATTGTCATCGGGAATGACGTCCGACCGGGGGCGGATCTGATACTGAGGGCCCTACGGCGGGAAGGTGTGCGCCGAATCGTCCTGGTCACCGGAGACCTGGAACCAGTTACCCGCGCTTTGGCGGAACAACTGGCCATCGATGATTACCGGGCGGCCCTGCTGCCCGAGGATAAGGCCGCTTTTCTGGAAAGCCTCCGCCACCATGGCCGGAAGGTGGCCATGATCGGCGATGGAATCAATGATGCCGTAGCCCTGGCCAAGGCCGACGTCGGCATAGCCATGGGTGCCGGGGGGGCCGAGGCGGCGATCGAGGCGGCCGACATTTCCCTGATCGACAGTGACCTCGAAAGCCTGCTCTTCCTGCGCCGGTTGAGCCGCCAAACCGTAAGGGTTATCGAACAGAATCACTGGCTGGCGGTTTCCACCAACGTAATCGGCATGGGACTCGGCGCCGCCGGCCTGATCACCCCCCTGCTCGCCGGTCTGCTGCATATCGTTCATACGCTGGGGATTATGGTGAACTCCAGCCGCCTGCTCCATTGGAGCCCGGAGGAAGGCCCTCTGATTAAACAACCGAACCAAACCTGTGAAAATTTCCGTTTCAAATAAATCCCGGGTCTCACTTGAAGTTTTCCGCAAAGCCGGGAAGTATCGACCCCCAGGGTTCGGGTTCCCCGGATGCTGTGATCGAAAAAAATCATTTCAGTGACGTCGGTGCAAAAAAATCATGAAACCATCATCGTCCTGTAACATGGCCCCCATACCCTCCTTTCAGGAGAAGAACGGGCGGAAATCACAATGCACCATTTTTTTTACACGTTTTTCATTGCTCTAACGAATAATATTGACAATATCGGGGTTAGAATCGCTTTCAGCATTCGAGGAATAAGGATAACCTCTCCGATAAATCTTTGGATTTCTGTAATTACATTTGTCATCTCGTTTTTTGCAGCTTTCTCAGGGTCACTAATATCAGGAGTTATCAGTAAACAATTATCCTCGCTGATAGCCATGGTGATGCTTACCGCCCTGGCCTCGTGGATCATATTAGAACCCTACCTGAGAAAAGAAGATGATTGTACCGATGATCCTGTCTATGGAAACAAAAAAGGCGCCTGTCATGTTTTGCTGCAGCCCAAAGATGCCGATATGGATAATTCAAAACATATCGATTTTAAAGAAGCGACTTTCCTTGGCATTGCGCTGTCGATAAACAATGTAGGAGGAGGAGTAAGCGCCGGGATGATCGGGCTCAACTCATTTTGGGTTGGATTCTTGTCTGCGGTGCTCAGTTTTCTGGCCCTTTGGGCAGGGAACTATGTTGCAGAATTTTTTATAAAATGGAATTTATCCAAAAAGGCCTCGGCTGTAGCGGGTCTCTTATTAATAGCCATAGGGATAGAACAGATCCTTTAATCTTGACGGCTTCGTAAAAAGTCCACCTGCTGTGTTGCGCGGCATCCTTCGTCGTTGCAGCGTACATATAAGTACGCCTCACTCCTCAGGATTTGCGCGCCTTGCATCTGGAGCTTTTTACTGTGCCGTCTCTTTGATGACTTTTTACGAGTTCATCAATCTTGTTGGTGGGCTTTTTCGAGAAACCTTAGCCCTCATAGGGATGGTGGGTATAAAATTATTTGGAGGTATGCTTTGTCACATTTATTGATCATTGGAGGGAGTGACGCCGGGATAAACGCCGCCCTTCGGGCCAGGGAAATGGATTCTTCAATGGACATCAGCGTCCTGGTGGCCGACCGTTTCCCGAATTATAGCATTTGCGGCCTCCCCTTTTTCCTTAGCGGTGAGGTGCCGGATTGGCAAACCCTGGCCCATCGAACGATTGAGGAGATAGAAAGGCAGGCCATTCACCTTTTACTCGACCACAGGGCCGTAGGCATTGATCCCAAAAATAAAATAGTGACGGCCGAGAACAAGGAGGCCCAAACCCGCTCGCTGAAATATGACAGGTTGATTATTGCTACAGGGGCGGTGTCTGCTCGGCCGGCGATCTCCGGGATGGACCTTCCCGGAGTCTTCGCCCTGCGTTGGATGGGGGATGGCTTTTTCATCGATCGGTACATGGAAGAACATCATCCGGAGTCGGCCATCATTCTCGGGTCGGGCTATATCGGCATGGAGATGGCCGATGCCTTGACCCGTAAAGGGTTGGCCGTAACTGTCCTGTCTCGTTCAGGCCGTTTTTTGCCTGCCGTGGACCCGGAACTGGGTGATATTATTCGAATGGAGCTTTCCAGACACGGCGTAAAAATGGTCGACCGGGTTGACGTTACCGCTATTGAAAAAAAGAATCAGAGGTTGATAGTGAGAAACAGTCGGGAGGTTCCTCTTGAATCCGATATGGTCCTTGTGGCCACGGGTATTACACCGGTGACCGCCCTGGCTGGAAAGGCCGGAGTGCTGACCGGCATCCATAAGGCGATCCGGGTAACCCAGGCCATGGAAACCAATATCAAAGATATTTATGCCGCCGGGGACTGTGTGGAAACCTGGCACCGCCTGTTGAATAAAACCACTTATCTTCCCCTGGGAACCACGGCCCACAAACAAGGACGCGTCGCGGGTGAAAATGTCGCCGGAGGATCTCAAGAATTTGCCGGGACCATGGGGACACAGGTGGTCAAAATATTTGACCTCGTGGTTGCCCGCACAGGGTTGCTTGATAAAGAAGCTTTGGAGGCGGGCTTTGATCCTTTGACCGTTAAACTGGAGACCTGGGATCATAAAGTCTACTATCCCGGTGCTTCTCCTTTGCATATCTCCCTCACCGGCGATCGAAAAACACACCAGTTGCTTGGCGCCCAGATAATCGGGTCTTATAAAGCGGAGGTCTCCAAACGCATAGACATCCTGGCCACCGCCCTCTTCAACGGGATGACCGTTGAATCCCTAAACCATCTTGACCTAAGCTATACCCCCCCGCTGAGCAGTCCCTGGGACCCTGTCCAACTGATGGCCCAGGCCTGGGCCTTGGAACATCGGCGCGCCAGGATCTAAGGGCGGTCTTCCTTGGTTCCCGCTATCATTCAAGGAACGGACTCAGGAGAAGCCCCCCTCTAAACTGGTTCGCGTTAAGGCCATAGTCGAGTTTAAGTCGGGAGCCTTTACCGAGATTTCGTTCGAAGATGTCGCCATAATTACCGATGGCCGCGAGAACACGGTGCTGCCATCCCTTGGCAAGTCCCAACTCCGGGGCTGTGACCGGCATCGCCCCTGCACCTCCTGCATAATAATGCGTTTCGGGCCTCTCCGCACTAATCAGCGTGTCCACAGTCCAGGCGACGATTGCCGACCATTGTCCGTCGTTGGTCCCTGTGGCGGCCATGATCGGGAAGACCGACAGCGGCTCCGGGAGGATACGGCTGGACAGCCGGTTCACACCCTGATTGAGGCGGGTAACGGCCAGGGTAGTGATCTCGCCGGCGAGTCCATGGCAGCGCTGTACGTTATAAGCATCGTTCATCTCCCCATCCTCGGAATAAGGCATGCGCAGCCAGTTCTTGTGCAGCCCGTCGAAAAAAGCATTGATGCTCCGTTCCGTTAAGCTCCCGATCATAAAGCAGACGGTGTTTCCGGCCAGGTCGCCGACGAGGTGTGCCGCCGAATCGGAAGGTACCATCACAGCATGGGATTCCACAAAAATAGTGGGACCGGGCACTATCTTTCCTGCCAGCTTCTGCTCGTTGATCTCCGAACCGGTGAGGAAGTAGAACGTCGTCCTCCTGGTTGCGCACAGCGTCAAATTGCTTCGGGGTCTCATACTCATGGTATTCGATGCGGTCTGCGGAACCGAGCACCGCGGCTGCGATACCGCGGCAGACGTCAACATTGAGGCCCGTCCAGTGTCCCTGGTTGTCCGCACTCGCCAGGCCAGGACGCTCGACGCTGCCGCAGCGGACGATGTTGCGTGTCTTTACGCGTTCGAGAACGGACCCCGCCGTAGCGATGGAGATTGAGCAGTAGACGCTAAGGAAAGCAAAAAAAATTGACAATAAACGCATAAATCCTCCTGTTCAAATATCGAAAAAAGCCGCCAGCCAACGTACAAGCAAGGCAGTGGATGGGGCGCCAGTGGCGCCCCATCGGGTTTTTATCTTTTTAATTGGCCGTCGGGTAGGTGCTCGGCAGCGGGTTAAAGCCATCCGGAATTTTGTTGTCAATGCCCTGTGCATGCTCCGGCTCGATCCCTATGGCCTGGCAGCCGTTCCCTTCATAGTGCGGCAGTGAGGTTACGACACTGGGTTTGATCATCGCCAAGGAGGCCGGCAGCGGCGGTAAAATGCCCATCAGGCGCCTTGGATCGAAGCCCGACAGCAGACTGTCTGTGATTGGCGAGTTAATATCCCGGGGCCCGAGGTACTTCTGCTCGAATCCGACCGGGGCAAACTGGTTGAAGGCCGGGGAGTTGCCATCTTCCAGCGCCTCGGCCTCATCGGGCAGGCTGGCCAGCGGGGGCAGGCCGAAGATGTCATTGATCGTCTCGATTATGGCGTTATGATCCCCTTCAGCGTGGGATACGGCGTGAGTCCTGGCATACGGTGAGATCAGAATCAAAGGGACCCGGACTCCGCGCGATTGCGGCAACGAGTCCGGCCCGTAGGAGAGGATGCGAGGCGGGACATGGTCATAAAAACCATCGGATTCATCGTAGGTGATGATGATGGCACTCTGACCCCAGAGGTTCGGGTCCGACGCAATGGCGTTGATCACGCGAGCAGCCATGGCCTCGCTGAGCTGCCGGTCAGTGTAGCTCGGGTGGTCATCGTCGCCGGACTTTGCCGCGTTGATCGCAGTAATCTCATCTGCAGGAGTATTAGGGTTCGTGATCACCGGCTTCAGCCCCATCTGGTTGGTGTAGCCGCCGCGGATGTAGAACACGCCGCCGTTGGGCAGGGCCTCGGTGAAGAAGTCGGTCATGCCGCGGAAGTTCTGGCGAAGGGGCGGCGTGTTGGCCAGGTAGCCGAAATACTGAGGCCCCTGATGGTGGCTGACATAGGAGTTATGAGAAGCTACGCCGCCCGTATCGGTTGATTCGAGGTCGTAGCCTTCCTGATACCAGCGCCAGTTGACGGGATCGAGGGTAAGGCTTTCGATGAACGGGATGTCTTTCTGGATGTCCGGCAGGTCGAAAGACGGGTTCTGGTTATCGGCCATAACCGTGGCGATATTGCTGCCCTGAAAAGTTAGCGGCAGGGTCGCGAAGGTCAGGTTAGAGGCGATGTTGGTGTCCGCGTAGTTCTCGTTAGCGCCTGCGGGCTGCTTATCGACCGTCGTCGTGTCGAACTGGGAGCCGTAGAAGGGTTGCGGGTCGTTCACCAGCGGCGGCCCCTGCGTGGTGCCGCTGTGGCCGTTCACGTTGTAGGACTGACCGTTCGGGCCGTGCTTGACCCACTGCGTTTCACCCGCCTGACCGGCGATCATAGCAATCGCGTTCGGCGTGGAGGGCGTGTCCTCGGTGGCAAAGATATTGTCGAAGATGGTGAAACGGCTGGCCCATTTCCAGAAAAATGGAATGGTGTCGCAATCAATGTGGGACATCACCAGGCGTGCAAACTGGGTGCCTTTCGCGTTGTTTGCCGCCCCGCCGTTTTTCGCAAAACGGTAATACTCATCGTAGGCGAACTGGTCCATTTGCGGCGCGCCATTCACCACGTTAATCTTGGTTGCCAGCCCCGTGTGAGAGTGGTCGACACTGTCAATGACGGTGGAATTCTGATCAGGCCCTATCCGGAAGGGCTGGACGGTGATGGTCTGGCCGCTGATGAGGTCCGTGTAAGTCTGGGTAAACCCCGGTGTTTTCTCGGCGGGACGGTGTTTCTGGCCGTCAGAATAAAGACCGTTGACACCGGGGAACGTGCCGTACTCGTTGTCGAACGAGTGGTTCTCATTGAAGATAACGAAGAAATACTTGATCTTATCCCGGAGCAATCTCACCAGTGCCTCCCTGGACATGTGAGGGTCACTGGCCGGATCATTGAAGTATTGTACGATATCCGGCCCGGCGCTGCTCTGGGGCTGGGCCGTAACTATCGGGTTATTTTGCCCGTCTTGGTAAAATCCACCCTGGTTATCAGCTTGCGCCCCAGCAAAAGAGGCCGGGCTGACAGGGAACAACGACAGCGTGCCTGACACTGCCGTGGTTAGACAAAATTTTGCGAATCGTTTCATGTTGCATCTCCTTTTTGAATTGTTTGAATAAACGATTTCAATTTCCTTCTCGGTGATAGTTCCCTTAATTTTCGAAAGAGATTCAATCCTTGAATTTTTAGGAACTCTCTAAATTGTTAGCCTGCTTTTCGTTATGTTCATTCTGTGGATGGTTAGTCCCTTCTGGAAACATGGCACCTCCTTATCTGGCCAGACCTATCCGGCGTATTCACTCACCCGGAAATAGACCCCTCGAAGCAGGATGGAGAAGATGGGGGCAATATGTTGGAGGTGTTTTTATCAGGGGCTTGTTAAGCGTTGATCAAGGAGAGGTTACTTTCTTATGAATTTTTCAGCGAGGAGTCGTGGAGAGCTTGCGGGAAAAAGGAGTTGAGAGGGAACCAAATTAATTTCCTCCCCCTTGATGGGGGAGGATTGAGGTGGGGGTGGTTACATGTCAAGACTATTCTGAGACTGTTAATAAGCCCGTTCGACAATGCCGGGTCATGCTTAGGATTTCTCCGTTGATTTGCACCAAAGAATATTTTTTAAAATGTCCCCTGGCGAAACAATGGCAGGGATACTCTCTGGATGGACCTTCTCAGCCCCCAAACAAGCTCTTCAGACGCATCAGGAGGCTTAGGTCCCCCTGGACCTGGTACTTCCCTTCCATAAAGGCCTGCTGCCCATCCAGTTCCTTATTGGCGATGGCCAGCCAGATTTCCGAGGGGGTGTTGATCGTCATGGTGGGTGAATCGGCCTGGCCCTCGTCCAGGGTGCATTGGCCCTTGGCTATTTTCAAAAACCACTTTCCCGGTTGCGCTCCGATCACATCGAGCTGGATAATCGCCTGCAAATCTCCGGCAGCCTCCCGATTAAATGTGGCCGCCATACCCCGCAGAAGGAGTCGCATGTCCCTGACGTTCCCCGGCACGTCTCCCATGTCTTCAGGTCCTCCGATTTGACTGTCCCAATAGAGATTGGTCATGGCGGCCATTTCCTCGGGAGAGATAAAAGGCGTTTGGATCACGGCCTCCGTCTCTTTCGAGACCTGCCCGTCCCGCACCAGTTCGACGCCGGCCCTGTAGGCCGCCTCCAGGATGGGCTGGGTCTTGGACCGAAACATCTCCTGCTGGAGCAGCTCCCCGGCAGGCATAAGGATCTCTCCGGCTATCAAGGGTTTCCCGCCCAATTTCTCGATGTGGCGGAAAATATGTCTCAAAGGGTCAAAATGGGTAATTTCCGGGAATCCGCAGTTGGAGACGAGGACGATTTTTCTTTCCTTGGGAAAACGCATGGGGTGGCGATGGACCTCGCCCTCCCTGATAAAATGCGGATCATAGAGAGTCAGGAGCCTGTCCTGAAAGGCCTTGGTGAGGGCCGTCATATTGAAATGGTAAAGTGGTGTAGCATAGACCAGGACATCACACGCCTTGACCTTCTCCAGCAGCCCCGGCATATCATCCTTGAAGACACAGACACCGGGTGTTTTTGTCCAACAGGTGTAGCATCCCACGCACCAATGGATATCCTTGTCCTTCAGATAGATCGTCTCGGTCGTTGCACCTTGCCTCTCTGCCCCGGCCAGGAATTGTCGAAGCAGCTTCTCGGTGTTGCTCACCTTGGGCCTGGGACTCCCCTGCACTGCCAGTATGTTCATGTTTCGGTCCTCCTCTGTGGTTATAATTTCTTAGGGTCAGCCCTTTCTTAAAATCACCGTTTTGCTAAAAAACACCTTCGGGCTTTCAATAAGGGTGAAACCCGCGTCCTGGGCTTTTTTGATTGTTTCTTCAAATGCTTTTCTGGAGACATGGAATGGCGGTTCCACTATGAAAACTTGCCCATTCGGTTTTAGTATTGATTTTATCTCATTAAACAATTCTCCCTGGTTGGGAATTTCGTGGAGCATGTAGAAGGCTAAAACAAAATCAACCTCCTCTGATAAGCCTATTTTGTTCTTTTCGCACTTATGCAGCGTGATTCGTTCCTCAAACTCGGTTCCTTGAATCTTGTTCCTTAGTTTCTGAAGCATCCCTTCCTGCAGATCAGAAGCAATAACCCGACCTGATTTGCCAACCATGTGAGCTATTTCAATAGAAAAAAAACCCGGGCCGCAACCGAAGTCTAAGACGGTCATTCCTTCTTTAATATAGGGGCCGAGTATTTTCCGGGGATCTTGAATCCATCTTCGAATTCTATTATCAAGACTGCCGGCTAATTCAACCGGGCAAACCCGATTTTTTCTTGCGTTCATGTTCTCCTTCTCCTTTCAACCCGCCTTAGGTGGTTTGAAGAGCTCCCCCATTCTGGTCAGAAGGGCCATGTCCCCTTCCACGGTATAAAGTCCCTCCATGAAGGCTTGGGCGCGGTTGATCTCTCCCCGGGCCATTTTCAGCCAGACCCCGGCCGGTGCCCTTATGGTCAGGATGGGCGATCCGCTCTCCCCCTCCCAGGCGGTGCACTCCCCATCGGCAATGGAGAGCACCATCTTTCCGCCCCCCCCCCCCGACAGGTCGAACTGAATATCCCCTTTGATCCCCGCTCCGGCGGCCGCATTAAAACTTTTAGGCATTTCGAGGACAAGCCGCCTGGCCGAATCGGGTAAGAGGGACAGATCAATGATCTCCCCCGAAAACCGTCGTTTGAGATAACGCCCGGGATAGAGCCGGGAAAAGGGAAGCCCCACCCCTAATATGAAGACGAAGGGCAGAACGATGGTGAAGGGCCATCTCCCATGCCCGAAGAAGCAGGAGATGGCAGCGGCCAGGAAGACGCCGCTCCAGAAATAGGTGATGTGCAAATTGATGGTCAGGAATTGAGGCACATTCCATACTGTTTCCGGATACCACTGCTTGGCAATGGAAAAGGTAAAAGGCTCGTAACCGAAAAGCTGTGGAAGGAGGGTCACCAAGAACATGGTCGAATAAAGCAGGAAGGTCGAATAGTCGGCAAAGAGTCTGGCCTCCTCGGGTGGCGCCAGGTAGATCCAGGCAGTACCGAAGGCCAGGAATCCCAGGAAGGCCCTTTCGAGATAGGTGTTCTGCTTAAAGAATCGTCTGGAAAGGCCGAATTGTACGGCAGCGAGGATAAGCCCCAGAAGGGTGGCGAATTTCGCCTGGTCGAGCGTGCCCGCCCCACCCCTGGAAATGACCTTGAAGACAATGACGGGAATGAAAGAGGTTATGAAAAGAAGACCCTTCGCATTCTTCATGATGCCCTTCCCTCTTATTTCTGTTTCGTTAATATATACTTTAGTACATATATAACAAAGATATTATTCAATGTCAAATGTTTTTTTCAACATTTTCACGCCAGGTCAAGGTGAGATGGTCCGGCACCCGTGTGGCCCCGGTGGATAAAATTTCAAACCTTTTGAACCGCCCGCTCCTCCGTCGCTTGATTACCTGGATGACAGAGATATTTGCCCTTGGGCGATATTCCCCAAGGGCAACCTTCGGCTTCGCCCAGGGTGCGCGATAGCGCCTGATTGATTTTTCATTGCCGGCATTTTTCGGCAATGAAAAGATTATTCAATAAATTAGTATCTCAGATCCGGTCTTTCACTACATGAACCGAAATGCGGGATCCCGTAACCATGCTCCTTCCGACAGAAAAGAACAGGGCCAGCCACAATAATTGGATAAATACAAAAATGGCCGGGTTCCATAGGAAAAGCATTCCGGTCAGGAGGTCGGCCATGGGGATTTTAAAATTCCTGAAGAAATAGGCAAGGAGCAAACCGTAACCGACGGCCGCCACACTCATCCATTGATAGGCGGAAATGCGACTTTCGCCCCGGTAATCGGCCCTCAAAAACTCGGAGGCCAGCCGCCAGAGTTGGGTCACCATGAGGGTCACCAGAAAGGCTGCCACAGGTCTTCCCTGCAAAAAAAGATAAGTCCCTAAGAGGGCGACGGAAATATATAATATCGAGGTAATCGCCTGGATAGGGACGACCGGTACCCCATCAAGACCGTCGGCATAGGCGATCTTTTTGGTCTTCCCTGAAAAAACAAAATAAAACTTTTTAAAAAGACCGCGCCAAAAAGGATGACACCGGGAGAGGGGTTTTCCGTAACAGCAGCCAAAACTGATACAGGCCAGTCGCCCGGTGCCTTCCCCAAAAGCATAGGCAATGGAAAGGACCGCCAGAACAGGCATGACCGGTACTTCGAAACCCATCCAGGGTCCCATTACCCTGTTGGTTATCCAGACGATCCACGGTGCCAACAAGAGGCCAACAAAAGAGGCCCCGCCGCCCGTACTGGTGTGGGGCTTTTTTTCAACCACAGCGGCCATTACTTTCGATGCCGGGAGGCACAGGGCGGCCATCAGAATCGATATCACGGTGATGGCCGAAACGGGGATACGGACGGCGCCCAAAAGGACAAACATAATGATGGTCCCCAGGGTATAAGCGCCGGCAATAAAGAAACCGTAATAGGTAAAATTGAGTCCTTCCCAGGTATCCCCTTGCTTCTTTCCATTAGGTACGGCCGCCAGGATCTGCCAGTTTTCCCCCGGCAAGGCCCTGAATCCCCAGGCGAGCAGGATAGTATAAAAAAGGGTCAGCCCAAAGACAAAAAGTTCATTGGCCATGGCTTAAGTTTCCTTGCATCATTCTCGTTATTCAGGGTGTAGGCAATCGGAGACCTTACTTTTACTTCGGTTTCTACCAGGGGTCGGCTGAATCCGCGAGAAAAAATGCTTTCAGCCCTCTGGTGATGCATGTTGCCGACCAAGTCTTGGCAGAAGACGACCCGGCCTTTTTGAAAAATAAGGACATTAGTGGAGCTACCGGGCCGGTAAAGGCTTTTAGGCCGGCCTTTTCGTAAAAACATTCCCTTGGTTATTTTTAATGGATGATCATATCGGTCTTCGCTATAGCATTGCATGATATCTCCGATCAACAGGGCCACCACCTCAATCATAGCCACTAAGCCGGACCGGCTCCCTCCTTCGACGTCGGTATCGATGATGGTCACCACCCTCTTGTTTTTCGAAAAGGGGGTGGCCAGGGCAATAACAGCCCCGGGGTGGCAGGAATGATAGTTTCCCTCTATCTCGTAGATGTCGAGGACTTTTCCGGCTACGGGCGTGTGGTTATAATGGTATTTTTCCGGGGTCAGCCTTAAAACGGCAAAATCTCCGTTTTTAAAAAAATCAATCCAGGGCCTATCACTTAAGCCCAGGAGTTCCTCGAAACAAAAAAATTTATCCTTAAGAAAAAGCTGTGAGGTTTCGCAAAAAGAGCCTACCAGGATTCTCGAATCTGACGGAGAAACGATAATCCAAAAATTATTGGACATGGGGCGAGTTTCCCAATATCGGATTTTGCGCTCAAAGATCTTCCTGATGGTGTTCAGGGATTCGGGATCATCTAAGCATTCCGAAAGATCAATCTGTAGCTCATTAAATATTTTTCCGGTGCCCGTCACCCGGGAACCCAAGGGGCTATCATATACGAAACGGGCTAAAAGGCCGGATAGACGACGTGATGTCAAGACGTTAAAGAGGATATGGGCATTCTCCCGCACCCGGGAATAAACAAATTGTATGGACCGATTTCCGAAAAACTGTTCGGTCCTGATCCGCGAGGTTTCCCTTTCAATATACTGATGTGTTGGATAATTTTCCATGGCTTTCCACCTTGGTTAATTCCGTTTCCGCCTGTTTTATATCACTATAAATGGTCAAGAGCGTCAGGTGGATCAATTTTCGGATGATCTCTTCCGGAACTCCTTCTTCTAAGACTTCCTTTTTAACGGCGCTTAAGAATGATAAAGAGTTTCTGTCTCCCAGAATAGAATGAAGACCTTCCCTGAACAAACAGGCGCCGCAGATAGTGTGGGAATCGATTTTCATGAAATCGGCTTCCAAAACGGCCAGGGCCTCTCCAACATGGCGCCTTCTTAAATCCTCTTGATAATATTTTTCAGCGGCCAGATTGAATTCCTGACCGGAGAGCTTCAAAGGAGAGCCTGCATTTTTCCCCCTTAATATCCCCTTAGTCAGTTTACCGGCCGCGGAAATATTCCCGGGATCTTCAATGCGGGCTTTGAGGTCTTTTAGTGACTCTCGAAGCCCCATCAGTTCCATAAGGTCCTGGCCGTCCTCTTCGATGATTCTCACCAGGGCCTTCCTATACTCGACATGGGTTACCCGGATATAGCCGGGGTAGCGGCGGCTCAACCGGGTTCGGGTCACTTTTTTTAAAATCTTCAGCATGAACCGGTTAGGGGTATTTTTATGAATATAGAAGGTGGGAATACCCAGGGATGAACCGAAGAATACCTGGCGGCGTTCACTTTCAACGGTCGGGTCATCGGCTATGGAGGCATGGGTCACTTCCTCCGTTAGCAGGTATTTATAGGCCAGGGCGTTGATGAGCATCTGCAGGTTGGCGGCTTCACCCAGGTCATCGATCAGGCTCTCGAAAAGACTGTAATGTCGCCCCTCAAAACCGGAGAATCCCATCTTGGAAAACTCCCTTAACCGGTAGAGAAGGTACAGGGACATGCTGCCATCGAAGACACCGAGATTGGCCAGGTCTTTCTTGAGTCTATCGCTGTTACCCATCGTCCCGTCAAGGGCCGGGCTGTGATCGGTGCTCATCAAGGCCACCAGATAGTCAATCAGTCTAAAATCCGGCACAAAATCCCCTTTCAGAAAAAAAAGCCGACTGAACAGCACGTCAAGCCACTTCGGCCCAAAGGGGGTCACCGGTTGGCCGAATAATTTGAGATCGGCCTTTCTTATCCACCGGCGCCAGATCATGCGCAAATGGGTATAGTCCAACTCATGGGGTAAAAAACCAAGGGCCTTTTCAGGATGGAAATCCCAGAAATCCAATCGATACGGGGCGGCGCTGTAAGTCCCGACGAAAAGGGGCAAAAAATGCTCTATGATCTTTATGGCCAGATCGCCACAATTTTTTTCATCTTCCGGCCGGAACCCGGAGTCCGGAGAGGCTAACAGGCGGGTCAGTTTGCGGCTGCCCAGACTGATATGGGTCCCGTTATTGGCTAAGCTGATATTCGACAGGTTGGGCAGCACCACCAGGTTGTTGACGATGATGCCGCTTTCTTTTAGTTTTGGAATGACATTCAACTGGCTCCGGGATAGGACCTGATGACACAGCCCCATGTACCTGAACTTTTCCTCCCCTTGATCCCATCCCGAAAGGCAAGGATTCATAAAAAGCTCCCGGTAAAAGGAATCCGATATGGACTCGTTGAGCATCTTTTGACGAATCGGAGGATGGGGGGCAAAATAGATAACCACCCGCTGTCCACTGGCGGTTAACCGGAAACGGCTGTTGGCATACATCACCAGAAACTGGGTTAAAAGAAACCGTTTGGCCGTTTCCCTGGCCAGACCCTTTCCCATCCCTGAGCTTTCATTCAATAAGACCGGACTGAAAGAATACGTTTCCGGTGAAGTGTTGTCGTTAAGAAAATGACCGGCCACCTGTGCGCCGGTCTCTTCGACGACCCTGTGGGTGCCCGGTTCTGCGTATAGGGCTTCCATGAGGGCCAATTTAAGAAGATAGCTTACGGGGACCCTGACCCATGCTTCTTCCCCCTGGGGGAAAATGAATTTTTCGATATCGCTTCGCTGCGGCCCCTTGGAATCTCTTTTATCCGCCAGGAGGTCTTTTCTAAAAACCTCTTCGGTCTGTCCGCTCAACACGGCCCTCGGGAACCGGACCCAGCTATTTTCCCATATCCGTTCCTGATGATCGCCTAAGTATTTTTCGATCTCTATGATGGCCTTCTTGGGCGTTTCTCCGGCCTTAAACCTTCTGAGAATGTTATGATAGTAATTGGATTCTTCTATGGTTATCGGTAAATCAACCTCCGCTCTTTTCCCGATCACACAGGTTTGAAATTCATTCTCCGAGCCGGCCGTGGTGTCGTTAAGAGAAAAAGGAATCGATTCCACAAAGGCCTCGTGGGAGGCCTGGTTTATCCCCATGATCTCAAGGAGTGTTGACAGGTCACGAGGCCCCTCAACCGAGTTATTTTTTGGACTGGTCTTTAAAGGTATGGCCAAAATTCGACTCCTATTTATTTTTTCATGAAGCTCATGGGCCCGAAGGCGGCCAGGGATGACGACTTGGTGCCGTTGGAATTGGCGGCAAGGCTTATGACCACCTTCCGCTTTTGGGTGATCGTGATGCCCCAGATGGTCTTGAAGTCCTCCACGATATCCCGCTGCTCCCTGTGCCACTGACCCAACCCGGCGGGACCGCTGCGCAGGACGACATATTTTATGTTCGCCCTCCAGAGAGAAGGATAGATCCCGACCGGGGCCCTATCGTCCCAAACATAGCCGATGGTCTTAAAATTGACCATCTCAGGGAAAAAGGGCAAGGTCACATAGAGCCCGGCAGCCTGGTCGTCGGTCTCTTTTTTCCGCAGGTCGCCGTTTAGGGGGTGCTTCATCACCATCCACTCAAAGGTCAGAACGGGATATTTCAGAAGGTCGAAATCCTTAAGCTCTCTGACCAGCATAAAATTGCTTCCCTTTGTCGAGAGGGTAATCATCGGCCGCGGTGAAGTCTTGACCTGATAATCGGCCTGCCCTTTGAACTCCTTCACCGTCCAGTCTGCAAAATTGTTTCCGAAGCCGTCGAACGTCACGGCCTCCTGGGCCTGGCTAACTGGGGCATTAATCACCATAAGCAAGAGAATCAATAAGTGTCGTCCCATCGTCCCCTTCTTCTTTATTTATGAAGGTTAAGAAGTCATGGAAATCGGGTTACTTTTTTGAAAATTTTTTCTATTAAAGCAATCTCGACCCCAGCTCCGCCACTTGAGAACGTTCCCCGCGGACCAGGGTTACATGACCGGTAATCTCTTCTTCTTTCATTCTTTCCACCAGATAGGCCAGCCCGTTGCTGGAGACATCCAGGTAAGGGTGATCAATCTGTTCCAAATCGCCGGTGAAGACGATCTTGGTCCCTTTGCCAACCCTGGTGATCAGCGTCTTAATCATGTGGGGAGAGAGATTCTGGGCCTCATCACAAATAATAAATTGATTCGGAATGCTTCTTCCCCGTATATAGGTCAAGGCCTCTAATTCGATCAACCCCCTGTATTTCAAATCATTAATGACTTCCAAAGGTTCGGGGGCATTGGCCGATAAAAATTCCAGGTTGTCGAAGATCGGCTGCATCCAGGGCCTGAGTTTTTCTTCCTTGGTTCCAGGGAGGTATCCCAAATCCTGTCCCATGGGAATAACCGGACGGGTGATCAAGAGGCGGGTATAATTGTTTTGCTCCACCACCTTCTCTAAACCGACGGCCACGGCCAAAAGGGTCTTCCCGGTTCCGGCATTGCCCACCAGGGTTACGACCTTGATGTGATCGTTCGACAAGAGCTCCAGGGCAAATTTTTGCTCCTTATTCAAAGCCCTGATGCCCCAGTTGGTCGATTCCCCATGAGACAAGGGCCAAAAATAATGCTGGAAATGCCGGGCCAGGGCTGATTGGGAAGAGCCATTTTGATTTTTCAGCACATAGAACTGATTGGCTTTGGCCTTTAATTCTTCCTTGACTGGCAGTTTTCCATTCCGATAAAAAAGATTCAATTCGTCGGCCGAAAGTTGGCATTCTCCTACCCCGCTGTACAATTCCTGAAAATTGATCTTGTCCTTATAAAAATCCTCGGCCGGAACGCCTAAGACGTCGGCCTTGATGCGCAGGTTTAAATCTTTGGTCACCAGGATGACCGGCCCTTCTTTGGTCTTTGAGAAATAATGGGCCACCGCCAGGATGCGATTGTCATATTTTTGAAGGTCGAGAGTCGCTGAAAAGGCCCCCAGGTCTTGATGATTTATCTCGACGCGAACACTCCCGCCCTGGGAAAGAGGCACCCCTTCGGATAAACGCCCCTGGGTTCGTAAGGCATCCAGTTGCCTGGAAAATACCCGGGCATTTCTCCCGATTTCATCCTGTCTTTTCTTTTGATTGTCTATCTCCTCAATAACCGCTAAGGGAATAACCACCTCATTATCCTCAAAGGCGAAAAGCGCCTCCGGGTTGAATAACAAAACATTGGTATCCAGGACATAAGTCTTCTTCATGGAATGATGCTCCTCTCTTGAGATGGGTCCAAATAGGGGAAGTGAAGATGATGCGTGGCAAGAACCGTCATCGATAGATCAACTGGCCTTGGCCAATGGGACATCCACAGATAACTTTTTTTTCCCATACAATTCCCAGGTTTTCAGAAAGGCCTCTTCAAAGGACCGCTCTTCCATATAATGACGGGCGGCCCGGCCCATTTCCTTCAATCGCCGGGGATCCGAATGTAGCATGTGTAACAGCCGAAGCCATTCCTCGGGTTGATCGCCCTCGATGATGTATCCGGTTTTCCCGGGTAAAATATTTTCCTTCGGACCGCCCTGGTCGGTAACGATCACCGGGATACCGGATGCCTGGGCCTCCAGGACCACATTGCCGAAGGTGTCGGTCTGGCTGGGAAAGACAAATAAATCACAGGAAGCATAAACACAGGCCAGTTCTTCTCCCTTCAGGTAACCGGTAAAGATACAAGAGGTGTCTTTCATTTTCTTTTTGAATTCCTCCAGATAAGGGCCGTCCCCCACAACCACCAGAGAAATCTCTTTCAGGGAGCGACATAGCGACATAAAAACATCGCCCAGAAGAGATAGATTCTTTTCCTTGGATACGCGTCCCACGTAAAGTATTTTTAAACCATCTCCGAGGTTAAAACGGTTTTTGAGAAAACCGTTCCGCTTGGATGGATGGAAAGACTCCAAATCAACCCCCCGGAAAAACAAACGGATCTTCTGGGGATCACATCCTTTTTCAATGAGTTCCTGCCCCGAACTCTTGGAAGGCACATAAATCGTATCCATCTGTTCGTAATACCAGAGCATGTATTTCCACATCCAATCCTCAACGGCCTTATCTTCGGTCAAATAGCGGGCATATTGCGGTAAGGCCGTGTGATAGGTCCCGTAAATGGGTAGTTTCAGGATCTTGGCAATCCCCAGGGCCGCCAGACCGATAGGCCCCGGGGTGGCGGAGTGAATGGCTGTAAACTTTTCTTCATAACAATAAGCCAGCATTTCTAAAAAGGGAGGGAAAAAGAGTTTCAATTCCTGATATTCAGGGAGTTCATAAAATCCGACGGGTTTAAAATTTTTGATTCCCTGATCGGCTTCATGGTCTGATGAATCACAGGTAATAACCGTTAATTCCTTTCCATTTTTTCTGGCCATGGTAACCTGTTGCCGTAAGGTCAGGGCCACCCCGTTAATCTCATAGAACGTATCGGTGAAATGGGCCACTTTGAGCGGCCCATCTGTCTGGTCGGTCAAGGAATCGGTTCTTAAAAAATGTCGGCTTACCTTTCGCGCAAATTGGCGATTGTTCGAAAAATTGGAGAAGGCAAAGAAGTAAGGCGACAGAAGGGCATATAGGGCCCCCACGGACCCGAGAGATTGAAACAGATTAAAAAAATGCCCACCGGTCAACTGGTCGAGAAAGGTGTTGCCGAAATGAAGAAAGGCGCAATGGGAGACCTGATTAACAAAAAAGAACCATCGATCTTCAATTTTCTCCCCCTCGAACTTGCCGTTTTTTACAATTTCCATGAGATGGGGATCTTTCAACAACAGCTTGTGGGTTTCCAAACGAAGCAAATCCTGGATCCCATCCGGATGATCATTCCCGGACCGTTTTCGGTAATGCCATAAATCATAGACCCTTGAAAACAGGCCGGTGTCTTCCCTATGGTCATTCGATAAAAATCGATGTAGAAATCGCAAAAAAATGTCTTTATGTAAATGGGCTTTCAGGTTGAATTTATGGTTATAGAACTGATAGGCGATACTATAGAGCGTATGGGCCAGGGCTTGAGGGCTGGAAGAACTTCCGACCACTGTGGCCCTCTGCCGGTTGATGCCCTCCAAGAATTCCTGGAGATTCTCGGCCCCGGCTATCTCGGTATATTGACAGGCGGCCGTTAAGGCCGAATGGTCATCGGAACCGCCGGTTAGATTTTTTTTCCACGGTTCGTCAAACCTGGGTTGAAGCCCGTGCTTCTCAGCAAGGTCTTGAATGTCTTGAGAGGTTAACTGGCACAGGACCAGGTTCAGCAGATTATTCTGCTCTTTCCCTCTCGACCCATTTAATTCAAAATTTTTAAAGAGAAGTAAGCATTTTTCAAAATGGCTGATGGTTAACCTTTCATTAACGGAATAGAGGGGATGGGCCAGGGTATGGGTGATGTTCTCCTGGTACAGATAAGCCGTAAAATCATAAATGTTTTCACGGAGGTATTGAAGATCCTGATGTTGCCTTTCAGAAATGGAATAGGCGACCACGTGGACCTTACACCGGTCTTCCGGAAAGTAGGTGGTTACCTCCTCACTGATGAACGTTTGGGGCAGATGGGCGATTTCCAGCGACCCTTCAATGGTATTATGATCGGTTATGGTTACATGGGACATTCCCCTGGAACGGACCAGATGATACAAAAATTGGGGGTCCGTATAACTTTCCGAACATCCCAATTTTTGCAGCATCCATTCAGAGGGGTGTTTTGAAAACTTGGAATGGACGTGGAGATCAACGCGTAAGACCGGTAAATCCATTAGGGCCTCCTTTGGTATAAAATGAAGTTTGTCTCAATCCCTTGACTCCCAATTATTATCTTTTAAAATACGGACCAGGGCCACCCCTGAAGAAAAAGGAAAATCGATCACCTCAAAATAATCCTTCTCTTTTTTTAAAGCGTTGAGCCATCGCTTGACCCCGGAATGGTGAATCTTTTCCCTCACATAAATATTGGTGTCATGCAGAAAGACATAGCTGTTTTTATGGCTATGGGCTGATAGGTTAAGGAAATCATAACGCACATGCTCCAAGGAGTGGTTTCCGTCAACAAAACCCAGATCGATCACGGGCAGCCCTAACTCGGGGTAGGCCGGGAAAAACATATCGCTTTTTAATTTATAATGGGTGACCATATCCTCCACGCCGAATTGCTGAAAATGGTCATGGACTTTTTGGGGATGGCTCCATTTTCCTGCTCCTCCCACGGTCTTGAAAGGCCCGTCCTTTAACAAAGAATAAGAAGGATCGACGAAGGAAACCTTTCCAAACCCGTTGTCTTTGCAGCCCAAAGCCAGACAAATCACACTAAAGCCATAGCCCGAGCCGATCACCACAATATGGGCAGGCCTAAGGGCTCGGACCAGCCCGTAATATAGAAAACCGAATCCCAGATTTAAAGTTTCTTTTTTTTCGTGGTGACCTAAGGGTTTGGCTTTGTTTAAAATATCCCCCAATAACTCAGGGGTCAGACTAAATGATTTTGGATCCATAACGGTCGCCGGTAAGTTTCTATATGTAGTAGATTTGAAGGGAAAAATAGCCATATATGGTGGTAAGAATACCAACCCATATTGACAAAAAGGTGCCGATTCTAAGAAATTCTTGAAACAATCAAGGAATGTTAAAAAAGAAAGAAAAAGGGCCTCCGACCGGAGGCCCAGGTGAGAAGAGGATAATGATATATGAACCGGGAAAGGTTATAAACCTTTCCGGAGGGAAAACAACGGTAGCTTGGGCGCCTTACATCTTTGGGGCCATGTCCTGGCGGGTTACCCCTCCAGGATTTTTGAGGCATCTGTTTTATTCAGATTAGAATATAAACCGAAACTGAACACCGCCGAGCCATTCCTTACCGATATCCGGCTTGGAGGCAACGCCCGGTTGCTTCCCGTAATCATAATAGGTAAATTCCGGGATCACATAGAGGTTTGGGGTGATCATGTAGTTGATACTGGCACCGTACATCATCCGGGTGTTGTAATCATTCCCGACCGTCCACTCGTCGCTGTTTTTGGCATTATCATAGCCGAAATAGATATGAGGGGTAGCCGGGCCGAAGCTATAGGCCAAATCAATAAAGCCATTCATACCGGTGGTGTTTTTGATTTGCCCGTTGGCATCCCGGAAATAATTCTGAAAGGCACTTTCATCAGTGGAAAGGATGGCAAGAATATTCTGGCCGATTCCGCCCTGGATGGTCCCGGTAAAGCCTCCGACCTTTACAACAATCGGTAAGACCCCGTACCAACTGGTCACGTTATCATCAGCACCGTTTACGGTGTTATCCCATTTGACAGATTGATAGCCAAAGGCCGGATATAAACTGATCATCCCGAAATTCATGCTGACTTTGGCATCCATCTGGGGCAGGACGGCATAAGAATTTTTATTCGCCGGGGAAGCTGCGGTGTCAGCATATTGGTTCGGATCCACAAAAGAAATCTGCCACCTCACCTCCTTGCTTATGTTCTGGGTGAACCGAACCTGGGCGTTCCGTTGGTCATAAACGGAACCCCAACCGTACCCGCCCTTATGGCCTTCCCATAGTCCCAGAACCTGCCAGGGAACGACGGAGTAGATCTGACCGTGGTTTTTACCGGCCAGGATCTGACAGTTTCCAAAATTGTACCAGCCGTAAAGTAACCGGGTTTCAACATAGGAAGTTTGCACGTTAATGAGATTTCGATTCTCTCCCATCCCGAATTCCCAGAGCATGCCCGTGGGGCCGACTTCCACTGTGCCATGTAAAGTCGAATTATTGGGGACATTGTCAATAAATTCAGTTCTACTACTCAGACTCGTATTACCTGGCTTTCCGGCAATAAGTTCACTGCTCCGGTTCCATAAACCGAAATCAGTCATGAAGGTGCCGCCGATATACATCGTTTCCCCTTTGGCGCCTTCGATGGTGAAGGCCAAGGCCGGCATGGCCAAGGCGATTGCCAGTCCCGTCATTAAAATACACAATCCTACTTTTTTCATAATCTCCCTTTCCTTATTTGGTTAAGTGGATCATACCATTTTAATAATTAAATTACTGTTCGTCTTTTTACCCCAAATCCCTTTGATCACCCCCTTTCGACCCGCCCATGGAGAAAAGGTATTTAAGCGCCCTTTGCCGATGCCGTAAGGTCGTCGAGCAGTGTAGGCAAACCGAGGGTACAGGAATGAATGCCCAAAAAATTTGGCGGTTTAAGTACCTCTAATAACTCTTCCTGGATTTCCCCAGCGCGAAGTCGCATCGAAGCCTCAGTCATTTCCTTGAGCGTTAATAGCTTTCTTTTCTATCCACCGTCGGGAGGACTATAGTCGACGAAAGGTTACAATTTGATGATGAGATTATTAAGGTTAGGTTAAAATCGGAGATCTCCAAAAAGTTGTCCGATTTTCCCGAAAGGCTTATTTTTAACAGGTAGACATGGCGTCGAATGATACCCATTGGATCTAAATATTGAAAAGGCAGGAGAAATCATCCGTCAACCGTGGGAGGTGGATCGGTGAAGCGGGCGGCCTTAACGGAAAAGGTCGGTTTTTTATCCCTGGCCCTTTGCGTATTACTGGTGGTCGCGGTTCTTTTCTGGATCCTGGGCGATATATTTTTTCACGGCGCCAAGGTGATTAGCTGGGAGTTCATTTCCCAACCCCCCCGTGAAGGGATGACCCGGGGAGGGATCTTCCGGGCCATTGTCGGGACCTTACTCGTCAGCCTGATCACCATCGTCATGGCCGTGCCCTTAGGCATGTTCAGCGCCATCTACTTAAACGAATATGCCTACCAGGGCAAGCTGGTCCGGTTGATCCGTCTGTCCATCCGCAACCTTTCCGGCGTTCCCTCCATCGTCTATGGACTGTTCGGAGTGGCCCTGTTCGTTCAATTACTTCATCTGGGGGCCAGCGTCCTTTCCTCCGGCCTGACCCTGGGCCTGCTCGCCCTCCCCTGGACGATCACCGCCAGCGAAGAGGCCCTGAAGACCGTGCCTAAATCCTTTCGGGACGGGGCCCTGGCCCTGGGGGCTACCAAGTGGCAGGCCATCCGCACCAATGTCTTGCCCTATGCCATTCCCGGGATGCTCACCGGGGCCATCCTCGGACTGGCCCGGGCCGCCGGTGAAACAGCCCCGATCTTATTTACCGGAGCGGCCTTTTTTTTGCCTTTTCTTCCCAAGTCCCTCTTTGATCAATTCATGGCCCTGCCCTATCATCTCTATATCCTGGCCACCCAGCATCAGGATATCGCCCGGGTCCGGTCCATCGCCTACGGCACGGCCCTGGTCTTGATCGCCCTGATCCTCTGTCTGAACGGCATAGCCGTTGTCATTCGTTATCGCTATCGGAAAAAAGCCCGGATGGCCCAATGATGAACCTATCCGACCCGATCGCGGCCCCGGCCGAAGAAATAAAAACCATCGTGCGGGGCCTCAATTTTTATTACGGCCCCCAGTTAGCCCTCGATGGTTAAACCTGGAGATCCCCGGCTATCGGGTGACGGCCTTTATCGGCCCCTCGGGCTGCGGAAAAAGCACTTTTTGCGCTGTCTGAACCGGATGAACGAAACCATTGCGGGCACCCGGATAGAAGGGACCATCCTTTTGGACGGGGAAGACATTTATGCCCCGGAAGTGGACGTGGTCGATGTGCGTCGCCGCGTGGGCATGGTGTTTCAAAAATCCAATCCCTTTCCCAAAACCATCTTTGAAAACGTGGCTTATGGCCTGCGCATCAACGGGATGAAGAACAAACGCCGGATCGCCGAAACCGTCGAGAAGAGTTTGATGGATGCCGCCCTCTGGGAGGAGGTCAAGGACCGCCTTTACGAGTCGGCCATGGGCTTATCCGGGGGGCAGCAGCAACGATTGTCCATCGCCCGGGCCCTGGCCATCAAGCCAGAAGTGATCCTCATGGACGAACCGGCCTCGGCCCTGGACCCCATCGCCACGCAGAAGATCGAAGACCTGATCCAGAAGCTGAAAAAAGAGTACACCATCGTCATCGTCACCCACAACATGCAGCAGGCTGCCCGGGTTTCCGATATTACGGCCTTCTTCTATTTGGGAAAACTGATCGAGGTCGATGAAACGGGGATCATTTTCACCAAGCCGCAATTACGACAGACCGAGGATTATGTTACCGGAAGGTTTGGTTAAGAACCATGGGCCGCCGCCTTGCGCTTCTTTGCACCGCCCTACCCCCTTCGCACAAGGAACGCCGGACTTCTCTGATCACTTTTTTGCCTTACCCATCAACTGAACCAGACAACTGTTGCAGGGAAAGGAGCCGGCCGGTGATTTTCGGTCTATGGTCAGGGCGTTTACACAACCGCCTTGATCCACCCCCTGGTCGTCAAGACGGTATCAGGTACCGGCCTCCAGGCTTACCACGCCGGGCATGATCCTGTCAGTGACCTTGACCTTGCGATGATCATCGGTCTCGGGAAGAATTTTAAATATCTTTGATTAGGTTTTGTCCTCATTATCATCCCCGCCCATACCGGATTCTAAATCGGATGGCCAGTGACTGGCGACATAGAAAGTCCCAAGGGATATAAAAATGGTAATACCGGCTATGGTATAGGCGAGTGATTTCCCCTGCCATAGCCCGATAAACCAGCGCCGGAACTGATCCATAAGCACATTGGCCTTTCCGCCGTATAGCTCCAGGTCCCGTAGATATTTCTTGGAATCATCAGGCATGACCGGATAAGCACCGCCGTCTCCTTCTTCGTAACCCAAAATACCGACAGAGACATTCTCCGCGTTCCGATAAATCAGGAACGCGCTACCCAGGCCAACCAGCAAAATAATAACGCTGATGATATTAAGGATTATGCGCAGATCGATTTTTTTCCCCTTCATTGAACCACCCTGCTTTAGTATTCTTTTCCTTTTATCCAAATAGATCAGTAGACGATTTAGTGGCGCCATTGGGAGTACGCCCGCTTCGCTCGAGACCACAGAGAGCTCGGAGAAAGATAATTTTCATTTCATTGCGGCTGAAAGGACCGCGATGAAAGACAGGGCCGGCCTGTGGCACTACCGACATCAGACGGTGTGCTCCGAGTGGGTCTGTAACTAATAGTGTCAGATCTTACCGATCAACCCCATGACGGCTTGTTCCAGTCGATCCTGAAAATTATTGAAAGGCAACCCAATGACGAACCGGGCAAAAGCCCTTAAATCCCTTCTTTCCTGCTCGGTGAGCCAGGAATAGGCCGCTTCCCATTTTTCTATCAGCAATCCGGCCTCCGGAATACCCGATTCGGCCATGGTTTCAATCGGCAGGCAGGTTTTTAAAAAGGCGGCCATCCCGAGCAGGCGCAGGGCGGCATGGTCCCTGATCATCTCCCAGGTTTGTTGTTCCCCCTCGGTATCCACCAATAGATATTCCAGTAAACGCATTTGGTAAAGTCCAACCCCCTTTTGGCTCAGCAGCCGGATGACTGCTTCATCCTTAATAGCTACGGAGAGCAAATAAACCAATTGTTGAAGCGTGGGCAGATCCAGGCCTGCACGCCTTCCGGATTCCTGTAACTGCCTAGAAAATCGGAACTGATAAAATTCAGGGTTCCCGTGGAGTAAGGCGTGGCCGACTTCGTGTTGAACGATACCCTCGACCACATCTTCGGGAAGGCCCTCGATCTTTTCAATGGGAATGTGAATCCTGGGAAACCCCCTCCAGGCCTCATGGGTGGCCAAAAAGTCCGATTCCCCGCCGGGGACAACCTCTAACTCGGCTTTTTCCCTGGCGTCGAATTCTTCAAAATCCCGGGTCTTCTCCCATAAAAACATGGAAATCCGGGGCGGTACTCTATTCCCATTTACCAGTCCGATCAGTCTCCTGGTCCATAAATCGACTTTAACCAAAAGGGTTTCATCCACATGACCAAAGGGAACGATTTCTAAAAATGTATTCATAATGGAACCTGATTACCCCGGATCTATTATTAATTAGTGTCCATCCGGAAAAGGCAATGTTCCGGATGGAGCGGTCAGCCGTCAGCTTTTAGCTATCAGCAAAATCCTTTACCATTAACGGGTTAGCTGAATGCTGATCGCTGAATGCTGATCGCTAAATGCTGTAAGCTTCATCCGGAAATTCGAATTTCCGGATGAGAACTAATTAAGAGAAGCCGAAATTGGTTTGATTTTATCCCAAAGTCGCCAGGAGCGACAAGGAGAATATTTTTTGCCCTTCCACTGCGAGGGCGGAAAGCAAACAGTAGCCCCCAAGGGGCAGGGAGTCAAAGCTTCTTTGGCCGTTTCTTCTGGTCAAATGTGCGAAGTAACCGAATAGTTGACAATAGCTTTCTTCGTGATAATATTTACTTTTCTTAATAAGGATTGGATCATGAAACGTTATCGTTGGGAATTATCTTTAGGGGCAGGTTTTCTCGGGTTATCGGCTTTTTTCTATTTGGCCCAGATCGGCATTTTTCACACCCCCCGGGATACCTTTTTCTACCTATTCCAAGACCTGGCCTTTGTTCCTATCCAGGTGTTATTGGTAACCTTGATCATCAATCAGTTACTGACGGTCCGTGAAAAACGGAATTTGCTGAAAAAGTTGAATATGATTATCGGGGTTTTCTTTTCAGAAGTGGGGACCGATTTATTAAGCATTTTTTTCTCCCTCCTGCCGGATGCCCAGACCGTCAAAAAGGAATTGGTCATAAGAAATGATTGGTCGGAAAAGCACTTTTCCGATCAAAGCAAGCGCTTCAGGCAATATAATTTTCAGATAAATATCGAACCGGACTCCTTGATGAAATTAAAAACCTTTCTCTTGGAAAAACGGCCTTTCCTGCTCGGTCTCTTGCAAAATCCCAATTTGCTGGAGCATGACACCTTTACCGACCTTCTTCTTGCGGTCTTTCATGTAACCGATGAATTGATCTCCCGCCATTCTCTATTCAATTTGCCCGAAAACGACCTGGCCCATCTGAGAGGGGATATTAAAAGGGCCATGGGATTTTTTATTTCAGAATGGTTGGATTATTTGAAACACTTAAAAGAGGATTATCCCTACCTGTTCTCTCTGGAGATCAGAAGAAACCCTTTTGATCCTCAGGCCTCGTTAATTATCCGGTAAAGGCCCTACCCCCAAGTAACTGGCAAAAAAATCTTTCAACAATAACACGGAAAATCTCCTGAGCGAATCGCCGGAGTCCATGGTTTGAGGTGTACGGTATAAGGTTTTCCTTGAACTATCGATCCCTACCAAGCGCCGGCCTGATCGAGACCGTCGAGAAAAGGTTGGACGGCCTCGATGAAGGCCTTCGGTTGATCGATATTGACGGCGTGGCCGGCGGCCGGAATAACCACCTTGCGGGCCCCGGGAATCTTCCCGGCCATATAGTCGGCGGCGGCTAAAAACGGCTTGTCGTCCTCGCCGACAATGATCAGCGAAGGAACCTTAATCTCGGACAGCGAATCGATGACCCGTGCGTCGCGCTGAGTCAGCATACCCCGGGCCGCCAGCACCAGACCCTCGGCTGAGCGATGTTTGGCCGTCGCCCGCTCCCGGCTGGCCGATTGGAGAACCGCCAGGCCTTCCTTTTCGTAGAGGTCGGCGGCGGCCAGGGCCTTTTTGTTCCAGTCGTCCCGCGCCTCGTCCTTCCTGAAGCCCGGTCCGGTATCGATGATCAGCAGGGCCCTGACGCGCTCGGGGTGCGCGCGGTAGAAGGCGAGCGACATATACCCGCCAAGCGATAATCCGCCGACGATCGCCCGCTCGGCCTTGACTTGATCAAGGAGGGCGGCCATGTCGGATATGGTCAAGGTCTCGCTGTAGGCGGCCGGATCTTCCGGATAGTCCGATTGACCGTGTCCACGCATGTCCCAGATAACCAGGGTATGCTTCTTGGACAAGGCCTCCACTTGACCGCACCACATGTCGCCGGTGGCCGAAAATCCGTGGGTGAGCAACAGAACAGGCCCTTGGCCGTGCACCTCGAAATAGAGGTCTACCCCATTGTGATTCAACTTTGGCATAACGTTTCTTTCTCCTGGTGTGGGTTGTTGAGACAAACCCTCGGTATCCCTGAATACTTCGATCACCGCCAACCCTTTTGAAGATGATCTTGATAATATTATTACCACATTTTGCACCAGTCACCATCTTGAAACTTAAATCTGGTAGGAGGCGACCCGAAGGCCACCCCCTCCCAACAGAACGGCTCGTACCGGCCAGGTAAGCCGCTCTTCGATTAGCGACTGAACTTCAGTTCAAGAGGTAGTTGCCTCTGGATGAAGTCACTTAGAAAGGTCAACCTTTGCCTTCTGAACCATTGGAGATTCATGATACAACGAACCTCCCGCCGATTGACCGATTGCCACTTGTTCATCTTAACCCAGACTTGGTTCGCTTCCCGGCCTTTATAGTCGGACCGGTTTAGCATCCTCTGAAACTTGCGAGGGTTTTTCCATTTCTTTAATTGCATGGATCTGAGCCTACTCCGAATCCAGCCATCGAGTTCCGCAAATAGTCTGCTAAACTCCTGGACCCGAAAGTAGGCCATCCACCCTCGTAAGTATTCATTGAGTTCCTGGATCACCTGGTTCATAGATAGGGGATTGTTCCTCCGGGTTAATTCTCGTATCCTGTTCTTGAATTTAACCCTCGCCTTATTGCTGACTCGGATTTTCCCCCTGAGTATTTGAAACCCCAGGAAAGGAATATCTTTAATCAGCGCTACTTGGCTCTTTTCCCGGTTCACCGGAAGTCTCAGCTTCCCTTCCAGGTACTCCGTTATCCCCTCCATGATCCGCTTGGCCGCCCTTTCGGATTTAAGTAAAATCAGAAAGTCATCAGCCCATCGACAGTACCGGTGCCCTCGCCTTTCCAATTCCCAGTCCAACTCGTTTAGAACAATGTTCGATAGCATCGGTGATAGAGGAGATCCTTGGGGACATCCCTTGGGGGTTTCCTGATATTCTCCATCCATGACGATACCGGCTTTTAACGCTCTTGCAATCAGCGTTACCAGCCTCTCATCGGCTATCTTCCGCCGAATAAGTTTTAGTATCAGTTCTTGGGGGATTTCATCAAAGAAACTCTTCAAGTCTATCGATGCCGCCCATTCATATCCATCTTCCACTATCCCCTGAACATGTCTAATCGCCTGGTGCTGGCTGTGGCCTCCACGAAATCCAAAATTGGACCTCGTAAAGGCCGGGTCGAATATAACTTCAAATACCAGGTTGATACTCTGGCTGACTATTCGATCCATGACCACCGGTATCCCAAGGGGACGCATCTTGTTACTGCCTTCCTTGGGAATCAAAACTCTTCTGGCAGGTTTGAAACGGTAGGTGCCCGCTTTCAGCTTCTCACCGATCAGCTTTAAAAACTCCTCTTCTCGCTTTTCGAACTCCTCTACCGTCATTCGGTCTATTCCCGCTGCGCCGGCGTTTCGTCTAATCTGGTGCCATGCCTCCCGCAGTCGTCTCGGTTCGTAGACCCTTTCCAGTACTTCCGTATTCACTTCAACCTTCCTCCGTGACTTGCTCTTCCATTAAAGATTGCCGGGTTACGAGCAGCCCTTTGGGCTGGGAACCGGATGACTGTTGACCGTCCAGGTCTCTTCCCGTCCGGTACCCTCTTACGGGTTTCGTACATCCCCCTCCGGTTTTCTGGTCCCTTCTTGTACCATCGTAACTCTAAATCGACTCTCGAATGTCGTCTCCATCGCCTCTCGTCCACGGCTTCCCGCCTCCCCATGACGATCTTTGGGCTGCCCAGGCTTCAGGATAGGTCCTTAAGTTGTTTGTTGACCATCGCCAGCGGTGGGTTCTCTATCGGATACCTTCCCTTCTTTTCCTTCTCCTGGTCGTCAGGGTTTTATCCTCCGCTCTGTTACCAGGCTTCATAGGCCCTGCTTCCTCGGTACTACCCGTGAATCTGCCACCCTTTGCACCCTGCCCCGCTTCGGGTTCGCCTTCGCGGTTCGGTTTTATGAAATCCTTGGCTCCATTAGAATTCCAGTGCAGGAGGGCTTCCCTGGGTAAGATGCATCAACCTCCCTGTATCCCGTCCAACTTCACCGCAGTTCGGTTCACCGGATATCAGGTCTCGTTTAGTCACGTCAACTCGACCTCCTTCCCACGGCCATATAGTCGGTTCGCTGTTCGCTACGTACACAGGTTCTGCCTCATGCTTCCTTCGGACTCCTCATTTCTGGGAATGCCCTTGCCTTGTCGGCGTTGTCCTTCCGTCCGGTAACGGTGGATGCTTTACTTCCAGGTCCTTTCCTGGAAGGTCGGTCAGTGCTTCATGCCAGGCGCACGTCACCTGACCTCCGGCAGAGCCGGAGGCTTGTAAATATTAGCCCCTCAAAGGGGCTCAAACCAAAACCCAAACCACTTACAGCCGTCACCCCGGCGAAAGCCGGGGTCCAGAATTTTTCGATATTTGGTAACTTCCTGGATTCCGGCTTTCGCCGGAATGACAGACGAGAGGTAGCTTCTTTTTCAAAAAAACAATCTTTGACGGGCTTAGAAAAATTTTCGCCCATCTTAAATATGGTTCGATTCCTACTCCCGGAACTGTCAAACTCTGGGAGTCCCCCGGCAGAGCCGGGGGTTTACCTAAAAGAAATTATCTCTGGTTAAACCGTCTTCCCAGCATGGCCGAGGCGATGTTGATCCGTTGCATCTGCACCGTACCTCCAGCCAGCGGCCAGCCTCGGCTGTCCCGCAGCATCCGTTCAATCGGATATTCCTTGGAATAGCCATAACCGCCGAAGACCTGCATGGCCATGTCCGTGACCTCCTTGGCCATTTCATTGGAGAAACATTTGGCCACGGATGATTCGAATACCGAAGGCAATCCATTGCCGGCATTGACTGCGGCCCGATAGATCAACAGCCGGGCGGCCTCGACTTTCATGGCCATGTCGGCCAGGAGGAACTGGATGGCCTGAAATTCACAGATGGGTTTGCCGAAGGCCACCCGCTCCTGAGAATACTTCTTGGCCGCTTCCAGGGCACCCCAGGCGATCCCCAGAGACTGGGTGGCATTTCCGCAGCGTTCCACATCAAAGGCCTGCATTAATTTGGAGAAACCGCCTTCGGGAATGATTAAATTCTCTTTGGGGACCAGGCAATCTTCAAAAATAAGGTCGCAGCTATGCATCCCGTGAAGTCCCATGAATTCTTCCTGTTTACCAAAAGTCAGTCCCGGACTGCCCTTTTCCACCACGATCCCGCCGATTCCTTTGTGTCCTTTCCGATCGCTCATACGAACGTAGACCATATACCAATCCGAATAGCCTCCCCCGGAAATAAACCGTTTCTGGCCATTGAGTACATAGTGATCCCCTTTAAGTACGGCCCGAGTCATCAAGTCGGTCAAGGCCGATCCTGCGCCGGGTTCGGTCATGGCTACGGACATAAACTTCTCTCCCCGGCAACAGGGAGGGATGAATCGTTGCTTTTGTTCTTCCGTGCCGAACTGCTCCACGGCCCGAATCGGTCCAAAACTGCTCTCCATGACCAGGCCGGAGGCCCTCGTAGTGACGCGGGCCAGCTCTTCCATGGCCAAAATAGCATAAATGGCCGGCAGTCCTCCGCCTCCGTACCGCTCCGGAAGGGTAATACCCAACAAGCCCAACTCTCGATATTCGGCAATAAGCGCATCCCTTCCCACAGTAGAAGGGCCTCCCTTCTCCCAAACATCGACCATGGGAGCAATCCGTCGCTCCGCAAAATCATGCACCGTTTGCTTGAACATTTTTTGCTCTTCCGTTAATTGAAAATCCATTTTTTTCTCCTTTTATAAATTCAAGGCTTAAGGCTTAAGGTATAAGGTATAAGGTGCACGGTGTAAGGTTTGCGGTGTAAGGTTTCCTTGGACCTTGAACCTTGTGCCTTAGGTTTATTTTTTGGTGAATAGTTCAGCGAGTTTATTTTTCATCACCTTCCCGCCCGGATTGGTCGGCATCTCCGGTAAAAAGAAAACCTTTTGGGGAATTTTATAGGAGGCCAATTGATCCTTGCAGAAGGCCTGTATTTCTTCCCGGGTAATTTTTCCAATCCCCGGCCGGGGAACGATGGCGCAGGCCACGATGCTGCCCATAACCGGATCGGGCAAGCCCAAAACGGCCACATCCAGGATTTGGGGATGAAGGTGCAATACGTTTTCCACCTCCACCGGATAGACGTTCTCCCCTCCCCGGTTAATCATCTCCCGGATGCGCCCCACCAGATAAAGGAATCCATCCGCATCCTGATAGGCCATGTCGCCGGTGTAAAACCAGCCCTGTTGGTAGACCTGGGCGGTTTCTTCCGGCGCTTTGTAATACCCCTTGGTGACCAGCGCACCACGGACGGCCAGCTCGCCCACCGCATTCGTTCCCAATTCTTCCCGGCTTAGGGGATCGACAATTTTTACTTCGGTGCAGATCGTCGGTTTTCCCACCGATGTCGGATGGGTTTCCATAACCATATCCGGGAGGGCGCTGATAGAAGGAGCTTCGGTCATCCCATAGCCATTCCGCATGCGGGCCGAAGGAAAAACCTGTCTGAGATCTTTTAATAGATCGGGGGCCATGGGGGCCGCGCCAAAACCCAGCCGCCTGACGCTGTCCACTTTCGACCCGCGAATGGCCGTTTTATTCAAAAGCAGCCAATACATGGTCGGCGTGCCGGTCATCCCGAAGATTTCTCCCCGGTTGATCATGTCCATAATTTCCTGGGGGTTGAAAGCCGGGAGCAGAATACTGCCCCGGCCGAGAAAGACGGCGGCTACCATTTGCTCTATGGCCATGATGTGAAAAAGAGGAGCGACGATCAATAGATAGTGATCTTTATACAAATCCTGGGCGGTGACCCCTTGAGAGATCGCTTGAGAAATACCCTGGGAAATAATATAACCCGACCGGAAGGCACAGGTAACGATGTTGCGGTGGGTAAGCATGACCTCTTTCGGTGTACCCGATGTCCCGGAGGTGAAAAGGATAAAGGCCGTATCCTCTTCGGAAATCCCCTCCGGCGGCCGAGCTTGTTTCCTTCCGGAGAGGTCCTTTTGCCAGTCATCCCCGAGAACGATCCGCCGGAAGTCCAGGTCGCCAGGAGGGATCTCTTCTACTTTTGCCGACATAATCGGAGAAGTAAGCAAACCCTTCAGGTCGGAAAACTGAAGCTGCCGTTTCAGTTCCGGGGTGGCTAAGCGGGTGTTAAATATAACCGCCGTGGCCCCCAGGTTCTGAACAGCCCAGAAGGAGGCAATAAAACGAATGGAGTTTTCCATCAGGATCCCTACATGATCACCCCGGCCGGCGCCGATCTTCTCTTTGATGCGCGCCGCCAGGCCGGCGGCCAGGTCCGCAGTTTGTCCATAGGTAAGCCGGTTCTGCCCTTCGACCAGATAAATTGCATCCTTAAACGCGGCCGCGCCTGCCAGAAACATTTCCCTCATAGTCCGAAAACGTTTGGTGAAGGTCTGTATCGGATAGCCTCCCACCTCCACGGTTTCAATGGAAAAATCTTCAATCAACAAACCGCTAACCTGCCTTTCTGGAATTTCTCCGACTTTTTCAATACCCGTTTTAATTTTATCTCAACCGTGTTCACTATGTAATTTGTATATATAATAAAAAAATATAAGTCAAGCGGAAAAAATCCTCTTTTTTTCTTGACCATTCTTTCGGTTTATTTCATACTCTGACCTCCAAAAGAAAATGTTGTTCCGCTGGCCGGGAGGTTTGCAGTGAAGCATTGGGCCTATGATTCGGTATTTTACCACATATATCCGCTCGGTTTTTGCGGCGCCCCTCCGCAGAATGACTTTTGCTCTCCTTCCACCCCGCGGCTGGAACAGGTCAACGGCTGGCTTGGCCATGTTAAGGATTTGGGCGTAAATGCCCTCTATTTAGGACCGGTCTGGGAATCCAGCGCCCACGGATATGATACGGCGGATTATTTCCAGGTGGACCGCCGCCTGGGTAACAATGAAACGTTATCGCGCCTGAGCGCCCTTCTCCACGAGAAGGGGATACGTCTGGTCCTGGACGGGGTTTTCCATCACGTGGGAAGAGATTTCTGGGCCTTTAGGGATGTCCTGGCCCAAGGCGAACAGTCCGTCCATGTCGACTGGTTCCAGGGGCTCGATTTCCACAAGCGCAGTCCTTACAACGATCCCTTCGCTTACGAAGGTTGGAAGGGCCATTACAACCTGGTCAAGCTCAACCTGCAAAACCCTTCCGTCAAAGCGCACCTCTTTCAGGCCGTAGAGATGTGGATGCGGGAGTTTGCCATTGACGGCCTGCGGCTGGATGTTGCCGATTGCCTTGACCTCGCCTTTCTAAAGGAGCTATCGGCCTTATGCAAAAGCCGCCGTCCCGATTTCTGGTTGATGGGAGAAGTGATTCACGGTGATTACCGGAAATGGGTCAACGCCGAAACCCTGGATTCGGTCACCAACTATGTGGGCTACAAGGGGTTGTATTCCAGCCACGCGGACAAGAATTATTTTGAAATCGCCCATACCTTGAAGCGTCAATTTGGCGAGGAGGGACTCTACCGGAATCTGCCCCTCTACACCTTTGCCGACAACCACGACGTGGACCGCGTTGCCAGCCGCCCCAAAAATCCGGCCCATCTCTATCCGCTCTACAGCCTGTTGTTTACCATGCCCGGTGTCCCCTCCGTCTACTATGGGAGCGAATGGGGCATCGAAGGAAAAAGAACCAGTGTCGACGATGGGGCGCTACGTCCTTGTATCGATTTGGGCGAGATCTCTCAAACGGCCCGCACCCTGATTTGCCCGGAGTCATCGGCCGCCTGGCCCGCATCCGGCGCGGTTCCGAGGCCCTGCGCTACGGCCGTTATCACCAACTCCTGGTCCGCTCCGAACAATTGGCCTTTGCCCGGCAAACGCCGGAAGAGTACGTCATCGTGACCATCAATGCCTCTGACAAACCGGCCCGATTTGAATTGGCCCTTCCCTCCGGGGCGGGGAACCGCTTGCATGATCTGCTCAACGGGGGAGACCAATTCCCGGTCCACCGAGGAAAAACGCGTATCGATTTTGTGGGTTCCTGTTGGGCACGGATCATGAGAGTGAAATAGTCGGCTGCTTGCACCTTCGACTTCAGACGCCCCACCAAATCCTTATCCGCCCAAAGCGGTTTATAATACCCGGAAATTTTTACTGGCATATTGATAGCCGGGAAGGTCTATACAATCTCCCGACTGTCAGCGGGTGTTCTAACCCATGGCCTCAAGAATGGTGCTGATTCCCTAAGGCCGTCTTAAAGCCGTTGAACTCGCTTACGCCGCGCCGTCTTTTCAATGGCCCCCGTTAATTCGGATTTCTGAAACTTGCCCTTCGCGACCATGGCCCGGATCTTCCGAAGCCACTGCAAATAAACTTCGGCATAGCCTAACCCCAGTTCTCTGGCCATAACGGGATAAAAGCCCCGATTTTTCCAACGGGGCATGCTCTCTTTTCTCCGGGCAATCCGCTGATCGGTGAGCTTAATCTGCTCGTCGATCAGTTTGATGGCTTCTTCTTTTTCTCCGAACCCGAAAAAAATAAAACGCATCATAAAGGGGTCGCGTAGAAGCAGCCCTTTTTCAGGGGAGCGTTTCAGCCAGTCTTTAAATTTTTTTCTGCCCTTGTCCGTTAATGAATAGAGCTTCCGGTGGGGGGCCCCGCTATCGGAGGGAAGCACATTGATGAGAACGATATCACCCTCGTCCACCAAGGTTTTTATTGTCGTATAGATCTGCCCGAAGTTGACGGTCCACATGGATCCGAAATTTTCTTCGATATGGTTTTTGACCTGATAACCGTGCATATCCTTGTAATGAAGCAATCCGAGGATAGCATATTTGATGGACATAAATTTCTCCTACAAAAATGGGACGTTGTTCATTTCATTCAGTTTTGGTAGCTGCTTCTATCCCTTTAATTGCCATAGCCACCCCCGTTGTCCCAACCCCTACTTGGCGAGCGATCTCTGCCATCGGAATCCCCAGTTCTCGGTATAAATAAAAACAGAGTCTCCTACGTAGTTCCGACACGGCCCTTCGTTGGCTCCCCGATCTTAACTCGACTTCATTGACTCCGGTTTCTCGGCAGCTTTCTTTAATAATTTTCGACAAAGCCCCGGCTTTCTTCCGGGCTCTAATTTGCCGGGTCAACTTTTGATCCGCTTCTTCCAGGATGGCTTGGACGAAATCTCCGTCCCCTAAGATTCGCTCATCATAAGCCTCCGGCTCGCCCTTCTTTCGTAGAGACAGAACTTGCGACCACCCCCCCATACTCCGAATTAATCCACCGCCCACTAATTCCGGCCTTTGGCCAAGGCCCGCTCCAGCCTCCACGAATTCCCGGTAAGCTCGAACGGCCTTTTTCCCTTTGGATCCAAAAAAACCGAGCACAAAATCTTTTTCCTGCCACTCATTTTTCTGCTTGCCGGTTAAGATTCCGTGACCGCACCAGGGATAGTCTTCCAATTCATCGAGATTCTTTACCAAACCGGCCCTGAGCGGGTTGAGATGAATATAACGGACTAATTCCAGAAGGTATGGATCCAGATCACAGATGATTGATTTATACCTATTCTGAAATAGGTGTCCGAATCTGCGATGTTTCCGATTAAAGCCAATGGCATAACCGGTCAATAATCGCCTCATGAAGGTCGGCAGTCCGGCCGGTCCGCTGACAATCAGCAAATGAACATGATTCTCCATCAGCGCCCAGGCCAAAATACGGGTTTCGGTTTCCTTGACCAGGAATCTGATTCGATCGACAAAGGCCTTTCGATCTTCCTTGTGCCATAATAACAACAATCGTTATTGTTATCAAGAATTACAATATCATCACGAATCCGAAGTAAAGTCGATCAAGGTTGGTTAACTAAAAATCAAGTTTTCTCCGGATCAGGAAGAATGGGCTCGGCCTTCATCTTCAAAGCCAGCCTCAGCCAGAGCAGGCCGCAAATCACCAAAGCCACGGGAAGGATGAGCAACCCCTTTTGCAGGTCATGTCCTAATGAATCGGCGATGCGTCCGACGATTTCGGGGGACCCCATGTCTCCAAAGAGATGGATCAGGAAGATGGAAAAGGCCATGGCGCTGGAACGGAGATTGACCGGCACCGTTTCGATGATCAGGGTATTAACCGGGCCGGTACACAGGAACAGCAGGAACATGGAGAGGGCCAGGAAAGCCATGGTCAGGGTCGTATTGGAGGAGAGTATGGCCAGGAAGGAGGATGGTATGGAGAGGAATACCGAACCGGATAACAGCCAGGCGTATCCGGCCGGATGGCGCCTTTGCCAGAAGGTGGCCGCAAAACCGCCGAGCAAAGTGCCGACCAGTCCGGAAAGAATCAATACCCCGCCGAAAAAACTGGCCGCTTTGGCCGTAGAAAGCCCGTGAACTTTCTCCAGAAAGGTCGGCCCCCAGAAGGCAAAGGCCCCCAGGGCAAAGGTGTAGGCCACATACCCCCAGATGACCAGGTTATATTTGCCGATTTGAAAAAGGCCGAGCACCTCCTTGACCCCCGGCTTTTTTAAATGGCCGGGATCAATGGCTTCCGATTCTCCCCGTCCCGGTTCCTTAAAAGGCAACAAAACAAAGGCCAGCAACAGTCCGGGGGCCCCGGCCCAGAAAAAGGAATGCCGCCACCCCCACTGGGCGGCGATGAGCCCCCCGAGAATAAAACCGATGGCCGAGCCCACGGGAATAGCCACATAAAAAATCGTCAGGGCGTTGTTGCGTTGTCTCGGCCCATAGGCATCCGATATCAAACTGGGGCTGATGCTGGCATAGCTGGCTTCACCGACTCCGACCAGGATGCGATAAAAAAGGAGCTGCCAATAGCTTGCGGCCAGGCCGGTCAGGACCGTGCCAAGGCTCCAGACCAAGATGCCCGAGGCAATGAGCCATTTTCGGGCGGACCGATCGCCAAGATAGCCGAAGAGAGGAGATGTGATAAAGTAGCCGAGCATGAAAACGGTGAACAGGCGCCCCGAATCCCCATAGCCAAGCCCGAATTCCGCGGCCAGGGGTGTCCGCACCGCACTGAGGACATACCGATCGATATAATTAAAAAGATTCAACCCGGTGAGGACAAAGAGCAACCAGAAGGGGGGGATTTTTTTATCCATCTTCCCCGTCTGACTTATCGCTGACCGGATGAGCCCGTCTGAAATAATGGATATCGAATTCAAAATCAGGGAAGAGTCGTGGAAGCTTCATCAGGTTAAAGACCATCACCCCGATAGACAATCGTTCCAGCCAGGAGGATAAAGGCCAACCGAAATGGATCACCACCCGATGACCGCCCATTTCATACTCCACCACTTTGAGGATGGCCACGATGCGATGGTAGAGACTGATCTTGGACAAAGGAAAGCGGAATTGATTGGGGGCTGTTTTCGGGGGGAGACCTCCAACCCGGGGGGAATAAAAAGTAATGTAGACTTCGTTGTCTTTATGCGTCTTCCCTTCTGTTTCCTCGGACCGGCGGAAGAAAAGGTGGACTTCGTTCTCATCCGATTCCGCTAAATAAAGGATCATTTCCATTACATTTTCCGCCTGTTCAATCTGCTTCAGCTCCGGAGACCGCTTCTTGGCAATCAGAAAACCGGCCAGGAGCATCGCCCCGGTTACCGTACTCCAGAGCAGTGTGGCGTGGGGTTTATCAATCGCCAGAAAAACAAAACAACTGATCAGAATGATCCAGAGAATAAGAGTGCCGAGACGGCTGGTAGAGTAGGTCATCCCTTCGGCCTTGCCCTTAAAATATCGGTATAGGATCAAGGCGCCCATGTTGATGCAAAAGGAAGCCAGGAGGCCCAGGGCATACATGTTGGCCAGCTCCGCCTGACTCCCCATAGTCAGAAAAATAATCACAGAAAAGAATGTGGCGCTGGCTATATGAATACGATACAGGGATTGACGGCGATTGACGGCAATGAGCCAATAAAAGCCATAACGATGTGCCACCCGCTCCATGAGCTCGCTGGAGGCCACAAAAGCAGTATTAACGGCCATAGTCAGAGTGAAACTGGCCAAGGCCCCGACTGCAAAACCAAAGGGGACGCCGTTAAGTAGGGTGGCGTAATGGGTGATCAGGTCCCCTTCATGGGCCTTAAAATTAATCCGGGTGGATAAAACTAAAGCGGCTACTAAAGGGGTTACCACCCCCACAGTCAGGGCCAGAAACCAGTAGGCCTTGCGGATTTCTTTCCAGCTCCGCACAAACCCCGCGGTTTGAAGGACCGATTCCACGCCGGAATAGGCCAGGATACAAAAGGCAATACTGGAAATGAAACGCCCGTAGTTTTCCAGAATCGAGCCGGTGTTGACATGTTTGATGGCCTGGGTCGTAGCCAGGTGCAAGTGGCTTATAGAACCTCGGTCCAAATTAAAAAGGCCGGAGACGATCAGATTGAACATGACAAAAGCGGCGCCGACAAAGATCATAAAGGTAAAGCGGGCGTTTTCCTTGATCCCCAGGATATTCAGGCCGGCCACGGCCCATATAATAATCAGTACCATGATCATCGAGATGGATGGAGACAGGGGAAAAAATGAAGTGGCATTGGAGACCGCACTGACGGCCGAAATACAGGCCGTGAGGATGTAATCCACCATAATCGAAGACACGGCCACGAAAGAAACCATAGGGCCTAAGACCAGATAGGAAAAGGAATAGACCCCTCCACCGATCAGCTTATGATGCTCCAGAATTTCGGCTATTTCGGTCAGCCGGGTGCTGATAAAGCGGATCAGCAGGCTGGTAATGATAATAAAGGGAATGGCGCTCAGGCCGATAAAGCGGTAGGCCTCAGCCGGGGCATAAAAAATGGAGGTAAACTCATCCATTAAGGTAATGACCCCTACCGCCAGATAGGTGAGCCAGATCCGGCCCCCATGAGGATAGGAGAGGAGGTTGGGCCGGCGAAGCAGATAAAAAAATAAACTGATAAGGCCTAAGTTAAGGAAGGTAAGAAAAAGGGGCTTCAAAGGCATGTCCTCCTTTCAGCTACGAGGTTAGCTGAAGGGCTCGGGCCGGAGGTAACAAGCTCTACCGTTTTGATGGATTCGCCCCGAATAATTGGGACCCCCGTTCCTCCGGGTTATTACCGAAGGACTCGCTGATCAGCCGCAAAATTTACCGGCCTGAAATGGGATAATTTAAACCTTTCATCAAGGATGTCAATAAAAAAAGCAGGAAAGGGAGATGTTTGCTATACGCTTAAAACTATGCTAAAAGTAATAAAATCGCTTTCTTCGTCTTAAGCCTTCATGTCCCTTGGGGGTGCCGTGTAACATGAAAATGGGTTCGGGGTTCAAGGTTTAAGGTTTAAGGAAAAACCGTATACCTTACACCTTGGACCTTGTACCTTGAATTTATTTTTATACTAACCTGGATTCCCACGGGTATAAAGCATTCTAACAGGTGATACCGCCCCATTTAAATATAGTCGGGCGATAAAACCATGAAGCGTTATGTAAATAGTAAACATATAAACTTATGTCCACTATATTAAACAAATATTAATTTTACTCGACAAGGATAGAATCCTCATTACCTTAATTCCACCGAATTTTATACACTAGGATTTCAAAATTTTACGATCTACGGCTTTCAGGATATCCTCTTGTTTCTTGGTCAAGGTGACGACTCGCGAGACCTTGAAACCTTTCTTCTCGTCTCGTAGATACACCTTGTACATCGAATCCAATTCTATCAACGCTTCTTCAGCCGAAATCTTATGCTTCTGCAGTTTGTACTGGAGAAGCGAGAGCAGCAGGTAGGCAAGATAGCAGATAAACACATGCGCTTTGACCCGGTTGTACAGCCAGTGGCGTATGGGGCGCAGACGGGTAACGCCTTTCAATGTGCGAAAGGCCTTTTCTATCAGGTCTTTGTCGAAATAGAGTCGAACCATTTGATCGAGGGGCAGAGGAGTGGTTGAGAACAGGCAGAAAAAACCGTCGAATTCTTCTGCTTCGGCCAGAACAGACTTTCGCAATCCGTTACCATGGGTGAAGTATTTTTCCATCCCCGCCTTGATGGCTCTCCCCTGGCTCAACAGGTCGCGAGCCTGTTCAATTTCGTCGTAGCGCGATTCCCGCAATTCCCGTTGCTGCGATTGATTGTAACAGATTGTCAGCCACCCCGGTGTTTCGCCCATTCGGTATTCGATCCGTACCCCATAAAAAATGTTCTTTCGCAGACGAATCCGATTCTCCAACTGCACCAATAGATTACGTTCTGTCATCTCCCGCACGATCTGAACCAGATGGCCTCGAATGGGCAAACCGCATAGGGTTTCCCACCCAATCGTCTTTGCCTGAGCTATGTTTTCGGAAGAAGCGATGCCCCGATCATAGATGACCAACCCCTGGTATATTTTGAACGGCCGCAGATCGGTGAGGAAATCCTTAAACAGTCTCGCATCGTGAATATTACCGTCCAGTACCTTATGACAGACTGGAATGCCCGAATCCTTGGTGACGGCCAGACCAACCTGGATTAGTGGGCGCCCCTTTACGCCTTCCTTGTCGTGTCCCAGTTTGGCAAGACCGCAACGTTTGCCATAAAGATAGGTATTCGTCACATCGTAAAGGATGCCGGTCAGAGGGATCCCGTAGACCTGCACGACGCGCTCGAAAATCCGTCGTTGCACCTCGGTGGCCTCTATCGATTCCAGCGTGTCGAGCGAATCGAGCAGCGATTGTTCGGTAACCCCCTCGATATTGAGGAGCAGGGAGAGATCGGTCCTCTGGAACCAACGCTCCATCTGGTTAACGCTTTTGTAATCGAGACAGTGCGCGTAGACCAGTGAAAGAACTTCGCTTGCCCGTGGGCCAAGCATCAAGGGCAGGTCGATCTGGTTAGCCAGATGGTTCAACACCAGCAATGGTCCATAGAGTTTGACCTCGTCCACCACGATATCCGACAGGGAAGAGGACAGAATGGTTCGTCCATCCGCCTCCTTGCCAATGTAGCGGATATGTTTTTGAACACATTTACCGTCCACCCACCGGTTTTCGACCTCTGCCAGGTAAGTTTTACCATTCTTGCGTATTTTTCGGACAAAGCTCATGGTGTATATAATATACACTATGAGAACTGGAAAAGCAAGTACTATTTTCCCTCGCGGTAAAATAAATCTATCCCTTTCAGGCCACTATTATATAGATGAAAACCAGAAAAAGAAGGTTGCTCTTGACTACGATATGCGGCTAGTGTACAAAATGTCGCTGGAGTTCAGGTCATTATTACTCCGTATTAAAAGAATATTTTGATTTTTAGTGCCATTATGTCATATTTTACTTGACAAAAGTTAAAATTATGACATAGTGGTAATATGTTTAATAGTAAAGTAAAAAAACTAACAAACATGGCCAGCATCTTTCTCGAACCCTCCAACCCTACCCATCGACAGTATGAGGCCCTCCGGGCCTACTTCGTTGAAGAACTCCCTTCGGCCGAAGTGGCCCACCGCTTCGGGTATACTTCGGGTAGTTTCCACGTCCTGTGCCATCAGTTCCGTCAAGATCCCAAACGGGAATTTTTCCTCCCACCTCAAAAAGGCCCTCAGGCCTCCCCCAAAGCAGACCGGGTGCGGGATAGGGTGGTGGCCCTCCGCAAACAGAATCTTTCCATCTATGATATCCAAAGGGCATTGGAAACGACTGGTCATAGCCTGAGTCCTGTCGCGATTTCCCTGATTCTCAAAGAAGAGGGGTTTGCCAGGCTCCCTCGTCGAGGAGATGAGGAACGGATTGGGGTCCAACGGCCGACCAAGGCCGCAGTCGCCAATGTGCAACGGTTGGATCTTTCTCCTCGACGAGTCCGGACGCAATTTGGAGGGCTCTTTTTGTTTCTCCCCTATTTGGCTCAGATCCCCTTGGAGTCGATCCTTGAGGAGGTGGGGTTTCCTGGAACGAAGATGATCCCCGCCAGACAGGCCATCTTGTCCCTGCTGGGACTGAAATTGTTTGGCAAGGCTCGGCATAGTCATGTGATGGGTTATGTCATGGATGAGGGGCTGGCCCTTTTTGCCGGCCTTAACGCGATTCCCAAAAGGGCTTTTTTGACCGAATACAGTTGCCGCATAGACCCGACCTCCTATCCTAAACTCATGCGGCGCTGGTTTGATGCCGTTGGGAGGCTGGGTTTGAAGCGGGGGACATCGTTTGATTTGGACTTTCATACCATCCCGTTTCACGGGGAAGACGCCCTGATCGAAAAGCACTATGTTTCCAAGCGGAGCCGTCGTCAAAAAGGAATCCTGGCTTTCCTGGCTAATGATGCCGAGAAACGGGTCTTCTGCTATGCCAATGGTCAACTCCGGAAAGATGAGCAAAACGATGAGATTCTCCGGTTTGTGGACTTCTGGAAAGAGCGGACGGGACGTCTTCCTGAAGAATTGATCTTTGACTCTAAGTTGACCACTTATGATAATCTCCACAAACTCAACAAGATGGGTATTCATTTTATCACTATTCGCAGACGTTCGCAAAAAATGATCCATCAGATTCATCAAGAGCCAATCTCCGCTTGGCGGCGAATTGAACTCCAAGGGGTCTCTCGTCTCTACAAGACTCCCAAGATTCTGGATCAAACCATTGAGCTTTCCGGCTATCAGGGATCTCTGAGACAGGTGATCGTCGAGGGGTTGGGGCATGAGGAACCGACCATTCTGATTACCAATCAGAGGAAACGGACGGCGACGAAGTTGATTGAACGCTATGCCCAACGCATGATTATCGAAAACCGGATCGCCGATGGGATCGACTTCTTTCACATGGATGCCCTTTCTTCGGCCATTGCTATGAAGGTCAATTGCGATCTGCAATTGACCTTGATGGCCAGCAGCCTTTATCGGCTCCTGGGATCGGAGATCGGAAATGGATATCACACGGCCACTTCCCGTCACCTTTTCCGGGATTTTGTTGAGGCAACCGCTCAGATCAGCATATCGGAAGAGGAGATCCAGGTTCAATTCCAGAAACGTGCTCATAATCCTTTACTCTTGGCCGCCGGCTTTCAAAACAAGGAGGTTTCTATCTCTTGGCTCGGTCAAAAACGCTTACGCCTCTTATTCGGTTGACTCATGGTGTTAAGTCAATTAACTAACATGGGAATCCAGGCTAATGGAAGGAAACCTAAATGGGATTTTTGGTGGCCATCGTCGGTGCCCCCAATGTGGGGAAGTCCACCCTCTTTAATCGTCTGATTCGAAGAAAGAAGGCTATTGTGGACGACCAGCCCGGGGTCACCAGAGACCGGAATTATCAGGATGTGACCTGGGAAGGCAAAAGGATCACCCTGATCGATACCGGCGGATTTGAATGGGACAAAAAAGGCTCCATGGATACGGGCTTAAGGGAACAGGTCGAAATAGCCCTGGAGGAAGCAGCCCTGATTGTCTTTGTGGGAGACGGACGAAAAAGCCTGACCACTGCGGATGAACAGGTGATCCAGCGATTGCGAAAGACTTCCAAACCGGTTATTTATTCGGTTAATAAAATAGATAATCCCAAGTTAGGCGAAGCCCTGGGTGAATACCATCGTCTTGGAATGGACGCCCCCTTACCCCTTTCGGCCCTTCACGGAAGCGGGGTCCAGGTCCTGAAGGAGGCCATTATCGCCCATTTACCCGCGAGCGAAGAAACCGTTGAGGAAGAAGCGCGCATCCGCCTGGCCGTTGTCGGCCGCCCTAATGTGGGCAAGTCCTCATGGGTCAATTCCATTTTGGGCTTTGAGCGGGTTTTGGTAAGTCCCGAGCCGGGGACGACCCGGGACGTCATCGATACCCCCTTTGATTATAGAGGCCGCGGTTATCTCCTGATCGATACGGCCGGTATCCGCCGGAAGGCCCGGATCGCCCAACGGTTAGAGAAATTCGCCGTCCTCGAGGCCATAAAAGGGATCGACCAGTGCGACCTGGCGGTTATATTGTTAGATGCCGTTCAAGGGGTGACCGATCAGGACGCCCGCGTAGCCGGGCTGGCCTTTGAAAAGGGGAAAGGCTGCATCATCGGAGTCAACAAATGGGACCTGATTGAAAAAACCGTTAAAAATAAAAAACAATCCATTGAGGAAATCCGCTATCACCTCAAATACCTCTCCTTTGCCCCTGTCCTGCCCCTTTCCGCCCGGACCGGATTGGGAAGAGAAAAATTATTGAATACCATCCATCAGGTTTACCTGCAATATACCCGCAGGGTGGGCACCGGTCCCCTGAACCAGGCCCTGAAAAAAATCCTTTCCGAGCACTCTCTGCCCTTAAAAGGCGGCCAGCGGGTCAAGATTTATTTTGGGACCCAGGCGGAGACCAAACCGCCCACCTTTGTCCTTTTTGCCAATTATCCGGAGGCCATCCATTTTTCTTACCAGCGGTATTTGACCAATAAGCTTCGCGAATATTTTAAGCTGGATTTATGCCCGATCAAGATTATTTTTAAAAAAAGGGAAAAGAAGGACCTCATTCGCCGAAGCTGATGCTTGGCGTCACTTCAATTTTAAGTTCTCTGAGCCCCGGGATATCTTTTACCATCTTCTCGATCTCCTGGACCATTTCCATTTCCTGTGTATTGCGGGCCCCAGCCCAAAGACGGACAACCCCATCCCTGGCCGCAACCTCGATGTCCGGTTTCAGGTTAACCAGGGTCGCCTTGACCTGGGCGGCCAGGACCAGATAATCCATCGCCGCCTGGGACTCGGCCGTGGTATGAAATTGTTTCAGGTTCACACTGTTACAGATGATCTCCACCGCATCATTTACCGTGAACTTTTTGATATGGAGTACGAGGTCGTAGAGGGAGGGGTCCCCGGTATCAATACCGTATAGATGTCGGCTCCACTTCCTCCTTTCTTCATCGAGTTTCTTAATAGACCGCAGGGCCTCTTTCTTAGATACGCCGTCCCGTTCCATCACGATCCGGGCCCGATCTTCCAGATCAGCAATGATTCTGACCTTCAAGACATGAGGGACCCCTTTGACGAAGAAATGGCCGGCCATTCCGTGATAGACCACGTTATCTTTTTGAAAATGCATCAATATGGCCGCCTGAATATAGGCGATATATTTCTCGCGCCCATACGTGAAGCGGTCCAGGATTGAAGGGGCATTCTCCATAGTCATCAGGAGTCTGGCCTCGGGAATATTAAAATGCTCAGAAGCCTCCAACAGAACCTCACGAGCGATACATTCATATCCTAACCTTTGAGCCACCCTTTCCGCCACTTCTTTTCCAAGGCTGTAAGCACCTCTCGATATAGTGATTATGGACATGACCCACCCCTTTCTCCCTTCTTTCGAAGGATTTTTTTTGACTTTAGAAAAGTATAGAAGAGGCGAAAATGAAGGTCAAGGAGAAAGATCTGTACCTCGTTGATCCTTGACTCTTTCCCCTTGCCGGTATAAAATTGATTCTCTATTAGAAGGAGTTCAAAAAAAAGGCAGCAGATACCTGTCTTGTCCCATATCGAAGGAGGTTGGTTGCCCGATTCCCTCGAAAAACATTCTTTGTCTATCCTAATTGTCGACAACGAGGTCAACATCCGCAAGACCTTATCGGTTTGTCTGGAGACCGAAGGATACAGGGTTATCGCTGTAAGCAATTATAAAGATGCCTTGACCGAGGCCGCACGCCGGTCTTTTGAACTGGCCTTTGTAGACCTGCGCCTCGGTACGGAAAACGGCCTTGATCTGATTCCCGCCTTACTGGCGCAAACGCCCTGGCTCAAGATTATCGTCATCACGGCCTATGCCGCCATCGATACGGCCGTCGAGGCCATGCGGCGTGGGGCCACCGATTACATCCCTAAACCCTTTACACCCGGTCAGGTCAAATTAGCGGTTCAAAAGGTCCTGGACATGCGGTATCCTGGAGCAAAGGGTGGCCACCTTGCAGGAGGACCTGGGCCGGTCAACTCCCGAGATGGAATTTTCCAGCACCAATTCGAACATGCAACGCGCGCTGAACCTGGCCCGTCAGGTGGCGGCTTCCGAGGCCACCATTCTTCTTCTCGGGGAAAGCGGGACCGGAAAATCCATCCTGGCTAAAGCCATTCATTCCTGGAGCAGCCGATCGGCAAAACCCTTCAGCACCATTTCCTGTCCATCTTTTTCAGCCGAATTGCTGGAGAGCGAACTTTTCGGGCACGTCAAAGGGGCCTTTACCGGGGCGGTGCGGGACAACCCGGGCCGGGTGGCCGTTTGCGAAGGAGGCACCCTCTTTCTTGACGAAATCGGAGATTTGCCCCTGACCCTTCAACCCAAGCTGCTTCGCTTCGTCCAGGAAAGAGAATATGACCGGATCGGCGACACGATCACCCGAAAGGCCGATGTGCGTCTGATAACGGCCTCCAATGTGGATTTGGAAAAAGCGGTCAAGGAAGGACGGTTCCGGGAAGACCTCTTTTTTCGGCTCAACGTGATCCAGATCGAAATCCCGCCCTTGCGGGAACGACCGGATGATATCGTTATGCTCGCTGAAAAATTATTGGCCTTTTATAGCCGGAACAATCACCGAGCTTTTGCCGGTTTCACCGAAGAGGCCCTTCAAGGATTAAAACAATATCCCTGGCCGGGCAATGTCAGGGAATTAAGCAATATCGTGGAGCGGGCGGTCATCCTTTCCCAGGCCAACCGCGTCGGCCCCGGAGTGTCTTCCCCAAAACTTCAAGACCCATGAATCCCTCCCCAACATAGGCGACCCCCTCACCCTGGAAAAAATTGAAGAAATGCATATTCGACGGATTCTGGCCGCCATCAAATCGCTGCAAGATGCGGCCGACATCCTGGGTATCGATCAGGCCACCCTCTGGCGCCGCCGCAAAAAGTACGGAATTTAAATAATTAAAACTCTACTCCGACGCAACCTAATGAAGCTTTATGATAAACCCTGCCCGGCCTCGGTATCCGTTTATGGCTGAAGGTCCTCAAAAACGACAAGAAAGCGATTTTTTCAAGGCAACAATTTTTCTTTTTGACGAAGCTCCCGAGAGGCGTTATTATAGAAGCCATAATAGCGAACCATTGAACGGTAGACCACGGGCCTCCTCCGGTAAATAGGTTATTCTTGAGAGAAGAGGTCCGGATCACGTAGCGCGCCAGGTTTTCCAAGGGAAAAGCTATTAAGCTCTGTCGTTAGCGGTCCTCTCGTAGAAAATTTTCTTCGAGGGTAACTGTAACTAGGGATTGAAAAAAAGGGAGGTAAATTATGCTCGGTTTAGATCAAGATTTACTGGTTGTTTTGATAATAGCCGCCTTTGTCTTTGGGGCTAAAAAACTGCCTGAAATCGGTAAAGGTCTGGGGAAAGGCATCCAAGAATTTAAAAACGGCCTTTCCGGTCATGAGGAAGAGATACCATCCAAACCCAAGGAAGTCGAAAAAGACACCAAAGAATAAGAGTAATCTTTTGGATTGGACCTTTGTAAGAGGACTGGGGGCCATCCACGGCCTCTGCCTCCCTTTTCGGAGCTTTTCCCATTCCGGGACCATGTCGTCCCTCCATTTTGGAAATAGCCGCCTCCTTCCTTTAGGCTAACTCAGAGCTTATCCCATTGTGCAACTTTCAGGGCCACCTCACTTCTACCGGGCGCTTTCCAGGGTAAAATTCTCATTTTTGGAATACCCCAGCTCTCCTTCATAAATTATGGTCCGGGTTTGCTGGGCAATGAGGTCCGGATCTATTTTTATTTTGGCTACGCCGGTTTCGATGGCACTACGGGCCACGGCCGCGGCCACGACCGGCGGGACACGGAAATCCATGCCTTTGGGGACAATGGAGTCTGGTGTTAACTCCTTATGGGGGATCATTTCGGCAATAGCCTTGGCAGCGGCAATTTTCATGGGTTCATTGATTACCCGAGCCCTTACATCCAGGGCCCCTCTAAATACCCCGGGAAAGACCAATGAATTATTGACTTGGTTGGGAAAATCCGATCGCCCGGTGGCCACGATCAAAGCCCCGGCTTCCTTGGCGAGGTCGGGGAGGATCTCCGGGGTGGGATTGGCCAGGGCAAAAATGATCTGGTCCTTGGCCATGAAGCGGACCATCTCCTGGGTTAAAGCCCCGGCTATGGAAAGGCCGATAAAGACATCGGCCCCGCGGACAACCTGACTTAAGTCCCCTTTTTTCTTTTCCGGATTGGTCTGTTCGGCCATTTCTTCCTTGATCCAGTTCATCCCATTTTTACGGCCCCGGTAAATGGCCCCATGGGTATCACAGAGAATAAGCTGACGAACCCCTGCTTCCAGAAGGAGTTTGCTTACGGCAATGGCCGCTGCGCCGGCCCCATTAACTACCACTTGAAGTTTTTCCAATTTTTTATTGGAAATCTTCAGGGCATTGAGTAAGGCCGCGGTGACCACAATGGCGGTCCCATGCTGATCGTCGTGAAAGACCGGGATATTCATTTCTTCTTTCAAACGTCTTTCGATATAAAAACATCGCGGGGCGGAAATGTCTTCCAAATTGATTCCGCCGAAGGTGGCCTCCATCCGTTTAACAATCTCAACAATCTCATCGGCGACCTGAGTGGCTAAGCAGATAGGAAAGGCTTCTACGCCACCAAAGGTTTGAAACAGGATGGCCTTGCCTTCCATGACCGGCATAGCCGCCCGGGCCCTGATATTTCCCAGCCCAAGAACGGCGCTGCCGTCGGTTACAATGGCCACTAAGTTTCCCTTGGCCGTTAAATCATAGGCCAGCTCCGGATTTTCGCGAATCAGACGGGCCGGCCCTTCGGCCAAGGGAGGAAGATAGAACTGACCGAGAATATAATTGTCCCTAATAGCAATCTTGTTTTTTATCTGGAGCACCCCCTGGTATCTACGATGCAGTTCCAAGGATTCTTCCTTCAAGGATTGTTTTTTACCCGAAGGAGGAGGAACCGGCCATTGCCCTTCATAGACATAGCGGCGGGTCTTCTCGGCAATCTGGATGGGATCGCATTCCTCTTTGGCCTCGCCGGTCTCGATGGCTGCTCGGGCTACGGCTTCGGCAATCCGTGGGGCTGTACGGAAATCGAAAATTTTGGGCATGACATGATCAGGCGATAGTTCATCAGGAGCCACGCAATCGGCCAGGGCCTGGGCCGCGGCCATGGCCATGGTGTCATTGATATTGCTGGCCCGGCTGTCCAGGATCCCTCGGAAAAAGCCTGGAAAGATCATGGCCACGTCCGATTGATTAGGGAAATCCGCCCGATTGAAGACCATGACCCTGGCCCCGGCCTGACGGGCCTCCTCGGGCATGATCTCCGGTTCCGGGGTGGACAAGGCCAGAATAACCGGGTCATTGGCCATGGAACGGACCATGGCCTGTTTCAAGACCCCGCCTGCGGAAAGCCCAATAAAGACATCGGCTCCTTTCAAGGCCTCTCCCAAGGTCCCGGTAAAATTATCCGGGTTGGTTTTTTTAACGATCTCCCACTTGGCCCAGCTCATTCCCCTGGGCCGATATTTGAACAAGGCCCCATCCCGGTCGCAAACAATGACCTGCTTGATGCCGGCCTTGACCAGGAGATCAGCACTCACCAGACTGGCCATGCCGGCCCCATTGATCACCACCCTGGCTTGCGGCAGATCTTTGCCGACGATCTTCATGGAATTAATAATGGCCGACAGGACAGGAATGGCCACTCCCAGCCCGTGATTATTAAAAACTGGGATGTTTGCCCCCCTCTCCAGGTGATCAGTGATGGTGAAGCTCTGGGGACTGGCAATGTCTTCCAGGCAAAAGGCCCCAAAAGTCGGGGTCAGGGCCAGGGCCGTATCAATAAACTCATAAGGGTCTTTGGTCCGAAGGCAGATAGGAATGGCATCCACACCGGCGAAGGTCTTAAAAATGACCGACTTTCCTTCCATGATTGGCAGGGCAGCTTCCGGGCCGGCATGACCTAAACGAAACAAACCTGATCCATCGGTCAAAATACCCACAAAATTACCGCGGCAGGAAAGAGAAAAGGATTGAATGGGATCTCTGGCAATCTCCAAACAGGGTTCGGCTACTCCGGGGGTATAGACCAGGCTCAGGATGTTGACATCTTTGATGGGGATCTTGGATGTAATTCCAATCACCCCGCGATATTTTTTTCGATAGGCCAGGGCCTCCTCTCCGGCCCCATGTTCAAATAACATAAAAACCTCCTTACAGATTCAAAGATTCAAGGAAAAGTGTAAAAATTTTATTCCGTCATCACTTGATGAACTCGTAAAAAGTCATCCAAAAGACGGCACAGTAAAAAGCTCCAGATGCAAGGCGCGTAAATCCTGAGGAGTGAGGCGTACTTATATGTACGCTGCAACGACGAAGGATGCCGCGCAACACAGCAGATGGATTTTTTACGAAGCCGTCACTTGAAACATCGAATCCTTAAACTTTGATGTCAACCCCATAAATAACCCGTGGGGGAGCACGGAGTTCTTTACCGAATATTGCTGTAATATACACTACTTTCAAATTTTTAGAAACAATGATTTCAGGAACTTCTTCGGATACCCCCAATTCCCTGAGATTTCTAATGGTAGTAAAAGGTTAACCCGACTATTTCCCAAGGGATGTCATCCTGATTTTCCTTTTGACGAGGGTCCCTTGAAAAAGTTACTATAGAAGCAAAAGAGGGCATGCCATGAAAAAATTAAGGCAGAAATGGAGATTAGAAGCACCTCCAATAATTATAGTGACCCTTGCGGCGGGTTTATTCTTAACACTGATGAGCTGTTCAACTCAATCACCTGGTCATTTAAATCAGGAAATGGAACACCTTGTTTCGGGGTTAGTAGAGAGCAACAAATCGGTTAGGAACTGTGTTCTATCTGTGATGAAGGGGGATGGCTCCTTTTCCTGGTCGGGGGCGGCGGGAATCGCCAGCCAAGACGGTCAGGTGCCTATGACCAAAGATACTCCTATTTATATTGCCAGTATCACTAAACTGTACACGGCCGCGGCAATCATGCGATTGGTTGAAAAGGGAGCACTCTCTTTAGATTATCCGATGTCGAAATACCTGCCAGAAAAGCTTATTCAAGCTTTTCTTTTACAGTTCGTCGAGGGTTTAGTAGGTAACCCCATGTAATTATTGAGCCGTTCTTTGAAAATCTCAAAAACGTAGTGCCACGGATAAATGGTATTTTGTTTGACAGAAGTGAACATAATGGTTATTAATGAAGTGTCCTATAAAGGAGACTTCTTATGTTTGCTCGTGTCAAAAAATCCGGGAACAATCAATATCTCCAGATTGTCGAGAATCGCCGTGAAGGCCGGAAGATCCACCAACGGGTCCTGGTTACCTTGGGCCGCATGGATCAGCTTCAAGCCCGGGGTGAGATTGAGACCTTGATTAGATCGCTATCCCGTTTTTCGGAAAAAGCCCTTTTGATCCTCTCAGGCAAAGGGGATATCCAGGCCTCAGCGAAGAAGATTGGCCCCGGTCTTATCTTTGAACGGCTGTGGAAAGAACTCCAAATAGGGAAAGTGATTAAGTCCCATCTGGGTGAGAGGAAGTTTGAGTTTAGAGTGGAACGGGCCATCTTCCTCACCGTTGTCCACCGTTTAATGGTTTCCGGTTCTGATCGTTTCTGCGACAAGTGGCATCGGGATTATCGTTTAGAGGGAGTAGACCATCTTTCTTTGCATCACTTATACCGGGCCATGGCCTTTCTGGGGGAGGAGATGGCCGATCAGCAAGACCGGACCCCTTTTTCTCCCCGCTGTATTAAGGACTTGATGGAAGAAGATTTGTTTCAGGTCACTCGTACTCTTTTCACTGGCCTGGACTTATTCTTTCTGGATACTACTTCCCTCTATTTTGAAGGGGAAGGGGGGCAGACCCTGGGTGAAAAGGGACACAGTAAAGATCATCGTCCAGATCTGAATCAGATGGTGGTTGGCACCCTTATCGACGACACGGGAAGGCCGGTTTGCTGTGAGATCTGGCCTGGAAACACGGCGGATGTGAAGACCTTGGTCCCCGTAGCCGACCGTGTCCGCCATCGGTTTGGGGTCGGCTCTTTTTGCCTGGTAGCTGATCGGGGTATGATCAGTCAGGAGACGATGAAGGAACTGGAAGATAGAAAGCTCCCCTATATCCTGGGCGCTCGAATGCGTCTGGTCAAGGAAATCAGGGAAGAGGTCCTCTCCAGGGCGGGACGCTATCAGGAAGTCGTTCCCGAAGGGATCTCTTCCAAAGACCCGGCTCCGCTTAAAGTCAAAGAAGTTTTCCTGGAAGGCAAACGCTATATCGTCTGCCTTAATGCCAAACAGGCCCGCAAGGAGGCCTGGGATCGCCAGGTCATTTTAGAAGCCCTGGGAGAGAAGCTGAAAAACAATCCCAAGGCCCTGATTGGCAATAAGGGATACCGGAAGTATCTCACTCTGGACCGGGATCTCCTGACCATCAATCAAAACAAAGTAGACGATGAGGCCCGTTTTGACGGCAAATGGGTCCTCCAGACCAACACCGACCTGCCAGCGGCCAGGGTGGCTCTGAAGTACAAGGAACTTTGGCAGGTCGAGCAAGTCTTTCGGGATATAAAGTCTGTGTTGGAAACCCGACCCATCTTTCATCAAAAAGACGAAACGATCCGGGGCCATGTGTTTTGCAGTTTCCTGGCTTTGGTCCTGAGGAAAGAATTGCAAAACCGTTTAGAGAAATCAGGATACTCTTTCGAGTGGTCCGATATCAAACAGGATTTAAAGGCCCTTCAGGAAGTCACCATTACCGACCAGGGCAAGCAGTTCGCCATTCGCACAGAATGCCTTAGGACTTGCGGCAAGGTCTTCCAGGCTGTGGGGGTGGCTATCCCTCCCACTATCCGTGAATTATAAGATTTTCAAAGAGCAAAATGTAGTGCCAAGAACATTTTGAGGACTTCTATGTCCCCGTTATTGCTAGGTTTGTTTTTTACAAGTGTTG
>CAWIRY010000109.1:0-18350 GCA_963838485.1 uncultured delta proteobacterium | reverse complement strand
TTTTTGAAAGAGATCAAATTGCTCAGCCCTCTCGAGGTCTCCCATCATGAAAGGATCGTCCAGCAATTAGAGCGAACCCTTAAGGCCACTTTAAAAGGGTCGATCATTGTCGCCTTGGCCCAAGGGTTGTTAGGAGGTTTGGGGTTCTGGATTTTTGATATCCCCATGGCTGCTTTTGGGGGGTCTGTATGGTCTTCAGCTCGGTGATCCCTTTGAAGTAGGTACCAGCCTCGTTGGATTCCGGCAGCCCTTTACTTAGCTATTACCTCTTCTTTCTGGATGGCAATCGGTCTGGCTTTATGGGGGACCCTTATTATCTCCGGCGCCGATAATGTCCTTCGCCCCATGCTCCTCAAGGGAGAAGCCAATTTGCATCCCTTACTCACTTTTCTAAGCATTTTGGGCGGGCTTATTTATTTCGGTTTTCTGGGTTTTATCTTGGGGCCCATCGTTCTTTCTTTTTTGATGACCCTGTTTGAGATCTATAAAAAAGAATTTTTACCAGATACCATTAATAGAAGTGATGAAGGGTGAAAAAGGGTCCAATGAAACATGAAAATGGATTTCCCCGGACCTTGGACCTTGAACCTTACACCTAATACAAAGGAGATTAAACGAATGAAACAAAAAATTTCTCTGGGCTTTATCGGCGGCGGTAACATGGCCGAGGCCTTGATCAAGGGTCTCCTGAGCAGCAAGACCATTACTTCGGAAGATTGTTATGTCTGTGACCTCATCGAAGAACGTCTGGATTACCTACAGAAGACTTACAAAATAAAGACGCCTAAGAATACCCCTCAGGTTATTGCCTCTTCCAGGGTTATTATTTTAGCGGTTAAACCGCAAAATGCAGCCAAGGCCTTATCCACCCTTTCCTCTACCTGGTCTCCTGAAAAAATCCTTATTTCCATTATGGCCGGGGTGCCCATGGCCTATCTGGAACGGTTCTTTTCAGAGGCCTAGAAAAACCATCCGGGTCATGCCCAATACGCCGCCTTGGTCTTGTCTGGGTCAGCGCGTTATGTAAAAATTCGGTGGCTGATGAAAAAGACCTGACCTTAGCGGAATCCCTTTTCAAGGCCATAGGAGAAACGGTGCGGGTGGAAGAAACCCAACTCGACGCCGTCACCGGTCTTTCAGGCAGTGGGCCGGCCTATGTCTTTTCCTTCCTGGAAGGACTGACCGAGGGCCGGAGTAAAGATGGGTCTGGCCCAGCCCGGTTTCACTAAAATTGGCCATCCAAACGGTCTGGGGCTCCAGTCAGATGGCCCATGGGATGGATTTATCTCTCAGTCAGCTTAAGGAGATGGTCACCTCTCCCGGGGGAACCACCATTTACGGCCTTCACGTTCTGGAAAAGGCCAGTTTTCAAGGAATCCTGATGGACGCTGTGGAAGCGGCCACCCTAAGGTCCAAGGAATTAGGGGATGCGCTGCTCGAACAGAGATAGTAAGCTCCACGAATCATGAAGATGGGTTTTCTCCGAACTCCGACCCCCAAAACCCGAACTTGTTTTTCGCTAAAGCATTTCCTGTGAAGCTTGTATCCGAATGTTTTTATCGGAGATGGAAATCCGGTTCACAATATTTAGTCTTTTTTTTACCAATTTTTGTTATAAAATTTTTTCAAACAGATCACTTCTTTTCCCTCCTTCTTAACCATTCAATATTTCTAATCATTTATTAAAATCCTTCCCAATCTTCTCGTTGGCATCAGGTTTGCTGTATAAAAAGACAACCGAATTTTTAAAAATTGAATTGATAATGCCCGCAAATAAGGAGGTGGGACAACCGAAAACAAATTGGTGAGGGAAATTGAAATCATTAACAATTTTATTTCAAATTACTTTATTTAAAGGAGAATGATCATGATTAAAAAATTGAACAAGAAGAGGAATCAAAAAGGGTTTACCCTGGTAGAACTCTTGATCGTCATCGCCATCATTGGTATTTTAGCGGCCATCGCCATCCCACAATTTTCGGCCTATCGTGTAAGAGCTTATAATGCCACCGCCCTGGTGGACATCAAAAATGCCTATACGGCAGGTCAAGCCTTTTTTGGAGACAACCCGGCCGGTACGGCAACGCTTGATGATATTAAAACCGCCGGGTATAACCCTTCAAAGGATGTAACGGTTGCCATCGTCGACGGTACACAGGCGGGTTTTTCCCTCACCTCTAAACATCTTGCTGGAACGACAACGTATCAAATAGATCACAATGGGGCATTAACTCCGTAATAGAATAATTAATTTCCAAACGCATTAAAGAAAAACCGTCTATGGGTCTCCTTCCCTTTTGCGAGGGCCAAGAGACCCATAGGCGGTTTTCTTATTGAAACCTCAACCTCCCGGCAATCCAGAAGTTGCTGCCGGGGTTTTCCATTTGAAATATCTTTTTCAATGTTTTCCGGATTTGCCCGGTTTAAACCAAAATGTTCCTTCGTTTAGACGATTTTGTGGGTCTGAAGACACCTTCAAGTACCCTCTACCACTTACTTGAGTTGATTCTGTGGAAAAAATATTTTAAGTCATTCTCCTCCTTAATTCTTACAGATCTCCTTTTGTAAATAATCCAGTATCAAAGGTGTTGCCGCAGCCAACGACCCGCACACCCAATCGGGCCTGATCCTGGTTTTCCCGGCCAGGATTTTTATTAAAGACTCCTCCCCTTGGCCGGTTTCAACTAAAACTGTGTGGCATCCAGCCCGGTTTCCGGCCCGGATGTCTTTTAAGGTGTCTCCAACAAAAACACTGTTCTTTAAATCGAGATTCAACTCCTTGTCGGCCATTTTCAACATTCCGATTCGAGGCTTCCGACATCGGCAATGGTCATCGGGATGATGGGGACAATAATAGATTCTTGAAATATTGCCCCCTGCTTTTTTAACTCCCTTGAGCATTCGATCATGAATAACCGACAACTCGGCCTCCGTAACCATTCCCCGTCCAATGATCGATTGGTTGGTAATCACCACCACCGGCACTCCGGCTTGATGAATTTCCCTTAAGGCCTTGCGGACTCCTTTTATAAATCGAAATTCCTTCCAGGATTTGACGTAATCCTCCTGGTCTTCGTTGATGACCCCGTCCCGGTCCAAGAAAATAACTCTGTTCAAAATTCCTCCAAAATTTAAAAATAGGTTTACGTTGTCGAATTCTACTATACCCTTGCAAGGGAATCCAGACTATAGTAAAAATTAGTGCTGCATAATCGATTTTTGGAAAGGGAGGATTGTGATGGACCTTTTCGATTTGATAAAAGGAAGAAAAAGCTGCCGGGTCTTTTTGCCCGATCCGGTTCCTGAAGAATTAATCCGGGAAATTCTATCCTGGGCCGGGAAGGCCCCGTCGGCCATCAATGTCCAGCCCTGGGAATTTGTCGTCGTCACTGGAAAGGAAAGGAAACGGCTGGTGGAAAAACTGTTAAAGACCCACCAAGAGAAAAAAGTCTCCTGCGGCCCCGGTACCTCCCGACCCCTGCCGGAAGCCCTGGATCGGAAGGCAGAGAGAACTTTTTTCCGGGATGAACCTCCTGGCCCAAGAAAGCGGCCTGGACCTGGGCACCTTTATTCCTGAGGGGAGTTGCCGTTTTTACGATGCCCCGGTGGCCATACTGGTCTGTCTGGATCATATCTTCCCTCCCGCGCGCCTGCTCGACCTGGGGATGGCCCTGGGTTATTTCTTTTTGATCGCCGAGTCCAAGGGGCTGGCCACCTGTCCCATCGGGCTGATCATGGCCTATGAGGATGAAATAAAGGAACACTTGAACATCCCCGGAGGAAAAGCAGGTAGCGTTGGGAATAGCCTTGGGATATGCCGATTCTTCCGAGGCCATAAACCGGTTCAAATCTAACCGGGATGACCTCAAGTCCCTGACCCGCTGGATTACCTAAGCCCCTTCCATTCAGCATCCAACCTTTTGAAAAAGTGGACCATGAAGCGATTTTTTTATTTTATTTTTGGGGTGAGTGAAGGGACTCGAACCCTCGACCCCTAGGGCCACAACCTAGTGCTCTAACCGAACTGAGCTACACTCACCATCCAAAAATATTATAATCAGTAGAGAAAAATCATGCAAGAAAATTTTAGGATGATCGACAGGGTTTGCTTTATCCTTGACTTATTCTGGTTATTTTTTATATAAATCTTTATAAAAATCAAACTTCGGAACGGCTCAATGAAAGAAGAAGATCTTGTTGAAATATTTAAACGTCGGACGCGGAACCCTTTTCGCCCCCGATCATCCCACCTCATTCAGGCCCTCTTTACTCATTTTAAACCCTTTTCGCCCTCCGGAGAATCCTTGATCTGCGGCGAGGCCAAATATCTCGACAAGCGGGTCTTAGTCATCGGCCAGGAAAAACCGACCCTGGAAAAATTGAAAAATCCCGAATATGCCAAGCGGCTCAACCTGGGTATGCTATCCGCCGACGAACATTCTCAAATACTCGGGATATTGAAACAGGCCCGATCCATGGACCCCAATGAGCTGGTTATCCTGTGTCTGATAGATACTTATGGGGCCGATATTTCCATGACCTCGGCCCGACGTTTTCAAGCCTATTTTATCAGTCATCTCATCTATGAATTTTTAACCATCCCCATCCGGACCATCTCGGTGGTTATCGGCGAGGGGGGAAGCGGAGGGGCACTGGCCCTTCAGGTAACCGACCGCCGGGGCCAGTTCGAAGACGCCCTCTATGCCACGGCACCTCCCGAATCGATGGCCTCCATCATCTTTCGAGACCCCTCGCGAATCCGGGAGGCCCTTCAGATCTCCAAGCCTACCGCCCCTGAGCTGAAAAAATTAGGGGTCATCGATCAGGTCCTTCCCGCTCCGGAAGACATCAAAGATGTCCGGGGATTTTCCGACTCCATCGACCATTATCTTCAAAAATCCCTTCGGGATCTTTTCCATACCAAGATCAGAAAACTCCTGGAACACCGGGAAAAAAGGGCCTTGGCCTATGGGTTGCCCCGCCACCATGGAAAACTCCATGAATTAAAACAACTCTTGGAAAAACCCATCAAGAAATTTTTTTACAAGGTACCGCCGGATATTCAGGTGGTCACCTATGACAGTTTGACCCAAATCGCCGACGACTACGCCAGCAGCGAGCCCCTGGAACTCGACCAGGAGTATATCCGTTGCGGCCAGGAAAGGAGTCCCAAGCCTTCCGGCGGCTGCGGCCGGCTGATCAAACTCGAAGACTATTTGAAAAATTTTCAGGTCTGTCCTTTTTGCGGCCGCCAGAATATTTTGGATGCCGGCGGCTGGATCGATTGTCTGACAGACAAGGACAGCTTCTTTGAAATAAACCGGAATCTGGCTGTAGGCAGTCTCCTCGACGACAGGTTGATGTCCAACTATTACCGGGAGTCCTTGGAAAAGCAACGCTCCCACTTCAAAGAATCCTTAGTCACCGGAGAAGCCCAGATATTCGGCCAGGAGGTCATTCTGGCCGTTTCCGAATTTTACTTCAGCGGCGGCTCCATGGGCGTGGCCTTCGGGGAAAAATTTAAACGGGCGGTGGATGCGGCCATCGAAAAAAAAGTTCCCTTTATCAGCCTGTGCTGTTCCGGAGGGGCGCGGTTGTATGAAGGCATACTGGCCCTGATGCAAATGGTCAAGACCATCGCCTGTGTGCACCGCCTGAAACGCGTTGGTCTGCCCTTTATCTCCATCCTGGGCGACCCTTCAACCGGAGGGGCCATTGCCAGCTACGCCTCCCTTGGAGACATCATCCTGGCCGAGCCCAACGCCTTAGTTATCTTTACCGGGCCCCGGGTGATGAAATCCAGGGGATTTGAAGTCGATGAGGGCCTGGTGCGTTCCAATTCCCTCCAACAATTATCCGGCCTGATTTATCAACACCTGGATTATTTTTTTGATATCCGCGGCATTCATGAAGTAATGGAACGAAAAGAAATGAAACGGGAACTGATCAAGTATCTGGAATTTTGCCGGAAGAATCGCCCCCAATAGACGTCCATGTCTCCTGTCGATCCCAACACCGTTTCAAGGTTCAGGAACAGCGAACACATCCCCGATCACTACTGGCAGGAATTATCCGCTTTAGACCCAAACGACGTCTGCCAAAGGGCCTTAGTCTCTTTTCAGGCCGGCCGTGGTTACCAAGTCCTTTTTTTGAATCAGGTGGTTGTCTGCCACCCCGAATCCACCCTGATCCGAAGGATGGACAGCCCTGAAAAAACCTTAAGTTTTCAGGAATACCTGGTTCTCCTGGTCTATTTACTCAAAGCCCAGGATAGACCTTTGGACGAAAAAAAGGTCAGCGAAAGGGAACTTCCCGGCGGAGAACTTTTTTTTCGCGGACCCCATGCCCTGCTTAAGGAACCTCTGGAAAAAAAATTCAGCCAGGATCTCCGAGGGTTCCTTCAGTCCGGTCTCGGCCAGGGAGGCCGGGAAACCGGAAAGGGAGACGCCTCTTTTGAACTCCCGGTCCTTCCCCGAATCCCTGTTGAATATATTCTTTATGCTGCCGATGAGGAGTTTCCTTCCCAGATCAGCATTAATTTCGACAGCAGTATCAGCCGACAACTGCCTTTGGATGTCATTTGGGCCTTAATTAATATAACCAGCCGGCGTTTGAGCCAATTCCCATGGAGTGAACCATGACCAAACCCTCCCCCTTTTTTATCGAACTCCCCCAAGAAATTCCCGGATGGGAAAAATTTGTCCTCTCCTGGGTTATTCAGGGCCACCCGACTATTGTCGTCGATGTGGGACCAAGGGCTTCAATCGGTTCTTTAATATCCCAATTAGAGCAAAGAGGAATCACCCAAGTCGACTATGTTTGGCTGACCCATCTCCATATCGATCATGCCGGCGGCCTGGCCCCCTTTTTGAAACGATTCCCTACCGCCAGGGCCGTTGCCCATGCCAAAGGGCTGGCCCATTTGGTCGATCCCTCAAAACTCTGGGAAGGAAGTTTAGCGACCTTGAAAGAAAAAGCCGTTGCCTACGGCCCTATTGAACCGGTGGCAGCGGAACGTCTTATCCCCCATGATGCCTTATCCATGGAGGGGCTGACGATCCTGGAAACCCCTGGTCATGCCCCTTTTCATTTGAGTTTCTGTTATGAGGATCTTTTGTTCGCCGGAGAATCGGCCGGGGTTTATCTGCCCATTAGGGATAAAATTTATCTTCGGCCCCCTACCCCGCCCCGCTTTTTCTTTGAACAGACCGTGGGCAGCGTGGACCAAATGTTCCTCTTAAAAGACCAGCCGATCTATTTCGGCCATGCCGGGAGGCATCCGAGCAGCCGGGAAATGCTTAAGTTATATCGAGAACAGCTCTATTTCTGGAGGGATCTCATTGCCGAGATCTTTGAATCCAACCCCGAGGATGTGTTGAAGCGGTCGCTGGAAGCCCTTCTGGAAAAAGATCCCATGTTGAAATATTTTCGACAATTAGAAACCACGGCCCAGGAAAAGGAAAGGTTTTTTATGGCCAACAGCATTGCTGGGTATGTGGGCTATCTGAAAGGCCCAAGCAGGCTGACCGAGCACTAACATTCTTATTGAGTTCTCTGCCCGAATCTATTATATTTTATCCAAGCCCCCGTAGCTCAGGAGGATAGAGCGGCAGATTCCTAATCTGTAGGCCGTGAGTTCAAGTCTCGCCGGGGGCACCAATAATATCAAGAAGTTATCCCCCATATCCGCTCTTCTATCCTTCCAAACTGTGCAGTTATTGTGCAGTTGAGATCTGGTCAACTGATTTATTGTTCAATGCATTATCTAAAACATCAACCGCCCTTAACTTATGACTCGGTGACAGATGAGAATACCTCAAAGTCATGGTCAAGGTTTTATGGCCTAACAATTCTTTGACTGTTGTTATATCAATTCCGGCCATAACCAGATAAGAAGCGAAACAATGTCTAAGGTCATGGAAAATAAAATCTTTAATCCCGATCTTTTTACAGGCCGTAATGAATGACCGTTTGACATCCTTATAAGGTTTCCCCGTCTTATTGTCATAGAATACCCAGGGGATATCCAGCCGCCTCGGTCTTTCCTTGGTCCCGGCAAAGAGGGATTCCAGGTTTTCCCTTAGCGTTCCATTGATGGGGATCTCTCTTCTCTCCCCATTCTTGGTCATGGCCATATCCAGTAGAATAAAACCATGCTTAAGGTCCACTTGATCCCATCGCAAATTAAGGATCTCTGCCTTCCTACATCCGGTATTCAAGGCCATAACAACAATGGGTTTAAGGTGACTGCCACAATGGCCCAACAAGGCTTGAATTTCTTCCTTGGCAAGATATCTTAGCCGCCTGTTGTTCTCTTGAAGAAGCTTCACCTTTCGCACCCGCCTCAATGTTTCTTCTTCGACCATATCCCATTCAACAGCCTTGGTGAACATATGCCGTAAGGTTGCCAAAAGACGGTTTACCGTAGCCGGCTTATTTCCACCATTCAATCTTCCGGTCTGATATTGTTCAATGTGCAGCGTACTAAACCTTCTTAATGGGATATGACCAAAGGCCTCGACCAGTTGAAGGATATACCCCTTTTTGGTTCTGAAACACCTCTGCTTTTCCGCCCATTGAAGATATTCCCCAGCAAGCTCCTTGAAAGTATGGTTGGCAATTTTTTTGATTTCCGGCTGTTTTCCCTCCTTTATGGATTGTCTTCTTTTGATAAGCAAAGCTTCGGCCTCCCTGAATTTAAATGATCCCGAAGACTCCCTGATAACCCGGCCATCAAGACCGGCATACCGAACCCAATAAACGTTTCCTCTCTTATACAGTCCTTTTGCCATGTCTTTTTCCACCTCCTTTCCTGCCTGTAGATTTTTTTTTACTGAACCCTTCCTCCAACAAACCAAGGAGAATCTTCACGGTCATGGGGGGTATTATCAATCCGCTTTCCCATCTCCAAACCGTATTCATGGCAACCCCTGTTAGTTCTCCAAATTCTTTTTGGGTTAACCCTTGCCTTTTTCTGAATTCTTCGATTTCCTTTGGGGTCCAGCTTTTCATGGATTATATTATATTCTACATAATGTAGGTTTGTCAAGATTTATCTTTACTGCACAATTTAGAGCACACCATAAATAAACTAACTGATTTTACTATTATTTTTTATTAGATAAGCTGATTAATAATCTGTCGGCCTCCACTTATTTTTTAACAATCTTAAGGGGAGGAACCGGCAACCTGGTTTGTGACTTCACCCATTGGTCAATATCCCTTTTACGAAACCGGCTGTACTTCCCGGCCTTAAAGTGCGGCAATTCTTTAAGTGTGTTTTTGTTATAAACCCAAGAGACTGGGACCCGTAAATAATTGGCCAGCCCTTCAACATCAAAAATTGTATCCTCCCCGGTCCCTTTTTCTAAAAGAGGTCTAAGGACTCTTAAAACTTCCCCGGCAACAGCTGAAGCCAGTTCGGTCAGGCTAAAGTCGATTTTTAGCTCCATAAATAAATCCAACTCATAGAACACTCATGGTGGATCTCGATGAGCCGGTTTTTCTTAACTGTCCTCATGCCTTTTTCCAATCTGTTGTTGGGAAAAACTCACAGCCGTTGACCAACTTGAACCCGCGCTGCAATCCGTTCGGATTGATCCTTCCATCGGCCCAATTTTTGGCCTTGATGATCTTAATCAGACCCGGCTCCATACTCAAATAGAGGCGCGGCTTCTCCAGCCCCCGGCCTCCACCTAACCCGTAATCAGACCCCCGGTTTTTTTGAATGGCGACGACAGCGACCCCGGATTTCAACCGGTCGTGAATGTCTTTGATCATACCGCCTACCTTCCAGAAATCGGCATGGACTTCAAGAAAATCGACTATGTTCAAATCGTCCGGGCGGATAACATCGGCGAAATTATCAGCCCTTTCTTTGGCTTTGAAACGCCATTGGTCCAGGGGTAGGTCGAATTTCTGTAGTCGTTCTTTCAATTCCAAGGCTCCCATTTCGGACGAAAAATAATGGACCCGGTGACTTTTCATATTGAGCGCGACGACCCCTAACAGGAAGGCGGTCTTTCCGGCGTTGGGCTCCCCGGCGATAATGATGATATTTTTCGGCATGGTCTTGACCAGGCGTTCAACCTGAAACGGATAACAAACGGCCAGAGGGTCGCCGGTCACATTGATAAAGTCAATGTCGGCCGCCTCGGTGTCGATTAAACGGAACTGACCGTTTCGTTCCCCGTTCTTCTCAATGACTCCTTCTTCCCGCAATCGGCGCAGGATGATACTGAGGTTCTTTTGCTCTTCTCGTGTAGACAGTTGTAGACTTTTGAAAACGTCTGTAGACAAGAAGACGCCATTTGTAGACAAAACCCACTCCCGGACCTCCGCTGTTAGGTTCCTTTCCCGGCGCTCCACCCGCTTCAATGCGGATAAAACCTTCTCTCGAGCCTCCTTCAAGTCAAACTCAGGGGAGCAGGAAAGAGCAAGTTTTTCAAGAACTTGCTTGACCATTGACTCAGGTAGCCGATTCTTAATTAAGGCATTGGCGATGCTAAACAAATCCTCATCCCGCCGGCCTTTAGTAAACCAGGTAGTGTTGTCGTTGTCGTCTTCTCTATACCCCCCTTTATTAAATGCATTTTTTAATAAAGAAAGATATGGCACGGGCAGCGGCGGGCGGGCCACCTCGTCCATACTTCGTCCTGGAAGCCAGGCATACCCCGGCGATGGAGGGCAGATTATGAATCCCCCCTGACCCCGGAAGTCGACCCCCTCGGGTTTTCCGGTGGCATTGCCAGGGCATGGGTTGGGTGGGTTAAAGTGGTAATGATAGCCGCCTCGGGGGGTTTGTGCGGCGGGATACTGAATACCTTCAACTACGTCAGCGATTTTGGCCAGACTTTCAAGTTTGTCAATATCGATAGCGCAAGTCTGAGATATTTCTCCGGTGACTATGCCAATTTTTGCTTCCGGGTGTTTCTTATACCAAGCCCGTATTTCCTCCGCCTCGGGTTTTCGGGTCTGGAACTCCTCCCATCTTATGAGTGGTTTTTTATCCGGTCGGCAGGGGATGATGCTAAATCCGTGCTTTTGTCGGTAATTCAGGGCAGCATCTAATAATGGGTTATCTGACTTCATGCCATAGACCTTTTCAACTTAAAAACAATCGTTAGGGTCAAGACCCAAGACTTGAGTCACCCTCATTTGCATTAAAAATCAAAATAATTTTTTTCTCTAACTGAAAAGGTCGGCAAAAATCGAAGGGTTTTCACCTGTCGAAAAATCAAGGGGTTGAGATGGCCGGTTATTTATTATGGTTTTTCATAACTGACGGCTTCGTAAAAAGTCCATCTGCTGTGTTGAGCGGCGTCCTTCGTCGTTGCAGCGTACATATAAGTACACCTCACTCCTCAGGATTTGCGCGCCTTGCATCTGGAGCTTTTTACTTTGCCGTCTCTTTGATGACTTTTTACGAGTCCATCATAACTGTCCCAACGTTGAATTTTTAATGGACTTAACCACTTAAAAATACATTAAGTTTTAAGACGAAATGTCGTTTATCTAATATCCAAACTTCCTCGGGAATAAAGAAAGAAATGGCCCATAAATATTGCATCACAAATTTATTTGAATAAAATTAATAAAAGAAGTCCCGCCTGTAACCAGTTGACTTTATTTCAATAAATCCAGGAAGTAATAATGGTGTTTGTAGGATTAGCCCGAGAAGAACGATTTCCGATCATTTATCCCGGGACCGAATCAGGTAAGGGAGATAAGTAGTTATTTTTAGGAAGGATTCGGCAAATTTAAAAAAATGCCTTTTTCTTTTTGTTTGTTGAGGACTAATTCAATCATTTGTCCAAGAGCCGAGTTGGTGATGGGAGGGCGGAGAGTTCTTTGATTGAATATTCTTTTTATAAAGACTTCGACAAATTTAAAAAAAGGTCCTCTATACGTCCACTTATTATAATAACTATTTGGAGGAGTGCCTGTTGTTTCAATAAAAATCAGAGATAGTTTTTCAATAACTATTTTTAAACCAACTTTTTTCGGCCGGCCACCTTTATCTAAAAGACTCTCTTGTTTCTTTATGGCTTTATCCGCCGCTAAATATACTCTATGAACGTCTGAATAAGATCTCTCAATGAAATCAATTTCTTCCTTAGTGGGAGCCACCTTGTTCTTAACGATTTTGCCTCGATGGCATTTGCTCAAATGATCCGGCAAGTTTTCAAATTCTTCTTCGCAAAATGGACAATTTTTAAGCCCTTCTGATTGTTCCATCGGATAAAGCTCTTTCTCCAAAATATATCTAACGGCCTCCCGCCTTAGTAAATTTATCCTTGCCCCGAAGTCTTTTTTTTCAGCTTTATTGATTGATTTCCTTCCTGGCCGAGCTTCCAGGGGAATATTTAATAAATTTGCCAAGGATTCTGCATAAGATTTGGCTTTGTCACGAACCATTTGTAAGTCAGTCTTTATCTCCGACTTCTTAGGTTTAATTGTTTGAGTTTCCATAATCAAATAGTCTTTCCAATCGATCAATTTTGAGATGGTTGTTAGGCTAAGACTAAACCGGGGGACCTTTAATATTTTTTCAAATTTTGAAAAATCATTTTCTGTAAAAGGAGGAAAAACTTTTTGATTTACCAGATATTGAGCTTTATGTTGGATTGGCGGGCATTTTGCGCAATTAGGATGCTCTCCGGGGCTGCATCGCTTTTTAACGATTTTCTGACGAATCACTCGACAATAAATGGTCTGGGTTGATTTTTGTTTCTGGGTTGATTTCGGATTCCGACGGCATCTTTTGCAAGCGGGATACTTCCCGGGACAACATGAACTCTTTGAAATCTTCCACTCAAATTGAGGGCACTCAATTATCTCATCGGTGGTAGGTTTATTCCCCATTCCGCCCCTTATTAGCGTTCCTGGAAATTTTCCAGGGGATGGCCGGCCAGGATATCCGGCCCTAACAACTCCGATGATCAGTCGGGATCTATCCCCACAAGATATTAATAATCCGGGAAAGGGGAGAGGGCAACCCCCCTTTTTCGGCCCGCGAAGCCTATCCCCGGAAGCTGGAGAGACTCAATCTTCGGCTTTGTAGCTTGTGTGTTTGAGTTGCGTCACACTAAGGTCATCATTTATTTGATAAAGGTAAATATGAAAATTCGCACCGCTGATGTTGAGTTGACGTTCTGCATCATCCCGTATTTCCTTGATACTACCATATGAGTAATTCATGGGATTGAATAACATGCTTCTTACCACGACGAGAATTGCCTTTGCCTCGCGTAAGTTCGATTCAAACCACCCAAGGCGCCGCATAATGGAGCGTGCCTCCATCGAAGTAGAGACGCTGGGGGCGATGATCGCTACCTTTTCGCCACGGGCATAGACAAGGGCCGGTACAATGAACATAACCACCAGGGGAATAAGGGTTAATCGATAAACGTGTATCCTATTTTCCATCGGATTCTCCCTATCAACAAAAAACCCCACCTCTCTTTTGAGAAATGGGGTCCGTTTTTCCATTGAAGCTCCCTTAGCGTAGGATTTAACTTAGATAAAGCCCGCCGTTGACATTAATAGTCTGCCCGCTCATATAACCGTTGTTGACCAGCATGAGCGCAACCTCGGCTATTTCTTCCACGGTCCCAAACCGGCCCAGCGGAATCCGGTCTGGTCTGGCCCTGATGCTCTCGCTGACCATATCGGTGAGAATTAGGGCCGGCGCGATGGCATTTACGGTTATTCCCTCCTTAATGAGAAGCGAGGCATAGGAATGGGTCAGCCCGATTATCCCCGCCTTGGAAGAGGCATAATGAGGACCGACAATACCCCCGATCTGGGCGGCCGTGGAAGAAATGTTGACGATTCTTCCCCAGCCTTGAGAACGCATGGCCGGTAATACGGCTTGGGTGACCAGAAAACAGGATTTAAGGTTGACGGTCAAGGTCTCATCCCAAAGTGCTTCGCTCAATTCCTCCAGCCTCAGAGGTTTGGCAATACCGGCATTATTGATCAAAATGGATACAGTCCCCAGTTCCTGCTCGACGGTTATGACCAGCCGTGAGACTTCATCCGAAAGACTGACATCGGCTTTAACGGCCAGGGCCCGACGGCCGAGGGCTTCGATCTCGGCACAAGCCTCTTTGGCTTCCTTTTCGTGACTCTTAAAATTGACGGCCACATCGGATCCGGCTTTGGCCAGTCCCAGGGCAATGGCCCGACCGATTCCGCGGCTGCCCCCGGTAACCAAAGAAACATGACCGGCGATCGTTGATGACTCCATAATTTATTCTCCTTAAAGGCAAACCCTATTCCGGATTGAAAGGATGGGGTTTTGCTAATTGTTTTACTGGTTCAATTCATTTCAGCCAACACTCAAGCCACCTTCCGAATAGTTTTAGGCTCCGGGATGGATTCCCCGTCTTCTTCCATCACCATGATAAACCCTTCGGCGGCGATCCTGGCTTCCTTGGGGGTCCCGATTATCGGGTTGAAAATTAATCATGGCCCCATAAACCAATGTTTATAAATCCTGTAGCTCCCGGCCTGGTCGGCGGCCGGTTTGTTCACTTTTGGAAATTCTGCAAATTCCAAACAAAATCAGATTGACGGCCTGGAGGAAAATGTCAATATTTTTTATCGATCTCCTCCCCAGGGATAAAATTTACCTGTTCATATCGATAGCTCCACCGCGGACAGAAGGATAAAATTCGCCCGTATCCTGGTTGATAACCCCTCCCCGGACGGCCGGATAGAATTTTCCTGTCTCCGTATCAACGGCGCCGCCGCAAACAGAAGGGTAGAAGTTCTCCCTTCTTTGGTTATAATCCTGGGGTATATTGATGTTTATATCGGCCCCATCCTTGTCCGGAACGATAATTGTCCGGTTCCCTCGGTAGGGTGTTCTTCTTTGGCTTTTTCTAACTCTAATCCACTATCGGCTTGGGATAATCCGGAAGGGACTCCTTCAGGCGGCTGTCCAGGACCTCCCAAAGTCTCAGGGCCAGCTCCTGCGCCGACATTTCCTTGAGTTCCGAGTCCAGGGCGACCTGGTCCTGCTCCTTCATCTCCACCGTGGTCAGAAATCGGTATGCCCACTCCTGGTCCTCCCCCAGGAGGTTGTCCAGGGCGTTGCTCAGGCGCTCGTCCAGTACCTGCACCTCCCCCTTCTCCTTGCCCCATTCCATCAGTTGGAGGCAATATAGTTGGTCTGGGTCCGGGAGCTGTTTTTGCTCCAGGAGCAGTTCCCGGCACTTCTGGTTTAATTTGTCCTGGTTTTGCGTGCGGAGCTTTGCCAGTTTCTCCCGGTTTCTGAATTTCCGGGCGTTCTCCATGATCTGCCTGACCACCTCCGGCCGGTTTCCCTGGAAAGAGATCAGGTTGGGCGCTTTCCTTGACTGGTCCATAAAAGGCCTCCATCTTCTTGGTGGCGGACTCAATCATCTCCGCCTTGGTAGGTGCCGTCCTTTCGCCCTCGGTCCCGAATAAAACACCCTGCCTTAGATCAGCCTTGGGCGATCCCTGGGCCTCATCAGCATAAAAATTCAACCATTCGCCGATCTTTTTAGCAGACCGGGAATACAGATTGAAGATCCCCAGGATGATTTTCGCCGCCGGGGTCATTGTATCAAACATCTCGGGATTCTTCAAATAATCTTCATAGGTGATCCCCTGGTTGCGGATATCCGATAGTTTCCGCATGGCCGCGGTGATATCCCTGGAAATATCGACCGGATAAAGGGTGCCGTCTTCAATCCCGGCCTTGACCTTCATCAGGCCAGCCAACGCGGTCAACATTCCATTGGTGATATTGCGGACATTATTATCCGTGCTCTCTGCCAAACGCTCCAGAACTTCGACATCTCCAAAGGCCTTAGCAAAGACGGCATTTCGTATCCGGGCGATACCGGCCTGCGACAGATCACCCTCGCGGGTGGTCAGGGCATTGACTTCATTGGGCGAGACCACGTCCCGCATAAATAGGCGGATAAACTCCCGGTTGGTGCTGGATAGGATATTGCCTTCGTCGCTCGGGGCAAAGACGGACATCATGGCCGAATTCATCTTCTCGGCATCACTTAAGGCCACCTCGGACGGACTCATAGCGTTCGCGCCAGTCTTCCTGCTCGTCCCGGTGCAGAACTACATCAACTCCGTAAGCGAGAAGCGCAATCCACTTGAGCCCTATTACGGTTGGTCATCGGGACACGTTGTGTGTCTTGTCATCGGCGTAATCGTCTGGGCACTCCCTTTATGGAAATAAAAAAGGCCAGGCAGTAAAGCCCCCACGTCCCTGGAAGGCTTAACCCCTGGCCTGTTATCATCTTCTGATTCTTATCTGTTTATTTGTTTTCCTGGGGGAGTATTCCTTTATCCTGTAAAACCTTAAGTTTTTCTATAAGCATTTGCTGATACTTCGGGGATGACAACCCCTGACTTCCTATTTCAGACCCTATCTTACGGCCTTTTTCCATTAACACAGGGAGTTTCTTTAACTTTTCTTTTACAGTTCGTCGAGGGTTTAGTAGGTAACCCCATGTAATTATTGAGCCGTTCTTTGAAAATCTCAAAAACGTAGTGCCACGGATAAATGGTATTTTGTTTGACAGAAGTGAACATAATGGTTATTAATGAAGTGTCCTATAAAGGAGACTTCTTATGTTTGCTCGTGTCAAAAAATCCGGGAACAATCAATATCTCCAGATTGTCGAGAATCGCCGTGAAGGCCGGAAGATCCACCAACGGGTCCTGGTTACCTTGGGCCGCATGGATCAGCTTCAAGCCCGGGGTGAGATTGAGACCTTGATTAGATCGCTATCCCGTTTTTCGGAAAAAGCCCTTTTGATCCTCTCAGGCAAAGGGGATATCCAGGCCTCAGCGAAGAAGATTGGCCCCGGTCTTATCTTTGAACGGCTGTGGAAAGAACTCCAAATAGGGAAAGTGATTAAGTCCCATCTGGGTGAGAGGAAGTTTGAGTTTAGAGTGGAACGGGCCATCTTCCTCACCGTTGTCCACCGTTTAATGGTTTCCGGTTCTGATCGTTTCTGCGACAAGTGGCATCGGGATTATCGTTTAGAGGGAGTAGACCATCTTTCTTTGCATCACTTATACCGGGCCATGGCCTTTCTGGGGGAGGAGATGGCCGATCAGCAAGACCGGACCCCTTTTTCTCCCCGCTGTATTAAGGACTTGATGGAAGAAGATTTGTTTCAGGTCACTCGTACTCTTTTCACTGGCCTGGACTTATTCTTTCTGGATACTACTTCCCTCTATTTTGAAGGGGAAGGGGGGCAGACCCTGGGTGAAAAGGGACACAGTAAAGATCATCGTCCAGATCTGAATCAGATGGTGGTTGGCACCCTTATCGACGACACGGGAAGGCCGGTTTGCTGTGAGATCTGGCCTGGAAACACGGCGGATGTGAAGACCTTGGTCCCCGTAGCCAACCGTGTCCGCCATCGGTTTGGGGTCGGCTCTTTTTGCCTGGTAGCTGATCGGGGTATGATCAGTCAGGAGACGATGAAGGAACTGGAAGATAGAAAGCTCCCCTATATCCTGGGCGCTCGAATGCGTCTGGTCAAGGAAATCAGGGAAGAGGTCCTCTCCAGGGCGGGACGCTATCAGGAAGTCGTTCCCGAAGGGATCTCTTCCAAAGACCCGGCTCCGCTTAAAGTCAAAGAAGTTTTCCTGGAAGGCAAACGCTATATCGTCTGCCTTAATGCCAAACAGGCCCGCAAGGAGGCCTGGGATCGCCAGGTCATTTTAGAAGCCCTGGGAGAGAAGCTGAAAAACAATCCCAAGGCCCTGATTGGCAATAAGGGATACCGGAAGTATCTCACTCTGGACCGGGATCTCCTGACCATCAATCAAAACAAAGTAGACGATGAGGCCCGTTTTGACGGCAAATGGGTCCTCCAGACCAACACCGACCTGCCAGCGGCCAGGGTGGCTCTGAAGTACAAGGAACTTTGGCAGGTCGAGCAAGTCTTTCGGGATATAAAGTCTGTGTTGGAAACCCGACCCATCTTTCATCAAAAAGACGAAACGATCCGGGGCCATGTGTTTTGCAGTTTCCTGGCTTTGGTCCTGAGGAAAGAATTGCAAAACCGTTTAGAGAAATCAGGATACTCTTTCGAGTGGTCCGATATCAAACAGGATTTAAAGGCCCTTCAGGAAGTCACCATTACCGACCAGGGCAAGCAGTTCGCCATTCGCACAGAATGCCTTAGGACTTGCGGCAAGGTCTTCCAGGCTGTGGGGGTGGCTATCCCTCCCACTATCCGTGAATTATAAGATTTTCAAAGAGCAAAATGTAGTGCCAAGAACATTTTGAGGACTTCTATGTCCCCGTTATTGCTAGGTTTGTTTTTTACAAGTGTTGA
>CAWIRY010000108.1:0-17194 GCA_963838485.1 uncultured delta proteobacterium | reverse complement strand
AAGATTCATCAATATCAGCGAGAGTACCATCTGGGCATCTGTCCATCCTTGCTTCTTTAGGTGTAAATGTTTCTCTATGCTCCCGGCTATCCCCATCACCGATGCTAAATCCAGATAAACCGGCAATCCCCCCAGTCCCGTCATCCCCGTCTCTTTTTCTCTTCTTCGTACTTGTATGAAAAAACTCCTTGTGTCATACTGCCTTCACCTCGTTGATGATAGTTTTTTCTTGCAAAAAAACTCTATCACCTCGTTCCATCGAGATCAACGAGGGTTTATATTTTTTTTGATGGTGAATTAAGGACTAACAACAACAGAAAGGCTTCCTATTGAACAGGCGCAGGGCAAAAAGGAGAATATCGACTCTGTGTTCTACGTCTCGAACGGATCCGTCCAAGGGGACGGATGGGCGTTGAAAAAATATTTCTTTAATGTAACCTTTGATAATTTAAATATTCAGAGGGATTATGGAAGGCAACTAAAGGGAAGAAGGCACCTATGAGGTCGTCTCATCCGGTTTTAAAATGACCGGAGTTTTATAATATAAAATTTTATAGTTATTATTTCCCTGCAGGGTAACCGCGGCCCTGATCCCGGTGCCCAGCCGGGGTTTCTTTCTATACCCAAAAGATTCGAGGGTAAAGGTATTGCTGGAGGCAATAGTGATAAATTGCATGATCTGGGCCGCATTGGTCCCCAAAAGGGGGGTCAGTTCCTGGATATTCTTAAACTCTTGTTTCTGACGAAACCCGATAATCGCATCGGCCACTTCCGCCGACATTCCGGGAACGGTCATCAGGACTTCTTTGGGGGCGGCATTGGCATTGATCTTATTGGTTTTTCCCAGGACCGTGAGGAAATCGACCAAGCCCTTTTTATTGCCCGTCCCGTAGAGGAGTTCCCGGGTTATCCCCTTTACCATTATAAGCTCCTCTATGGAATCAAAATCGGCATTCTTGGCTTTATATGGATTGGGAAGAGACAAATAGTAGTCCGATTCAGCCCCATGAAGACGGGTTAAATCGTCCTTATCTCTCCAATCCTGGATGGAATCGACGATCGTTTCCAAATCATCTCCCGTAACACCCAGGTTGGTGAGCAGGTTTCTTAAAAGTGTCACATCCCCGGAATTAAGGTCTATCTTTCCGGTTTCATCATAAATCCGTACGGTATAGGTTCCGTCTCCCAAGGGGATGGAATAAGAACTGCCGTCTGTTTTCCAGAACTCATTGCCTTCCAGCAGGGCTGTAGCCCCGAGGTATTTTTGCCGGTAGAAGAGTTCCATCACCCCCCGCTCGATCCCGGCTTCGGCCAGAAATATATTTTCTATGCCTTCCTTAAAGTAAAGAGTGGAATGGGTCTCGGTGCCGGTCAAAAAGGTAAAAGACAAAGCGATGACCATCAGGATGGTCAAAACCCACAAAACAGTAAGGAGGGCGATGCCTTTCTGGTTTTTAATCATCTTATGACTTCTTTGTTAAACCCGGAGTCACTAATGACCATCCAGTTTTTATGGGAATGATCAAAGAAAGGGCCTTCCCCTGGGCAGTCCAATTAAGCCGAATTTTTTCCGGTATGGTGTTGCTTTCGTTCCACTGATCGACCCATTTCCCTTTTTCTTCGGTCGGGTCCTTATAATAATATTCGAAATACAAATCGTCAAACTGGTCTAATAGTGTTATCTCCCTTTTGATCTCCTGCCCTACCCTGCTTTCCGAGGCCAGAAGGGACCATTTCCCCCTGTCCCCTTCGGCTACATGATAGGAAACGACCGAATAACCGATTTCCCCTTCCCAGATGGAATAGTTGGTTGAAAATTCCAGGGAAGTCCGGTCTCCCGTAAAATAGGGTTTGGTCTCTCCATTGACGTCATGGGTCAGAGGGATGACCGATTGGATTTGAGATTCGATAACGGTCAAAGAGGCCCTAACCCTTTCCAAAGAATCTATCTTTTTCCCCCCGGCTTCAACCGATCGAAAGCCAAGTCTCAGAGCGCCCATGAGGATGAGAATCATAATCCCGAGTATAGAAATGGCGATCATGAGTTCCAATAAGGTGAAACCAGCAGAATGACCTTTAAATATCGAATATCGAACACCGAATTTCGAATCATGAAGCGGTCTTTCCCTTAGACATTCGGTATTTGACATTTTAGTATTGCCCTCAAAATAAACCCTTGAATTTCGGATCATGAACATCGAATTTCGAATCATGAAGTTGCCTTCCCCTTCGACATTCACTATTCCTTATTCGATATTCGACATTCTCTTTTGATCTACACCTGTTTCTGGACCATCTTTTGCGTCCTCAGTGTCATCGATCTTTGCTTGACTCCCTGTGACCAGTGAACGGTCACTGCGATTTCGTACATCCTGACCTGAAGTTCTTCCGTCCTCTCCGTCAGGCTTTTTATAATAGAGACCTCGAATTGATAGCCATCATCCGTGACCCCCTTCCAGTTCTTCTCGGCAATTTCCTCCTTGGATAAGACTTCCCGCATCTTGGATTGAGCCGCCAGGCTGCCGGCCACATAATCTTCAGAAACCGAAATGGACCTCAGGTCTATGGAGAAAAGCTGAATCACCGCAACAACGGCTATCCCCAAAAGGGACAAGGCCACCAGAACCTCTAAGAGGGTGAATCCGGAACAAGAAGAGGCTTTGAATATCGAATAACGAACACCGAATTTCGAATCGTGAAGCGGTCTTACCCTTCGACCCTCGACATTAGGCATTCGGTCTGGGGTATTCGTTTTTATTTTCCTCACCCTTTTCACTGGACCACCACGGCCCCCATCAAAGGATCCAGATGGATCAAGACCGCTTTTTTCTTGTTGGATAATTGAAAATCAGCGCCTTCCCCGCCCCAGTTAGGCTCAAAGATAAGGCGATACTGGCCGCTGGTGATCTCCCCGGCCGTAGGATCGATTATTTTGAATTCCAAATTGGAAGGGATCTTTCTGGTCTTGCGTCCTTCTAGGCCGTATTCTTTGGTGTCTAAATCAATGGCCACCACCTCTTGTTTTCCGTTGATTTTGGACAGATTCTTGGCCTGCCTTAAGGTAGCCGAAAACTCTCGGACGGTGGCCTGAAGTCTGGCCGAGGACAAAAAATTGGAAAAATAAACCGTAACCAAGCCCAAGATCATCAGGCTTAAGATCATCACGATAATCAATTCCAGTAAGGTGAAGCCGGCTTCTCTTTTCAAAAAATGGTCATCGGGTCTTTGGGTCATTGAGTCTCTGGGCCGCTTGTTGTCTTTTCCTTCGATATTGGATATTCGTTATTCGACATTCACTTTTAATGAACTCGTAAAAAGTCATCAAAGAGACGGCACAGGAAAAAGCTCCAGATGCAAGGCGCGCAAATCCTGAGGAGTGAGGCGTACTTATATGTACGCTGCAACGACAAAGGATGCCGCGCAACACAGCAGGTGGACTTTTTACGAAGCCGTCACTTTTAATCCTTCTAAAAGGGTAGCTCCGTCATGCTGAAAATGGCCGTGAGCATGGATAGGACGATAAAACCGATGACCAGCCCCATCCCCAATATCATGGCCGGTTCGAGAAAGCCGACAAACTTTTTAATGGAAATCCGCAGACTTTTTTCATAGGTAACGGCTACCTGCATCAGCATTTTGTCCAATTGTCCGGTCTCCTCCCCCACCTTGATCATGGATAAGGCCAGGGGAGGAAACACATTGGACTTGGCCAGGGGTAAGGAAATCCCTTTCCCTTCTTTTATTCCCTGGGCGATATTATCCAGGGCCAGGGCGATGGCTTGATTGGTAACCACATCCCGGGAGTTTTTCAAGGCCTGCAAAAGGGGCACCCCGCTTCTTAACAAGGTCCCCAAGGTCCGGCAAAAACGGGCGGTCTCCAACTTTCGGATAATGTCTCCCATCAAAGTCAGTTTTAAACGGTCCCAATAAAGCCGCCCTTGTTCCGATTTGATATAGGACCGAAAAAGGACCCCACCCAGAAGGAACAGGGCTAGGAAGATCCACCAGTAGGTCTTTAAACCCTGGCTGGCGGAAAGCAGGATTTGGGTAGACAACGGCAAAGAACTCCCCATTTCGGAAAAAATAACCGAAAACTTGGGCAGTACATAAGTGAGCAGGATGATGATCGAAAGCCCCCCGGTGGAAACCAGGATAATCGGGTAGATCATGGAAGTTAAAACCTGCTCTTTAAGTTCTTTGGTGGATTCCAGAAATTCATTCAGTTTGTCAAGGACCTCCACCAAAATCCCGCCGGCCTCACCGGCCCTGACCATATTGACATAAAGTCTGGAGAACACCCTGGGATGCCTCAGGAGGGCATCGGAGAAAGAGCCTCCTTCCCGGATGGACCGGAGAATATCCTGAATGACGGCTTGATTTTGTTTGCTTTCGGCAATACCGGCCAGAATGTTAAGACTCCGGTCCAGGGGCAGACCGGCCTCCAGCAAGGCCGTCAATTCGTTGGTAAAGCTGATGATATTCCCTTTTGCTGACTTTAAAGTCAGCGATCTTCCCAGCCCCCTCCCGGGGATGAAGACTTTAAGAGGGATGATGCCGGAATTTTTCAGCCTATCGATCGCGGCCTGTTGATCAGGGGCCTCGATGGCCCCCTCCATAATCGTACCCTGAATATCGGTTCCCCGGTAAGAAAAGACGGCCATTATACCTCTTGGGTTACTCTAAGCACTTCATTTAAAGTGGTATGGGTATCTCTGACTTTCTCCAGGCCATCCTCCAAGAGGGTCTTCATCCCCTTTTGCCTGGCCACTTCTCGCATCTTTTGGGCGTCCTCATTATTGAGGATCATCCGGCGGATATGATCATCGACCAGGAATAATTCGAAGATCCCGATTCGGCCGTAAAAACCGGTATAGGCGCAGTGTTCACAGCCGGTCCCTTTATACAGGGTCTTGATATTACCCATCCGCAGATGAACCAATTCCTCCTGAACCGTCGGGGCCGGATCGACGACCTTGCAGACCGGGCAGATGACCCGGACCAGCCGTTGGGCCAGAACACCCCGAACGGTCGAAGAAAGGAGAAAGCTTTCCACCCCCATATCCAATAAACGGGTGACGGCGCTGGGGGCATCGTTGGTGTGTAAGGTGGAAAAAACCAGGTGTCCGGTCAAGGCCGATTGGATGGCGATATCGGCGGTCTCCAGGTCCCTTATCTCTCCGATCATGATGATATCGGGATCATGACGGACGATGTGCCTCAGGGTGTTGGCAAAGTTCAATCCGATTTGAGGTTTCATTTGGATCTGGTTGATCCCCTTGAGCTGGTATTCGATGGGGTCTTCCACGGTGACGATCTTTTTGTCGGGGGTGTTGATCTTGTCTAAGGCCCCGTAAAGGGTGGTGGTCTTCCCGCTTCCGGTCGGCCCGGTGACCAAAACAATCCCGTTGGGTTTTTTGATCAACTGATTAAAGGTCTGCAGGATTTGTTCGGAAAAACCCAGGAGATTGAGGTCGATGGTGATCCCTTCCTTTTGCAGGATCCGCATCACCACGTCCTCCCCGTAAAGGACCGGAATGGTCGATACCCGCAATTCGATATCCCTCTCGACCACTTTCAGTTTGATCCGGCCGTCCTGGGGCAGTCTCTTCTCGGCGATATTCAGCTTGGACATGATCTTGAGCCGGGATCAGAATGGCGGCCTGAAGCTTTTTGGGAAGGGATTCGATTTCATGGAGCACCCCGTCGATTCGATACCGGACCTTCAGCTCGTCTTCGAAGGGCTCGATATGGATATCGCTGGCCCGGCTCTCCACCGCCCGGTTGATGACCATATTGACTAATTTGATGATCGGGGCCTCCGAAGCCAGGTCCTTAAGATGTCCGATATCTTCTTCCTCTTCGGCTAAGAATTCAAGCTCACCGTTCCCCATGTCCTCGATGATGCGATTGATATTTTGAGTCTCCTGGCCGTAAAACTTGCCAATATATTCGTCGAGCACCTTGGGTTCACCGGCATAGACCTGGACCTTGGCCGAGGTGGCCACCTGCAAGGCATCAATGGTCTCCTTATCCGCCGGGTTGCCCATGGCCACTTTTAAAATATTATTCTTGAATTCCAGGGGAACGATGACGTTTTCCCGGATGAAACGTGAAGAAATACCCTCCAAAGCCAGGGGGATCTTTGGAAGGTTTTCCGTGATCCAAAAGATTTGTATTCATCGTCACCCTTCTCTTCCTTCGAAATTCATCATGTGTTATTCGATTTTTAACCTGGTTGCCGGCAATTGTTCAAATTTTAACCCTCTCCTCCCCTCTTGTCAATCTTAACCGGTTCTTGCCCCCTTCACTTTTAGATCATTATTGAACGGGAGAGCCTATTGAAGCTCCCTGCACCAGGTGCAGGGAATCTTTCCTCACACCGAGACCGGCGGACGGCGTCCGGCCCAGGGCCTGGCCGTTTCTAATTGGGCCGCCAGGCGAAACAGGGTGGCCTCATCGCCGAATCGGCCGATGAAATGCGTTCCGATGGGCAGCCCCTCTCCATTCCAGAAAAGGGGGACCGACATGGCCGGTTGACCGGTCAGATTGCAGATGGGCGTAAAGGGGGCGAAGGCCGATGCCTGGCGAAGACCCTGAAGGGGATCATCCGGGGCGGGGTCGAATCTCCCCAGGGGCAAAGGAGGCAGGGCCAGGGTAGGTGTAAGCCAGATATCGTAATCGAGAAAAAAACGGGCCACATCGCGGGCCATCCGCTGTATCGTCTGGAGGGCCAGAAGATATTTTGCCCCGGTCTGTGTGCGGCCGATCTCGTTCAAGGTCCAGGTCAAGGGTTCCATATCTTCGGGCTTCACGGGTCGGCCCAGAATATACTCGATACCTTCCAGGGTTGAGGTGCACCCGGCCGACCAGACCGTGAGAAAGGAACGGTCCATCTGCTCTCCATCGACCTTGGGAGAAGCCTCTGTCAGCCGGTGACCCAATTCCTCGCATAACCCGGCAACGCTCCGCACCGCTTCCCGGCAGTCCGAATGCACGGGAACACCGTCAAGGGCTTCCGTACTGAAGGCGATGCGCAGCTTTCCCGGATGGACCCCGACTTCCTGTTGAAAAGGCCGGGCGGGCAAAGGGGCCCAGTAAGGATCACCCAGGTCGGGACCCGAGGTGGCGTCAAGCAGAGCGGCGCTGTCCCGAACCGTACGTGTCACCGCGTGCTCGCAGACGATCCCGCTCATCACATCTCCGAAGTTGGGTCCCAGGGGGTTTCTGGCCCGAGTGGGCTTGAGACCGAAAAGCCCGCAACAGGAGGCCGGGATGCGGATGGAACCGCCGCCGTCGTTGGCATGGGCCATGGGCACCAGGCCGGAGGCCACGGCCGCCGACGACCCGCCGCTCGATCCCCCGGTGGTCCGCGTAGTATCCCAGGGGTTGCGACAGGGGCCGAAGAGATGAGGCTCGGTGGTGGGGAGGATACCAAACTCCGGGGTATTGGTCTTGCCCACGACGATCAACCCGGCCCGCTTCAAACGGGCCACCAGTTCGCTGTCCTGGTCGGGGATAAAATTCCGGAGCAGGGCCGATCCGAGGGACATAGGCACCCCGGCATAGGCAGCCATCAGGTCCTTGAGCAGAAAAGGCACGCCCTGAAAGGGTCCTTCCGGGATCTTTCCCCGGGCCGCGGCCCGCGCCAGATCGAACATCGGGGTGACTACGGCGTTGAGCTGCGGGTTCAGCCGCTCGACCCGTTCGATAGCTGCATTCACCAATTCAATGGGTTGAAGTTCCTTTTTCCGCACCAGTTTCGCCTGAGCACAGGCATCCATAAAAGCCAATTCTTCGGCCAGAGCCATGATTTCCTCCTCGTTGAAAAAGATCGAGAGCAACTCTCAAATGGAATGAATATAAAATAGAGGAGAAAAAGAAGTCAAGGAAGGAAATCAACAAGACTGCTTTTCCCTTGGCCATTGGTTTAAAGGAAAATTTTTGATTGACTTATCTGCTTACCGGCTTACAATGAATCATTAAAAAAATAAGGGGGCACCGGATCAAACATGGGTTCGTGCTGACTTAAGGAGGCCTTATGTTAGGTTTAAATCAAGACATGCTCATTATTTTATTGATTGTGGCGGTTATTTTCGGGGCAAAAAAATTACCGGAACTCGGGAAAGGATTGGGGAAAGGGATTAAAGAATTTAAAAGTGGCATATCCGGTCAGGATGCAGAGGACGCCGCGCCTAAGGCAAAAGAGATTGAACCGGATGACAAAACCAAAAAGGAATAACTTTAAACTCAAATCTGTGTTAGATCCCACCTGGAAAAGGAAGTCAATATCCGAGACCGAAAGGGCAGGCCTTGACCTATCCTGGGAAGGATGATTCCTTTAAATCCGAAGCACGAAATCCAAAAAGAACTATAAAATTTATAAAGCTTTATCGATTGACAACCAAAAAACAATCACCAGTCTCCCCCGGTCTGAAATTAGTCTCTCAAAAAAAATGAAATCTCTTCCAACCTTAGAATATGTGGTCAGTTGTTATGGGTATTGGGCCATAATGATCGGTACTTTTTTTGAAGGGGAGACTATTTTAGTCGTCGGGGGGTTCATAGCCCATTTAGGTTATCTGAAATTACCTTATGTCATGGGAGCGGCCTTTCTTGGGAGCTTTTCGGGGGACCAATTTTTTTTCATCCTCGGACGCTTAAAGGGACAAACCTTATTGTCCAAATTTAAAAAGGCCCAAAGGCGGGTCGATAAGATTCATAAATTTTTGTACCGTTATAATGATCTCATCATGATCGGGTTCCGATTTGTTTACGGCATCCGTATCCTGACGCCGGTCGTATTGGGCGCCAATCACAAAATAAAGGCCAGCCGTTTTTTAGTGTTCAATGCCTTAGGGGCCATCATTTGGTCCATTGTCGTATCCATCGGGGGCTATCTCTTTGGTGAAGCCCTTGGAATAATCATTAAGGACATCAAACACTATCAGCTTGAAATCATCATCGGCATGATGATAATCGGATTACTGGCCTGGATTCTCCATCGATTCGCCTGGAAAAACCTTTAAATTCACACCACACGGCCGTCCGCTCCAACGGCCGTATCTCTGGATAGGGTCCAAATAAGAAATTTGGGGGGATCTTCGGTACGACGGGTTGGCCGGGAAACCGCTTTAAGCTTAAGTCCCAAACACTCCTCTGAAGCGGCCGTGGCGACGATTTTTTACGGCCTCTTTTGGGGAATATGTATCTATCGGGACCTGACACCGCAAGCCCTTTATGGTATCTTCAAAGATACGGTCCTTTCTTCGAAGAAACCAGTAAAGGCGTTGTAGGGACGGATTTGAAACCCGCCCTTGCGGAAGCATGAGGGCTTAGTTCGAAAATCGAATATTGAATTTCTAATTTCGAATCATGAAGTAAATTTGTTTTTTCCTTCCTTCGATATTCGATATAAACTTTTCTTTGAGTTTTATGCTTCAGCTTTGAGCTTTGTTTTTCTTTGAGCTTTGAGCTTTGAGCTCGGTTCTTTTGAATTTTCAGCTTTATTTCCTTGCACCTTGAACCTCGCACCTTTCGCCTTCTTCCCCGGCCACAAATAAACAATGGGCGAGGCCACGAAGACCGAGGAATAAGTCCCTACGATGACCCCGAAAAGCAGGGCCAAGGCAAAATCATGGATCACCACCCCGCCGAGAAAATAAAGGGCTAAAACGACCAGAAAGACCGTCAGGGAAGTGATGACGGTCCGGGAGAGGACTTCGTTGATGCTGACATTGATGATCTCACCGAAATCCTTTTTCCCGCTGCGGTTCATGGTCTCGCGAATCCGGTCGAAGACGACCACCGTATCGGTCAGGGAATAGCCGGCCAGGGTCAGGAGGGCGGTCACAATAAGCAAGGTGATTTCTTTATCCAACAAATAAAAAACCCCCAGGACCGCCAGGACATCATGAAAGGTGGCTATGGCCGCAGCCACCCCGAAGCGAAATTCAAAACGCCAGGCCAAGTAAATAATGATGCCGGCTAAAGAGATGGCAATGGCCAGCAATGCCGCCTTTTTTAAGGCCGCACTGACCGAGGACCCGATCTCGGCCTTGCTTTCCACCACAAATTTGAGTTCCGGGAAATCCTCCTGCAGGGCCTTGGCTATGGCATCGGTCTCTTTTCCCACAGAATTTTCCGATTTTTTGGCCCGGACAATTAAAATGTTTTCATGGGCCACCTGTTGCAGTTCCAGGTCTTTAAAACCCCTTTGGGTCAAAGCGCTCCGGACCTTGTCCAGCCTGAAGGATTGGGCGGCCTTGAATTGGGCCAAGGTCCCCCCGGAAAATTCCACCCCCAGGTTGGCCTGTCCCCGGTTAATCTGCACAAAGGCTATCAAGCCCAGGAGGCAAAGGATTCCGGAAAAGACAAAGGCATATTTCCTGAAACCGATAAAATCGATCTTGGTTTTTTTCAAAAACTCCACAAAGTGTATCGGTTTGAGACGACGCTTGGCGCCTAGGTAATCATAGACCACCCTGGTGCAGAAAAGGGCGGTAAAAAGATTGAAAATAACACCCACACTCAAGGTGACGGCAAAACCCTTGATCGGTCCTGATCCGAAAAGGAATAAGGCAAAAGCGGTGATCAAGGTGGTGACGTGAGAGTCGATAATGGTCCAGAAGGCCTTATCATAACCCCCGTCCACCCCGGACTTGACCGGTTTGCCCTGATGGAACTCTTCCCGCATACGCTCAAAGATCAGGACATTGGAGTCCACGGCCATACCGATGGACAGAATGATGCCGGCGATGCCCGGCAGGGTCAAGGTGGCCCTAAAGAGCCCCAGGGCGGCGATCGTAAAAAGGACATTCAAAACCAGGGCAAAGTCGGCGATGAGCCCCGAAAACCGGTAGTAATAGATCATAAACAAGATCACCAGTCCCGTACCGACCAGCCCGGAAACAAATCCTCTTTGTATGGAATCCAGGCCCAGGGTCGGTCCGACGGTCACGTTCTGGACCACATTGACCGGGGCCGGTAAGGCCCCGGCCCTGAGGACGATAGCCAGGTCAGTGGCCTCTTCCATGGAGAAAGACCCGGTGATCTGGGCATGGCCGCCGGAGATCCGTTCCTGAATGACCGGCGCCGATTGGACGACATTATCCAAAACGATGGCTAACTGGCGGCCCACATTGTCCCGGGTGACCTGATCAAAGACCCGGCTCCCATGGGCGTTTAGCTCCACGCTGACATAAGGCTCGTTGAAATTCCCCCCGATCTGGACCTGGGCTGTCTTAATGGCATCCCCGGTCATGAGGGCCTTGCTATAAAGTAAAATAGGGATGCGGCTGACCCGTCCGGTCTCCCGGTGGACTTCCTTGCGGATATAGACTTCCCTGTCCGCCGGGATCTGATCTTTCAGGGCCTCATTGAGCTCGGCATGATTATAGTCCCTTTTCAATCTTCCGCTGTTAACGGCCTGGTCGATAAGATTCTGCAAGTCGATTTTGCTTTCACTGTCCACCAGTTTGAATTCCAACTGGGCGGTCCGGCCGATAAGATCCATAGCCCGCTGGGGGTCCTTGACCCCGGGCAGTTGAACCACGATTTCATCACTCCCCTGGCGAACAATAACCGGTTCCGTGACCCCGAATTGATCGATCCGGTTCCGGATGATTTCCAGGCTTTGCGACAGGGCGTTCTCGGTGATCGATTTGATCTCTTTTTCTTTAAGAGCGAGCTCGACCTGGACCCCTTCGGGCTTCTGGGACGTTGAAACCACGGTCAGAGCAGGAAATTCCTCCTTTATCGTCTTTTGAACCTCGGAAAGTTGGTCGGCATTGGACAATAGAAATGTCAGATGATTTTTCCCGGCGGCCTCTCCACGACTGGCCGGGATCTGCTTTTTCCTCAGGCTTTCCCTCAAATCCTGTTGGGAAACCTCTAAATAATTCTTGACGGCCTGATCCAAATCAACCTTAAGGATCAGATGCATACCCCCCTGGAGGTCCAGCCCCAGCCGTAACCCCTCGCTGGGCAAGACCTTACTCCACCAGGATGGAAAATTCTTGGTCACCGACGGAATGACAAAAAGAACGGACAAGGCGACCAATACGCCGATGAAGGTAAATTTCCAACGAATTTTCTTAAGCATGATCAATCCTTTCCACACCCCCTGTGTGCAGCATTCCCATCAGGGGTAAAGATCAATTGGGAACAGGAGGATTGAGGGCCCTTAGATTCACCCAAATCAAACCAAATATCCACCTGTTAAAATTTTTTTGTTTCTCATTATTCAGGCCAAAAGTCAAGGTTATAATTTTAACACCGATTATAATTTTATTCGGAAGAGGCTTCCAGACCCCGGGAAAGGAAAAAAGGCAATCGTATGGTCACCGTAGTGCCTTGATTTTCATGGCTTTGGATCTCTAAGGTCCCTTCATGGGCCTGGACTATTTTTTGGGTAATCACCAATCCTAATCCCACCCCTTTTTCTTTGGTGGTATAATAAGGGGCCCAAATTTTTTTCAATCCTTCTCGGGGTATACCTTTACCCGTATCGGCCACGGAGATTTCCAGGAAATCCCTGTATAGTTCGGAGTGTTGAGTTTTTAGTTTTAAGCCTTTTCTTTTTCCACTCCGAATTCCGAACTCCGAACTCCGAACTTGGTTCACCGTCAGGCGAATATCTCCCCCACCCGGCATGGCTTCCAGGGCATTATTGATGATATTGAGAAAGGCCTGGGTGAGTTGAAAACGATCACAACGGATCAGGGGAACCTGCTCTTCCCATTGTTTAATAATCCGAATTCCCCTTGACCTGAACTCTTCTTTCATCACCTCCAGCACATAGTCCAAAATTTCGAAGATCGATTGTTCTTCCAGTTTGATTTCCGGCGGCTTGGCCATCATTAAAAACTGACCGATTATTTGATTGACCCTGGCAATTTCATTGCGAACGATTTGAGTAAACCGTTCATATTCCTTCTGCTCCTCTAAAACGGGCCAACGAAATTCCTGCTGCAGCCTCTGCACCACCAGGCCGATGGCATTAAGGGGATTTTTAATTTCGTGGGCCACCCCGGCCGCCAATTGACCCATGGCCGACAGTTCTTCTTTTAAACGGATCTGTTCCTCCATATCCCTCAATTTTCGAAGGTGGCGGCCCTGGAACCGAAAGATAAAAAAGAGTCCGATAAGTCCCGAGACAAAAAGGACCATACTCGTGAGGATTACGGTTCTCCTGCCCTGATCCAGGATGGGATTGACTTCTTTCAAGGAAAGCCCTAAGCGCACCCAGCCCAGGTCCCTACCCGCAGGTCTAAAGGATCGGACAATTTCTAAAAAATCTCCCTTTTTTCCTTTAATCCAGAAAAGACCGGGATCTCCGGAGCGGACTTGTATTCTCCGAATACTTGGCTCCGGATCAGCCAAGAACGCTTCGCCGGTTTGGGCAATTATTTTTCCGGAAGGCCCTTCGACCCTCAGGTAGGCAATGTTCCCCTTCCCGGAAAAATCTTCGAGGAATCCCTGAATAATAATCTGCTGCCCCAACGCGATGTATTCTTCGGCAGAAAGCAGGATCAGGATCGCCCCACGGCCTTGGCGGCGGGCCACGGCCACGGCCAAGGGAAGGGTGTGTCGTAAGGGTCCCTCTCCCCGGAAGACGGCCAAACGGGTCTTCCCGGTCAAGACCTTTTGAAAAAAAGGGACCCTGTTTTTTAATGGTTCGGGTAAGAGGGACAAGGTGGACTCTTTTGACCCTGGATTCAAAAAATAGATTTGAGACAACCCCATCGACCCGATCCTGTTTTTCAAAGATTGAGGGTCGAAGGGCTTTTGGGAGGACTCCTGATCAAGCTGCAAGGCCAGATTGATGAGACGTTCGATCAACAAATCCTCAACGCTTAAGACATCTTCCGAACCTTCGATCGTTACGGCGGAAGATGGAAGACGGTTCTGGAAAAAGACAGCCAGCCAATTCCCGGAATTTTTTTCCAGCCCTTTAATGACTACCAGGGCTTCTGTTTCTAAAATGTTAAAAAGTTGACTGCGGGTCCGCTGGATTTCAAAATAGCCGTTGATCAGGAAGATGCCGATCAAGACGGTCATGACCGAGAACAGATACAAAGGATAATGAAAAGGTCGTTGAGGTAACGTCACAGTTCAGGTCGAAAATAGAGTTCGGGGTTAAGAGTTCGGAGTTTGGAGAAAACCATTTTCATATTTCGTGCAGTCCACTGTAAACGGGCGAGAGGATTTCAACTAAGAATTGAATTTCGAACATCGAATTTTATATTCCGGATCATAAAGTGATTTGTTTTTGCTTTCCTTCGACATTCAATCTTCGATATTCATCATTCGTTTTTATATTCAGGCCCCGGCCCTCTCCTACCCGGTCCCATTCCGCGTCCCATTCCGTATCCCATTCCGTGTCCCCCACCACGACCGAACCCCATACCAGGCTGAAATCCCAAGTCGGCATCTAAGGGTAATTTTTTCAGTTGTTCCGGAGTGAAGACCTTCAGGGCTTCCTGGTAATAAAAAAGGGAGCGCTCATGAGCCTGGAGCAAAAGGGATTGGACCTGGCGGCGTAATTCTTCTCCCCTTTCCCCTTTATTTTCTTCTGGGGTCAAGGTCCTGAGTTCCATCCGCTTCATCATTGTTTTTTTTCGAACTTGAGCTAATTCCTGACGAAACCGGCTTTTCAGTTCTTTGAGGCTTTGGACCTGCCCCGGCGTGAGATTCAGATTTTCAGCCCATGGCTCCGGGTTAGGAAAAGCAGAAAAGGCCTCGATCCCGGCTAAGTGAAGGCCCAATCCCATGATCCAGAGAAAGCAGATAATTTTTTTTACCATAGGCCAATCACATCTCAAAAAATTAGGTACAAGGTCCAAGGTATGAGGTATAGAATGCAGTTTCTTGATTTTTTTTTAATCTTGACCCTCATGCCTCATGCCTAAAGCCTCAACCCTTTCCATTGCCAGATGATATAATTTAATATATTCCTTGGCCGAGGCCTTCCAGGAAAAATCCTGAGCCATGGCGTTTTTCATTAATTGGGTCCATTGGGTTTGGTTTTTATATACAGCCAGGGCCCTTTGAAGGGCCTCCCATAATTCCCCGGCTTGATAGCGCCTGAATTTAAAACCGGTCCCTTTTCCGGTCTGCGGATCAAAAGGGATGATGGTATCATCCAGGCCTCCGGTGGCCCGCACCACGGGAATAGTCCCATACTTAAGACTGTAGATTTGATTCAGGCCGCAAGGCTCATAGAGGGAAGGCATAAGAAAGAGATCGCTCCCGGCCTCTATTTTATGAGCCAGGGCATTATCAAAGGTCAGACAAATGCCGACTTTTTCCGGGTACTGCTCGGCCAAGTGAGAGAAGAGGGCATGATACTTCTCTTCCCCTGTGCCCAGGACGACCAAGGAGAGGTCCTTTTTCAGGAGACGGTCCATAATCTCCGCCAGTAGATCAAAACCCTTTTGATCGGCCAGACGGGAGATAATCCCTAATACCGGATGGGCCATTCGATCTTCAGGCAAATGATACCATTTTAATAAATCTTTTTTGCAGGCCTTTTTCCCGGAAAGGTCCTGGCGAGTGTAATGGGCATCCAGAAATAAATCGGTCTCCGGATTCCAGAGGTCATAATCGACCCCGTTGACGATGCCGAACAAATCATCTCTTCGATAACTCAGGATCCCTTCCAATCCGCACCCATACTCGGGCGTCTGGATTTCTTGGCTGTATTTTTGGCTGACCGTAGAAATAATCTGGCTGTAAACGATGCCGGCCTTGAGCAAATTGGCCCTCCCCCAGAACTCCAGTCCCGAGGGAGAAAAACTTTCCTCGGGCAACCCGGCCAATTCGACAATCTCCTTGAGAAAAGACCCCTGATAGGCCATATTATGGATGGTGAAAACAGAGGCCGTCTTCGCATAGAAGGGATCACGGCCCCGTCGAAAATGCACATAAACGGGAATCAATCCGGTCTGCCAGTCGTGGCAGTGGATGATATCCGGCTGAAAGCCCAAGACCTGGGCGGCCATTAAAGCCCCTTGAGAAAAATAGACAAACCGGGCGTCATTATCAAAGTAATCGCCTTTGGAGTTTCCGTACAAATTGCCCCGGTCGTAGAACTCATCTCTCTCTATAAAGTAAACAGGGAGACCCTCCTCCAACTCCCCTTGATAAATATCTGCCGGTAATTGGCGCTGGCCTAAAGGAATCGGCAGATTCTCCAAAACTTTTTTAAGGGTGTATTTCCCCTGCCGCACGGAGTGATAAAGGGGCATGACCAGCCGGACATCGCAGCCTAAGTCTTTCAAGGCCTTAGGCAAGGACCCGGCCACATCGGCCAGACCGCCGGTCTTGGCAAAAGGGACTACCTCTGGAGAAACGAAGAGGACTTTTAGAGGCTCCATGGATAATTTGACCTTCATCTTTTCCCCTGCCCTCCCCCTTACGGGGGAAGGGCTGACAGGGGAGAGATTTGTTTTTTTAAATTAATTTTAGCACAGAATCACTTGAAAAACAAATTGGGGAGCCAGGGTGAAATTTGGGGAAAAAACAAAAAGATGAACAGGCAAATATACATGCCGACGATATAGGGGTAGATCCCCTTATAGATCGTATTGATCGGCACCTTGGTCACCCCGGAGACGACAAAGACGTTGATGGCCATGGGAGGCAGGATGATTCCGATCATGGTGATGACGCAGATGATAACGCCGAACCAAACTGGAACAGTACATTTTTGGAAAAACCGTTGATAAATATACCGCCGGCGATGAAGAAGGGACCGATTTAATGGCAATCACCCAGAGTCCAATGGTCTGGAATATTCTCAAGTATTCCTGGCGGATCTGGCTGAACTGGATGAAAGAAAATGATTTAGAAAAAATTTGCTACTACGCTAAAATGGCCTATGACCTAACCAAGGGTCAACTGATTCGTATTGAGAAAGGAGAAAATCCACGAATTAAGGTGGCCGCTGATAGAAACGGGCTGGAACACCATGACCGCTTAAGGGCACGAAAAAAAGAAGAAAGGACCTGGTTGCCAAGGGTAGCCAGGTCCACGATATTAGGGATGGAAAGGTTTTTTTGGGGCTTGTTTCTCCATGGGGACAATGGTATAAGGAGAGGTGGGGGTTGGACAATATCAATCCTTCATTTTAGAAAAAAATAAAGGTTCAAAAAAGAAAGAATAGAAAGGCCAAATTAATGCAAAAACTTATTAC
>CAWIRY010000107.1:0-42346 GCA_963838485.1 uncultured delta proteobacterium | reverse complement strand
TATGGCATTGAAGGGACAAATCTGTACACAAACCCCGCAGCCGGAGCAGATATCTTCTTTGAGCCTGGTCTTACCGGTCTTTTCGTCTTGAAACAGGGCCGGGCAGCGGAATTGGCTGGAGCAGAGGGCGCATTCTTCACCCTTGCATTGGTCTTCCCGGATTTGGACCGTGAAGGGCCGGCAATTCTCTTTTTTCATCCGGACGATCTCACAGTTTCTACGCAGGATAAGGACCCTCACCCCTTCTTCCTTAAGAAGACCTCGGATCGTTTTAACGGTCCCTTTGATATCGAAGGGGTCCCTGACCGTCACCTGGCATCCCATGGAAAGACAGAGTTTTTCAGCATCGATCTTTTCAGTCGGCTGGCCGATGGCATTAAATCCTGTGCCCGGGTGGGCCTGAAAACCGGTCATGGCCGTGGCCGAATTATCCAGTAGGATCAGCAACAGGTTGGATTGATTGTAAACCGCATTAATCAGGGGTGGTATGGCGGCATGAAAAAAGGTCGAATCCCCGCAGACGTTGATGACCGGTTGGGTGTAACCGAACCGTCCCAGCAGCCCGAAACCAGAGGCCAGTCCGGTCCCTGAGCCCATGGCATGGAGGAGGTTCATCCGTTCCTTGCCTTCAGGGAAGACATCCAGGGTGGAACAGCCGATATCTCCGGTTACATAACCGTCTCTCCCGTCGGCCTTGACGGCCCTTTCCAAGGCCCAGAAACTGGCCCGATGGGGACAGCCGGGACACCAGGACAAACCCCGGCTGATGATCAGGTCGCCGGATATTTCGGAAAGCTGTTTTTGGTAGGCCTCGTTCCTGGGCTGGTAATTGACTTTAAGAATAATGCCCAAGGCCTTGATGATCCTGTCGGGAGTGATCTCTCCGTAGGCCGGGATGTGTCCCGACCCCTTGCCAAAGACAGGAATGTTATTAATGGGGTCGCCTGAGAGCATTTCCTTGAGATGGTGCTCCAGGAAAGGATCGACTTCTTCGGCCAGCAAAAAGGCCTTGGTTTTGCCGAGGTGTTTTTTTACAAAATTTCGGGGGAAGGGCCAGAGGGTCCCTATTTTGAGAAGGCCCACCCGATCCTGGAGTTCAAGAATTTCCAGGGCTTCCTCGGCGCAGGGTTTTCCGCTGCCTCCGCAGACAATGATCAGCTCCGGTTTTTCCGGGCCTTCATAAACATTAAAGGGGGAAAGCTCAAAGCGCTTCCTGATTTTCTCCAGTTTCTCCAGGACGGCCGCATGATGGGGCAGGCCCAGATAGGGGTTGACGGCAACGGAACTATCCGAGCGGGCCCGGCAATCGAGTTCAGGTAATTCATCCATCTCAATGGTGCTGCTGGCATGGGAAAGGCGGGTATAACCTCTTAACATCACAAAGCACCTGAATTCCCGAGAAAGGTCAAAGGCCCATTTAGTCAGGTCCTTGGCTTCCTGGATGCCGGCGGCCTCCACTAACGGTGTGGAAGAAAAGGGGGCCAGCCATCGGGAGTCGGTTTCATCGCCGCTGGAGTGGGCATTCGGGTCATCACAAACAACGGTCACCATGGCCCCGCCCCGCTCTCCCAGACCGGTGTAACTCAGGTGGGTCAAAAAATCCAGGGCCACGCTCAATCCGGCGTTCTTCATGGCCGACAAGGACCTTAACCCGGCGAAGGCAGCAGCGGCCGCCCCTTCGCAGGCCACCTTTTCATTGGTTGACCATTCGGCATGGATATTCATTGTTTTGGCCGCATCCGATAGGGTCTGGATGATTTCGGATGAAGGGGTGCCCGGATATCCACTGACAAATTGAACACCCGCCTCCAAAGCACCCCGGGCAATGGCTTCGTTTCCCATGACAAATAAGCCGGTGTCTTGAGGTTTTTTATCAAATAGACTCATTGGTTACTCCCATCAGGTTCGGAGTTATGATTACTCCGGAATCATTAAAATACGAAAATAGGATTAAAAACCTCAGGTGTAAGGTGCAAGGTATACGGTTTTCCTTTAAACCTTGAACCCTATACCCTATACCCTGTACCCTGTACCTTGAACCTTGAACCTATTCTCCTGTCTCCTGGCGCCCCAAGGGGCATGAACAACCTTTTTCGAATCACGCTCCTACCGTTTCAACAGCTTGCTGCCATAGAGACCGGTGGGCTTGATGAGCAGAATCAGGAGCATGACGGCAAAGGGGGCCATTTGGGCCAAGGGGGCATAGATAAGAGATCCCAGGGAAACGACCTGCCCGACGATAAAAGCGGAGACCAGGGTCCCTTTAATACTGCCCAGACCGCCGATAATAACGACCATGAAGACGAAGGCCAGCACCTCAAGCCCCATTTGGGGATCGACCATGATCAGCGATGCGTGCAGCCCCCCGGCCAACCCCGATAAAATGCCGGCGATGATAAAGGTGACGGTGAACAGTCTGTAGACATTGACCCCCAGTCCTTCCACATGTTCCACGTCCTCGATTCCGGCCCGGATCGCTTTGCCGGTTATGGTTCGGTTTAAAAAAATCCAGATGCCCAGATAAACCAACAAAGAAATAACGATGACAACCAGTCGGTAGACCGGGATCCCGGTACCTATTAGATTGACCTGGCCCACTATCGGTACGGGAACCGGCCTGGGAATGAGTCCCCAGATGTATTTAATGGCCCCTACCCCGGCAAACAGGATGCCGAAGGAAGTGATCATGGTGAAAGTGATGTCCCGTTCGTAAATGCGCAAAAAGACGAATCGTTCCACACCGAAGCTGAGCAACCCGGCCACGGCCATTCCCCCCACCACACCGACCCAGACATTTCCCGTGACCAACTGTATGGTATAGGTGATATAGGCGCCCACGGAATAATAGAGCAACTGGTCCATACTGATGATGCGCATGAGGCCGAAACACAAGGAAAGGCCTATGGCCAACAGAAAATAGATGCTGCCTATGCTTAACCCGAAGATGATTCCGGAAGTCAAGAGTTGCGTATCCATCGTCACCTTTCAGCTCCGCTGTTTGGATACCCAGGCCGGGGACTTTTCCGGAAAAGACTTCTTTTTAAAAGGGGCTCCAGGGACCCCCAAATGCCCTTTTCGCCGGCCAGCATGATGAATACCAGCACCAATCCAATAAAAAGTTCCCAATTGGCGATAAACTCGGATAGCAGGTCTTTCATGCCGGTATAAGCGATGGCTCCGACGAGGGGCCCGTAAAGGGTGCCCACACCCCCCAGAATGGTCACCACCACCGGATCGGCGGCTCGAGCGGGACTGGTGATTTCCGGGCTGACAAAGCCGAAAGAGATGGCGTATAAAGAGCCGGCCAGGGCCGTCGTCGTATTGGCGATAATGAAACCCATCCAGCGAATGTTGTAGTTGCTGTAACCGAGAAATTTCAATTTATCCTCGTTGGTCTTGGTAGCCAGGCAGCAGGCCCCGAAAATGGTTTCATCCAAATATTTATAAAAGGCCCAAAGGGCCAAAGCCACCAGGAAAATAAAGATAAAAAAATGTCCAGGCTTCCCGAGATCCAGCACCGGGGTGGAGGCCATATTGGTTAAAAACCACAGGCCATTGTCCCCATGGGTGATGGGGGCTAAAACTTTTTGCATCAAATAGAACATGATCACCGCCAGGGCCAAGTTTACCAAGGCGAAATAGTCACTGCGCAAGCGGACGAAAAAAGTCCCGATGATCGCCGAAAAAATCAACCCCACCGCTACGCCCAAGAGAATGCCCAGATAGGGGTTGGTCCCGAAGTAAAAGAGATAAAAGGCCGTGGCATAGGCCCCTACCGCCAGATAGGCCGGTTGGCCGAAGGAAATGAAGCCCACCCGACCCAGAAGAAAATTGCAGCCCATGGTGTAGATGGCAAAAATGATGATCTCATTGGTGAAGGGTAAAGGCAAAAAAATCCGGACCAGGGCTAATAGGAAAAAGGCCAACAGGATGCCCCACCACCATTTGAACATGTGCTTCATGGGAAGGTCCCTCTTCAATTCGGTGCTTCAGGCCCGAACGAACTGTAGGCTGACAACCTTACAGGTATTGTTCGCATACATTGGCTTTAATGGATTGCGCATCATCAATCTCCGTGACAACGCGTCCCTCTTTGAGGGCGTAAACCTTGTTGGAGATGGCGCAGACCAGGGAAAGATTTTGTTCGACGATCACCAAGGCTGTTTTTTTACTCAATTCCTTGAAAACGTTTTTCAGGTGTTCAACGATACTGGGGGCCAGTCCTTCAGGTAGGCTCATCCACTAACAGAACTTTCGGTTGGCCCAGAATGGCCCGGCCGATCATCAACATTTGGCGCTCGCCGCCGCTCAGGTAACCGGCCTTACGATCCATGAGCTGTTTCAATTTAGGAAAATAGTCCGTCACCTGATCCCAATTGTAATCCTTGGTGGCATAGCTGCCCAGTTCCAGATTTTCCTTAACCGTCAAATCCGAAAATACTTTCTTGTCCTGGGGAATGTATTTAAGCCCCATTTTGGCGATGGTATAGGATCGTAGGCCCATGAGTTGAGTATCATTGAAGCAGATCGATCCGGACGTCGGTTTCAAAAACCCGCCGATGCTTTTGAGCAGGGTGGTTTTACCGGCCCCGTTACGGCCCACGCAGGCCACCACCTGGCCGGGTTTTACGCTCAACCGGGCATCGAACAGGACCTTCGATTCTCCGTAAGAAACATTCAGATCCTGGACCACTAATATTTCATTATGGTTAGTCATCGCCATGAACTCCGTAGACGCAGGCCTCCTCCACGAGGCCGACGGCCGAGGTTTCTATTTGCCAGTAGCTGCGGCGCACCTCCGGATCCCGGAGGCATTCCTCGCATCCGCCGTCGGCGATAATACGGCCCTCGTGCATGACGGTCAATCTTTCCAGAAAATTTTTCACCTGGGAAATCTTGTGTTCCACGATCAGTATAGTCAACTGCCCCCTGTGCTTTTGCAACACGCCCAGGACCCCTTTGATTTCCGATTCCGCCAGCCCAGCCAAGGGTTCGTCCAGCAGCAATACCCGAGGCTCGGCCAGGATGGCCATGGCGATCTCCAGTCGTCTCTTCTCGCCCAGGCCGAGGTGCTTCACTTGCCTATGGGCCTCTGACTGCAGTTCGAATGTTTCCAGCGATTCGAGAATTTTTTCTTCTTTTCGGTATCGCTGGCACCTGTTCAGAAATAGAGGAAATAAGGCGGCACTTTTATGGGCCCGGTAAAAGGACAGGACCAGGTTGTCAATCACCTTGAGGTTGTCGAAAGTGGAGGTTAGTTGAAAAGTTCGCATCATCCCCAGGTCAACCCGTTTTTCCGGTGACACCTGGGTGATGTCCTGACCTTGATAGCGGATGGTCCCTTCGTCGGGAGGATAATAGCCGGTCAGGAGGTTGAAAAAGGTGGTCTTCCCCGCGCCATTGGATCCGACGATCCCGGCGACCTCTTTTTCACGAAGGCCATAGTTGACCCGTTCAACGGCGACCAGTTCACCAAATCGTTTGGTGACCTTTTCGGTTCTGATGATTTCTGCTGCTGCCTCGGCACGCACGGGCTGCCCCTTTTCCTGGATACCGCCCCGGAGGAGATGGTCCGTCCTCCGGGACGGAGACCGGTTTAATACCCCAGGGACTTCAAAGAAGGATAGACCGCCTCCCCTCCCTGAAAGCCCACGACTTTAAACAGGTCCCATTCGTTTTTCCGCTCTCCGGGTCCTTTACCCCTGACCAAAAAGCCGGCGTACTTATAGACCGCCGCGTGGTCCTCACGCCACCTCGCCGAGCCTTTAACACTGGTAAATTCACCATGGTTGGCCATCAGGGCCGCGGACATCTTTTTCGGATCAAAGGATTTGGCCGTCTCGAATCCTCGGAACATTTCCATGTAAGCCGTATAGGCGATAGTGGCATAGGCATCCGGAGGGGCGTTGTATTTCGCCCGGTACAGATCGGTGAAGTCCTTGGCGCTTTTGGCCACAGTCTTGTCTTCAAAGTCACTCAGGTCATAATAAAAATAGTGCATGGCGTAGACGCCCTCCAGGGCCTGGGCGGGAATGCCTTTGGCCACCACGTTGGTGATGAAGGCGTTGAAAATGGTCATTTCTTTTTTGAGGCCCATCTCATAACACTGCTTTAAAAGGGCCACGGCATCGGCGGCAAATTGAGCGGAAATAAAGACATCGGGCTTGGCCGCCCGAACTTTTTCTAAAATCGTCGTAAAGTCGCCGGTTCCCAAAGAAACCTCGTCGTATCCGACGATTTCAGCCCCATTTTCCTTGGCCGCCGCATAGACCCCGTCGCGCATGTCCCAACCCCAGCTATCGGCTCGAGCTAAAAAGAAAATACGTTTTTTGTGCAGGGCCTTGATGGCCGCCGACCCGGCCATGTAACCGACCGTCCAGGGACTATAGGCCGTGGCAAAGGTGGATTCGGCCAGCTTGCCTTTTATAAAACCTTCCTTGGCCATGACGCAAACAGGGAAATAAGGCATGGGATCTTTATAAACCAGGGCATTAATGGCGAAGGCCAAAGGGGCCCAAGTCTGGCCTCCCACACCTTTAACCCCTTCCCCGACCATATAACGGTACCGTCGGACGCCCACATCCAATTTGGCCTCGTCGTCGGCCACAATGCCTTCCACTTTAACTTTTCCCCAGGGCATGGCCAGTCCGCCTTTTTTATTGATCACATCCACAGCCAAAAGTGCCCCGTCCCTCTGGGTTTGAGCCACAGCCGCAAAGGTGCCGGTCAGGGGGAGCAAAATACCGACCTTGATTTTGTCGGGATTGGCCGCCAGGGTGTTACCGGAATTCCAAACACTGCAAGCTAACAATAATGAAAGTACCGTCAGGAGCTTTTTCATTTTTTTATCTCCTCATAATTGAATAGGCTGGATTATAAATTTTCTGGGATCGGTCTCCATTTTTAATGATTGGGGCGTCCTTGGAATCACCTCCTTGTTGCCCAGATTGAAAAGATCAATGGATGGTCCAACCGCCGTCGACCATCAAGACATGCCCGACGACCATGTCGGAAAGTGAACTGCAAAGAAACAGCGTAGCCCCGATAAAGTCCTCGGGTTGGGCCCAACGCCTGATCGGCAGCATTTCTCCGGTGACCCACTCTTTATAGCCCGGCCGCTCAAACAACTCACGGCGCGTGGGGGTTTCCGTAAGACAGGGAGCTACGCCATTGACGCGAATTCCCAGGGGCGCCCATTCGTAAGCCAGGGCCCGAGTCAGGTGATGGACCCCGGCTTTGGCGGCCGCATAAACCGAGCGGCCTTTAAAGGTGACCTGACCGAAGGTGGATCCGATATTGACGATTTTACCGCCGCCCTGGTTGATCATTATTTTGGCCGTGGTTTGGGAAATAAAGAACAGCGCTTTTAAGGAAGTGTCTATGGTCTGGTCCCACTCTTCTTCGGTAACCTCCAGGGCATCGACCGTGGCCGTCCAGGCGGCGTTGTTAATGAGGATATCGATGCGCCCGAAGGCTTGGTGCACCCGACTCACCAGGGCCCGTATCTCGGTTAAATTTCTAAGGTCGGTAGGGAAAACGAGGACTTTGGTGCCCCGCTGTCTGATCTCGGCAGCGGCCTGCTCCAAATCGGATGGGGTTCGACTGACTAGGGCCAATTGGACTCCGGCCTCGGCCAGGCCTAGGGCCAGGGACCGCCCGATGCCTTGGGATGCCCCGGTGACGATCGCCACTTGATCCTTTAAACCAAAACACTGCCACTGGCCGCTCATCGGTGTTCCTCCAACGTGCATTGGGCGGGTAACTTATTAGTGGTTCGTTTGTCCGCTTCCGGTTCCCTCCTTCCGACAAGGGAAAACCGGGGATAATCAATAAAAGTGGACGCGGAGAGAGGCACTATCTCCTTTTCAGCCCATTACCGTAGCGCTTCCTCCATATGCTCCATCAGGGTGAATATTACCGGCCCATTGGCGGTGACCAGCACATTTTCCTCCAGCCGGCAAGTCTGGGGAAGGCCCGGATGTCCGGCAAAGGTCTCCACCGCAAAATACATGTTCTCCTTGATTTCGGCCGGATAATCCATGGAGTAGGCCCTGGAAATCCACATCCCCTCATAAAGGGTGATGCCGATGCTATGGGCAAATTGTTGCAGGGTGACCGTTCCGTACTTGTCGTCATCGTAGAGCGGAAAAGCGGCGGCCACATCAGCGGTCGTATTGCCCGGGCGCAGGTTGGCGATTCCGGCATACATCGAATCATAGACTTCCCGATAGAGATCTATCTCTTGTTGAGTCATCTTGCTGGCGCATTTAAAGCAACGGACGAAATCGACAAAATAACCGGAAGGACCGACCGCATTGATATCAATGATAACCAGGTCTCCCTGACGGATCATTTTGTCGGTCGCCCAGCGACGATAGGGGCTGGTATTGCCGCCGGAAGCGACAATGATGTCATAAATAATTTCGCACCCCTGATTCAACATGAACTCATGGACCCTGGCCTCAATTTCCCGCTCCCGTACGCCGGGTTTCAGCCATTCGTATTTTATCTTCCACATAGCGGCATCTCCGATGGAAGAGGCCTGTTTAAGCAACTCAATTTCATCCCGGGTCTTGACCACCCGGGCGGCGGACATGGCCGGCCAGCCATTGACAATATTGATCTTCCGCTCCTGAAAGGCCTGGAGGGAGGACATATCCAGGTTATCAATGCCAATCCGTTCCTTGCGGACACCGTAGGCATCCAGCACCTCCAAAACGGTATCCACCATCTTCCCGGCCATATGGGGAACGGCTCCCTCGGCCCACTGCCAAGTCATGGCTGGGTGAACCCGTCCGGCCATCCAGGGCATATCCATCTTGGCACAGACCATATCCGAACCGGCGGTCTCGAAAAGCACCGGCTCACCGCCGTTGGGAAGAACGGCATAGCGGATATTGATGTTATATTTCCAGTTGCCCTGATAGGAACTGGTCACATAACGGATGTTGGCGCCCGCAAAAAGAACCAGGGCGCCGAGATCATGGATATTCATCTGTTCCTTGGCCTTTTGCAGACGGTCCCACCGCAGCCGTTCAAAATCCACGCGGTACTGCCAGTCTGCTCCGGTCTGACTGTAAAGACGCCGTGGATCCCATTCATGGGGTTTGCCAATAAAATCCGTATCCATTTTGTATTCCATAGCGACCTCCTTATTATTTAGGGCGAAGGTTTAATTTTTGAATTTTTCCCCGCCTGTCAATTTAATTCATAGGGGATTTTCTTCATCTCCGGTCCGCGAACTGCCTTTTCATGAAACCCCTATCTTTGGGTCATTCTTAACTAAGCACTCATGCCCGCCTGATGCGGGCGCCACAAAACTTGAAAAGCTTCAAGGAGTCAAGGGGCCAAGGATTCAAGTGAAAGGCTTGGATGTTAAAGCCCTTGAACCCCAGAATCCTGGAATCCTCGAACCCTGGTTTCTAACTAAGCCCATGCCCCAAGGGGGCTCCACGAATCATGAAAATAACCGTAATGGCGGGTTTTAAACCCGCCCCTACAGAGCCCCGACAAAGATTAAGGGTGGTTTAAAATCTATTTTCGTAGTAATGAATCAAGGGAACGAGCCCGATATCTTAAGGTTGTTTTTTCAACTTAGGCTTAGATGATCTTAAATTTTTAATTAACAAAAACGAAATACAATGTCAAGGGAAATTCACTCTCATCAAAACTCTATTTGACTATCCGGAATGAGAGGTAAACGGAGACCCTTGTCATTACCATTAAAATAAAAACACCCTTTATTTATCATGTTTATTTCTCTACAAGACAGTCCCGGTTACGGTTTTAGGGCCAAGGTCCGAATGTCGGCCCCCCTTTTACCAACCGACGAACAGGCTGTTTTCCCGGTGATAAAATTATACCCATGTTCAGTATCATTGAAAAAATTCACTATTATGTGAAATTTAGTTGACATTTCAGAAGAATAGAGTCATGATTGTCGTCAAGTGGATCTTTTATCAATGAATCTTCATGATGGAAAAAGGAGCCTGAGTAGAAGAATAATGACGAATCTTGGCAAGAAGATCAGAAAAGAACGTTTAAAGCGTCAACTTACCCTGGAACAGTTTTCCCAGAAGACCGGTCTGTCCAAAAGCTTTCTCAGCCAGGTGGAAAGGAGTCTCACGGAACCCTCCATTACCTCCCTCAAAAAAATCTCTAAGCAACTCGGTTTTAGCGTGGTGAACCTTTTCTCCGACGAAGATACCGGGGACTCCGGTTGGGATTTTAATAATTCCGGCCCAAAGAATAATGACAAGAAATCATCCTATGTAACGAGTACAGAAGTGGTTCGTTCGGATAAACGGAAGCGATTAGCCCTCCCGGGATCTAATGTGGTCTATGATCTGCTGACTCCGGATATGAAGCGTCAGATAGAAGTCATGTATATGCGGGTTACCAAAGGAGAAAATTCCGGTTCAGAACCGATGCTCGACCCACCGGGAGAGAAGATCGGCATCGTGTTGAAAGGGTCTCTCGAAATCTCCGTCGGGGGTGAGGTTTTCCAATTGAACGAAGGGGACAGCATATATTACCCGACCGACCGATCCCATTCTTGGCGCGCCCTTGAGGGAGATCCCGTCGAAGTCATTTGGGTATTAACCCCGCCTTCCTTTTAGTCACCAACTTTGACTTTAGGGATTTTTTGATATACGTATTATACAGTTATCGAAAACAGGTGTAGCCTCAAACGATGATTATACCCCGCTGTGCCCGAAACCACCGTCGGCCCGGTCGGTCTGATCCAGATCATCCACCACCCGGATGACCGCCTGATAGATCTTGTTGATCACCAACTGGGCCAGCCGGTCTCCTCGGCGCAGGGCAAAAGGTTTTTTCCCCTGGTTGATCAACACTATCCCGATTTCCCCCCGGTAATCGGAATCGATGGTCCCCGGACTGTTGATGAGCCCGATTCCGTGCTTCAGGGCCAGGCCGCTGCGGGGCCGGACTTGGCCTTCAAATCCTGGGGGAATGGCCATGGCCAGTCCCGTGGGAATCAGGCGGATCTCTCCTGGGGCTAAAATGATTTCCCCCTCTATGGCCGCCGGCAGATCGAGTCCCGAGGCCCCGGGACTCATGTACTCGGGGAAAGGGAGGTCCTGATCTCTTTCCGGATTTAAGCGGCGAATCCGCAGGACCAAGTGTTTCATCACAGGACAATGGGAGGAACAGGCAGGTCTTTTTCGGCCGCCGGCCCGAAAGAGACCATTGAAAATTGATTGGGCTGGAGGATCTCATCGGCCAGGGTGACCACATCATCCGGCGTCACTTTATCCAGGTCTCCCAAAATTTCTTCAAAGGAAAGGTCCCGGCCGAACATAATTTCATTTTTGGCAATACGAGTCATCCGGTTATCGCTGCTTTCAGCCCCCAAAAGAATGCCGCCTTTGATGTATTCCTTAGCGGCCGAAAGTTCCGAGGGTGCAAGTTCCCCTTGCTTGAGCTTCCGGAGTTCCTCGCCGATCACCTTAAGGGTTTCGGCCAAGGTTTCTTTGGCCACGGCGGTATAGATCCCCCACAATCCGCTGTCCCGATAAGCGGAGAGAAAAGAATAGATGCTATAGGCCAGCCCTCTCTTTTCTCTGACTTCCTGAAACAAGCGGGAACTCATGTTCCCGCCCATGACGACATTGAGCAAAGTGCTGATATACCGTCGAGGGTCATCGGCAGCCGGGGCCTTGGTGGCCCAGGCCAAGTGGACCTGCTCCAAATCTTTGGAAACCACCCTTGATGTTGAGGATAAAACCGGACCGAGGCGATTACTCACCGAGGCAACCGGGTGAATCTTGCTCAAATCAGGGGCCACCAGGTCTATAAAGGCCTCATGGTCCACCTTTCCGGCAGCCGCCACGACGATCTTTTCAGGGCCGTAGGACCGCCCCAGGTATTCCAGGATCCTGGTCTGATTTATGCTTTGAATGGTTTCCGGGGTCCCTAAAATCGGCTGGGCCAAGGAGTTCCCCTGGTATATCGTCTCTCCGAGAAGGACGTGGGTGTATTCATCGGGGGTATCTTCGACCATGCTGATTTCCTGGAGGACCACCTGCCGTTCCCTTTCCAGTTCTTCCGGATCAAACAGGGAGTTCAGAAAAATATCCAATAATATCCGTACCCCCTGCTCCATATGGGTTTCCAGGACCCGGGTATAAAAACAGGTCTGTTCTTTGGAGGTAAAGGCATTGGACATCCCCCCGATGGCATCCATTTCCTTGGCGATCTCCAGGGCCGTCCGGTTTTTGGTCCCTTTGAAAATCATGTGCTCAATAAAATGGGAGATACCGTTTTCCTCAGGGGTTTCATCCCGGGAACCGTTCTCCACCCAGATCCCTACTGAAACGGAATAGAGATAAGGCAGCGTCTCGGTGACGATTCTAAGCCCGTTATTTAGAATGGTTTTGTGAACCATGGTCAATCACTTTTCGGACGGCGTTTGGCCCAAAGCGGCCTTGCGGCTCAAACGGATCTTACCCTGGCGGTCCACTTCCAGGACCTTGACCAGGACCTCATCGCCTTCCTTGAGTACATCGGTGACTTTCTTGACATGATGATTGTCCAACTGGGAGATATGGACCAACCCTTCGGTGCCCGGCAGGACCTCGACAAAGGCCCCGAAGTCCATGATCTTGATCACCTTGCCCAAGTAAATCTGGCCGATCTCAACCTCCTGGACGATCTCTTTGATCATGGCAATGGCCCGATCCACACTCCTGCTGTCCGATGAGGCAATGATGATTTTTCCGGAATCTTCCACCTCGATCTTGGCCCCGGTTTCAGCAACGATAGACCGGATCACCTTCCCCCCTGGGCCGATGACTTCCCGGATCTTCTCGGGGTTTATTTCTATGGTGGTGATCTTGGGGGCATAATCAGAGATACTGGTTCTGGGCTGATTGATGGTCTTATTCATCAAATTCAAGATGGACAGCCGCCCCTCCTGGGCCTGTTTTAAGGCCTGGCCCATGATTTCCTGGGTCACCCCCTGAATCTTGATATCCATTTGCAGGGCCGTAACCCCTTTTTCAGTGCCGGTAACTTTGAAATCCATGTCCCCGCAGTGATCTTCATCTCCCAGGATATCGGTCAGGACGGCCACCTCCGTTCCTTCCAGGATCAATCCCATGGCCACGCCGGCCACATGAGACTTAATGGGTACGCCGGCGTCCATCAGAGAAAGACTGGAACCGCAAACCGTAGCCATGGAGGATGAACCGTTGGATTCCAATATCTCCGACACTAAGCGGATGGTATAAGGGAAATCCTCACTGGACGGTAAAATGGGCTGTAAGGCCCTTTCGGCCAAGGCCCCGTGTCCGATTTCCCTCCGGCCCGGCCCTCGTAACATCCGGGCCTCACCGACCGAATAAGGGGGGAAATTATAGTGGAGCATAAAAGACTTGAAGGTCTCCCCGTTTAAGGAATCGATCCTCTGTTCGTCGGAAGAAGTCCCCAAGGTAGTTACCGCCAGGGCCTGGGTTTCCCCTCGGGTAAAAAGGGCCGATCCATGGACCCTCGGCAATACCGCTACCTCACAGGAAATGGGGCGAACTTCATTAAAGGTCCTTCCACCGATTCTGGTTTTTTCTTTCAGGACCATGTCCCGAACAAGCCGTCGTTCCAGTTCCTCGAAGAGTTTTTTAATTTCCTTTTTGGTCTCCGGGGCATCCTGACCCAACTCTTCCAGGAGGTCGGCCTGGATGTCATGGATCCGCTCCTGCCGCTCTTTTTTCCCATTGATGGTCAAGGCCTCCTTTAAGGGTGTCTCGGCCTGGGCAAATACCCCGGCCTTTAACGTCTCATTCACGATCGGGACAGGCCATTCCTTCTTGGTGTTCCCAACAGCCTGACGCAGGTCTTTCTGGAGTTCCAAGACGGCCTGAAGGCCTTGATGGCCATAAAAAATCGCCCGCACCAGATCTTCCTCCGGAACCTCCTTGGCCCCGCCTTCCACCATGACCACAGCCCCCTGGTTTCCGGCAATGATCAGGTTGATGTCGCTTTCTCTGAGCTGCGAGTTGGTCGGGTTCAGGATGAATTCCCCGTCAATGCGTCCCACCCGTATCCCGGCAATCGGTCCGCAAAACGGAATATCGGAGACCTCGAGGGCGGCTGAAGCACCGACCATGGCCAGGACATCGGGATCGTTTTCCTGATCCACTGAAAGGACCGTGGCGATGACTTGGGTTTCAAAAAAGTACCCCTTGGGGAAGAGAGGCCGCAAAGGCCGGTCGATTAAACGGGAAGTCAGGGTTTCCTTTTCACTGGGACGCCCGATCTCCCTGCGGAAAAAACTGCCGGGAATCCGGCCGGCGGCATAAGACATTTCCTGATAATCCACCGTCAGGGGCAAAAAATCGATCCCTTCCCGGATATCGTTGGAGGACACCACCGTGACCAATACAATCGTCTCCCCGTATTGGACCAGGACTGAGCCGCTGGCCTGCTTGGCCACCCGGCCGGTCTCTATACTCAGGGTTCTTCCATTTATTTGGGTAGAAACTACTTTCACCATTATTGTTGGCTCCTTTAAAGGGAAATCGATAAACTTTACTTACGAATTCCCAATTCTTGTATGAGGGTTCGATACCGTTCGGCATCTTTTTTTCTTAAATAACCTAACATTCGTTTTCGTTGACCCACTAATTTGAGCAGCCCACGACGGGAATGATGGTCCTTTTGGTGAGTCTTAAAATGCTCGGTCAGATATTTGATCCGTTCACTTAACAGGGCGATTTGGACCTCTGGGGAACCGGTGTCTGTGGGGTGTACCCCGAATTTACCCAGAATTTCCTTTTTTTGTTCCGCATATAATCCCACGATAGTCCTCCTTTTAATAAAAATTAAATGATTACTCGTATAGGTTTAAAAACCGGTTTGGCCACGCCGACCCTTTGATAAATGGCCCACAATTCATCCTTGGGGCTTTTAACACAGATCGGCACCCCCGGTCCGACTTGAGGCCAGGGGGAAATACCCGGGTCCTGGGCCAAGAATCCCCCTTGTTTGATCTTTTCCTTCCACTGCCACTCCACCCAGATCTGGGGGAAATCCTCCAGGATCTTGTCCACGGGGATCTTTAAGGCCTCAATTTCTTCTCGGGAAATGGCCTGGTGGACTTTTTCCAGGGAATGGGCCTGAGAGAGATGAAAAGGCCCGCTTTGGAGCCTTTGCAATTCCTCCAGATAGGCACCGCAGCCCAGACGGTCTCCGACGTCATTGCAAATGGCCCGGATATAAGTTCCCGGGGAACAGAAGACCTCAAAAGCCACCCGTTCCCCTTCCATGCCCAGGGTCCTGATGGAATCAATGTTAATCTGCCGGGGCGGTTTGATAATCGGGATGCCTCTTCTGGCCCAGTGATACAAGGGTTTTCCTTTATATTTCAAGGCCGAGAAAGAAGGAGGCACCTGTTCCTGGGGGCCGATGAAATCCTTGAAGACCTCTTCGATCCTTTTACGGTCAGGCAGGGGTTGTGAAGAAACACCGACCACCTCTCCGGTGGCATCCTGAGTGTCCATCTTTTTCCCCAAAACCATGACCGCCCGATAGCCCTTCGGGTTGTCAGGAATAAAAGGGATAATTTTGGTCGCCCAGCCGATACAAATAGGCAACACACCGGTGGCAATTGGGTCCAAGGTCCCTAAGTAACCCATTTTTTGAAATCCGGTGGCCTTCCGGAGACCTTGGAGCACCTTATTGGAAGTCATCCCGACCGGTTTGTCCATGACCAGAATTCCCTCCCAGGCAGAAGATTCGGGAGGAACCGAAAGGACTGGTTTTGAATTTAAGGCTCTCATGATTCAACAGGCCCTTTGGCCGGAAACAGTCCCTTTAATAAAGATTCGATCCGGTCGCCATATTCGAAGGAAGTATCGTGAATAAATTCCAAATCAGGAACATGACGCAATTTCAACCGTTGTCCCAGTTCTCGTTTTATATAGCCTGCGGCACTCTGAAGCCCCTCCAATCCTTGTTGGATCTCTTCAGGGTTTCCAAATCGGCTGAAATAGACCCGGGCCAGCTTCAGGTCAGGAGAAACTTTGACGCCGGTAATGGTAACCATCTCCAGGCGGGGATCTTTTATTTTTCGGATCAACAGCTCGGAGATTTCCTTTTGGAGCAATCCGCCAACCTGCATCGTTCTTTTGGGTCTGGATGTTTTAGCCTGCATGGTCACTTCTTAGGTGCGAAGGTCGCAGTTCACTGGAATCCTTGATCCCTCGGAACCTTGATTTCTTTTAAAATTAATAGTCCAACATTTCCATGTGTGAATCGATATCAACGGCCACTTGCAGCCGTTCCACAAAATTGATGACCTGATCCAACCGGGCGTTAATCGATCTCCGGTCATTGCCCAGGCTGCAAAACCCTAACCGGGCCTTTTGCCACAAATCCTGGTCGTCCACTTCGGCCACGGCCACATTGAAATGATGACGCACCTTGTCCTTGACACTCTTGACGACCTGGCGTTTATCCTTCAGGGAATGAGATTCCGGCAAATACAGAATCATTTCCAGGATACCGATGACCATTCGTAACCTCAGGGTACAAGGTTCAAGGTACGAGGGAAAAACCGTATACCTTATACCGTATGCCTTGCACCGTTATCACAGTTCCGCTTTTATCTCTTCCAGAATGTACGACTCAATAATATCCCCCACCTTCAGATCATTATAATCCTCCAGCCTGATCCCGCACTCATAACCGGCGGCCACTTCCTTAACGTCATCCTTGATCCTTCTGAGGGAGGCTATCCGCCCGTCATAAACTACCACATGATCGCGCAGGAGACGGGCCTTGGCATTCCTTTCTATTTTTCCATCGGTTACCAGGCTCCCGGCGATCGCCCCCACTTTAGGTACATGGAAGAGGTCTCGAATCTCGGCGTGGCCGTGAACCACCTCTTTGTAAACCGGTTCCAGCATACCCACCATGGCATCTTTGACATCCGAAACCAGTTGATAGATGATATCGTAAAACCGCACATCCACCTGTTCCTGTTCGGCCATTTCCTGCACTTTATGGTTCTGGCGGACATTAAACCCGATAATAATGGCCTTGGAGGCCGAGGCCAGGAGGATATCGGTCTCCGTGATGGCCCCCGGAGAACTGTGGATGACGGTGACCTTGATAGCCGGCGTACTCAACTTGTGCAGGGCCTCGCTGATGGCTTCAATCGATCCCTGGACATCGGCTTTGAGGATGATGTTAAGTTCTTTGACCTGTCCTTCCTGGATTTGTTCATAGAGTTTTTCCAGGGTGACCTTGCCGGTCTTGGAAAGTTCGGCCTCCCTCTTTTTCTGGAGACGGGACAGGGCGATCTGCTTGGCGGTTTTTTCATCTTCACAGGCTATGAATTCATCGCCGGCCAGGGGAACTCCGCTAAAACCGTGGACTTCGACCGGTATGGAGGGCAGGGCCTGGTCGACCTTTTGCCCCCAATCGTTGTAAAGGGCCCGCACCTTCCCAAATTGGATCCCGCAGACAAAGGGATCTCCGGTTTTTAAGACCCCCCCCCGAATAAGCACGGTCGCGATAGGGCCTCGTCCTTTATCCAACCTGGCCTCCACGATCCGTCCTGTTGCCAATTTATTGGGGTTGGCTTTTAACTCCAGTACCTCGGCCTGCAAAAGGATTAATTCCAGAAGGCCGTCTACCCCTTGCCCCGTCTTGGCCGATACTTCGGCGAAAATTGTGTCTCCGCCCCAATCCTCCGGCACCAACCCGTAATCGGCCAATTGCCTTTTGACCCGGTCCGGATTGGAATTGGGTTTGTCGATTTTGTTGATGGCCACGATGATAGGGACGCCCGCTGCCCGGGCATGATCAATGGCTTCTTTGGTTTGCTGCATCATCCCATCGTCGGCGGCCACGACCAAGATGACGATGTTGGTTATCTGGGCCCCTCGAGCCCTCATGGCCGTAAAGGCTTCATGACCGGGGGTATCCAGAAAAACGATCTCCCCCTTGTCCAAATGGACATGGTAGGCCCCGATGTGTTGGGTGATCCCTCCGGCCTCCCCGGCAGTGACATTAGTTTTTCGAATGACATCCAGTAACGAGGTTTTACCATGATCGACATGCCCCATAATGGTCACCACCGGCGGGCGGGCCATGAGTTCTTCCGGGAGATCGGCATGAAGTTTTAATATTTGTTCTTCCTCAAAGTGAACTTTTTCAGCCTCGTAGCCGAACTCGGTGGCCACCAGGGCGGCGGCGTCGTAATCAATCGACTGGTTCAAAGTGGCCATAAGTCCAAGGGCGATCATTTTTTTGATCAGGTCCCCTGATTTAACCCCCATCCTTTTGGCCAGTTCACCTGCGGTGATGACCTCGGAAATCTTCAAACGGCGTTTGATCGCCTTGGGTGTGGTGATTTCTGTTTTTTTATATTTTTTGACCGGTAATTTCCCTCCCTTACCGGCCCTGTAGGCTCGGGCCTCTTTTCCGGATTCATCATACAGATCGGCCCGCTCTAAGACCTCTCGTTTTCTTTTAAAAATTTTGCCCTTGGCGAGTTCTTCCTCTATCAAGGCCTTCGATACCTTGGGTTTCTTTTTAGGAGCAGGCTTCTCTTTTTCGGCTTCCTTCTCAGATTTCTTTTCTTCCGGCTTTAAGGGCACAATAACCGGTTTAGGGGGTGGGACAACTTTAACCGCCGGTTCCGCCGGCCGGATCACCCGGGCCGGGGGCTCGGCCCGGCGGATGATTTTGGCTGGAACTTCTTTAACCGGCTTAACGGGTTTGACCGGCTGTGGTCTTGGGCCAAGAACAGGTTTAGGGGCGATTTCCTTTTCTCCTTCCTTTATTTCTTCTTTGACCGGAATTGGCTCTACACGTTGTTCCGGGGCGGCAGTCGTCACCTCGGCCGGGTGCACTTCGACAACGGAAGGAATTTCCGGTACGGTTTCCGTTTCCGGCCTTTCTTCCGAGATAGCTTCTTTTATGAGGGATTCCGGGGCCTGTTCGACTTCAACAACCTTTTTCCGCCGGCGGATGACCGTGGATTTGATCCGCTGTTCTTCAACGACCAGGGATTTGGTTCCTCTCAAATGGCCTTTGATCAGGGAAACTTCTTCATCCGTAAGGGATGAAGAATGACTTTTGATCTCGATTCCCGTCTCGCGGATAAGATCCACCAGGACCTTATTCTCCATTTGCAGTTCTTTTGCTAATTCATAAACTCTGACTTTGGCCATTTACCCCCCCTGCTGGCGGAACCGTTATTAAATTATTCAAACCGGGGCCGATCTCAACGTCACGTCCAAAGGCCTTATACCGGCCCTTTAAGATCTTCAAAGAGGACAGACAGACCTCTCTCCGGCAGAGATACCATCCCCGGCCGGGCATAATTTGTTTAAGATCGACCTCTAAGGTTTTTTTATCGATCATTACCATTCTCAACAATTCTTTTTTGTCATCTTTTCTTCGGCAGGCCCGACAGGTCCTTTGCCTTACCAGGGTCTTCATTCCTCGGGGACCGCCTCTTCACTCAAGGAAGATTCCCCCGATTCTTTTTCTTCGTTTGTTTTTTCTTCCTTGGTTTTTTGTTTATCGACCGAAGGTTCCTTGGGTTGAGTAATTTTTAGAAATTCGTTGGCGGCTTCTAATAATTTTTCCGCTTTTTTATTCGTCATTCCGGTAACCTGCAGGAGCTCGTCGATGTTGGCTTCGGCCACTTCCTTGGCCGATTCAAAACCTCCCTTGTACAAAGAGTCTGCCGTGGCCTCCCCTACACCGGTGATTTGCAGCAGGGACTGATATCCGTCCCGCATGGATTTGATATATTTTGATTCACTCTTGACATCAATCCTCCAACCGGTCAAACGAGAGGCTAAACGGACATTTTGTCCCCTCTTTCCAATCGCCAGGGACAATTGTTCATCCGGCACCACCACTTCCATGGAACGGTTTACCTCATCAATAATGACGCGAATAATCTCAGCCGGCGCCAGGGCATTACAAATAAATTTAGCCGGATCGGGATTCCAGGCTATGATATCGATCTTTTCCCCCCTGAGCTCCTGAACCACATATTGAACGCGATTGCCTTTCATCCCCACGCAGGCCCCCACCGGGTCCACATCTTTATCCTCGGTAGCCACAGCAATCTTTGAACGGCTCCCCGGCTCCCGGACCACATTAACGATACGAACGATTTTTTGAGAAATTTCCGGGACCTCCATTTCAAAAAGGGCGGCTAAAAACTGGGGATGGGTCCTGGAAAGGATGATCTGAGGACCTTTGCTGATTTTTTTAACTTCCAGAACGTAAGCCCGGATTCGATCTCCCTGTTTGTAGGTCTCGGTGGGGATCTGTTCAGGAATCGGCAAAACACCCTCGGTCCGACCCAGGTTGACAACAGCGGCCCCTTTGTCAAACCGCTGGATGATGCCGTTGATCACCTCTCCCTTTCGATCTTTAAAATCTTCATAAACGATATCCCGTTCTACATCCTTCATCCGCTGTATAATAACCTGCTTGGCCGACTGGGCGGCAATCCGGCCGAAAGAACTGGTCTCCATCTTAATCCCCAGGCTGTCCCCGATTTCACACTCCGGGTCCAGCTTTTTTCCTTCCTCAAAAGAAATCTGGGCGTTGGGGTCCTTGACCTTATCAACCACCTCTTTAAATTCAAAAACTTCGATCTCCCCCAACTCATCATTATAATTGACCTCGATCTCCTTTTTCAGGCCCATTTTTTTCTTGGCCGCCGATGCTATGGCTTCCACCAGGGTGGTAATAAGGACCTCTTTATTGATCCCCTTGTCCCTGCTGACCTGATCGATAACCCTTTTAAGTTCTAAAGGAGGAATACCGGCCAACTCTTTTTCTTTTTTCCGAATTAAGCCCATAACCTTTGACTCCTTCTATTTTTACCTCTACGCCCCCTGGATTCCACAAAAATCCAATAGATGGGCAGGAAATCGGTTTAGCCTTCAAAAACCAATCGGGCCTTGGCAACAAAATTAGCTGGGATTTCCCAAATTTTTTTGGTTTCAGCCAGACGCAGGCAACCGGCAGCCTGGTAATCTAAAAGAACCCCTTTAAAAAAAGTCTGCCCTTGGAAGGGGACGTGCGTTGAAAGCTGAACCAATTTACCGATATTGCGTAAAAAATCTTTCTCACTTTTAAGGGGGCGATCCAAGCCGGGAGAAGAGACCTCCAGGGTGTAGGAATGGGGGATCAGGTCTTCGACTTCAAGCTGATCGCCCAATTGCCGGCTTATTTCCGTGCAATCGTCCAGAGTCACCCCTCCCGGTTTATCCATAAAAATCCGAAGTACCCAACCCCGAGCCTCTTTTCTGAATTCCAAATCGGTCAGTTCCAAGCCCTCGGATTTTAATAGGGCCGCGACTAACCCCTCTATTTTCTCCACAGCTACCTTAGATACGGTATTCATAAGTCCAGACTTTTAAGATTTTATAAAAGACCTTATCTTATAAACCCCATCACCCCTGCTGATGGCGGGGTCCGGTGAAGATGGCTGCCAACCGATACCATTCTGAGCTTTTTAACAACTTTCCTAACTAATTCATCAGCATATAGATATAGAATGACCAAAAAAAAATGGGCCGAGGCCCACTTCTTAAAGCAGAAAATGAATTGATATTGGTTCGCCAAAAATTTCAGAAAAATATCAACTAATCCGCTGATCGAAGTTTAAGACCTAACCCTGAATGATTCCCAGGATGAAGACCTACCTCAAAAAGGGAACTACGGCTTCAATCAAGTTGAAGCGGGCCAAGTTGGAGCGGGCAACGGGATTCGAACCCGCGACACCAAGCTTGGGAAGCTTGTACTCTACCAACTGAGCTATGCCCGCGTGAATCAACATTGTATATTTAAAGAAAATCTTATTGAATGTCAATGTAATTCTTTCCGGTCTTCTTTTCAAGAGAGGAGATCGGAAAAGGTGTTCACTTAGGTTCTTCCGAATTTAATCAATCCATTCGATGATCGTCGCCTCTCCCTGCCCCACGCCCACGCAAAGGGTTGCCATCCCGTAATAAGGGCGTTTCTCTTGGGGGGCACGGCGGCGCATCTCGTGCACCAAGGTGGTCATGATCCGGGCGCCGCTGCATCCCAGGGGATGTCCTAAGGCAATGGCCCCGCCATTGACGTTGGTGATCTCCTGGCGGAATCCGAGCTCTTTTATGACGGCCAGGGATTGTACGGCAAAGGCCTCATTCAGTTCGATCAGACCCATGTCGGACACCGTTAAGCCGACCCGGGCCAAGGCCTTGCGAACGGCCGGAATCGGTCCCAGGCCCATAACCCGCGGCTCCACACCCGCGGCCGCCGAGGTCAGGATCCGCGCCAGGGGCTTCAAACCCAATTCGCGAGCTTTTTGGGCGCTCATCAAAAGGACAGCCGCCGCCCCGTCATTAATGCCCGAAGAGTTGCCGGCAGTCACGGTGCCCCCTTGGCGAAAGGCCGGACGCAGCTTGGCCATGACTTCCAGGGTCGTGTCGGCCCGGGGGTGTTCATCCCGTTTTACCAAAAGGGGCTCCCCTTTTTTCTGCGGGATGGACACCGGGACAATTTCTTCGGCAAACTTTCCCGACTCTATGGCGGCCACGGCCCGCCGATGACTCTCCAAGGAAAACCGATCCTGCTCTTCACGGGAAATGGATTTGGTGAGATCATAAATATTCTCAGCCGTCTCCCCCATGGAATCCATACCGTACATTTGCTTCATCCGGGGGTTGGGGAATCGCCAGCCGATGGTCGTGTCCCACATGGTGGCATTGCCGAAAGCCCATTCCGGGCTGGTCTTGGCCACTGAGTAAGGTGCTCGGGTCATGCTTTCCACGCCCCCTGCAACATAGACGTCTCCCTCGCCGACTTTTATGGCCCGAGCGGCGGCATTGATCGCCGAAAGTCCTGAGGCGCAGAGCCGGTTAAAAGTCACTCCCCCAACAGATACCGGGAATCCGGCCAGAAGCAAGGCCATACGGGCCACGTCTCGATTATCTTCCCCAGCCTGGTTGGCACAACCCAGGTAAACTTCCTCTATCAGCGCCGGGTCCACCTTGGCCCTTTTTACCACTTCGGTCAGTACCAAAGCAGCCAGGTCATCAGGCCGCACTGTTTTCAAAATGCCGCCGTGACGGCCGATAGGGGTTCGTACAGCTTCTATGATTACAGCTTCAATCATGGGTCAAATCCTCCCTCCATCCTCGTCTGTATATTATAAGCCAATCCGAAAATTGGTGCATTATAGGGGAAAATCGGGCAAGCCGTCAAGGTTGAAAAAATAAATCCTGGAAGTTATATTTTTTTTAGTATAGTAAGATAATCATGAAATCTGAAAAAACCATATATGCCTGCCAGTCTTGTGGGTTTCAGAGCCCCAAGTGGCTGGGGCGCTGTCCGGATTGCGGAACCTGGAACAGCCTGTTGGAAGAAAGCCTTTCCCTTTCCGTACGTCCCCATCCCTGGGAACAAGGCCCCACCCGGAAGGCCGAACCCTTACCTCTCAAAGAGGTCTCCAGCCAAGGGGAGCACCGGGTCCCCATCGGAAATGATGAATTAGACCGGGTCCTCGGGGGAGGGGTGGTCCCAGGTTCGGCCATTCTAATCGGTGGGGATCCGGGCATAGGCAAATCCACCTTGATCCTCCAGGTCCTGGACCGGCTGGCCGACCTGGGGCATACATCCTTGTACATCTCCGGAGAGGAATCGGTCCAACAGATCAAGATGCGCGGTGAGAGGCTGGGTGCCGGTCAGAGCCGGGTCCTGGTCGTCTCCGAGACATCCCTGGATGGGGTGTTTAAAATCCTGAAGGATATACAACCCCGATTTGTGGCCATTGATTCCATTCAGACCGTTTATTCGGGCGAGATGAGCTCTGCCCCGGGCAGTGTTTCCCAGGTCAGGGAGGTGGCCGGCCGATTAATGGTCTGGGCCAAGAAGTCGGACACTTCGCTGTTTCTCATCGGCCATGTCACCAAGGAGGGGACCATCGCCGGCCCCCGGGTCCTGGAACATATGGTCGATACGGTCTTGTATTTCGAAGGGGAACGGGGCCACGCCTACCGGATCCTCAGGGCCGTCAAGAACCGTTTCGGCTCGACCAACGAAATCGGGGTTTTTGAAATGAAAGATTCCGGCCTGGATGAGGTAAAAGACCCCTCACAGATGTTTCTTTCCGAAAGGCCCTTGAATGTCCCCGGCTCGGTAGTCGTCCCCAGTCTGGAAGGATCCAGACCGATCCTGGTCGAGCTCCAGGCCTTAGTCAGCCAGACCAATTTCGGGGTCCCCCGAAGAACGGCCATGGGGGTGGACCCCAACCGGGTTTCCCTCTTGATAGCGGTCTTGGAAAAAAAAGCCGGACTGAATCTTTTTAATCAGGACATTTTTTTAAATGTGGCCGGCGGGATTCGGATTGATGAACCGGCCATTGATTTAGGAATTTCAGCCGCCCTGGCCGGCAGTTTCTTGGACCGCCCTATTTCAGCCCAAACCGTTCTCTTTGGAGAAGTAGGGCTAACCGGGGAAATTCGGGCGGTTAGTCAATCTCTCTTACGGGTCAAAGAGGCCCAAAAGCTGGGGTTCACCCGTTGTCTCCTTCCAAAAAACAACTTTGAACAAATTCCCAGGAATCCGGCCATTGAACTCATCGGAGTCGGTTCCCTCCAAGAATGTTTGGGAATCCTCTTTTGAGGCCTTCTTTTTTGGAGCCCAAGTGCCCTTGGAGGCGACTGAGGTCGGAATAATTCTTCTGGTCCCTGTTTTTCATCGCGGTGACGATTATTTAACTGTTTGCGCAATTGAATAATTCGCCCGATAAGGTTATCCGAAAGGGTTAAAATTAAACTGCCTGGAGAAAGGCCTTAAATCCTTTGTAGGTCATATACAAGTCGGCCTTACTGATCAATTCAAAGGGCGAATGCATGGATAGCACCGGAGTCCCGCAATCGACAATCTCCGGACCCAGGGGGGCTAAAAATTTGGCGATCGTCCCCCCGCCCCCTTCATCCACCTTGCCCAACTCCCCGGTCTGCCAAACGATCTTATTCCGATTGAACAAATCCCTGATCCAATAAACATATTCGGCGTTGGCGTCGCTGGAGCCGTATTTTCCGGCTGAACCGGTAAATTTGGTCAAACAGAGACCGCCGCCCATGCGGGGAGCATTCCGCTTTTCATGCACTTCCTGGTAATCCGGGTCCAAGGCCCCGGCCACGTCGGCCGAAAGGGCCCGGGAAGCGGCCAACGCTTCATCGAAGGTCTGATGAGTAAAGGCCTCCCCCTTCAAGGCAAATAGTTTAGACAGAAAATTCCCTAAGATCTGAGCCCGCGCGCTCGTATTGCCCTCGCTGCCGATCTCCTCCTTGTCAAAAAACAAGACCACGGTGGTCCTGTCTGGTTTTTCGATCTCCAGGGCCGCCTTCAAACTGCTATAGGCACAGGCGCGATCATCCTGGCCATAAGCCCCGACTATTCCCCGGTCCAGTCCCACGTCCCGGGCCGGTTCGGAGGGGACCATTTCCAACTCGGCGCTAACCAGGTCCTCTTCCACCAAACCATAGAGCTTATGAAGATGGTTTAAGACAGCCACCTTGAACCGCTCCTTGGTTTCCTCCGGCCCCAGGGGAATGCTTCCGATAAGGATATTGAGCTTTTCTCCCTCAATGGCTTCCGAGAGTTTCTTCTCCATCTGAACCTTTCGGGCCAGATGAGGTAGAAGGTCGGCTACAGTGAAGACCGGATCTTGATCTTTTTCTCCAATAGCCAGATTGATCTTTTTACCTTTGGCGGTAAAAATGGTCCCGTGAAGGGCTAAAGGTCTGGCCAGCCACTGATATTTTTTAATTCCTCCATAATAATGGGTCTTAAAAAAAGCCAAGTCCACCTCTTCGTACAAAGGATGCTGTTTAAGGTCCAGGCGGGGGGCATCCACGTGAGAGGCAATGATCTGCAGCCCTCCGGTTAAAGGCTTTTTCCCGAGGATGCCCAGGGCCAATACCTTACCCCTGGTGGTCTGGAAAACTTTTTCTCCCGGACTGGGATGATCGAGGGGCAAAAATCCGGCTTGAGTCAATCTTCCAGTAATTTCACTTATGATTTCTCTTTCCGTTTTGGAAGCATTTAAAAAGACCTTATAGTCCTCCCCAAGTTCCCAGACTTTTTTCTCTTCTTCTGAAGAGAGTTCATCCCAGACCAGCCGTCTTCGATAGGCCAAACGTTTCTCCAAGGCCTGGGCTTCCTTTTTGCTCAATTTCTTAAACATGTGTCTGCTCCGGAAGAATACCCTAAAAAAAATGAAAAACCCGAATAGGCGGCCCTGCGAACCAGGGATTTCTTTCAATTCGGATGAGGGGCTTGAAGTGCCCTCAGGCAACCACTTTTACGAAACCATCGTAGATGCCTTCGGGATAGAAAAAATCGATAGGGCCTATAAACCATCACCCTAAATAATTTCAGGAGGCTCGGATATCCGACAAAGGTTTTTGCCCAAGGATAATCTTGTGCAGGTTAAAAAGGTTGCATTTAATGATTTTCTGGATCTCGATTTCTGTAGATTTGACCAAGGAGACAACATCCAGGTCGGTAACAAAGCCGATCTTGGCAAAAAAGGGAGAGGCCAAGGCTTCAAACTTTCCCAACAGCCGATCCGGATCTTTGGAATGATTGACAATAATGATTTGTCCTCCCGGTTTACAAACCCGAATAATTTCCCGGCAAAACTGAAAAGGATCCTGAACCGTCGTAATGACATAGGGAGACAGAATGGCATCAAAGGTATTGTCTTCAAAGGTCATCTGGCAGGCATCCATGACCTGGAGATCCACCTTAAGTCCATTACCCATCTGCTTGACCCTTTCCTCGGCCCTCTGGATCATTTTGGCTGATATATCAATTCCCACGATGTGACAGCCTTTGGGGTAATGGGGCAAGGTCAACCCCGTCCCTATCCCGACTTCGAGAACTTTTTTTTTCGAAGAATCCAAATAATTAAAGGCCTGTCTTCTGCCTGCTTCCAGAACCTTGCCGAAAATAAGGTCATAAAAAGGAGAATAAAAGGAATAAATTCCTTCCATAGATCGACCATTCCCATTGTTTTTTTTGCTCATTGGTCTTGATATTACTCCTTATAGATTTTACTTAACCACGCTTTAAGAAATTAAAAACGATAGACCAATATAGACCAAAACGATCTTTTTTTCAAACCCCCAGATGCCATCCGTCTGATTGGGATTGCCGGGCGGTTTTCATCAGCCACTAAAAAGGATATAGTTTACATAGCATATCGACCTGAATATGGTCAACAATTAAATTTATCCGAAATAGTTCTGGAAAAGCCTCTTTTAACCTTCTATAATAGCCATTAGCTATGCGCTTGCTAAATCTCATCCTTCCTATTTTATCATTTATTTTTACGGATTTTTTTTAATCGGAGTTAACCGCTTCTATTGTCATGTTGACCGCCTTAATTTCCATTCTGACCATCCTCTCCTGGGCTTGGGTTGTGGGGGCTTGATATGGCCGAAGTGCGAATTTCAAACCTTTCCTGGGGCGGCGCTGGCCTTGGGCGGATAGAGGGGAAAGTTATTTTTGTCCCCCAAACGCTTCCGGGCGAAGTCGTTCAAGTCGAATTGCTCCATTCCAAAAAAAACTATGGCCTTGGGAAGTTAATCCGCATTATCGAGCCTTCTCCCGACCGGATTGAACCGGCTTGCCCTTTTTATCTGGAATGCGGGGGCTGTCAGCTTCAGCACCTGGCAATGCACAAACAAGTCCAAGAAAAAGAAAGGCTTTTTAAACAAGCCCTGGACCATGCCTTAACCCCAAAGGAAACCCCTGTTTACCCCACCCTGATATCGCCTTCGACTTACGGCTACCGCCATCGCCTTCATCTTAAAACGGCCTGGAAAAACAATCGTTTTACCATGGGGTTCTTCAAACCCAAGAGCCACGATCTCGTCCCTATTGATCACTGCCTTTTAGCCAATCAGGAGGTTAATGAAGTCCTGGGAATCCTCCAGGAAAAAATCCCTGATTTAAAACAGGCCCAATGGACCCCGGAAATCGAATTACAGGGTTTTGACAGACCCCGTCGAAGGGGGATCGTCTTTTCTTCCCCGAAAAAGCTAAGCCGATCCCAACAAAAGAAAATAACCGAAGGGCTGTTTTCAGACCTTAAATTAAACTACCTCCTTTTTCAAGAATCCTCCCATTTTCCTTTAGTAGGAGAAAACCCCTTTACTTTGGAAAAAGACAGCCTTGGATTTACCTTTCACGCCTTGGACACAGGACTGGGACAAGACATCCGGCTAACCTGTTTTCCCCTGGTATTCACCCAGGTCAACCAGGAATTAAACAGGCTGTTGATCGCTCAGCTATTGAGCCGGAATCTTTTTGATGAACGGGACATTATTCTGGACCTCTACTGTGGTTTGGGAAATTTTACCCTGCCGACGTCCCTAAAAGTCAAAGGAATAATCGGTCTGGAAGGCTTCCCCTTGGCGGTGGCCAATGCCCGCTTGAACCAGAAGATCAATCAGATTTTCAATTGTACCTTTATTCAAGCCAATGTCGAAAAGGGGATACTCCAATCAAACTTGCGCAATCTTCCAATTTCTATGATTATCCTGGACCCTCCCCGAACCGGGGCCCGGGAGATTATCCCTTTCTTAGACGTCTGGAATCTAAAAGGAATCCTGTATATTTCCTGCGATCCCATGACTCTAGTGAGAGATCTGGCCCAATTGATGGAACGGGGTTGGAAGGTGGAATGGGCTCAACCGGTTGACTTTTTCCCCCAGACCTTTCACCTGGAAAGCGTTACTTTTCTAAAAAAGATTAATAACTAACTAAATATATTATAAAAATTTTATATTTTGCTTTTTCAAAAAATAATGATATAATAATAACGTTTTAAAAATTCAAACCAGGAGGTTGGCCCATGATGATATTTAAGGTGGGCGATTTGGCGGTTTATCCAGCCCATGGAGTTGGTCGTATTGAATCCATAGAGGCCCGCAACCTTTGTGGTTCTTCTCAGAATTTTTACATTATGAGAATCTTAGAAAATAATATGATCATAATGATCCCCATCAGCAATGCCAATAATGTCGGGCTTAGAGAAATTATTAAAGAAGAAGAAGTTTCCAAAATCTTTAAGATCCTAAAAGAAAAAGATATTGAATTCGACAATCAAAGCTGGAATCGGCGATATCGAGAATATATGGAAAAAATTAAGACCGGTTCGGTATATGAAGTCGCCCAAGTCCTACGTGATCTGTTCTTGTTGAAGTTGGAAAAAGAGCTTTCTTTTGGTGAACGCAAAATGCTCGACACGGCTAAGAGTCTGTTGGTTAAGGAAATCTCCATAGCCAAACAGATGGAAGAAACCAAAGTGGAGGAGGATATAAAACGAATCTTTAAAATTTAAGAGGAATGCCCGCTGGTTCTGGTTGGATTAATCGTTCCTGCCTTGTTTCTTCATTCAGCCGAATTATTATTAGGATATTATTAATTCGAAGCCGATCTTATCGTTAAAACCCAAAAGAAACCATATTGCTTTTTATCCTGACCAAGGATGAGAAAAGTGTTAATCTTTCAGGATCTTCACCGATTGCACACAAGCCCTAATAGAATTGGCGGTTAGGTGTCGGGGCTTTACATTTTTAGGGTTCGGCTCTTGGCTTTTAGGTTAAACATGGGTTGATTAAAGATGGCGGAAGGAGGTGAAATAAAGTGAATCAGATTTTATTAAAGGCACTATTGATTATCATTTGTTTGATGGGAGGCTTTTCTATTACCGGCCGACTTTGGGAAACCCAGGCCAGTCCTTGGGTTCCTTATCTCGGGGCCTTCCTGGGTCTTGTTTTATCTGTTTTTGTCCTTGAAATTGAAAAATTATTCAAAAAAATTCCCCTTCGTAATTCCCTGGGTGGTGTAACCGGCCTGGTCTTGGGTTTGGTCGTCGCCCGTCTCCTAATGTTTCCCTTTGATGTCTTCCGAGATGATGCCTTTGTCCATTACTTTCTTTTGCTCTCCTTAAGCGGCATTTTCGGTTATTTGGGGTTGGCCTTGGGAAGCAACAAGGCGGAAGAAATCGGTAAGCTCACTAACTCAAACTTATTTCCTGCCCCTTTTTCAAAAAACATGAATCGTTATTTATTGGATACGAGTGTCATCATTGACGGTCGGATTGCCGATATTTGTGAGACCGGCTTTATAGAAGGCACCTTGATTATTCCTCAATTCATTCTCCAAGAATTGCATCATATCGCTGATTCCAACGATTCCCTAAAAAAGATTCGAGGGCGGAGAGGCCTGGATGTTATTGAAAAAATTCAAAAACAAAAAGACTTGGAAATCATCATCTTAGATCAAAATCCGCCTAAAGACAACGTAGATGCCAAGCTGGTCGATCTGGCCTTGGAATTGCAAGGAATCATCATTACCAATGATTTCAACTTAAACAAGGTGGCCGAACTGAGAGGGGTTAAAGTCCTCAACCTGAACAAGTTGGCCAATGCCCTGAAACCGGCTGTTTTACCGGGGGAAATTTTAAACGCCCAAATTATTCGCGAAGGAAAGACCCCGGGACAAGGCATCGCCTATATGGACGACGGGACGATGGTGGTGGTTGAAAATGCCCGGCGGTTTATCGGCCGGACGATTGAGGTTGTCGTGACTAGTGTCTTGCAAACAGGCACCGGCCGAATGATTTTTACCGAGATTAAGAACGGATAATTTAAGGTTCGGATATTGGATACTGGATAACCGATAAGAGATTATAAATTTTGATTAAAGGTTTCATCCAGTATCCAATATCCAGTATCCAACAGTGTCAACCAGTATCCAGTATCAATAAAGTCATGACCCGTGCGGTACGAATTTAAGATCCAGGAAGCTGATCTCCATAAACGTCTCGATCTTTTTTTGATAGAAAAGGGAGTCCCCTATTCCCGGTCCCAGCTTAAAAAATGGATTAGCGGAGGGCGGATTTCAGTCAATGGGCAGTCGACCAAAGGAGGTTACCGCTTAAAGAAAGGGGATTACCTGGAATTAATTCCCCAAGACCCCCTTCCTTTAGTGATGGCTCCTGAGGACATTCCCTTAACGATTCTCCATGAAGACCATGACCTGTTAATCATAGACAAACCGGCAGGATTGGTAGTCCATCCAGCGCCGGGAAACTATTCCGGGACCCTGGTCCATGCCCTGCTTTTTCACTGCTCCGATCTTTCGGGAATAGGAGGGGTTCTAAGACCCGGGATCGTCCACCGCCTGGATAAAGACACCTCCGGGCTGATGGTGATAGCCAAAAACGACGCCTCTCATCAACAATTGATCCGGCAATTCCAGGGCGGAAAGGTTATCAAAGAATATCAAGCCTTGGTCTGGGGAGTCCCTCAAAAAAATCAGGATTGTATTGAAAAACCCGTCGGACGCCATCCGGTGCAGCGAAAAAAAATGGCCGTTGACTTAATCCACGGCAAACGGGCCGTCACCGAATGGCAAGTCATCGAAAGATTCCCCCAGGGGATTACCTGGCTCAAACTGGGCTTAAGGACAGGAAGGACTCACCAGATTCGCGTCCACCTTGCCTCGCAAGGATGGCCGGTGGTCGGTGATCCCCTGTATGGTCGATTAAAAAATAACTTTCAAACAAAAGAAAGATTTTCGGCTGAAGGTCTAACCGACATCTCCCGCCAACTGCTCCATTCCTGCCGCCTTTCTTTTCTTCATCCAACCAGTGGAAAACCGTTAGACTTTTCATCGGTCCTTCCAAAAGATATGAAAGACCTGATCAGGCATTTGAGAACCTACTCCGATAAAGACCGCCAAACCATTCCAAAAAAAAACACAAAAAAACCTTGACAATTTTAGAATTCTGCTCTAAATTAATATTTACGTAAGGAGATCGTGGTGCTCCAAGTGCTCCAAAATGCACCAATTCCTGCCTGGTAAGGACTTTAATCCAAGAAGAAACCGACAGATTCGAACTCAACATCATTTCTTATTGCAATCATTCAGATCATTAAAAGGATTTATTGTTTAGCCACAATAGATGATTCTTAAGCCTTTTTAGATCAATATAAAAGGGCTTATTCCCCAGAAAACTTCTGTAAAGTCTTAAAATTAGGGATACCGAGGATGCCATGAACTTAGCCGAACTCAAGCAGAAGAAAATTAGTGAACTTACTCAGATGGCCAAGGAATTCAATATCGAAGGGGCCAGCGGGATGAGAAAGCAGGAGCTTATCTTTGCCCTGCTCCAGGCCCAGACCGAAAAAAACGGCCTTATTTATGGGGAAGGGGTATTGGAAATCCTTCCTGACGGATTTGGATTTTTGAGGGCCCCGGATTACAACTACCTCCCCGGACCGGATGACATTTATGTCTCCCCGTCACAGATCCGAAGATTTAATTTGCGGACCGGGGACACCACCTCGGGACAAATTCGGTCTCCTAAGGATAACGAACGCTATTTCGCCCTCCTTAAAGTGGAATCGGTTAATTTTGAAGACCCGGAGGTCTCCCGTGATAAAATCCTCTTTGACAATTTGACTCCCCTGTATCCCAACGAACGGATCCAGTTGGAGACCGATGACCCGGCGAATTATTCCATCCGGGTTATGGATTTACTAACCCCCATCGGAAAGGGACAAAGAGGCCTGATCGTTTCCCCCCCCCGGACGGGAAAGACCATGCTCCTACAGAATATCGCCAACAGCATCTCCCGGAATTATAAAGATATCATCTTAATCGTTCTGCTCATCGACGAACGTCCTGAAGAAGTTACCGATATGCAGCGTTCGGTCAAGGCCGAAGTGATCAGTTCGACCTTTGATAAGCCGGCCCAGCGGCATATCCAGGTGGCTGAAATGGTCATTGAAAAGGCCAAACGATTGGTGGAGCATAAAAGGGACGTAGTTATCCTGCTGGATAGTATTACCCGTTTGGCCAGGGCCTATAACACCGTGGTTCCCCCCAGCGGCAAGATCCTTTCGGGCGGAGTGGATTCCAATGCCCTCCATCGTCCCAAACGGTTTTTCGGGGCTGCCCGAAACATCGAAGAAGGCGGAAGTCTAACCATTATTGCCACTGCCCTGGTCGACACCGGCAGTCGGATGGATGAAGTCATCTTCGAAGAATTTAAAGGCACTGGCAACATGGAGATCCATCTGGATCGCAAACTGAGCGACAAACGAATCTTTCCGGCCATTGACATTAATCGTTCCGGCACCCGTAAAGAGGAATTGCTTTTAAATACCGAAGAGCTTAATAAGGTTTGGATCTTACGTAAATTATTGGCCCCCCTGACCGTGGTGGACAGCATGGAGTTTCTATTGGAGAAGATGGATGGGACAAAGGATAACGCTGACTTTTTGAGTCTTATGAATAAATAACAAGGAGTGATTTCATGAAAGAAAAAATTCATCCTGCTTATTATCAAACCACGATTCGCTGTGCCTGCGGCAATGAGATCCCCACCGGGTCCACTCGGAAGGATATCCGGGTTGAAATTTGTTCTCAGTGTCATCCGTTTTTTACCGGAAAACAAAAATTAATGGATTCGGCCGGAAGGATAGAGCGTTTCCAGAATAAATACAGTAACTTTTCCAATAAAAAGGCCGCCCCCAAAAAAGAAGTCCAGGCCTAACCAATTCTCTGGAACGAAGAGATCCGAATCGAATGATACAGATAGGTGGTCAGGCCGTTATTGAAGGGGTGATGATGAAGTCCCCCAAATCACTGGCCGTAGTCGTCCGTCGACCCAACGGGGAGATCGTGGCCAAAGAAGACGTGCTTAATCCTTGGGCGGACCGTTTTCCTTTTCTTAAGTGGCCCCTTCTGAGGGGGACCCTGCTCCTGATAGAAACCCTGATTCAAGGGATCCAGGCCTTAAATTATTCGGCCACCCAGGCATTAATCGAGGAAGAAGAATCCAAAGAGATCGGCTGGGGGGCCATGTTGGGTACCCTGTCTTTAGCTATTTTTTTAGGCCTGGGACTGTTTGTGGCCTTGCCTCATTGGATCAGCGCCTACATCGGCGGACATGGTTTTTTTCATTTCGGGGTGGAATCTTTTTCTTTTCATCTCCTTGACGGCCTGATCAAGGTTTTTTTCTTTATCGCTTATATCTGGATCATCTCCCGCTTCAAGGACATCCGCCGGGTCTTTCAATATCACGGGGCCGAGCACAAATCCATTTTCACCTATGAAGCCGGCCAGGCCCTGACCGTAGAAAACGCCAGACAGCATTCTACCCTGCATCCCCGTTGCGGGACGTCTTTTATCTTGCTGGTCCTGGTAATCAGCCTTCTATTTTTCTCCATCCTATTTCCTCTTTTACCTAAGATGCCCTCACTCAACTTCTGGGTCCGTAACGGGTTGTACATCGGCATCAAGATCCTGTTGATGATCCCCATTACCGGCCTGGCCTATGAGGCCATTAAATATTCGGGCAAAAAGGCCCATCACCCCTTGGTGCGTTTGATCGTCCTTCCCGGGCTTTGGATCCAACGGATGACTACCCAGGAACCCTCGGAAGATCAGATTGAAGTAGCCTTGCAGGCCCTCAGCCGAGTTCTTAAATTAGAGGGACAACTTTCCGACCAAAAGGGTGTTTAATTATGATGCCCGAAAAATTGGAAGAAGTAGAAGACCGTTTTCTGAAGCTGGAGGGGTCCTTAAGCGACTCCGAGGTCATTAGAAATCAGTCGGTTTACCAAAAATTAGCCAAAGAGCATTCGGACCTGGCCCCTTTAATCGCCAAATACCGCCGCTTTAAATCCCTTTCCGATGAACTTTCGCAAAACAAGGAACTCTTGGAAGATCCTGACCCGCAAATAAGGGATATGGCCAACGGCGAAATGGAGTCCATAAAAGAGCAGTTGGCCAAAATCGAAGAGGAAATCAGGGTCCTCCTCCTGCCCAAGGATCCTCTTGATGAAAAAAATACCCTTTTGGAAATTCGGGCCGGTACGGGAGGGGAAGAAGCCGCCCTTTTTGCCGCCGATCTTTTTCGCATGTATTCCAAGCTGGCCGAGACCATGGGCTGGAAAGTGGAAATCATGAGCGACCATCCCACCGGGATGGGAGGGTATAAAGAAATCATAGCCCTCATTGAAGGCAAAGGGGCTTATAGCAAGCTCAAATATGAAAGCGGGGCTCACCGGGTCCAGCGGGTGCCGGCCACCGAAGCCCAAGGCCGTCTCCACACCTCAGCCGTCACGGTGGCCGTCCTTCCCGAGGCCGAAGATGTAGATATCGTCATCGATCCTGAAGATATCCGGGTAGATGTCTTCCGTTCTTCCGGACCCGGCGGGCAAAGTGTCAATACGACCGATTCGGCGATACGCGTCACCCATCTTCCGACTGGTCTGGTGGTCTCCTGCCAGGACGAAAAATCCCAGCACAAAAACAAGGCCAAGGCCTTAAAAGTTTTGAAAGCCCGCCTTTTGGACCTCAAGATTAAAGAGCAGCAGGACAAGATTTCCGAAGATCGAAAAAGTCAAGTAGGGAGCGGCGATCGCAGTGAACGGATCCGGACCTATAATTTCCCCCAGAATCGGCTGACCGATCACCGGATCGGGCTGACCCTCTATCACTTAGATACGATCATGGAAGGAAACCTCTCCGAGGTTATCGATGCCCTGACCACGCATTATCAGGCCGAACAACTCAAGGCCGGAGGCTGATGGTCCTTCTTCAACCAACACCCATAAAGCCATTAACCAAGCCCTGGACCGTCCGACAGGCCTTGGTCTGTTCGACTACCTATTTGCAGGCCGAAGGCCTGCCCGATCCTCGTCTAAGTGCCGAACTGCTTCTGGGATCGGTCCTGGGCCTGGATCGTCTGGGTTTGCTTATCTCTTTTAATCAGATCCTTCGGGAAATCGAACGTCGATCTTTTGAAGAAAAAGTGCTCCGCCGGGCAAGGCATGAACCGATCGCCTATCTGACCGGACAAAAGGAATTCTGGTCTTTGAATTTTGAGGTCAACCCTAACGTCCTAATCCCCCGGCCGGAAACCGAACTTCTGGTGGAGGAGGCCCTGAAAATCCTTTCAGACAGGCCTGAAAATAAAACCGTAGTCGAATTAGGGACCGGCTCCGGGGCGGTGGCCGTCGCTTTGGCCAAATCGATAAAGGGCCCGACGCCCTTGCACTTCTTGGCCACGGATCTTTCTTGGCCGGCCCTTCAAACAGCAAAAAAAAATGCCGCCCTTCACGGGGTTGAAAAAATCATTTCCTTTGTCCAAGGGGACTGGTTAACGCCCTTTTCTTCCGAACGCAAATGGATCGATCTGTTGATTTCCAATCCTCCTTATGTATCGGAAGCTGAAGTCTTTCATCTCCCGCTGACCGTTAAGGGGTATGAACCCTATAAAGCCCTTTCAGGGGGTCCGAGCGGGCTGAAAGCCCTTCAAGCCATTTTTGAACAGGCGGGCAGGCACCTCAAAAAGGGCGGCTGGCTGGTTTTGGAAATCGGCGAAACCCAAGCCCGACAGGTTCTAAAGCTTGCCCGTGATCATTTTTTTAATCACCTTTCCATCCGCCGGGATTATGCCGGGAAGGATCGCGTTTTAATCGCCCGCTGTCATGGATAAAATCCGCATTCAGGGAGGAATCCCTTTAAAAGGAAAAGTAGCCCTCTCCGGGGCCAAGAACGCGGCCTTGCCGATCATGTCGGCCTCCCTTTTAACCGATGGCTGGTCCACCCTTTCCAATCTTCCGGCCTTGAGGGACATTCAAACTAAAAAAAAATTGTTATCTTTTTTGGGAACCCGTTTCGAAGAAGGAACGGAAGCAACCCTGGGCATCAATTGCTCTAATATCGAACGGTTTGAGGCCCCCTATGATCTGGTAAAAACCATGAGGGCTTCCATCCTGGTCTTGGGACCTCTTGTGGCCCGTTTCGGCCGGGCCAGGGTATCGCTTCCCGGTGGATGCGCCATCGGGGCCAGGCCCATCAACCTGCATTTAAAAGGCCTGGAATTAATGGGTGCCCGGATAGATTTGAAACACGGATATGTCGAGGCCAGGGCTCGACAACTTCGAGGGGCCGAGATCGTTTTTGATAGTCCCACGGTTACCGGCACGGAAAACCTGATGATGGCCGCCTGCTTGGCCAAAGGAAAAACCATTCTCGGTAATGCCGCCAAGGAACCAGAAGTAGTCGACTTAGCTGAATTTTTAAAGGCCATGGGGGCCCGGATCGAGGGAGTAGGCACGGATATCATCACCATTTACGGGGTCCCTCATCTCCACCCGACCCAATATCAAATCATGCCCGACCGTATCGAGGCCGCTACTTATATGGTGGCGGCCGGAATCACCGGCGGAGAGATCACTTTGTCCGGGTACGACGGTTCTTGTCTGGAGACGGTGATCATAAAATTGAGAGAGGCCGGGCTGGAGTTTTCCCCAAGAAAGGCCGGGCTGACCGTTCATGGCCCCCAAAAGATAAAGAGTGTGTCTCTAACCACCCGACCTTATCCTGGTTTTCCCACGGATATGCAGGCCCAATTTATGGCCCTCATGTCCCTTGGTCACAATACCAGCCTGATCAAAGAAACCATTTTCGAAAATCGTTTCATGCATGTCAGCGAGTTGCGGCGTATGGGGGCCGATATTCAGATATCGGGAAATCAAGCTGTGATAAAAGGGGTCTCCAGGCTCCTGGGAGCCCCGGTCATGGCCACCGACCTTAGGGCCAGTGCTTCCCTGGTCCTGGCCGGATTGGCTGCCGATGGAACCACCGAAATCTCCCGGGTCTATCATCTGGACCGGGGGTATGAAGGCCTGGAAAAGAAGCTTCTGCCCTTGGGCGCCCAAATAGAGAGGATTAAAGAAGTGAAGTAATTAGTTTTTGGGCGGCTGAATCGATCTGTCAACCCTTCAGAACAAGGTCTTTATGGGTTCACCCGATTCCAACCTTTTTATCGCGCGACCCTGTATCCCTCTGGTCCTGGCCCTGATCGTCGGACTGATCGCCGGGTCATCCCTCACGCCTCCTTTCCCTTTATCTCTTCCTTACGGGGTCATCTTTCTGCTGGCCGTCTTCCCCCTGGTCATCTTTTTCTACCCTTCCTCATCCTTATGGGCCAGTTGTTATTTCTTTTTATTGACGGGTCTCCTCCTGACGACTTTTCTTTCCCCGCGGGTCAACACTCCGCAGGTGCCGTCCTTTCTGATGAATCAAACCCAGCATTTGTCCGGGGTGATAATCCAGGAACCCCTCTATTATCCCGATAGGACCCGACTGGTCATTCAACTGAGCTCTTATGCCGATCAGGGCCAGGAGCGGCCTGTTCATGGGATCATTCTTTTGGGCCTTAAGGGCTTAATCAAGGGATTTGATCAAGGTGATCCGGTTCGCTTTGCCTGTCGATTGCGCTTAATCGAAGGCTATCATAATCCCGGGGGTTATAATTTTGAAAAAAGGATGGCCCAAAAAGGAATTTGGGTTTCTGGATTTATAGAAGATCCTGACCTCCTGGTCTTGAGCGGACCCAATCAGAGGCACTGGCCCTGGCCGCGCCTGCCCATCCTTAGAAACCAGGTTTCCGATCTGATCGATTCGAAATTCTTTCCTCCCTTCAATGGCCTGGCTCAAGCCCTGATGACCGGAGAGCAGAGCAAAATTCCTCGAGAGATCCAGGAGGCCTTCAGCCGGGCCGGCGTATCCCATCTTCTGGCCTTTTCCGGCCTGAATCTGACCCTGGTAGGCGGGCTGTCTTATTATTTGTTTCGATTTCTTTTCAGCTTGTCCGAGACCATTCTTTTAACCTTAAATGTCCGGAAATGGGCCTTGATCGGCACCTTCTTTCCGGTCTTGGGATACACCCTGCTGGCCGGGATGAGTCCCTCGGCGGCCCGGGCCCTTTTTATGGTTTGTACGGTAATTTTGGCCTTTCTTTTGAATAAGTATGCGGATCTGCTCAATAGTCTGGCCCTGGCGGCCCTTATCCTCTTACTCCTTTCCCCGGAGGCCCTATTCTTACCGTCCTTTCAATTATCTTTTTTAGCGGTCTGGGCCATCGGCTACTTATTGCCGAGGATATTGGGCCCTGATTCAAATCCAGGAGGCCAGGGAACCTCCTTTATCCGCCAAGGCCTTTTTTATCTCTGGGGAACTTTCTGTGTTTCCCTGGTTTGTCAAATAGCCACCTCTCCGGCAGTGGCCTGGTGGTTTCATCAAATTTCCCTAATAGGCTTGATCAGCAATCTTATTCTGGTCCCTTTAACCGGTATTTTGGCCACCCCCATAGGCCTCCTGGCGCTTATTGTGGCCCCCATTTTTTCCCCCCTGTCTTCCATACTGTTCTGGGTTATGAACCTGATGCTCCAATGGACCTTATGGTTAACCCGATTTTTTGCCGACTTACCCCTGGCCTTTCTGATTGTACCCCGGCCGGGATTTATGGAGATCGGTTTTTTTTATCTTTCCCTTATTTTTCTTTTCAACTGGCGCAAAATTCCTAAGCCGACCTATTTGATTTCCCTTTCTTTGTTGTGTATGATCCTTTTTTTCTTTTCTCCCCAGATCGGGGTTTTCTTCTCTCCGCCTTTCAGGGCCACCTTTTTGGATGTCGGCCATGGCAGTTCCATTTTGACTAAATTTATTTAATAAATCCTTTCTATCCAGGCCATTTATAAGTGCCTCAATCTTATTTAGATCCGCTTTAAAGTCTATTTCAATATTGGGATCCCAATCCGTTTTCGGTAGATATAATTCGTCTCTTTCTTCTAATGGGATCTGGTCTATATCATCTATAACTTCGATTGGTCTACGATAACGGACGATACACTTACCACCGTTTTCTGGAGAGATAATAGCTTCAACAATTCTCTTTTTCTCTTTGAATGGAAGATTTTCAAAAAACTCATAAAATTCATTCCTCGTCTTATAAAAAAGCAAAGATTTTTTTCTAAGTCCAGCATTGTTCATTGCATTCTTAAATTGCTCGACTCTATCAATCTTATTTTGTGAAAAATCTACATCATTTTCTATGTTCAATAATTCAGCCTCGATTTGAGTGAATTCTTCTTTATCCTTTTCTTGATCTTTTTCATATATCGCTCTGACCGTTAGATCCTCCTCTCGTCTTATAAGTTTAAATCCTCTTCTTAAAATATTTTCTAACTCCTCTTTTCGATTTTTTAATCTTCTTAATTTATCATTTAATTCTTCCAGATTGATATCTTTTAGCCATGATTCAGCATAATAAATTGGGTTAGTTAAAAAGCTCAAAATTTCTATCAGGATTGAACTATCAATTTTATCAGCATCTTGACGTTTTAAAATGCACTTTTTCTTTCCTGATTTGTTAAGCTCTTTCTGACTACATTCATGCCAATAACAAGTATAATAAAATTTGGGTTCTCCTTTTCTATTATATTCGACTTTTTTCCCCATCTTACTGTCAGATTCACCACAATAAATAAAATGTTCGACAAGAAAATGATCTTCATAACCTTTACTTTTCTTTTACAGTTCGTCGAGGGTTTAGTAGGTAACCCCATGTAATTATTGAGCCGTTCTTTGAAAATCTCAAAAACGTAGTGCCACGGATAAATGGTATTTTGTTTGACAGAAGTGAACATAATGGTTATTAATGAAGTGTCCTATAAAGGAGACTTCTTATGTTTGCTCGTGTCAAAAAATCCGGGAACAATCAATATCTCCAGATTGTCGAGAATCGCCGTGAAGGCCGGAAGATCCACCAACGGGTCCTGGTTACCTTGGGCCGCATGGATCAGCTTCAAGCCCGGGGTGAGATTGAGACCTTGATTAGATCGCTATCCCGTTTTTCGGAAAAAGCCCTTTTGATCCTCTCAGGCAAAGGGGATATCCAGGCCTCAGCGAAGAAGATTGGCCCCGGTCTTATCTTTGAACGGCTGTGGAAAGAACTCCAAATAGGGAAAGTGATTAAGTCCCATCTGGGTGAGAGGAAGTTTGAGTTTAGAGTGGAACGGGCCATCTTCCTCACCGTTGTCCACCGTTTAATGGTTTCCGGTTCTGATCGTTTCTGCGACAAGTGGCATCGGGATTATCGTTTAGAGGGAGTAGACCATCTTTCTTTGCATCACTTATACCGGGCCATGGCCTTTCTGGGGGAGGAGATGGCCGATCAGCAAGACCGGACCCCTTTTTCTCCCCGCTGTATTAAGGACTTGATGGAAGAAGATTTGTTTCAGGTCACTCGTACTCTTTTCACTGGCCTGGACTTATTCTTTCTGGATACTACTTCCCTCTATTTTGAAGGGGAAGGGGGGCAGACCCTGGGTGAAAAGGGACACAGTAAAGATCATCGTCCAGATCTGAATCAGATGGTGGTTGGCACCCTTATCGACGACACGGGAAGGCCGGTTTGCTGTGAGATCTGGCCTGGAAACACGGCGGATGTGAAGACCTTGGTCCCCGTAGCCGACCGTGTCCGCCATCGGTTTGGGGTCGGCTCTTTTTGCCTGGTAGCTGATCGGGGTATGATCAGTCAGGAGACGATGAAGGAACTGGAAGATAGAAAGCTCCCCTATATCCTGGGCGCTCGAATGCGTCTGGTCAAGGAAATCAGGGAAGAGGTCCTCTCCAGGGCGGGACGCTATCAGGAAGTCGTTCCCGAAGGGATCTCTTCCAAAGACCCGGCTCCGCTTAAAGTCAAAGAAGTTTTCCTGGAAGGCAAACGCTATATCGTCTGCCTTAATGCCAAACAGGCCCGCAAGGAGGCCTGGGATCGCCAGGTCATTTTAGAAGCCCTGGGAGAGAAGCTGAAAAACAATCCCAAGGCCCTGATTGGCAATAAGGGATACCGGAAGTATCTCACTCTGGACCGGGATCTCCTGACCATCAATCAAAACAAAGTAGACGATGAGGCCCGTTTTGACGGCAAATGGGTCCTCCAGACCAACACCGACCTGCCAGCGGCCAGGGTGGCTCTGAAGTACAAGGAACTTTGGCAGGTCGAGCAAGTCTTTCGGGATATAAAGTCTGTGTTGGAAACCCGACCCATCTTTCATCAAAAAGACGAAACGATCCGGGGCCATGTGTTTTGCAGTTTCCTGGCTTTGGTCCTGAGGAAAGAATTGCAAAACCGTTTAGAGAAATCAGGATACTCTTTCGAGTGGTCCGATATCAAACAGGATTTAAAGGCCCTTCAGGAAGTCACCATTACCGACCAGGGCAAGCAGTTCGCCATTCGCACAGAATGCCTTAGGACTTGCGGCAAGGTCTTCCAGGCTGTGGGGGTGGCTATCCCTCCCACTATCCGTGAATTATAAGATTTTCAAAGAGCAAAATGTAGTGCCAAGAACATTTTGAGGACTTCTATGTCCCCGTTATTGCTAGGTTTGTTTTTTACAAGTGTTGA
>CAWIRY010000106.1:0-80213 GCA_963838485.1 uncultured delta proteobacterium | reverse complement strand
ACTGTCAATAAATTACATTTACAATTAGGCACATCCCCTTGGTCGAATTGCATAGTTCCATTCGCCATGGAATTTTTCGGGGACAATATTCATGGTGGCCATTTGTGTCACTCACTTTACGGCCGATACGATATTTTCGTCGATCAAGCCGACAAACCACAGCTAAACCCTTGGCGGTAGTGGTTTTGGCAATGAACTGGACTATCGCTCATAGTCGCGCAATGGTTCCCCACGCCAGATTGGAGGAGATAAATGAAAAGAGGCGGTGCTCCACCTTGTTCCACTTACTTGTTCCCGGTGGAAATGGCAAACCGCAATGGGTAGACTGATCTCATCCGCCATTTTTTGTAATTCAAATTTCCAGAGTCGTAGCCGATACCCATTGCTGCCTCCGCTATCGGCGGTAATCAGTAGTCCGGTCGCCTGGGGATACAACCGTCGCCCCTCGTGCCGCCACCAACCCCTGACCGAGGCTACCGCGAAGGCGGCGGTATCATGATCGGTACCGACGTTGACGAAGCCCCGGTTCAAATCCAGGTCATAGATGCCATAGGGGTAGGCCCGGGGAATGGATGGATGCGGAAAGTCATGCCCATTGACCTGTTCCGCCTCCTTCACTTTTCGCCATTGCCTGCCTTTGTTGTCGAAGTTACCGATCAACTCTTTCTTCTTGGTGTCGACGGAAATGACCGGATTTTTAGAAGCCATCGTCCTGCGAACTTTGTTGTTGATGTACCTGAATTGCTCGTCTCGGTCGGGATGGTCGTCACCCTCTTCGGTCTTCCGGTTGCCTTGAAGGCTGTAATTCATGGACCGAAGTAATTGAGCAACCTTTTCGTGGCTAATCGAGTGGTCTTGACTAGCCAGTTCCTTGGCGAGTGCACGTGTGCTTTTACAGGTCCAGCGTAACGGCGATTCCGGTCACCCCCGGTCAACAGCTCCACCAAGGCTTCCAGTTCCTCCGGCAAGTTCGGGTCAACTGATACCAGACTGGGTCGCCCGGCACCTTCCCGCCGTACCCGGGTTGTCGGAACCGTTTCGTCTCCCAATTCGCGAATGCCTTTGGTGATGGTGACGCGAGATAGCCCGCTGGAACGACTCACCAGAGAAACGCCACCGCGTCCAAGTTGTACCGCTTCGGCAGCCGCGACTAAACGACGCGACCGTTCATTTAGATGAGGCCAAATATGTGATAACTTTTGTCTCAGGCGTGATTCATTATCCATGTCCAAAAGTATATCATTTTATAGTGAAATGTAAAGTTAATTTGTTGACGCTTTCTAAGAGCAATAGGTGTACACCAAAACCTCTGGGGCAGCAAGACGATTTTTCAAGTAATATCATTTAGTACTTCCTTGTTTATTCCAGTCAAGTGTTTTTTATCTTTTAAAGCATAATAAGTTCTGACTTACCAGGCGGGTTCCCCATCGCTCGGTGACATCCTACCCAACCCTTGTTATTTGAAAGTCGTCTGAGAGACGCTTTTACCTTGCTTAATCGGAGTTAGGATGTGGACGGGGAGTCATGTACTCTGTAATTGGAGGTCGCTTAAGCGCCTCAATGGAAGAAAACGATGATCTCCCCGCCTGTCTAATCATACTTTAGGCAGCCTTTTTGAGCAATCTCCTTTCGGGAGCCTGGTGTTGTCCCACATAGTCGGTGTCGTCCCGAATGAGGGCATGGATAATCCCTAAGAGCTTCCTCGATACGGCAATCAGCGCCCTCATCCTACCCATGCCCCTGTCGGTCAGTCTGGTATAATACTCATGCAGGATTCCGTTCTTCCTTATGGTTTGGATAGCCGCATAGAACAGGATTTTTCTCAGAAGACTCCTGCCTCTCTTGGATATCCTTCTCTGCCCTTTTCTATTCCCCGAGCTGATCTCGTAGAGATCAAGTCCCGCCAGCTTCATAATCTCAGACTGGGTGCTGAACTTGGAAAAATCCCCCACCTCGCCGATCAGACCGGCCACTGAAACTATGCCCAGGCCTTTGATGGACAACAACCGGCCGCTATAAGGTATTCGTTCGAAGGTGGCTTCCATCTCGGCCTCTATCTCGGCCATGAACCGCTCTTCGGCTTCAAGCTGTATAAGGATATGCCTGATGTCTATAGAAATACCTGCCAGACCCTCTTTGATGCCTACCGTCTCCCGTGCCAAGCCGATCAGAGACTCCGCGTCCAGGATACCGAACCACCCCCTGCTCCACTTCCACATCTCTTTAGCAAGAGTTCTCTTGCATAAGGCACCTATCCTTTCAGGAGTGGTATATTTTTTCAGAAGGTACTGAGCCGTCTTGCCCTTCATATCCTTTAACACGGTTTTGAATTCAGGAAAAATAAGGAAGACGAGCTGCTGGAGTTGATTGAGCAGGGCGGTCCGCTCTCCAACATGCCGTTCCCGGGCGTTGTTCAGTCTCCTCAGATAGGCCGCATCTCCCTCGGGGACTATAATGGTCAAGACCCGTCCCAGCCGAATGATATCCGCGATAACCCGAGGATCCTTGTCGTCCGTCTTCAACGGAGAGTTGTCCTGGACTTCCTTCATCTTTTTTGTATGCATGGGGTTGACCTGGACCATCTTGACTGGTTTGTCCCCCAGGTAGTGGACCAGGGGTTCAGCATAGGGGCCTGTAGATTCATAACCCACGATCACCTCATCACAGCCAAACCTGTTCTTATTGGCTATAGTCATGCCCCAGAATTTCTCAAATCCTTCCCGGGTGTTGTTGAACTTGAAAGTCTTGCTGCTTCTCCCGTCCAGAGTCGTACAATACCCGACGTTGCTGTTCAAACCTATGTCCACCGTGGCGATCAGGGTGCCTTCCCTTACCATATCCCCCTTTTTTGTTCTTAGTCCTTTCATGACAGTCTCCTCCTTTTTCTCCTACGGAATAAACAGCTCCAGAAAAGGAGGATATCCTTCTCCCTCGTTCCCTTCAATTATTAACTACAATATAGCAAGCTGTAAGCTTGCAAGTTCCATTTGTGAAAAACCACAAGACTTCAAACGTTAATCAATTATCAATTAAATTATGATATATAGAGGAACCTATCCCCGCAACTATCCCGACAAGCACATTGATCAAGGTTAGTTTCAAGACATATCTCAGGATAATCCCTACATATATTCTTTATTGGAAATATAAAATAATTAATAAATATTTTTGATGGTGAACTAATTAAATTTCTTTAATAAAAATTTATTGACTTAAATAATACCTATAATTATATTTACAATAAACAATTTATTGAGAGAAGCCGAATGGATCCTTACATCAAGGTCATGAAAGCCCTTTCTGATCCTGGCCGGGTCAAAATCATCAAAATGCTGGAGCAACGGAGCCTCTGTGTCTGTGAAATCCAGGCGGCCCTCGGACTGGCTCAACCGACTATTTCTAAGCATCTGAAAATCTTGGAGGAGGCGGGCCTGGTCACTTTCTATAAAGAGGGTTTATGGGTAAACTACCGGCTGACAGATGGTAGGGATAGCGCTTATGCCGCCACGATGCTGGGGAATCTGCGACATTGGCTGAGCGATGACCCTCAAATTCTTAACCTGATCAAGGAACGGCTGCCTTTTATTAATCGGGAAGAGGTATGCCGAAAACAAAAACAATAGAAGCGAAAATGACTGGAATTACAATTTTATCAAGTGATGTTCTGCTTAATCAAAATTAACCCTAAAAACAATTAAGGAGAACCCTCATGGAGAAAGATAAGGTATTGTTTGTCTGTGTCCATAATTCGGCCCGGAGTCAAATGGCCGAGGCTTTGCTCAAGAAAATGGCCGGCGACCGCTTTGAGGTGGAGAGTGCCGGATTTGAACCAAGGGAATTAAATCCAACGACCATTGAAGTTATGAAGGAAATAGGAATCGATATTTCCCAAAATAAAGCCAAAAGCGTCTTTGATTTTTTTAAAACAGGAAAGTTATTTACCTATGTGATTTCGGTCTGTGACGAAGCCAGCGCCGAGAGATGCCCAATTTTCCCAGGGAAAACGACCCGTCTTCGTTGGAGCTTCGCCGATCCTTCCAGCTTTGAAGGAACCTATGAAGAAAAGCTGGAAAAGACAAGAAGGGTCCGTGAAGCTATAAGGGAAAAAATTAAAACCTGGTTGGATTATAATACTTAAAAGTTGAAGAAGGTAACGCCGAAGTCGTCACCCAGATTTAATCGACTGAAAAAAGGAAATAAATGATATGGTCGAACCACTCTCCAAGAAACTTTCTTTTCTGGACCGGTTTCTGACTCTCTGGATTCTTTCAGCCATGCTGATCGGTGTAGGTTCCGATTATCTCTATGAAGCCAAGAAAATGGCTGCCGAGTTATAACTCATTATTACCTTGGTCCATTAAAAAAAGGAGATTTTGTGACCGAAAAAAATCAATTGTCCGACTGTTCTCCCCTGGAGAATCCAACCGGGCTCAAATTAATGGGCAGGACCCTCCCCATGTATACCCCTCCCAAAGAAGATGACGAGGTGTGCTGTGGACCAAAACAAGGCCCCAGGAGCAGTCCCTTTGAAAAACCGGGATACCAAATCCAGTCTTATATTGAGGATTTTATTATTACGCCCATTGGCCCTGTACCCAAGATTAAAACCCGTTTGAACAGAAGGGACCGTTTGGGTGCTTTTGGGGTGCGGGTTGGGTTCGGGCGAAATAACTACAAGGTTGCCCCAGGATTGTACGCCTTGGGCCGTCCGGATTCGGATTCGGTCGTCCTGGTCACGGCCAACTATAAACTCAGCTTTGATACCCTGAGAAAGGAAATGGCCGGTATGAATGCCTGGTTGTTGGTCCTGGATACAAGGGGGATCAATGTCTGGTGTGCGGCCGGCAAAAAGAATTTTTCAAGTGAAGAAGTCATAAGCCAGGTGAAAAATACCAATTTGGAAAAGGTCCTTTCTCATAAAAAACTTATCTTGCCCCAACTTTCCGCCACCGGGGTTTCAGCCCTTCAAGTGAAAAAAGGTTGCGGATTTGAGGTAATCTGGGGTCCTATCCGGGCGCGGGATATCGAGGCCTTCCTGTCCAACAGTTATCAGGCGGATAAGTCCATGCGTTTGGTGACCTTCACCCTTGCGGAAAGATTGGTTCTGACCCCAGTAGAGATTACCCAGGTTACAAAGCCTCTTTTGTTGGTTTTATTAATCATGTTTATCTTATCCGGGATCGGTCCCGATATTTTCTCTTTGAGCGACCTTTGGCATAGGGGTCTGATGGCCGCAGTTTCGGTCATCCTGGGTGTAATCAGTGGAACGGTTTTCACGCCTACTTTGTTGCCCTGGGTTCCTTTCCGGTCCTTTTCCTCAAAAGGAGCCATAACCGGTTTATTTTTTGGGCTGGTGCTGATCATTCTCTGTTTCAATCCCATGAATTTATTATCCTCCCTGGCTTTACTCTTATTGATCGTCACGCTGAGTTCCTATCTGGCCATGAATTTTACCGGCTGTACCCCTTATACTTCTCCGTCGGGAGTGGAAAAAGAGATGCGTCGTGCCATCCCATTGCAATTGGCAACCGCCTTATTAGGACTTGTCATTTGGGTGGTCTCGGCCTTTATGCATCCATTATTTTAAAAGGAGTTTCTTATGAAAGAATTCAGATACCTGCCTCATGTTTCAACGCTCAGACTAGATGAATCCCTCTGTAGCGGATGCGGTTCCTGCACCTTGGTCTGCCCCCATGGGGTTTTGGCCACGAATGACCATAAGGTCCAAGTCGTTGACCATGATGGCTGTATGGAATGCGGCGCTTGCATGAATAATTGCCCAACAGGGGCATTAAACCTCTCTCCGGGTGTGGGTTGTGCCGCTTATATCATCAATGCTTGGCTCAAAGGGAAAGGAGGGACTTCTTGCGGGACAGATGCGTGTTGCTGAGGGGTGTAGGAATGTTAAAATTGGGTCAAGCATGATGAATTCTACTTACAAGTGCACAGCTTAAGAGAACAGCAGGACATGAAGGAATTAATTCCTTTTTTGGTATTAAAGATATTGCATTTTATAATACAGAGGAACCGCCGCTGTCCCCGAACCCACCACCATGTTCCTCTTCGGCTCAGGCCTGGTCGGAATCATGGCCTTCAGAAAGCGGTTCAAAAAATAATCCACCTTTACCCTCAAAAGACAAAAGCAGAGTCAGAAATGTCTCCGCCTTTTTCCCCATATTTCCAACAGTAAGTATTAACTTTCTGGTTTATCCTCTTAAACCATTAGTAGGGTATGCCGTGTAAAACGTATGGCTGGTCGGCTAAAGTCCGGCGGTGGGAGTTCGGTAGTTCGCCCATGTAGCTTGAGGGAGGTGTAAAGTGTAACCGGAAGCACTAAGTTTCCTGACAAAGGCTCCTTTGGGGAGCTGAGCAAACCCGCTTTTTGAAACAAGGCAAGCCAAATCTCTCCGCACATAGGCCCTGTTTTTTTGTGAAGAGTTCTAACGGTAATCGTTGTTTTTGGGAATGGTCTCGGTGAAAGACTTGTAGGTGCAAGAGTTTAATTTGCCGGAAAGGGTTTATAAGGCGTTCTATACCATTCATTCACCTGAAGGATCGCGCCTATATGACAACCCGGGCGGCGGCACTCCTGATAGATTTGCAGAAGGTCGGCACCCTTTGGGGCGTGTGAAGCAGCGTTGCCCCAAGACCGCCAAGAGTATATTTTTCGCCCCTCTAACTTCGCTCAGAAAAATTCCGGGATAACGACAAGAAATTCTGCATGACTTACTATCTTGAGAGGCAGCGAACCTTTTAATTTGAGATGCGAAAAGTCTTTTTTGTCCCCGGTCACCAGAAAACCGGCCTTTCCATCAAGGGCTGAAACGAGGACCGGAATATCCTTGGCGGCATTTGCCCCGGGGTATTTTTTTATCTCTTCCATGGTTGGCAAGGGAATAATTTCAAGGTTTAGTTTGGGAAAGTATTCCTTATAAACAGGGATACAGGCCGGTAGTTTATGATTTAAATTCCGCTCGATTTCCATGATATTATAATGCCCGGTTAAGCCCTCCAAGTTAATCATAATTAAATGTTACCCAGAGGGAGTGAAGTAGGAAATCAGTGACTCATAATGGATGTTACCGAGGGTTAGGGATTAACCTATCCTTTCGTTCTTGAGTTTGGAAGATTTTTTTAAGCTTCATCTCAATGGCTGCTCTCAACTGAAAGAGGTTCAAGGTTTTGAGCTGTGCCGTGAGTTCCCTTTTAATAGCCGGCGTTACCAAAGGGGATTCCATAACCCGCTGGTAAGGGGTTTTAGGAGGATCATAGCGCCGGATGGTTTTAGAAGCAATTCTTTCTTTGGCCAGCAGTTTGACCGAGGGCAAGAAGAAGTTATGAAAAAGGCGCCATTCCTGAGTATAGAGGTCATTTAAGAGGGGAACGACTTTGGGGTTATCCAAGCGATCATAGCCCAGCCACTGGCGGACGTGGGTCCAGTTTTTTTGTTCGATGTGGGCATTGTCGTCTTTATGATAGGCACGGCTACGAGTAAATTGGACGGGCTTTTTTCTTTCGGTGAAGTGCCTGAAGAGATGGTAGTTTAAGAATTCGCCGCCATTATCACAATCGAATCCGAGTAAGGGGAAAGGTAGAGATTGTTCGATATGATGGACTTGTTCCAGGACACCGGATTCACCTTTTCCCCAGACCGCCCGTTGTTCGGTCCAACCGGTGGCGATATCGACGCCGTCTACGGTAAAGGCGAACATGCCAGCCATTGAGTCTCCACAATGGGCGACGGTATCGGCTTCCAAAAAGCCAGGCCGGGATTCATCCCACTGGTTGGTTTTTAGGGGGATTTGTTTTCGCAGGAGCGTGCCGGGTTTGGTAGTGGCCCGGCCTCGTTTTTTATACTGGCTGCGGACGGGTTTCAGCAACCGCCCTATGGTGGCGACAGAGATCCTTTCCAGGTCCCTTAAAACCTGGGAGGCCAGTACCCCGAAGGTGGGAGCGTAACTGGACAGCCATAAAGGCAACAAGGCTTTTAACCGGGGGGAACAGGGCAGATTAGCGGCCAGCCAAATATTCTTTAGGGCTTTTAAGAGCTCTGGAGAGTGGTAGACGGGCTTAGGGCCACGACGCTTAGGCTGGGGTTTGGTGAACCGCTTAAAGCCTCTGAGCAAGCGAATAGCATGCTTTCGATGATAACCGGTAGCAGCACAGAATTCATCCAAAATGAGGTGCTTCCCGGATCTGGACGCATTCTTATATCGTTTAACAATGGCTGCCAGGTATTCTTTTTTGGATTGGGGACTCATAATTAATTACCTCCTACCGAGAAACTTCCTCGGTAACTTTAATTATGAGTCAACGATCCCTCTATTTTAACCCCTTCGGTAACATTTAATATGATTCAATTCGCCCTCATAAAATACCGTTGACTTGATATTCCTTGGAGGCTATGTTCGGGATAATCCTTATGATTGTAAAACCATAGAATAATGGATTCCGAAGGATTATACATTCATGGCCAAAAAAATTAATAAAATCGATTTCTTCAAAAATTTATCCTGGGACGACCTGAGAGAATGGGCGGGGAGTAAGATTGTTTCCCGGGGAAAAGATTATCAAAAAAGCGGCCATGTCGAAGACCTGTCCCTTACGCCTGATGGGGCCTTGATGGCCTGGGTCCTGGGGACTCATCGCTATGCCACCTTGGTCGATGTTCAAAAAGGGGAACTGATCTCGGACTGTAATTGCCCTTATGATGATACCTGCAAACATGCCGTGGCTGTGGTTCTGGAAGGCCTTGATTATTTGAAAAAGAAAAAAGAAATCCCTTTATGTTCCAAGAAAGACCGTCGGTTTGAAGCACTGGAATCCTTTGAAATGGAGGAGGAAGGGGAAGAGGGGTGGGAAGAAGAAGACGATGAGGAGGAGGAAGAATTAGCCATACTCAGAAGGACGTCCTCTGCTTCAAAGCCCAGGTCTTCTGGTTCTCTTCAGGCTTTTCTTGAAGACCAGACCAAAGCCCAGCTTGTCAGCCTCTTCCAAGAGTTGGCCAAGGCCATTCCGGAGTTGAATCAGGCCTTGGAAGACCGTCAAGCCTTATCAAAGGGAACGGTTAAAAAAATGGTCCAATCCATCAGGAATGAAATTGATGAGTTGAGTTCTAAACCGGGCTGGAGACACCATTGGGATAATGATGGGTATATTCCGGATTATTCCCGGGTTCAGGAACGGCTGGAGGCTTTACTGGCCCAAGGATACGCCGATGAAGCGGTTTCTCTGGGAAAGGAATTATTGGAGGCCGGGAGCAATCAGGTAGGAATGAGTGACGATGATGGGGAAACGGCCATGGAAATTTCTCCCTGTCTGGAGATTGTTTTTAGAGCCTTGTCCAAATCTTCCCTTTCTCCTGTCCAACAAATGCTCTGGGCAGTAGATGCGGAATTAGAAGACGAATATGGACTTTGCCAGGACTTGGAACATTTTTGGAAAAAGCGGTTTAATAAAGAGGATTGGAGTAAACTGGCGGATATTCTCTTGGAACGACTGAACGGCTTTGTTTCCAATAAGAGAGAAGGGTTCTCAAGAAATTATGCCCGGGACCGTCTGAGTGACTGGATTATACAGGCCATGGAAAAGGCCGGTCGCCAAAAAGAAATCATTCCTCTTTGCGTGGAGGAAGTGGCGGAGACGGGGAATTACTCGCGTCTGGTAAATCGCCTTGTAGATGCCAACCATTTAAAAGAGGCCGAACTCTGGATACAAAAAGGGATCAAGGCCACTCAGAAAAATTCGCCGGGTCTGGCCGGAGACTTGCGGGATACTTTCAGGAAAATCCGGGAAAAAGAGGGTAACCGGCTTCAAGCGGCTTCCTTTAGGGCCGAAGATTTTTTCCACGATCCGACACTCCTTACCTTTCAGGAATTACAAAAAGCCGCTCAAAAGGACAAGGTTTGGCCGGCCGTTAAGACAGCCTCCATGCAATATCTGGAAACTGGGAAGCACCCTCAAAAAAATCCTTCCTGGCCTTTACCGATTTGCGAAATTCCTCTTGCAGACAACCAACGAAAGAAGGAATTCCCAATCACCGACACGCTCATCGACATCGCCATTGCAGAAAAAGATCCGAAGAAAGTTCTTCACTGGTACGACCGGCAACAATCAAAAAACTTTAATTGGGGATGGGGTTCGTCTCAAGAAGTGCAAGTTGCCAAAGCCGTAGTCGATGAATATCCCGACCGGGCCGTAGCCATCTGGAAAAAGCTGGCAGAAAATCTGATTGCCCAAACCAAGCCGAAAGCCTATGAACAAGCCGCCACCTTTCTACGAAAAGTCAGCCAAACCTTAAAAAAATTAAACAAAGAGAAGGAATGGCAGAGTTATTTGAACGGGCTCAAGCAAAAAAATATTCGAAAGATCCGCCTCATAGAAACCCTGAACTCTATGGATGGCAAAAAAATTTTTGAGGGGTTGAAATAATCGAAGCAGACGATAGGCGGACTTTCCAGAAAATTTTAAATTTCTTTTTTTAATTTTATGGTGTATATAACCATATGGTGGCCAAATTAATTCATCATTCAAAATATCTTTATCGAGATGGCGCCATTCGGGAAATGATTCTTTGGAAGCTGCCGAAATCGGCAGATTTTGAGCATCAGGGGTTCAAATATCGGTTGTTCTATGGTCTGAAAGACGGGACCCCGGTCATTCGCTATGATAATGAAAAAGGAAAAGGAGATCATCGTCATTTTGGCGACCGGGAAGCAGCATATTATTTTAAAAGTGTAGAGACTTTGATAGCCGATTTCTTAAACGATATTAAAATAATAAGAGGAGAATTACGTTGAAGGCCGATCTAAAAATTCAAGTAACAGGAGAAAGAAAGTCCGCCCAGGAATTTATTGATGCCTGGAAGAAAGCTGAGAAAGGGATAATTCCAGAGGAACCCATCCAACGAATATATTTTCAGGATCTCCAAACTCTTTTAAAGATACTTACACCCCGGCGATTGGAACTTTTAAAGAGTCTATACGATCAGGAGCCGATCAGTGTTAGGGCCTTAGCTAAAAAGCTCCAACGGGACTACAAGAATGTTCATCAGGACATCCAAGCCCTTGAACAAATAGGATTGGTCATTCGAACCTCCGAAAAAACCATATCGGTTCCATGGGGTCGTATTTTAGCGGAAATTTCCTTAGCGGCCTGAAGGCGGGTCTTTAACTGAAAAGAAAATTTGATTTTTTCCTGTTCGGTCTGAAGAAAGGATAAACGATATGGCCTCTTCCCCAATTTTTATCGGTTTTCCCAAACAAGCCCTGACATTTTTTCGAGAGCTTTCCCAAAACAACAACAAAACGTGGTTTGACCAGCACAAGGAGGTCTATGAACAGCAGGTCATGGCACCGGCCCGGGATTTTATCCTGGCCATGGGAGACCGGCTAAAAAAGATCGCCCCAGGAATCCAGGCCGACCCCCGGGTCAACAAGTCCCTTTTTCGACTCAACCGGGATATCCGGTTCAGTCACGACAAAACCCCTTACAAGACCCATCTGGGTATCTGGTTCTGGGAAGGCACCAGGCCCCGGATGGAATGCTCCGGTTTTTATTTTCATCTGGAACCCGACAAGTTCATGCTGGGCAGCGGCCTTTATTGTTTTCCCAAAGATCTGCTGGAGACCTATCGACAATCGGTGGTCCATCCGGTCCACGGACCGGCCCTGGCCAAGGTCATCAAGGGGATTAAGAAACAAGAAGGCTATTATTATGGGGGGCAGCATTTCAAAAAGACCCCCCAGGGGTTTGACTCGAAGCACCCCAATGCCGAATTCCTGCTCTATAACGGTCTCTATGCCGGAATTGAGATCCCTGTCTCCACGGAATTGTTTTCTTCCGGTTTGGTGGACCTCTGCTTCGAACACTATAAAAAGATGTCCCCTCTTCACCGCTGGCTGCTGGCCCTGACCGAACGAGTTTGAAAGATAGGGAAAACAGCTCCCTTCAAAAGATAGTCCCCTTGCAAGGCCTGATAAAAGTCTTAGATTAAAAAATAAAATGCGGGGCATCACTAAAATGAAACAGAAGGGATATTGTCTACTATTAAAAGGACCCCGGTTTGGTTTAATTATCCTGTCGGTTTTTTTAATGACCATGGGCGCTCAAGAATCCGACAGTTCCAACTACAATAAGGCAGGGAATACCATGACAGAACATAAGACAACGACTCGTCAAGCCACTTTTGCCGGGGGATGTTTCTGGTGTACCGAATCTGATTTTGAAAAGGTTCCCGGGGTCATCAAAGTCGTCTCGGGATATACCGGCGGCCATAAAAAAAATCCAACTTATGAAGAGGTGTCTGCCGGAACCACCGGCCATGTTGAGGCCATCCAGGTCTATTACGATCCGTCTCAAGTCTCTTATAAGGCCCTGCTGGATTTCTTCTGGAGACACATCGATCCGACCGATCCCGGGGGGCAATTTGTCGACCGGGGCCAGCAATATAGGAGTATCATCTTCTATCATGATGAGGAACAAAAACAATTAGCCGAGAAATCCAAAGAGGATCTTAATCATTCCGGGAAATTTTCCAAACCCATTGTTACCGAGATAAAGCCATTCACCATCTTTTATCCGGCGGAAGAGTACCACCAGGGTTATTCCAAGAGAAATCCCATCCGCTATAAATATTACCGGTACAACTCCGGGAGGGACCGATTCTTAAAAAAGGTTGGGGGCGAGTCCAAGAATGACCCACCCATTGACAGAGGAATGGGATTCCAAAAGCCGGATGAGGCCACCTTGCGAAAAAAGCTGACCCCCATGCAGTTTGAAGTGACCCAGAAAAACGGCACCGAACCGGCCTTTAAGAACGAATATTGGGACAATAAAAAGGAGGGAATCTACGTGGACCTCGTTTCCGGGGAACCCCTGTTCAGCTCCTTAGACAAATTTGAATCCGGGACCGGCTGGCCGAGTTTTACCAAGCCCCTGGAGCCTGATAATATTGTTGAAAAGGAAGACCGGGGCTTTTTTATGCGCCGGACCGAAGTGAGGAGCAAGCACGCGGATTCCCATCTGGGCCACGTCTTTAACGACGGGCCGAAACCCACCGGGCTTCGCTATTGTATGAATTCGGCCGCCCTGCGCTTCATTCCCAAAGAGGACCTGGAAAAAGAGGGTTATGGGGCCTATCGGAAGCTTTTTGAGAAAAAGTAGGACAATTCCTGTTGTGATCAAAGTTGTGGCTGTCATTCAAATCCTCTTTATCCTCCTGATCGTCGGGTTCAGCACTTATCAGCTCTTTCAAGGCCGATTTGAAGTGAGCCTGGGGATACTGCCTCTTCTGATGGGCTATTATGTTTTCATCACCGCCTGGAAGAGGAGAAAATTCCCTAAGAGGGGAAAAGATTAATAAAAGGAAAGGCCACGAATTCAAACACCTTAGGCAAGAATCCCGGCAAGTTTTTATTAAATAAATTTTTTTAGGGACCTTGCAAGTCCAGGATAACCTGTGCTAATACTAAATAAAATCATTTGAATTTGGAGTTCTTAAATTTAAGACTGGAGAATAGCACTTCCATCGCCCTTATGACCATCCCTTTTTCCATTTCCGACCATTATCAGGCCCGTTACCCCGGTCTCTCCTTCGGGCTTACCCTGATCTCTGATTGCCAAAACCCCCTTAACCCTCCCGGCTTTGACGAATATAAAAGGAACCTTCTGCGCCGGATGCGCAAGCGGGAAACCCTGCCCGGGATAACCGAACGGATCACCCTCTACGACCGATTTTTTATTTCTTTCGGCTACGAATGCCCCTTACCCAAGCACCTTAAAAGGACCATACAGAGCGGCTTCCCCCGTTATAACCTGATGGTGGATACCCATTTCATGGCCGAGATGTGCGCCGGGATATTAGTCGCCGTTACCGATTATGATCGCTTCGAGGGGGCCTTGATCCTGGATAGCGCTCAAGACGGGGAGATATGCCGGGGTATGGGAGGACGAAATTTTACAACCAAAGAGGGCGAAATCGTTTTGCGGGATGAACAGGGAATCGTCTGCGTCCTCTGCCAGGGGGCCGACGAAAAAACCCGGATTAATGAAAATACCACCCGGGTCCTTTTTTATGCCTATGCCGTACCGGGTATTGAAGCCCGATATTTAAAGGTCGGCCTGGACTTGGCGGCAGAAACCATGGCTCGTTTCGGCCAAGGAACCATTGAAGCCATTGATGTTTTTAATAGTCCTCGTTAGCCTTGGATGAAGACATCAAGTCCGTCACCCCGGCCAAAGCCGGTCCAGACAAATTAACCTCCATTTCGGCTTTCGCCGGGGGACTAATTTTTAGGATTTATCACCATCAGCCCTTTGAACAAACGTGTAGCGGCGCCTGTTGCCCGCCCTTACAAGAAACGGAGATGACGACCATGCAAAAAATTTCTGTCCCCTCCCGCCTCTGGTATGAGAACCAGGAACGGGAATTGACTTTTCCGGATCGTTGGGAGGTCCATAATCTAAACTCCCCCGGGTTCGATAAGCCTGGGCTTTCCTCCCAACAAATAAAGGAAAAGATCGACCGCCCGATCGAAGGGCCGACCTTGAAAAATTTGGCCGCCGGGAAAAAACAGGCGGTCATTGTCTTTGACGATATGACCCGTCCCACGCCGATTAAAGACGTTGCCCCCCATATCGTGGCCGCCCTCCATCGGGCCGGGATGAAGGAGGACCAAATCCGCTTTATCTGGGCCCTGGGTGGGCATGGGGCCTATGACATGATCAATGCCCGCAAGAAATTGGGGGAGGCCATCGTGGAAAACTATGCCGTTTACAACCATGATCCCTTCCAGAACACCGTCCGGGTGGGGAGGACCCCCACCGGGGTGGAACTCTGGTTCAATCGAGAGTTTATGGCCTGCGACCTGAAGATCGGGATCGGCTGCATCACCCCCCATGTCCATGTTGGGTTTGGCGGTGGGTCCAAGCTGATCCTTCCGGGCGTGGCCGGTTTGGAGACCATCAATCAATTCCATAATCAGCTTTGCCGGGATGAAAGCCGCACCGGGCTGGGGAACTTCGAAAATAACATCATGCGGGCCGAGTGCGATGCGGCCGGCGATGCGGTGGGGCTGAATTTTAAGGTCGATTGCCTGGTCAACCGTCGGGGTGAAATCACCAATCTTTATGCCGGTCCCTTTCGGGCCACCCACCAATCCGGGGCCGAAGAGGGAAAAGGGCATTACGGGGTCCTTCATACCACGGGCTTTGATCTGGTGGTGGCCAATGCCTACGGCAAGGCCAACGAATCGGCCATTGCCCTGCGGATTGCCTTGACGGCCGCCAAACCCCAGAAAGGGGTTGTGGTCCTGATTTCCGATGCGCCTGAGGGGCAGGTCCCCCACTATGTATTTCGCGCCTGGGGATCGGATTATGGCGGCCGCCAATATGCGCCCCGGCCCAAAGGGTTTGTAAACCTATTGTTGAAGAAATTGATCGTCCTGGCCCCCTATCCGGACCGCACCAGCCTGGACCTTATCAGCCATGTCGATGACGCCCTCTTTGTCAAAACCTGGCCGGAATGCCTGGCCCTTCTGGAAAAGGAATTTCCCCGGGAAGCCAAGGTGGCCGTCGTCCAGGACGGGACCATGCAGTACATGAAACCGGTTTAATTAGAAAATAACGGTTCAAGGTTGAAGGTATAAGGTCTAAGGAAAACCCTAAAACCTTATCTAAACTTTGGGGTCTTTGAAGGTTATTTTCATCTTTCGTGGCGCCCCGGAGGATGCATGAGGATGTAAATACGAAAAGAGACTTCATAAGGAATAGTCGTCCACCATAGACCTTACACCTTGTACCGTATACCTTATACCGTCTCCAAGGAGGGTTAAGCGATGAAGGCCGCCTTTACCCTGTGGGGAAATACGCGGATGATCATCCTGACCGCGGTCTGTGCGGCCATTTATAGCGCGGCCCTGCTGGCTTTTAAAACCGCCATCCCCCTTATTCCCGGCATTACCGAACTCCGGGTGGGCAACATTTTTCCCATGCCCCTGGGGCTCATGTTCGGACCGGCCGGGGCCTGGGGTTCGGCCATCGGCAATCTCATCGGGGACATCTTCGGAGGTACTTTAACCCCAGCTTCCGCAGCCGGTTTTGTGGGTAATTTCCTTTTGGGTTATCTGCCCTATACCCTTTGGACCACCCTGGTCCCATTTAATCAAAAACCAGGGGACTGGAACCCCCGGAAGTGGACCAATTGGATCACCTATGTCTTGATCGCCTTTATCTCCGCTTCGGCCTGTGCGGTGGTCATTAGTGCCTTTGTCGATCTGATCGGCCTGGTCCCCTACAAGGTGCTGGTCAAAATCATTACCTTAAACAACTTCCTGGGCTCTCTTATCGGGGTTATTCTGCTGACCTCGGTTATTAAACTGGTCAAGGACCATCTGCATCTCTTCTGGGCTGATGTCCTGGAGGAGACCGATCAAGGCAAGCCCCTGGCCGGACCCTTGGGGGCCTGGTTGGTTACGGCCGGCGCCCTGTTCGGCCTCTTTGGCGGGATGGTGACCGATCTGCCGAACAGTACCTCAGGCTGGCTTTCCACCGCGGCCATCCTGATAGGAAGTTTTTTACTCTGACCGAACAGAAAAGGTCGTTGCCCCGGTCTTTCACTTTTAAATTCTGACTTCTGGAATCTGAAGGTAAAAATGCCCACTGGTCTCTCACCCTATTAATATGAGTCCCGCCCTCTCCATTGAAAATCTGTCCTTTACCTATGCCGGCCGCGTAACCCCGGCTTTGAAAACCATCTCAGCCCGGATAGAGGAGGGTTCCTTTGTCTGTCTCATGGGCCACGGGGGGGCCGGGAAGTCTTCCCTGTGTTATACCTTCAATGCCCTGATTCCCAAATTTTTCCGCGGCGCTTATTCGGGCCGGGTTCTGGTCAAAGGGAAAGAAGCGGCGGCCCAGTCGGTGGCCCATCTCTCACTTCAGGTAGGCCTGTCCCTCCAGGATTTTGAGGCCCAATTATTTTCCACCAATGTGGAGTTGGAGATGGCCTTCGGGCCGGAGAACCACGGCCTGCCCGTACCCGAAATCGAAAAGCGGATCGGACATTATCTCAGGGTAATCGGATTGGAACATTTCCGTCACCGACAGCCGGCGACCCTTTCCGGCGGGCAGAAACAGCGTCTGGCCATCGGTTCGGTTTTAGCCATGGAACCGGATATCCTGGTGATGGACGAGCCGACTACCGATCTGGACCCCAAAGGAGCCGAAGAAGTACTGGCCTTGGCCCAAAGCTTGCGGCAGGCAGGACGCACCCTGGTCATGGTGGCCCCTGAGCCGGAAATGGTTACGGAGGCCGATCAGGTCTGGCTGATGCGGGATGGGCAGTTGATGGCCCAGGGACCTCCGGAAGAAATCCTGAACGATCTTTCCAGACTTGAGGCCTGCGGAATCAAGCCCCCGGCCCTAATCGAGCTTTTTCAGACCCTGGACTGGCCGGGCCGACCTCTGACTCCGGCCCAGGCCATGAATCTTATTTACCAGCATGGATTGGCCCGGAAAAAAAACCAATCCTCCTTCCCTTTGTCCCCTGGTGGGAACCAAGGACCGTCTATCCTTGCGACCGAGGGCCTGGAATATGTCTATCCCCTGCAGGAGACCAGGGCCTTGCAAGGAATTGACTTAACCGTCGGCCAGGGAGAATTTGTGGCCCTCCTGGGCCAAAACGGCTCGGGCAAGACCACCTTGGCTAAGCACTTTAACGGCCTGTTGAAACCCTCGGCCGGCCGGGTGCTGGTCCAGGGAAAACCAACCCAGGCCTACAGCCATCGGGACCTGGCCCAAAAGGTCGGATACATTTTTCAAAATCCGGACCATCAGATCTTTGCCCGGACCGTGGAGGAAGAAATCGGCTTCGGGCTCAAGGTCCTGGGCCTGGACCCTAAGACCATCCGGCAGCGGGTGGCCTCGGCCCTGGAAGTCGTTGAGCTGTTCGGTTATGAAAAACAGATCCCCTTTACCTTGACCAAGGGGGAGCGCCAGCGTGTCGCCGTGGCCTCGGTCCTGGCCGTACAACCCCAGGTGATCATCCTGGATGAGCCCACCACCGGGCTGGATTATAAACACCAACGCCGGATGATGGACCTGTTAAAAGAGTTGAATCAAAAGGGGCACACCATCATTATCATCACCCATTCCATGTGGGTGGCCGCTGAATATGCGGCCCGAACCCTTGTCTTAAAAGAAGGGGCCATTATCCTCGACGGGCCGACCCGCCAAGTTTTTGCCGATGAATCCGCCTTGGCCAAGGCCTCTCTTTCCCCGCCCCCGCTGGTTCAGTTGAGTAACCGCCTCAGCCTCCAGGCCCTGACCTTGGAACAGATGATCCGGGAATTAAAATGAACATCTTTCTTTATCTTGATCAGGATACCCCGATACACCGCCTGGACCCGCGGACCAAATTGACGGCGGCCATACTCTTTTTTGGGATCTGTCTGTGTTTTAATCATCCCCTCTATCTGGCCTTCATCAGTGCGGGTGTCCTGCTTTTGGCCATCCGGGCCAAGGCCTGGCCTAATTTTTGGAGAGTCCGCTATATCCTCCTGTTGCTCATCTCCTTTAGCGTCATCCTCTGGCCTTTTTTTGTCCACGGCCCGACAAAATGGTGGGCCTGGGGGCCTTTCCAAATCAGCCGGGAATCTTTGCTTTACGGGCTGGCCATGGGTCTGCGTCTGTCCACCTTTGTCGGCATCGGTTTGATCTTTCTTTCCACCACCCGAAATGAAGAATTGACCAACGGCCTTATTCGAATGGGTATCCCTTACCCCCTGGCCTTTGCCCTGTCCACGGCCCTGCGGCTGGTGCCCACCTTTGTCGGCGCCGGGGCGACCATCATCCAGGCCCAGGTCTCCCGGGGGCTGGACCTGGAATCTGGGAGCATCTTTAAACGAATGGGCAAATTCATCCCCCAGGCCGTCCCCTTGTTTATTTACGCCATTCACCACACCAACACCTTGGCCATGGCCCTGGAATCCAAAGGCTTCGATCCCAGAGCCAAGCGGACTTTCTATTACGAACCAAAAATGCAGCCGATCGATTTCGCGGTGCTAGGTTTTTTTATCCTGCTTTTGTTTGTCCTATTGTATCTGCGATTGGGAATGGGGTTGGGAGTGGTCATTCAGGGCAGGTTTTAAGGAAGCGTCTGGCTTTGCCCTAATAAAAGGATTCACTACTGTCCCAACGTTATTGAAATAAAGTCAACTGGTTACGAGCAGGCACCTCTAGAATCGGGATGCGACCTGATTGGAGGGCTTGTAAAATAGGGATTTTTTCGAAAAGATTGACGCTCAAAATCTGTAAAATTGTGTAGAGGCTCGAATCCAAGTTTAACCGTTTCTTGATTATGGCCACGAGCACATATACCGAGATGGCCGTCCATATTTGGGTCTTTACGGCATTTTCTGAATAGCCATAGAATACCTTGATCCGAAGGTGTTGCTTGATCCATTTGAAAAACAACTCTACTCGCCAACGGCATCGATAGAGTTCGGTGATAGTCAAAGCGGGCAGAATAAAATTGTTGGTTAAGAATACAAGATGCTTGTTTTTTTCGAGGTCGAAGAAACGGATGCGTCTTAGTTTTTCCGGATAATCTTTCTTGGCATAAAAGTTCATCGGGACAATAGTTTGATCGCATTGAAGTCCAGACGACTTGTCGATGGGGTGAGAATAAAGACGGTTGAAATTGAAATTGCTTTTGGTCCGAGTTACAAAGAAGGCCATGGATTGATGGATTTTGTAAAGACGTGCAAAATCGACATAACCACGATCCATGAGATAAATGGCCCCTGGTTCTTTCCATAGATGATCGAGGATTTGTATGTCGTGGACTTTTCCGTGAGTAATAAAGATCACGGTAGGAATACTCCCTCGCAAATCCAGGAGGGTATGCAACTTCACGGCCCCTTTTCGTTTGCGGAATTTTGCCCAAGGGAAAAGGGACAGACACAGATCGATGGTCGTGGAATCCAGAGCGTAAACAGTTTGATCCAATTCGAGACCGAAATCTTCGTTGGCATAAAGAGATCGGGCGATATGGATGAGCACTTGAGCGAAATCGGCATAAATGCGCCAATCTCTGACTTGGTTGGCGTTGGCCAGAGTATCGCGTGAGACTTGGCCGCGAAAGCCCAGGTGATATAGTTTCGGTTGGGGCACTCTCAAGGAGGCTTCGATATCCCGAAGGCTTTCTCGATAAGTCAGTTGAGCAAAGGCCAGGCACAGAAATTGATCCCAACAAGAGAAACTTTTTATTTTGTAATGGCCATCGTACTGCTCGACACATTTTCGAAATTCGTACGCTGGCAGGAAATCCATCAGTTGAGCGAAAATTGTTTTCCCGGAATTCATAGGCCATCTCCTTCTCCATTTTTGTAGAAGTATGACCATATTTAGAAATTTTTTTCAAATCGATAAATAACATTTTGGCTTATAAATATCGTAATTTTATAAACTTAGGCCCCGTTAAAAATTAAACGTTGGGACAGTAGTGAAAAGGATTATAAGATGAAATGGACCGAAGAAGCGGAAGAGGCGGTCTCCCGGGTCCCCTTTTTTGTTCGCAAAAAAGTTAAAAAGAAGGTCGAAGAGGAAGCGAAAAAGGCCGGCAGCTCGCTGGTGACCCCGGAACACGTCCAAGCCAGCCAGAAACGCTTTCTGAAAGAGATGGACCAGGAGGTCAAAGGCTTCCAGGTGGAGACCTGCTTCGGTCCCTCCGGCTGCCCCAACCGGGCCGTGGACTGTGAAGGGATCGCCCCGGAGATAGAAAAAGAAATTTTGAAGAGGGACCTTCGGACCTTTTTAAAAGAGCGTGTTCAAGGGCCGCTAAAAATGCACCACGAATTTCGGGTCTCCCTTTCCTGCTGCCCCAACGCCTGTTCCCGCCCCCAGATCGTCGATTTCGGAATCATCGGAGCCAAACGCCCCAGGCTGACCGAAGAGGCCTGCACCAAATGCGGCGCCTGCCTCGAGGCCTGTCAGGAAGGGGCGATCACCCTGAAGGAGGAAGAGGATTTCCCGACCATTGATTTTGAAAAATGCCTCTCCTGCGGGCAATGTATTACCGCCTGCCCCACCAAGACCTTAGAAGAAGATACCCAGGGCTTTCGCGTCCTGGTGGGCGGCAAACTGGGCCGCCATCCGAAGTTGGGAAAGGACCTGGGGAAAATCTATTCGAAAAATGAAATGCTCAAGGTGCTGAATCATTATCTGGATTTTTACCAGACCCAGTGTCAGAAAGGGGAGCGGTTGGGAGAAATATTGAATCGGGTTGAACCTTCCAGAATCATCATTGAAGGCCGATTTTCCAGTTCCAATTCCCCGGACGGTCTTTCAGGGTCACTCCCGGCGGGATCGGTTCGTTCAGATGGACAAGACGTTGATATCCGGCCTGTTCCAACTGCTTACGGAAAGCCATCAAATTGAGCCCCCAGTTGGGATAGATCCAGTAATTGGAATCCCATGAACTCAACCAGGCCATTTCACCCCTCGGGCTTTGAAATAATTGGTTCGGCTTCAGGTGTTCGGAATTAATTCTGGAAATGCACAAGGGCCAGATGCCGGAAAGGACGATCCCCAAAGGCAGGGGGCTTTGTCCTGGAAGGGCCAGGAAATCTTTTTGGCCCATTTCTGGACTGAGCAGGGCACCGGAGAAACCAAAAGATTTTATCTGCTTAATGGCTAAGGGGTTGCTCAAGTTGCAAAAAGGGCCGGCCCACAGGGATAGCTTTTGGGGGTCCCGGAAAAAGATGATCTGCCAGGGAGCATTCAGGACAAACCGGCGATACCCCTTTTTAAGCAATTGATCGATCAAAAATTTAAGATCATCCTCCTCCCTGGGCCAGAGCGTAGGCGTCAGCCACCACCAGACATCCCGGTCAAAAAAATCTTTCTGAGGGGACTCTAAAGACAGCCAGATCCCGGTTTCTTCCCTGGCCCGGCTGTGTTTCGGGGGCGACCGAAAGACCTGTTGGTCAACGGCTTTTATCGGGGATACCGGCCTTTCGGGAAGTCTGGCCTGAAAAGCGGAAGGTCGTTGATTGCCAAGGCCGGCGGGCCTGATTTCTAATTCTAATTTGGCCATCTTTTCGACTAAATCCGTCTCCCGGCGGTCGGTTAAAAAAACCGGAGCCCCTTTCCGCGGCATTAGCCTGGCTCCCTGGTTTAGAAAAAATCGGCTGCCCGCTGAAATCGGGCGGTCGATCTTTAAAAGGCCATGCCCGGGTTCATCTTCGTAGCCGACTCGCAAGGCATCTCCGGGAAAGAGCTCCTCCTTCATCTCCACGTAAGCCCTTTTGCCCTCTCCCGAGACCTGCCCGACATAGAGCCCGGAGCCGGTCTGCCGCTCTAATTGAATCGGATTTTGAGGCCGTTGAGAAAGGATTCCGTAATGGGTCCCGGTCCGGCCCAGGGCCCGGGAGAGCAGGGAAAGGGCCTCCTTTCGGGCCTGGGGATCCGGATGATGGTCGCGAAAAAGGCGGTATGCCCGGACGATGTAATAGACATAATGAGGGCCTTTTTTACGGCCTTCGATCTTCCAGGCCTTAATGGCCGGAAGGGCCAAAAGGAGTTTGACCAGCACATCAAGGCTTAAGTCCTGACAGGAAAAATACCGTTTGGAGGTCTTATCCTGTTGGTAGAGACGCCGGCAGGGTTGGACGCACCTGCCCCTCAGTCCGCTTTTCCCCCCCAAAAAACTGCTCCAGTAACATCGGCCGGATACGCCGTAACATAGGGCCCCGTGGATAAAAACCTCCAACCCGAGCCTCTCCGGGCAAAGGCCGGCCATCTGTTTAATTTCATCGATGTTAAGCTCCCGGGGAAGGATGACCCGGCGTACAAAAGGGATGCGGCTGATCAGCGGCAGGGCGGCGGCAAAACTGATATTGGCCAGGGTGGAAAGGTGAATCTCGCCGGAAAATCCGGTCTGCCGGGCGAGCTCGATGAGGGCCAAATCCTGGATGATCAGGGCGTCGGGATGGACCCGACGGTTCAAATCGTCCATAAATTTTCCGGCCTGATTCAGTTCATCCGGTTTTATGAAAGTATTGAGCGTGACATAGACCTGGGTCCCTTTAAGATGGGCCAGATCGGTCAACCCGGCCAGTTCATCCAGGGAAAAGTTTTTGGCTTCCATGCGGGCCGAAAGCTGTTTTAAACCGCAATAGATAGCGTCCGCCCCGGCGGCCAGGGCGGCCAGAAAACTGGCTTTGTTGCCGGCCGGCGCCAGAATCAGCGGATGTGATGGGGATTGATCGTTCATGACTGAATAATAAACCGCCGCATATGGATGTTTAACAGCAGCCCGATTCCGATCAGGCTGGCCATGATCGAAGAGCCCCCGTAGCTGATAAAGGGCAGGGGGACCCCGACGACCGGGACCCATCCGACTACCATGCCCATATTGACTAAGCTCTGCCAGAAGAAGAGCAAGCAGATACCCAGGGCCAAGGTCATACCGAAGCGGTCTTTGGACTGGCGGGCAATATTTAAGGCCCATAAAATCAAGAACAAGAATAGGGTGACCACTATCAGAGAACCAACAAAACCCCATTCCTCCGCCAGAACGGAAAAGGCAAAATCAGTATGTTGTTCGGGCAAAAAATGGAGTTGCCCCTGGGTCCCTTTTAAAAAACCTTTTCCCCAAAATCCCCCGGATCCTACGGCAATTTTGGATTGGATGATATGATAGCCGGCCCTTAATGGATCCGATTCCGGCTGGAGGAAAATAAGAATCCTTTTTTTTTGATAATCCTTAAGGAAAAACCAAAAGAAGGGTAAGGACAGGAGAACGCTTCCAACAGAAATAAACAAGGTCTTCCATTCTATTCCTAAGAAAAGAAAAAGGGAAATACTGACCAGCATCAACAAAAGGGCCGTTCCCAAATCCGGCTGTTTGATGATCAACAGGGCCGGTAAAAGGACCATGCCGAAGGGGATATAAAGGTCCCGGAAACCGTAACGATGGTTGACTTCGTTCTGGGAAAAATATTTGGCCAGGGCCAGGAGTAAAGAAACCTTAACCAGCTCCGAAGGCTGAAAGGAAAAAGAGGCCAGGGTCAACCAGCGCTGGGAACCGGAAATGGCTCGCCCGAAGATAAGTACGCCGATCAAAAGGAGGATGGAGATCCAATAGAGGGGATAGGCCACGGAAAGCAACAAATGGTAATCAAAAAAAAGGACGACTAATAACAGGAGGAACCCGAACCCAGACCAATAGATTTGTTTAAGATATATGGGGGTCCCTGTTCCTGCATCCGCCTGGATTGTGGCCGAATAGAGATTGACCACCCCGATAGCCATCAAAATGAGGGTCAGTAAAAGCAAGGACCAATCGAAATTCTGAATACATCGGCGGTCAATCAAGGTTTTCATCCTCAGCCGGCGAAGGGGCTTTTTCTTCGGTAGTGTTGGAAGTGGGGGCCTTTCTCCTGGGCGGCAAGTGGAAATAGGCCTCAAATATCTTGCGGGCTATGGGGGCTGCGGCCTCACCGCCGTGACCTCCATGTTCCACCACAACGGCCACGGCCAACTGGGGATTTTCCAAAGGGGCAAAGGCGACAAACCAGGCATGATCCCGGCCCCCCCTTTTTCCCAGGGTAACCACCTGGGCCGTTCCCGTTTTCCCGGCCACCACCACCCCCGGCAAGCGGGCCGCCCCGCCGGTCCCCCCGGGTTCGTTTACCACGCCGGCCATGGCTTCACGGATCATTCTTAGATATTCCGGTCTTATGGGCACCTGCCTTTCACGTTGAGGGTGAATTTCTTTGATCACCCTTCCTTCGGGCGAAATCAGGCGTTCGATCAAATAAGGTCGATAAAGCGTCCCCCCATTGGCAATAACCGCCGTCACCGAGGCCATTTGCAAGGGGGTGGTCAAATTATAACCCTGCCCGATGGCCAGAGACAAGGTCTCTCCTGGTTGCCAGGGTGTCTTGTAGCGCTTGAGTTTCCAGGCGGAAGTGGGAATAAGGCCGCCTTTTTCCGAGGATAGGGCGATACCGGTCGGTTTCCCCAATCCTAAAAGCTGGGCGTAATGGGCCAGGCGGTCCACTCCCAGGCGAATACCTACGTTATAAAAATAGACATCGCAGGACTGAACGATGGCCTTGTGCAACCTGACCAGTCCATGTCCTCCTTTTCTCCAACAATGAAAGACCCGATTTCCAAAGGGGAGTGCGCCGTTGCAATAAAAACCGGTCTCCGGGTCGATCACCTTTTCTTCCAACCCGGCCAGGGCGGTAATCATTTTATAGGTCGACCCTGGCGGATATTGTCCTTGAATGACCCGGTCTTGAAAAGGTTTTTTAGGATCGGCATAAAAGGCGTTCCATTCTTTGGCCGAAAGCTTTCGGGTGAAGGTGGAAGGATCAAAGGCCGGAGAGCTGCTCATGGCCAAAATCTCCCCGGTCGTCGGCTTTAGGACCACCACGCCCCCCTGTTTCCCCATTAAGGCCTCCTGGGCCACCTTTTGAAGATTCCAATCCAGGGTAGTGACCAGATTATTTCCCGCCATGGATTCCCGGGTATTGAGGAGTTGAATCTCCTGGCCCGAGGCATCCACTTCCATGATCCGCCCGCCCTTTTTTCCCCCTAACTCGGCCTGCCATTCCTTTTCCAATCCCCACTGGCCGATAAAATCGCCCATACGGTTATCCGGATAAAGACCGCTTTTAAGTTGTTTTTGGGTTATCTCTCCCAGATAACCGATCACGTGGGGGGCCACCGGTCCCAGGGGATAATTCCTCTGGGGACTTACTTCGAGATAGATCCCGGGCATGAGATACTTAAAGGTCTCCAACCGGCCCAATTCATCCTGGTCTATATCCAGTTTGATCGGAATGGGGTGAATGGGGCTGGCCTTTTTCTGGGCCAGGCGCTGCTCAACCTGTTCCTGGTCCATGTCGAGGAGTTTACAGAGTTGGACCTTAAGCAAGTCCCAGTTTTTAACTTCATCGGGAATGACGTAGAGATTAAAAGAAGGCCGGGAATTGACCAGCATGACTCCTTGGCGGTCGGAAATAATGCCCCGGGAGGGAGGAATATCCAGGACCCGGGTACGGTTGTTTTCCGATAATTTTTTAAAATACGGGGCCTTGGCGATCTGGAGGAACCAGAAGCGGCCGGCCAGTCCAAAAAAGATGGCCAGGATCACAAAGGCAGCCACCAAAAATTGTCTTTGCAGGTCGGCCGGTTCTTCTTTTTGGATCAAGGTGAATGGAGACATCAACTCAAAGAGGGCTTTTTCCCCAAAAAGGCCTTAAAAATAGAAAGTAAGGGGATGCTTACCACCATGGTGATGACGGCTTGAACCACAATCAAAAAGGACAGGTGTCTGAAAAAATCCAGGTCCCGGGAAAGGCTTAGAAAAAAATGGACCAAAAAACCGTAAATAATCTGAAAAACCAAGACCGCGATTACGGAAAAGGCCGACGATTGAATATTGGTCCGGGTGCCAATATAGGAGAATATCCAAAAGATCAGGGGGTATAAAATCATGGCCAGGCCCAGCCCTCCCCAGGACAAGACATCCACCAGCATTCCTAAAAGGACGCTTACGACCAGCCCCAGGCCCAATCGATTCAAAGTCCCCAAAAAGATGATCAGGATAAAAATCAGGTCCGGTCGGAATGGATTGACCCATGGCCCGGACAGCCAGGTGGACTGAAGGACCAGGGAGATCAGCCCCAGACCCAAAAAGAGGAATAAGTCCTTAACCATCTTGGGATTCCTCCTGATCCGGCAGGGGGGGTTTCTTTTGGAGGATCAGGACCTCTTCAAGCTGCAACAATTTGCATTCCGGAACCACTTCGACGAAAAGAAAATTCCCTTGGACCTGCGAGACTACCTTTAGGACTCTGCCCAGGATCATGCCTTTCGGGTAGAGCTGGTCCAGACCCGAGGTGACGATAATATCACCGGGTCGGATGTCTTCGTTTCGGGGTACATATTTAATCTGGCATTTTCCTTCCCCGGGGATACCGGTCAAAATACCCCGGACCCTGGATCGTTGACAAAGACAATCCACGGCAAAACTCGGATCGTCTAATAAGACCACCTGGGCATAATGGCCCGAGGTCTTCTCCAACCGCCCAACGACCCCATCGGGATGGATTACGGGCATACCGCGGACCAGTCCATCTTTCCGGCCCTTGTTGATATAAAAAATTTGTAAAAAAGGACTGGGGCCGCTTCCCACCACCTCAGCTACCTGTGAGGGACCGGGCAACTGTTCCTTAAGCTGCAGGAGTGTTCTGAGCCTCTCATTTTCTGAAGCCAATTCCCTTAAACGAATATTATCCGTTTTCAGGTGAAGGAGTTCTTTTTTAAGGCGGTCGTTTTCCTGATGAGTCTGGCTGGAAAAAACAATTTCGGTCCACCAAGATCTCAGGGTTTTTTGGACAGCCGTAAAAACCGCAAAGACTGGCAGGATCCCATCGACTAAGGAACTTTCCACAAGAGAATAGTCCCGTCCGGTTTGGGAAAGGGAAGGGAAAAAGGCCAGAAGGGCCAACAGGGCAAGCCAGACAATCAGAACGGTTCGAAGTCTTTTAATAACCACCCAATGTTCCTATAACTTTGATCTTCCTCGCTGTCCCTGGGGAAGCGGGATGAACAATAAGTACGTGCGGCATTTTTAAAGGGACTGCTCTTTAAATAGAGACCTCCTTTAATAATTCAATATTTTCCAGGGTCTTTCCGGACCCTAAGACCACGGCCGAAAGGGGATCGTCGGCAATAATGATCGGCAGGCCGGTTTCCTCGCGCAAAAGGATATCCAAATTTTTCAGCAAGGCCCCCCCTCCGGTGAGGAAAATCCCCCGGTCCACAATATCGGCAGCCAGCTCAGGGGGGGTTTGTTCCAGGGCCATCTTGACGACCTCGATGATCGTATCGATCTGCTCGGAAATGGCCAGGCGAACCTCTTCCGAATCGATGGTCAAGGTCTTGGGGATGCCCGAGACCAGGTCCCTCCCTTTAATCTCGATCGATTCCGGCTCATCCTGGGGATAGGCCGTGCCGATGGTGGTCTTGATGACTTCGGCTGTTCTTTCTCCGATCAATAAATTATATTTCCTTTTGACATATTGCAGAATGGCCTCGTCTATTTTGTCTCCTCCCACCCGGACCGACTTACTAAAAACAATCCCGGCCAGAGAAATGACCGCCACCTCGGTGGTCCCTCCCCCGATATCCACCACCATATTACTGGTCGGCTCGGTTATGGGCAGACCGGCCCCGATAGCGGCGGCCATGGGTTCCTCAATGAGATAAACCTCGCGGGCCCCGGCCGATTCCGCGGATTCCCTGACCGCCCTCTTTTCGACCTGGGTGATACCGGAAGGCACGCAAATGATGATGCGGGGACGGATCAAGGTACGTCGGTTGTGGACCTTGCGGATAAAATGACGCAGCATGGCCTCGGTCACTTCAAAGTCGGCGATCACGCCGTCTTTCATGGGCCTGATGGCCACAATGTTGCCCGGAGTTCGGCCGAGCATCAATTTGGCCTCCTTGCCCACGGCCAGGACTTTATTATAACCCCGGTTATCCTTGCGAACGGCGACCACCGAGGGTTCACTCAAGACAATGCCTTTGCCCTTGACATAAACCAGGGTGTTGGCCGTCCCCAAATCAATGGCCAGATCATTGGAAAAAATTCCCAGGAGAGGGTCTAAAAACATAGTTACTCCTTAAGCAAAAATCATAGATAATCTGTAAGAATATCAAGTTTTTTAACAAATATCAAGTTTTTTAACAAAAACGACCATTACACTCTATTTCATCCCCCGGCAATTTTTCTCTCAAAGGAAAATCTTTTCAAGGGAAAAGGGAATACTCGAAGGACTTCATTTTTTAAAAAGTCAACACTTTATCTGCTTCTTTAGCCAGTTCGTACAGATCATCCATCCAAGCTATGGGGCAACTGCTTGATCCCTCCAGACCGTGGGATTTTAAGCAAACTCCTCAAACATAAAAATCTCCCTCAAATCCATTGACCTGTTCAATGACATTGAATTGATCATTGCTACTCTTTTCATAAAGAACGCCTTTGCCGAGCATAAATACACTGACTTCATCGCCCTTTTTCACGGCAATATTAGCTAACCTCATTGCATTGTAAATGGTTTCACCTTCATCGGTAGAAATAATAAATAACACCTTCATGTTCATGTTCTTCCTTCCTGGTTGGATGATCAATATACCCTTCTCAGCTTAATATCCTGCCCCAACTATATCAGATTTGAGCAAAATTATACCTATGCCAACAAGTAATCAAGAATTTTTCCCGGCGTTTCTACCTTTGTTATCTCCACAGCCTTTGGGAACTGCCAGGCTGTCCAGCCACTTCACTCCTTCAAAAAAAACATCATCATAGCGGGGCGGCTTTGACAATGTGATTTGCTGCTTTTGTAATTTCTTTTCTGCCAGCTTGGCCTGAATTTTTTCTTTAAAGTTCTTCATGTTCCGGTTGTCGTGATTCAGGACCAAAGAAGCTGCCGTCTTATTGCTTCGGCTGTCTTTTTATTTTGCCGTATGGTTGATTTTTTTCTTTTATGTAGAGTTGTTCGGATCTCTGCCGATCGGGTTGAACACCTTTTGCTGAAGTAATGGCTATCTCCTCCGGCGGTATAGAAACCACCTCTCCATCCCTCCAAATTATGATGGGTCGGCCTCTCAGTTTATGCTCGGCAATGGCTCCGGCAACCGCCTCTCTCAATGCCAGCTCCGCCTTGATATCCAGGGGCATTTTTTCTAACAACTGCTTTCGACTGGAAGGACGCTTCATAATACCTCCAACTTCCTCGTTATTTCTGCAAACAGGGTTTCATCAAGAATTGTTTTGACTCCATCTGTCTCTTTGGCAATAACCATCGGTAGATCGCCGGAATTATCGAACAGCATCCAAGAGTCAAGTAAAGGCAAAAACCGTTTTACAAAGGTGGTCTTCCCCGATCCATTCGGACCGGCAATGATGTATAAATTCGGCTTTCTCCTAACTCCCTTTGTGTTAAACACGAATCAGTCGGCTCCTTTGTTCAATTTCTCTTTGACAATTTTTTCCTTGCGAGCTTCAGACATCCTTCTGAGCCAAATCCGCCGAATAAACGTACTTGATCAAATGGATAGGCCCCACTTCCCGATTCCCATAATCTTCCTGTCCCGCCGCTGTGAGAATATATTTTAATAACAGATCAACTTTATTGGAATCCATTTTTCTAATATCTTCTAGCAAAAGTCCTTGTTTTTAGAATTTATCCCGTTCGTCCGGTCCGACCCCATTTCTATTTTTCGCTTAAAAAGAATCCTGAATAAATCCATCTTCACGCCTGTACCCATTCTTCTGAAAGCACCTCTGCCTGCTCCAGGACTGTCTGGGTTGCTTTTTCCTGTTTGTCAGGGGGGTAGCCGTATTTGCGGAGGATGCGTTTTACCAGGACCCGTAATTGGGCGCGTACATTCTCCCGGACGGTCCAATCGATGGTGACGTTGGCCCGTACTGTTTGTTTTTACCAGCTCCCGGGCGATAGCCTGCAGCACTTGGTCACCCAGCACCTTCACGGCGCTGTCGTTGGTTTCCAAGGCGTCGTAAAAAGCCACCTCGTCTTCGCTCAGCCCCATGGCCTCACCTCGGGCGTTGGCCTCCCGCATTTGCCTGGCCAGGCCGATCAACTCCTCAATCACCTGAGCGGCCTCGATAGCCCGATTCTTGTGCTAACTACCAGATCATGAGATAAAGAACAAGGGTAAAATGGGTGACACTCCTGAGAGGGAGAAAGGAGTGTCATCATGGAAGATGTAAAAGAAGTTAAGAAGAAGAGTAAAGGGAAAGAAAGCCGGTATGGGAAGCGGTATGGGTTGGAGTTCAAGCTTCGTTGTGTGAAGTTGATGTTGGAAGAAGGGATCCCGGTTTCTCTGTTGAGTAAGGAGGTAGGATGCAGTCAAGACGTTATTCGTCGTTGGGTGAAGGCGTATGAGGAACGGGGAGAAGCGGGGTTACGGAAAGGGGTTGTCCCGGGGGGGAGTCGAGGGAAGCTTCCCGGACCCATACGTGAGAAGATTGTCGAGATCAAGAAGCGAGAAGCCCTTTTTTGGTGTCAAACGGATTTCCCATCTTTTAAAGCGTGCGTTTCTTCCTCAGCGCCAGCCCGGAAACGGTCCGTCGGACGCTGCGGGCAGAATCATTGATTGTTCCTTCCAAGAAGAAACGCCAGCACAACATCACCCGTCCTCGGTTTTTTGAACGGTCAACACCGAATCAATTGTGGCAGTCGGATATCTTTACCTTTCGTCTGGGGGGCCGGTATGCCTATTTGATTGGGTTTATCGACGATTACTCGCGGTATATGGTGGGTTTGGAGTTATACCGGAGCCAGACGGCGGATCAGGTGTTAGAGGTGTATCGTCGGGCGATTGGGGAGTACGGGGTCCCGAAGGAGATGCTGACGGACCGGGGGCGGCAATATACGAACTGGCGGGGAACGACCCGGTTTGAACGGGAGTTAGGGAAGGACCGAGTGAAGCACATTAAATCACAGGCGCACCATCCGATGACGCTGGGGAAGATAGAGCGGTTTTGGAAGACGGTCTATGAGGAGTTTCTGGTCCGGGCGCAGTTTGGAAGTTTCGAGGAGGCCAGAGAGAGGATGCGTCAATGGATACGGTATTATAACCACAAGCGGCCCCATCAAGGGATTGGGGGGTTATGCCCTGCGGATCGGTATTTTGAGATTCAGACGGAGTTAAGGAAGACGATGGAGCAAGGGATTGCGGAGAATGTTCTGGAGATGGCGTTGCGAGGGAAACCGCGAGAACCATTTTACATGGTGGGACGGATGGAAGGGCAGTCGGTAGTGCTACGGGCGGAGAAAGGAAAGTTGCGTTTGATGGTGGACGATGAGGAAGGCGGTGGGAAGCAGGAGATGGTCTACGAGGTCACCGCCGGAGGAGAAAAGAGAGATTCTATGGAGACGATTGAAAGGGAGGAGACCGATGGACAAGATAGAAAAGCCGAAGGTGGAGAAGCCGGGAACGGAAGAGAAGAAAGGGAGGTTGGGCCATCCGGCGGAGCAGAAATGCCGAGCGGTGTTAGCGGTGTGGACGGAGAGACGGCAACCCGGGGAGGTTTGCCGGGAGTTGGGAATCACCTGGAGTATATTGAACCAGTGGCAGGACCGGGCAATGGAGGGGATGCTCTTGGCGCTGCAGTCTCGGGTCCCGGTGGAGAAAGGGGTGGCGTTGAACCCGCGTCTTGCGGTATTGTTGGAGCGGAAGATCAAGGGAGGGGCGATAAAGGGGTTGGAACGGCGTTTAGTCAAACTGCAAGGGAGCCCGGTGGCCAAGCCAGGGGGGACGCGGGAAGTTGCAGCCGAGAAGAAGGTCTGATGGTCTTCAGGGAGATTCCATATGAAGGAAAGGCGGCACGAGAGGGCTTTGATAGAGAAGGACAAAAAGCTTGCACGGGAGCGAGCGCTAGTGATTCTCCAGGTGCGCAGTGGAGCCTTAACGGCCAAGGAGGGGGCGAAGCTGCTGGGGGTGTCGCGCAAGACCTATTACGAGTGGGAGGAGAAGTCGCTAAAAGCCATGGCCCTGGCCTTGGAGAATCATCCTGCGGGAAGACCGCCTGTACCTGTGGACAAAGAGAAGGAGGCCCTGCGGGAGCGGATCCAGGAGTTAGAGAAGAAACTGGATCTGACTGAGAAGACCATCGAGATCAAGGATCTGCTGGCAGACTTTGACACGTTTCGTGACAGGGACACAAAAAAAACCGATCGATCGGCAAGAGGTTATAAGAAGGATTGTGGAGATTATTGAGAGTATGAAGGGACGGGCAGGGATACCTTATGGGGTGATCTGTAAGACGCTTCAGATCCCCTTGGCGAGTTTTAACCGATGGCGCTGCCGGATTCGGGGAAACGTTGTTTTACTCAATCGTCCGGGTCCAAAGAAGGTGCAACCGTTTGATCCTTCGGTTCTTGACACAGAGATTCAATTGTTAGATCATGGGGTGAAACGGAGCGCGGGAACGACAGACTTATACCGACGATACTGTCTCAGTGTGTCACGGCGGGAGTTGGGGTGGATGGTGGAGCGGGTGAGGCAAGACCTGGAGGCGGATCGTCGGAAGCAGATGCGGCGGATCGAATGGCTAACGCCAGGGGTAGTGTGGGCCATGGACTTCACGGAATATGACCTGGGCCTGGCTCGTAAAATCTATTTGCACAATACTCAGGATCTGGGTTCACGGTACAAGTTTTTGCCAATGGCCGGAGGGTATCCGGTAGGAGAAGGGGTCGCCGGGTATCTGAGCGAGCAGTTTGATCGGTATGGCGCCCCTCTGGTATTGAAGCGGGATAACGGGGGAAATATGAACCACAGCGCCATTAACGATGTGTTAGCTGAATCCTTTGTTCTGCCTTTGAACAATCCTGAGTATTACGCACCGTATAATGGAGCGATCGAGGAGTCGCAACGAGAGGTAAAGAGTTGCTTAGGCAAGAAGCTTATGCAGGGCCTACTCGATCCCGGGGGGCATATCACGGCGTATGCGGAGGCTGCGGTCAACGATCTGAACCATCAGATCCGGTCTTGTCTGAACGGGAAGACATCCTGCCAGGCGTTCTTTGAATCTGGCAATAGGCCGGCTTTTACGAAGCGGAAAAGGAGGGAAATCTATGATTGGGTGATGGAAAGGGTCGAGAGGATCCTCTCGGCAATGAGTCAATCCGGACAGGCTGTCAGAGAATCAGCTTGGAGGATCGCGGTGGAATCTTGGCTCCGATCTAAGGGGTATATCAAGGTTCATATCAACCAAAAGTGTCACCCAATTTTACCCCTTTTTTAGCTCATAAATAGGTAGCGTGCACAAAAATGATCAGGAAAAAGTTCGGCAATTTCTTTAGGAAAGCCGGGGTCTCGGCCTTCAGACTTGGCGCGGACGGGGTCAAAGTCAATGAACCAGGACTTGAAAAGGGCGCGGGCCATGGCCTCCAGCGTCTCGTTCATCCGCCGGTTCAACTCGATCTTGTCGTCTATCGTACCGAGGATATGGGCAATGGCGCGTTGTTCGTCAAGTTGACGAGGCCATCGTATTTCCATCGGATGTACATGATTCCTATTCAGTGTTGGGTTTGCCGAACCGACATCCATGGTTGCAAGACGTGGAGCCAACCACCGAAAAAAATAGTAGACAAACCTCGGATCGTTTCCATGAAAGTCCTTAACCCAAAGCGTCGTGTCGTGCGGCCAGTAGTCTGATGGAATATAGTAAACGCTACCAACAACTCCCTTGCGTCCTAACACCACCCCCGGCCTCAATGATGCTGCAGTATCGTGATATATAGCCTTGCATAAATAACGCTACATGTTATAATATGGCATCGGAGGTGAGATGCCATGAAAGCGAAACAACTCAAAAGTGACAAGAGGCATTATCAAAAAATATTTCAATTGTACAAGGAAGCCGTTGAAGATCGGTCCTTTCGAGTCTCTCGTCGATTGCATGCTATTCTTCTTAACCTGGAAGGGTATAAAGCTCCTCAGATTGCCGATATCCTTAAAGTCCATCGTTCTAATGTTTCGCACTGGTTGCGAAATTGGGAAACCGAGGGAGGACTTCAAGGCGTTTTGGAAGGCTACCGTCCAGGGAGACCTTGTTCGATCACGAAATATCAGATCCAAAAGTTGGAGGATATTCTGGACAGTGGACCCATCGCCTATGGATTCAATACCGGTATTTGGACCAGTCCAATGGTGGCCAGGGTTATTGAAGATGAGTTTTCCGTTGCTTACCATCCCGCCCACGTTTCAAAAATCCTCCACGAGTTGGGATTTTCTGTTCAAAGGCCTCGAAAGATATTGGCCCGTGCCGATCAGGAGAAACAATCTCGTTGGGTCCGGTATACCTATCCAAACATTAAAAAAAAGCCCAAGCAGAAGGGTCTGTCTTAATTTATGAAGATGAGGCCAGCTTTCGTCAAGACCCTACTCTTTATCAAACCTGGGCGCGAACAGGGTGTCAACCCCTTATACCAACTACTGGACAACGGAAGACCCTTAAGTATTTTGGCTCGGTTGAAGTTTACTCTGCCCGGTTTCTTTACCACCGTGCCCCAGTGTTCAATGCCTTAACTTATTTGGACTATTTGGAACAATTGATGAAAAGATATTTCCCTCAAAAAATGTATTTGATTCAGGACAATGCTTCCTATCATAAGGATTCCCAAGTATGGGACTGGTTTTCGGCTCATCGAAAATATATTCAGGTGTCTAATTTACCTCCTTACTCACCCGACTATAATGCCGTTGAACGTTTGTGGCATCATACCCGAGTTAACGCCACTCACAATAGATATTTTACAACGGTCGAGGATTTAGAAGACTCCCTGGTTTTTGCTTTTCGTAGTATGCAAAAAAATTCATCACAAATCCTTGGATATCTTAATCCGTTTCAATAATTATGTAGCGTTATTTATGCAAGGCTATATAGCTTGATACCCCGCCTGAAGAAATCACCGGAACCACCCCTTTCCGCTGCTCAGCCTTTGTAATGTCGATTCCACGCTGAAGCGTGATCTGAGCGCCAATGGTGGTTTCAATCCACTCACCACCCATAACCCAACCCCTCCAAGTTTTCCAGGACTACATTACCAGCCATCGCTGCCATTTCTTTTGGCAAATATTAAATTTCATCCCTTACTACCTTTATCTGTTTCTCAATGAACCGTTGCATTTCCTCTTTTTTCGGTAAATTAAGCTGATATTTGGAAATGAAGAGGCGGTTGGAAATTCCGGCCAAGGCATATTCGACCAAGGCATGGTCCTTTTGAGTACAAAGCAGGATCCCCACCGGGGGATTGTCGCCAGCAGTCATCACGTTCTTTTCATACCAGCTATAGGAAAAACTGTTGATAAGCCTTTGGGGCGGTAGGGCTAATCTTGCCAACGTTGTTGGCACTTTTTGGGATTCGCCCATAAAATCATTAGGAAGCAAGGAGTGCAATTGTGCGGACGCTGTCCCCACAATCTGAGGGTATATTCTATGAAAATTCAAATAATCCTTCATCTCAATCTCTCTCTCGGAGATTTGATTTCGGGCACCAGGGTGCCCAATTCGGGAGTCAGTGACTCCCATTTCGCTCTGTCTTTCATCTCTCACTCCGGAATTTAAATCCAAGGAGGTCGAGATTTTTCCTGATTTCCCTTTCCAAGCGGGCCGACTCGGCAAATTGTTCTCCCAGAGTGGTCGTGAGTTTGGCCATCTTCTCCTGAAAAGGCTCCCCATCATCTTCAACTGCCGCCGCACCTACGTATCGGCCTGGCGTAAGCACATGACCGTGTTTCCTGATCTCATCGAGTGTGGCGCTTTTGCAGAAGCCTGGGATGTCCTGATATTCACCCCCATCCCAACCTTCCCCCGTCGAGGGGGAAGGGGAATTGGGCTTGCCACGCCAGGCGTGATAGGTGGCGGCGATGTGGGAGATGTCTTGATCGGTCAGCTCGCGGTGGGTTCGGTCCACCATGCGGCCGAGCTTGCGGGTATCGATGAAAAGTATCTGGTTGCGACGGTCGCGAAATTTTCCGTTCCTTTCGATCGCGCGCCAGAAACCACAGGCAGGCGGGAATCTGGGTCGAGTAGAAGAGCTGGCCCGGCAGGGCTACCATGCAATCCACCAGGTTGGCCTCGATGATGTTCTTACGGATCTCCCCCTCACCGGATTGATTGGAAGACATGGACCCATTGGCCAACACGAAGCCGGCAATACCAGTGGGCGCGAGGTGATAGATCATATGCTGCACCCAGGCAAAGTTGGCGTTACCGGCCGGCGGCGCCCCGTACTGCCAACGCTTGTCGTTACGCAGCAACTCGCCGCGCCAATCGCTGACATTAAAGGGAGGATTGGCCAGGATATAGTCGGCCTTGAGGTCGGGATGGCGGTCATTGTGGAAGGTGTCGCCGTGGGCGATCTGGCCCTCAATGCCGCGGATTGCCAGGTTCATCTTGGCCAGTCGCCAGGTGGTATAATTCGATTCCTGTCCGTAGATGCTGATATCCCCTTTGGCCTTGCCGCCGTTGCCGTTTCCGCTCCGGTGGGCGCGAATGAACTCAATCGACTGAACAAACATGCCCGAGGACCCGCAGCAGGGGTCATACACCCGGCCCTTGTAGGGTTCGAGCATCTCCACCAAAAGCTTGACCACACAGCGGGGCGTGTAAAACTCGCCACCCTTCTTGCCTTCGGCGCTGGCAAACTGGGAGAGGAAGTACTCATAGATCCGGCCCAGCACATCCTTGGAGCGGCTTTCTTTATCACCGACTTTGATGTTGCTCACCAGGTCGATGAGCTGACCGAGGCGCTGCTTGTCGAGAGCGGGACGGGCGTATTCTTTGGGCAGCACACTTTTAAGCTGGGGATTGTCCCGCTCGATGCCCGACATGGCAGTCATCAACAAGCTGGCCAATAGTTGCTTGCTTTGCCTGGGCCTTTAGGTGTGCCCAGCGCGCCTCGGGAGGCACCCAGAAGATACTCACTGCCCGGTACTCGTCCGGGTCCTCTGGATCGGCCCCCTGTGACTTCTCCGCTTCCAGTTTGGCGTGCTGTTCTTCAAAGGCATCCGAAATATACTTGAGGAAGATGAGCCCGAGGACAACATGCTTGTACTCGGCAGCATCCATACTGCCCCGCAAAGCATCGGCCATCTGCCAAAGTTCGGCCTCATAGCCCACATTAGCCCCGTTGTTTTTTCTGATGCCACTCGCTTTGGCCATATTTAATGTCTCCTTAATCCGTTATCTGTAACATGCAATAGAACCCATACTCCCATCTTCTTTTTGAGAAAATGGGGTCATGTCGGACTGTTTCATGGAACACTCCGTCGGTTAGAGGCTTCCGGTTTGAAGACTATTTAGCAGAATGGCCTTTCATGGCCACCCCTTGCTCGGTGAAAGCGTAGGGTAGATATTTCGCGTGTCGCCCTTTCTTTAAGATTCCAAATTGGAATCTTAGAGACTTATATTCTTCCTGGGTTAATTGGAACATAAAATCCTTTGGAAATCGATCCAGATTGCGTTTTACGGCTTTATTTAAATTCCCAAAGGATGAACAATTTAAACCATAACAAACAGTTAAAGTCAATCCCAAAGGAGTTATCCCTTTTTTGATAACCCTTTCGTGATTCAGGCCTATTGCACGGGGCTGGAAAGGGGTAGGAAACTAATCGGATAGGTATATGAGTTTATGCTGACTACTAAAGGGATCGGCGTTTTCTTCGGCACCAAATAAAAACGGCCATTTTCAAAAAAGAAAATGGCCGCCCAATTTAAAAAGGTCTTTACTTAATGATCAGATTTCCAGCCAGGAATCGGAAAATAGGGTCTGGCCCAGGATGACCTTGGCCGTTTTGACGTAATCCACCATCTCTTTGGACAGACTGCCCATTTCGATGGTCGCCCCGTCCATAACCTTGTGGACGATCTCGACGATGTCCGGCCGCTCGCCCCGGGCGATTTGCAGGATCTTTTCATCAAAGCCGTCAACGATGCAGGAATACATGCCGTTCCGTTCCAGCATGATCATGTAGGTCTGATTGAGGATAGGCCGCAGATGATCAGGGGGCCCGTTAGAAACGTTGGACAGGCCGCAGGTGGACTTGGCCCCCGGGGCGATGTCCTGGAGCATGCTCATAAAGGTCAGGGTACTCATCAATTGCTGCTGCTGGATGTTGACCGGGGTGATGATCGGGTCCACAAAGATGTCTTCATTGGGGATCCCGGCCTCGTTGGCCGCATACAAAAGCTCGACGGCCAAGGACGCCCGTTCGTTTTCATCCCGGGGCAGGCCTTCCGGTCCCCAGAGAAGGGCGATCATCATGGCGTCGTATTGTTTACAGATGGGCAGCATAACCGTGTACCGTTCTGCACGGGCCATGATGGAGTTGATGATGGCCTTTCCCTTATGCACCTTGAGCCCGGCCTCGATGGCCCCGATGTTGGAAGTGTCCAGGGCCAGGGGGATATCGGTGACTTCCTGAACGGTCTGAATTACCCAGGGCATCAGTTCTTCCCCGTTTTTTCTGGCCGGCCCCAGGTTGATATCGATAAAATCCACCTTGGCGGCAGCCAATTTCTCGGCCATTTCTCTAATAGGCTTGGGATCTTTTTCTTTAAAGGCCCGGCCGATCCCTTTGTTGATGACGTTTAGGTTTTCGCCTATGGTAAGCATGTCTTTCTCCTTTTTTCTCTGAAAGTTGAAAACTCGAAACTCCGGGGTTTTCCCCTTGAGCCTTGGGCCTTCTTATTTGAGTTCCCGGAGGAATTTGGGAATATGGGCCGCTTCTCTGGGGCCGACCATAATCGTCCAGCCCGGCAATTCCTCCTCCAAATCTCCGGCAATAGAGGCCGCATATCCCGGGATGATCAGATTGCGGTGCTTGACCTTGTCGGCGATTCCGCTTTTTTTGATAAAAATCCCCACGGCATCTCCAACGAATTTACCGGCCGCCCAGGCGGTCATGACCGACAAGCCTTCGGTATCCATGATAGCAAGCCAACTGGGAATCCGGCTGCTTTCGATTTCGCCGGAAACAATAAAATAGGTCAGAGAGAAATTGGAGGTGACTAAGACCGGTGAGTTTTCATCCGGCCCGTTGATCTCATAGATCCCCTGGGTGACGGTCATGGGCCGCTGCGGATCGGTAAAGATATTCAACCGTTCCAAAAGCAGGGGAAAGATGGAATGGCCTTCAAAGTCGGAAAAAACGACCAATCCCCCGTATTTGGCGACCATCACGGCCCCCATCAGGGTCTCCGTCTCCAGGTCTTTGGCCATCTCAAAGGGCAGGCAGATGGTGGGGAAGCCTAAGCCCTTTTCTTTTCCCGAAAGGGCCGCCCGGCGGATAGCCACCTGGTCTTCAAAGACCTGTTTGATTGCCCTGGCCCCGGAATCCAAAATCAGATCCTTCAACCCGGCCTTGGTCAACTTATCGGTCGGGTCAATCAATCCCCCTAAACCATCTCCTTTGACTGCCAGGGGGCAGTTGGCCTTTTTGGCCATTTCAGCCATGGCCTCCCAGTTGTCCTTGGTAGCTGCATAGAGTAGGGGCTTTCCGCCCGGACAGGCCGAAAGGCCCTCTTTTAGGACTTCGGGCTTCTCACTCATCAGGATGAGGCTGAAATTGCTGGTTTCAAAAACCTGTTGCACGGTTTTTTTGAACTTGCCGGCATCGCCGTTCGTATCTTTTATGGCTACCAGCTCGGGTCTCAAGGTCAGGCCTACCCGCTCATATTGATAGGTGTCCCATTTTCTGAGTTTGGCCGAAATAACATCTTCCCCCATGTCGCTGGTCACCAGGGCGCCTAATCCGGTAGGGTTAAAGAAGGTTTTTTCATGGCGGAAAAGGACCGTCTCTCCGCCTGTCTTGACCTGATGATCGCCGGCGCCGATAGTCAGAGGCCGAATGGGCGGGGCCGAGGCCTCGGCCAACTGGGCCTTGGCTTCTTCAGAAACATAGGGGCAGGAGGCCAATTCCGCCTTTCCAGAGGCTAAATTCATGGCAAAGGCCAAACAGGTCGGCACCCCGCAGTCCCCGCAGTTGGTTTTTGGCAGCAGCTTGAAAATCTGAATCCCTGTTAATCCCATGCTCATCTCCTTATATAAAGTATTCAGCAGTCAGCTCTTAGCACTCAGCTTAGACTTTATAAAAAGTCCAAGCAGGGAGCCGAAGGCTGACCGCTGTTCGCTGTTTTTATTTAGCCTACGATGGATTCCATGGAAACGGCCGGGTGGCCTTTTTCCTGGAGCCAGGGCAGGATCTCGTCTTCGGACATGCCTACGGTTTCGTCAGCAATCATGTCGATCAGGTTGGGGTAACCCATCTCTTCCCCACGTTTAATCAACCGTTCACGGAGTTCTTCCTTGAGCTGCTTGGGCATCCAGACCATGCGCAACAAACCGCCGTCACCGACGATGAATTTCCTCTGGGTGATGTTGTACTTGCTGTGACCGACAAAACCGGGCGAAGAAGCCCCGCCGCCCATGACCCCGGCCAGGGTGGTGAACTTCATTCCCGAGGGTGTCATTCCGGTATAATCCCGGTTGACGGTCATGACCCCATTACAGGTCGGCAGAACCGCGGCGATACATTCGCAGCAGCCGCAGGTGGTCATGGGATCATAGACCAGGCTGTAGAAGTTATAGCCTTCCACCTTTTGACGGGAGGCCTTATAGACGAAATCATTGACCCCTTTCCATTGACCCAGCTTGGGATCCAGACACTCCCCTTTTAAAACCGGCTGATTGGGTCCGGTAGGATTAATCTCAAAAGAGGCCTTGCAGTCCATCCAGTTATAGGCCCCGCAGAGACCGGTCCGCTCCGGGCTGACCATGCAGACATGGTTGGGGGCGAAGGACTGACATAAGGTGCAGGAGTAATAGGTTTCCACGCTCTCGTCGGTCATCTTCTCCACCCGTTCGTCCCGGGTGCGATAAATGGCCCGGGCCTTTTTGGTCAGCTTGTCCACGTCTTCCTTCTTGGTATACAGGGTGACCTGGACCTTATCTAAGATGGCCCCGAAATCCTGATGGAACTTGGCATGGAGGATGACCCCGATGTCCTTCAAGGTAAAACCCTTTTGAATAGCCGGCTCGCCTACGCGGATCCAGGCAATGTCCCTTTGTCCGATGTGCATGACGCCCTGGGCATAGTTGATCAGGTGGTGGATCTGCCGCTCTAAAATGGGTTCAAAATCTTCCTGGAATTGGCGGCCGGCCACCTGGACCAGGATCCCCAGAGGGAGGCGATCTCCTTTTTTGACATCACCCACATCCGGGCCCTCAACGATCACCTTTCCGTCTTCTATGGCATTCATATCAGCCATCTGGACCAGCTCGGTGGCCTGGGTCTTGCCGCCGCCCATCTCCAGATAAAGGTCTTCCTTGCGGACCCGCTCTCCCTCGAAGGCCGGTCCGTAGGCCAACGGAATAGCCACATTGGCCACGGTGACCTTGAGGCCCCGGATTTCGATGGACTTCTGGGGCATATCATGGTGATTCACATTGGCCACCACGTGCTCATAGGTGCAGACGCCGGTGGGTAAAATCTCCGGGATGTCCGTATCGGCGATGGTCGGGAAGCCCCAGTTGACGCAGCCGGCGGCATTGGCCGCCCACTCGGCGTTGACATCGCCCAGGGCATTGACAAAGGCAAAGATCCGGTCCTTATTATAGAGCAACATCTTTTTATAATCGCCGGGTTTGATCCCGCCGAAGGCCATGGCCGCCCGGTTGGCAAAACCCAGGGCAAAGACCGCGGCGGAGATGTCCGGTCCGAAGGGCACCAGGCGGGTATTCCAGCCTATCTGCACCCCGGCCTCCAAAAGCTGCTCTGAAAAAGTGGTGCCGTTCTGATTGGCGCACATAAAAACATAGAGGTTCTTTTTCTGGTATTCCTCGGCGATCCATTTGGCCGTTTCCGGGTCCGGGGCGGCGCCGACAATGGCCGCAAAACCCGGGGCCGTGCCGTCCACAAACTCCACACCCCTTTTCCGGAAGACCGTATCCTCGGCCGCCCCCAGCCAGATCTTGCCCGAGGCCTCGTCAATGTCTTCACTGACCAAGTAAAAATTGGGATCTTCTAAGTAGCGAATGGCTTCGGCCACCTCTTCGGCAAAAAGGGAAGCCATACCGGCATCCAATAGGGGACCCAAGTATGGCAAATTATACATATTCTTTACATGGGCCGGCAGGAGTTTTCTGGCCACCTCCAGGGGTTTCTTGGCCTCTCCCAGGGTTTTAACCGGGATCCCCAGGATGGAATAGATAATGGGCAGATAATAGGCGGTGTTGGGAAACTCAACCTTCTGATCAGGCCCGTATTTGTCCAGGGCCTTTTTCAAGGTACCCTCCGCCTTGGAAACGATATTGTATGCGCCCTGAATGGCGGCAAAAGCAACTAATTTAGACATGAAACACGTTCCTCCTTTCTTAAGAGGTCATTAGTTTGAAAACAGGGTTCGAGGGTTCAAGGGCTTCAAATTCCAGTCTTTCACTTGAATCCTGGACCCCTCGGCCCCTTGAATCCTATTTTCATGATTCCTGGTATTAAACGGCCTCCAGCTTCTGCCGGTCGGCCATATCCATGAGCACCCGTTCCCGGGCCTTGTCGATTCCCAGGGCCTTGCGTTTGGCATCGATGTGAGCGATCATCCTGCGGGCCATTTCATAGGGGTCCTCAATCAGGTCCCATTTACCGCCTAAGACATTTTCCATCCCGCTGAATAAATAGTCTTTGAAGACCGGGGCACCTTCAACAGGCAGATTGACCCCAAAGACCGTATAGACTCCGGAAGCTACAAAGTATTGCCCGATGGAAATGGCCTTCTCACTCATCCATTCCGGGGCGCATCCGGCCGCCGGAAGATCGCTGATGTCATTGCCCAGCCCTCCGGCCTTGACCACTTCGGTGGCGGCCATGAGGATCCGGCTGTTGTCCACGCAGGAGCCCATGTGCAGGACCGGCGGGATACCGACGGTCTCGCAGACTTCGGCCAATCCGGGGCCGCAATAGACCTTGGCGGATTCCGGGGTGAGCAAACCGGCCTTGCCGCAGGCCATGGCATTACAGCCGGTGGTCAGGACGATGACGTCGTTTTTCAAAAGCTCTTTGACGACGATCAGGTGGGCGCTGTCATGCATGCAGCGGGCATTATTACAACCCACCACCCCGCCGATCCCGCGGATACGGCCGTTGATGATATTGTCGTTTAAGGGGGTATAGGAGCCCCGGAAGGTCCCGCCCAGATGGTAGTTGATGGCCTCATAGCTGAAACCGACGACCATCTTTTCCTTTGCCTTGGGGATCAGCACCTCGGCTCTTCGGTTGGGGAAGTTATCCACCGCGGTCTTGACGATCCGTTTGGCGTCCTCGAGGGCGTGATGTTCATCAAACTGGATATGTATCGTATCACCGGATTTCATCTTGGCCCGGGTGTTGGTGGTAATAATTTTGGTATGATAGCAGGTGGCCACATTGGCAATGTTTTCCATAATGCATTGGACATCGACCACCATGGCATCAACGGCCCCGGTGATAATGGCCAATTCCTGCTGCAGATAATTCCCGGCTATGGGCATGCCGTGTCGCATCAGGATCTCGTTGGCCGTACAGCACATACCGGCCAGAACAATCCCCTTGGCCCCTTTGGTGGCCGCATACTGGAGCATTTCCGGGTCTTGAGCGGCCACAACGATCATCTCGGAAAGCAGGGGTTCATGACCGTGGACAATGATATTGACTTGGTCTTTCTTCAAGACCCCCAGGTTGATTTCCCCCTGGATAGGATAAGGAGTCCCGAAGAGGATATCCTGCAGGTCCGTGGCGATCATGGACCCTCCCCAGCCGTCGGCCAGGGCCGCCCGGGTACCCTGTTTCATCAGGTTTTCATAGTCCTGATCCACACCCATGTGAGTCCGGTGCATGATCTCCACAATCTCCCGGTCTATCCCTCGGGGGATGACATCCAATTTTTTCCAGAGATCATAACGGGCTTTGGGGGCCCGTTTGGCATAATAAATTTCGCCTTCCTGTTTGCCCCACTCCGCCAGGGCCTTTTCGCCGACTTCGGCGGCGATATCATAGATATCCCGATCTTTATCTTCGCCATCCACACAAACGGTTGTGGCAACATCAAAGTCCCTGGCGACTTCTTTTAATTTATTCTCATCCTTAATGGCATAATCATGGGTTTGTTTCCGTGCTGCCGCCAGAAATACCTCGGCTACTCCCCGGCCGTGGTCGGAGTGGGCAGCGGCCCCGCCGGCGATCATGCGGACAAAGTTACGGGCGGCAATGGTCTCCGGGGTGGCCCCGCAGAGTCCCATCCGGGTGTCTTTTCCTTCCATGTCCTTCTTGGTCAAAGGAAGGCGGCAGGGACCCTGGGCGCACATTTTACAGCAGGTGCCCTGAATGCCGATGTTACAGGGTTTCATGGTTTCGGCCCGGTCAAAGATTGTTTCCACCCCATCCTGCTGGGCTTTATGGAGCATCTGGATGGTAGCCGTATCAACACTCTTGTCTTCGGATTTGATCTTTTTCTTTTCTTTTTCAACAACCTTCAAAGTGGCTTCTTCTGATGCCATATTATGTTCCTCCTTACTCAGACGGTCTCATAGGACTATCTTTTGAGCTTTTATACCTAAAAAGTTAGGTTCTTTTATTGACGCGATTGATTTGGGCCAGCAGTTTGTCCACCGGAGAAAGCTGGACCTCCGCGGCCTTCATTTCCTTCGGTCCGGTGACACAAACCCCTTTTTCAGCCTCTCGTTTGATTTTTTCCGCCACCCTGGCCGCGATCAAGGCCTCTTCCTCGGCCTTGGCCTTGGTTTTGGCCTCATCTTTGGCCTGTTTTTCCGCTTCCAATTTGGCCTTGGCCTCACTTTCGGCTTTAGCCTTGGCTTCCACTTCCGCCCGGGCCTTGGCTTCTTCCTCGGCCTTGGCCTTGGCCGCTGCCTCGGCTTTGACCCTGGCCTCAGCTTCGGCTTTTATTTTTGCCTCTTCTTCGGCCGTCACCTTGGGTGGTTCTTCTACCTTGGGGGCCGCTGCCTTAGGCGCTGCTGCTGCTTCGGCCTTGGGGGCCGGGGCCGGTTTAGCCGCGGCGGCTTTCGGAGCCGCCTCTTTGGCCTTGGCTGGAGCCGCTTTCTTTTCTTCTTTGGCCGGCTCGGCAGCCGCGATTTTGGTCTTGACTATCTTCGGAAAATCCCCGGCCGGCTTGACATTCAAGGCCTTCAGTTTGGCCGCCATTTCCGCCGGGCTGATATCCGAATTTCCGGTTATCATTTGATCCATTAATTTTTTCACCAGCTTGACGGTATCGGGGTGTCTAAGAATCAATATATCCGAGCCGGCCAGGAGATAGGATACGGCGGCCACGGCCTCCATAAGGAACCCCCGTTTCTCAGCATCCCCCAAAGTGGGGGCTTCCTCGGCGGTCAGCTTGGCCTCCTTAGACTTCCAAACTTCATTGCCCACATTGTTGATCATCGGATATTGGAGCTTTTCGTCTTCCTGGGCCAAGGCAGCCATGCGGATCCGCTCCATCACCGAATAAGAGTATTCCAGACCGTAGCCGAGACCGCCGGTGGTCGGATCGATGATAATTTTTTCCTTGGGAACCCCCAAATTTTCCAGCAAGATGTTCAACTGCTTGGCCAGATTGACATCGATGGGGGTGGAGGCGATAAGGGTATGATTATACCCAAGGGCCGAGGCCCCGATCTGCTTATGGTTTCCTTCGGCCACCGGACCCAGGGTCAGATTTTCCCCCTGGCAGTCTTCGCTGATCTTTCGGAGGACTTCGGTATCTTTCTTTTCATTGCCGGACCCCCAGACGATAACTGGGACCTTGACGGCCTTTAAGACCTTCTGGACCACCTTGGAGGCCTCCTCCGGTCCCTTGTCCAACCCGTTGGGGTCGGTACTTTTGAGTTGAATGACAACGGCATCCGCGCCGAAGTCTTCCACGCACTTTTTGGCCCAGGCCGCCGGATTACTCAAGACGCCGGCAAAGGGGGCCATGGCGGTTTCCGGCCAGTCATCCGGCTGCATGTCCCAGATTTCCATGGCAATTTTGGGAGGATTGGGCATCTGCCCTTCAAATAAATGAAAGGGATAGGAAGTTTCTCCACCCACGGTAACAGGGGATTTTTTTCCAATAGCAACCTCATTTATTTTCCCTGAATAGGAAATTTTAGGAATTTCAAAGGCCAATGGTTTTCCCTCCTTTTTCTGAATTATAATAAATTCTGAATTTTACCGGTTGGTTAGATACCCCGAAACAGACAGCAGGAATTCTCTAATGGAAGGTTTGGCTTTCTCAATAGATAAGCCTGCCGCATGGCAGGGAAATATCACTATTATGTCAAATTATGTGAATTTTTTTACTTAATGGAATATAATTCTTTTGTCAAGAAAAAACAATTCCCTCGGGTCATTTAGTATCCATATTAGTATCCATCGGGAAGAGGGTCGTTTCCGGATGGAAACTAATTATCAAACAAACCCTCGAATAATTTAAAGGCCGCCGCCCGGGCCTTGGATTGCTCGGGGAGGTTACTGGTCGGCCTTCCATCCTTGTCGAACTCATAAATCAGTTCATCTTTGGGGATAACCCCCAAAAGAGTCAACCCCTGTTCCTGCAATAGGGCCCCCCACTCCTTTATTTCCTTGAGATCCTTCGGTTCGGCCAGATTGATGATGACCAGATTTTTTTTTATTTTCAGCCCCAATTCCTTGGTCAAGGCCCCTATGCGAATAGCCGCCTGGATGCCCCGGCGGGAACTGTCGGAAACAATCAACAAGACAGCGATCTCCCTGGTGGTCAAGCGGCTGATATGCTCCATGCCGGCCTCGTTATCGACCACAATATAGGGATAGTTCTGGGATAATTTTTCGATAAATTGGGAAAGTAAGGTATTGGCCGCACAATAGCACCCCTGCCCTTCCGGTCTGCCCATAATAATAAGATCAAATCCTTCGGACTCCACCAGGGACTCTTGGATCCGCATTTCCATAAAGATGTCTTTAGTCATACCAGGGAGACCACCCTTCTTCATCTCCTCCCGGGCATCCCCGATGGTTTGGCGGGCCGAAACCCCCAGGACTTCATTCAGATTGGCGTTTGCGTCGGCATCGACGGCCAAGACCGGTTTTTTGCCTTTTCCTACCATGTAGCGGATCAAAAGGCCGGCCACAGTGGTCTTACCGGTCCCCCCTTTTCCTGCTAAGGCTATGGTATAACTCATTTTTTATCATCCTTTACATAATTCACCCATCTTTCGACACAGGATATCCTTTCAAAAACCCCGGGAAACAGGTTATTGTCGGTATGGGGCAAAAAAAGGGCGGCAATATAATTATTCATAAAATTATGATTTTCACTTAATTCAATATTCGTTATTTTATTAAATATATTTTTTATCTCGCTTCTTAAGACATTTGAAAAACAGATCAAACGTGCCCCCAAAAGAGATCCGTTGCCTATAAATTTGAATTTCTCTAAGGGTAATTCGGGTAACAGGCCGATAGTGATGGATTTTTCTATATTGATATAATTTCCAAAACCACCGGCGATGATGACCTCTTCCAAATCGGCCATGGTCAATCCTACTTCACATAAGAGGGTAATATATCCGGCATACATAGCCCCTTTGGCCCGAATCAAATTATCGATATCCACCTCGGTAATCACGATATCTCTTTCGATTTGGGTATCACCGGCCCAGGCCAGAACATATTCCTGGCCGTCACTGCCCTCTCGAATACGGTCCGTCTTCAACCCATGTTTAAATTTTCCGTTTTGATCTAAAAGACAGGCCTCAAGCAGTCCGGCGACGATATTGATCAACCCGGACCCACAGATCCCTTTGGGTTTGACCATCCCAATCGTCAGGAGCATAGGTTCGAAGGTCTTTGGATTGACGCTGAAATCTTCTATAGCTCCCTCGGTCGCCCTCATCCCATGTTTAATACCACCTCCTTCGAAGGCCGGACCGGCCGAACAGGCCGCGCAGGTCATCCATTCGGAATTCCCAATCACGATTTCCCCGTTTGTCCCTAAATCGATATAAAGGGTAAGCTTGTTTTGACGGGACATCCCTGAGCCCATGACCCCGGCAATAACATCCCCCCCCACATAACTGGCAATGGACGGGAATAAGAAGGCCTCCACATGCTCTTCCACCTGGAGCCCTATCTCTTTAGCCCGGACAGGCGGGATATAATTCATCGGCGGGGTATAAGGAGTTTCTCTGATGTACCGCGATTCAATCCCTAAAAACAGGTGGGTCATTGTAGTATTGCCAGCCAAGGTCATATGGGTAATGCTTTCCAGGGGAATTTTATTTTGTTTTATTAATTGTTTGATGATTCCATTAATGGTTGAAACAATCAGATCTTTCATTTTTTGTTGCCCACCTGGTTTCTGGCTGTAGACGATTCTCGATATGACGTCCTCCCCGTAGCTTATTTGAGAATTATATTCTGCATATTGAGCCAAAATACTTCCGCTATTGAGATCTAATAACTGCCCCCAAACCGTCGTCGTTCCAATGTCAATGGCAATGGCATAATTTTGCTGAGTCGTATCGCCCGGTTCAATATTGATCAGTAGAATCTTATCTCCTGTTTTCAAAGGATTTCCTATTGTTACCGTTACACTCCAATCCCCTTTTCTTAACACTTCCGCCAATTTTTTAATAGGAAAAAAATCAACAATTAACCCATGTATCCCATAAGTTTGTTTTAAAGATCTGATTACCCGGGAAAGATCACTGATGTTATCTGTTAAGGTCGGGGGACTGATCTCCAGGTATTTCTTTTCGAAAGGGGGAAAAATTTTTCCGTCCACAATCAACTCTTCCATTTTAATTTGGGAGACGACCTGCCAGGCACCGGCCCGGGGTTGAACCCTATCCAAAACCTTCCTGTCCAATTGAGATTCCGTAGGGATAGTTACTTCCAAGTCACTGATAACTTTCGTCTTACAGGCCTGCCTTATCCCTAAGGCATAATCTTCCGGGGTCAGTTTCTCTGTCCTTTCACTATCCACCTCCCCCTTATCGATAATGACCCGACATTTTCCACAAACCCCTTCACCGCCGCAAGAAGCATTGATATGGATACCGGCCCGCATGGCCGCCCGTAACAAATTTTCTCCTTGGGGAACTAAAACTTCAATTTTATCCGGATTAAAAACTATTTTTCTTTCTTCCATTATATTTCGTCCTTTGCCACCCTTCCTTAAAAGACCTTCTCGTTTTTGTCAAGGAAATAGGTAAAGTTATCAACGGTATTCCTTTAACAGTCTACTTTTAAGTTGCTTTTATTTTTTTTTTCTTATATTAAGTATTTGACCAGTTTCTTTGAGGAATCAGTAAATTATCTAATTTTTTAAAAAGATGAATTAACTGAATAAAAACAGGGAAATCTTTGTTCTTTCCTTTCCGGCAAGTTTATATTTTTAAGTTATTCAGGCGTTATTAAACACTGATTAAAAAGGCTTTATCTATTCTTTAATTAATTATTTCAAAAAGATATTTTTGTTATTCTCGATATGAACCCTATTTATTATAACTAATATTCTTTTTTAAAAAAACTTAATAACAATAATCAGAAAAATAAAAGGAGAATGTCTATGGAATTGACCATACCCAAACAATCTCTCTTGGATGTCTTACAAACAGCTCAAGGGATAGTAGAAAAAAGAAGTTCCATGCCCATTCTCTCCAATGTTCTGATCGAAACCAACGGGGAAGGGGTCCGGGTAGTGGCCACTGATTTACAAGTGGGAATCCAGTTAAAATGCCCGGCACAAATAATCAATCCCGGAGGTATTTCTATCCTGGCTAGAAAATTTTATGAAATCGTCAGAGAGCTTCCCGATGAGGAAATTTATTTAAAGCTTAAGGAAAATAATCGATTATTAATATCCAGTAAAGGGGCCCAATTTAATATTGTAGGACTCCCGGCGGCGGATTATCCCCCTTTACCGGATGCCGAAATCATCAAGACCATGACCTTGGATGGATCCGTATTAAGGGAAATGATCCAAAAAGCGATTATCTCGGTCTCCTTAGATGAAGGACGTTATAATTTAGCGGGAATCTATTTTGAATACCGGACAAAAGATGAAAAATTTTTTCTGCGGATGGTTTCTACCGATGGACACCGGTTGACTCTGGTTGACAAGCCTGTTGAAAAATTGGAAGAAGGTCTTTTTGATAAAGGGGTCCTGCTGCCGAGAAAAGCGGTGAGCGAATTATTAAAGATTTTGGAAAAACCGGGATTGGTTCAAATCGGGTTTAAAGATAACTTTGGAGTTTTTAAAAGAGATGAGACGTTGATGATCATGCGTTTATTGGAAAGTAATTTTCCGGATTATAATCTGGTATTGCCTAAGAAGAAAGATATATCAATCAATTTTTCTAAAAATGATTTAATCAATACCATGAAAAGAATGGCCATCTTATCCACGGACAAATATAAGGGGGTCAAATTTTCCCTGACCAAAGGAAATTTAGAAATTCAATCAGTGAATCCGGATATTGGTGATGCTAAGGAAAATTTATCTCTGGAGTATAAAGGGGGTAAACTGGAAATAGGATTCAATGCCCGGTTTTTTATTGACGCCCTTCAGGTCATGGAGAGCGAAACCATTATCCTGGAATTAAATGATTCGGTGAGCCCGGCTGTTTTAAGCGGTCTTCATGATCCGGGATTTATGGCCTTGATCATGCCGATGAAACTTATGGAAGAATCAGGGGAAATTCAGTAATCCCCACCTTTTGCCAATACGCATAAACATATCCATAAAAAATTTAAAAAAGTAAAAGTTCAACCATTTTTAATTGAAAACCCGAGAAACTTAAAGAGCACGGGTTTTTAAAAAAGGGACGGTAATCGTATGACTTCTTATGGAGCCGATCAAATAAAGGTATTGGAAGGGTTGGCCCCTGTCCGGGAAAGACCTTCCATGTATATAGGCAATACCTCGACCGAAGGTCTGCATCAATTGGTGTATGAAGTGGTCGATAACAGCATTGATGAAGCCCTGGCCGGTTTTTGCAACCGCATCGATGTGCAGATTCATTCGGATGAAAGCATCTCCATCGAAGATAACGGCCGCGGGATACCAGTGGATATGCATAAGACGGAAAAAAAACCGGCCGTCGAAGTGGTCATGACCAAACTCCATGCCGGGGGAAAATTTGATAATGAGACCTATAAGGTCTCCGGGGGGCTCCATGGCGTCGGGGTTTCGGTGGTTAATGCCCTTTCGGAGTATTTGGAGGTGGAAGTCAGGATCAATGGAAGCGTTTATTATCAAAAGTATGAACAGGGAAACCCGGTCACTCCCCTGGAGGGCATCGGGACCACCAAGAGAACCGGCACCAAAGTCCATTTTAAACCCGATGGATCGATATTTGAAACCACGGTTTTCAGCTATGATATTCTCTCCCAGCGGCTTAGGGAGCTTTCCTTTTTAAATAAAGGGGTCCGTATTACCATTGAAGATGAAAGAGATTCAAAAAAGAATGAATTTTTCTATCTTGGAGGTATCAACGCCTTTGTGGAGTATTTGAACCGGAATAAAGAGACCATCCACCCCAAACCGATTTATGTTTCCGGTCAGCGGGGGGACGTTCTTATCGAAGTCGCCTTTCAATATAATGACTCCTATCAGGAAAAAATTTTTTCTTATGCCAATACGATTAATACCCGGGACGGCGGATCCCATCTGAGCGGCTTTAAAACGGCCTTAACCCGCTGTCTGAACCAATATGCCACCAAGGAAAACCTTCCCAAGACCTTGCGGGAAAAAGTCAGCGGCGAAGATGTCCGGGAAGGGATGACGGCCATCATCAGCGTCAAGTTACCCAATCCCCAATTTGAAGGACAGACTAAAACCAAACTGGGCAATAGTGAGGTCAAAGGTTTGGTTGAAAATTTGGTTTATGAAGAGTTGAGCGCCTTTTTGGAAGAAAATCCTTCGGTGGGCAAGAATATTTTGATGAAGGTGACCGAAGCGGCCCGCGCCCGGGAAGCGGCCCGCAAGGCCAAGGAACTGACCCGCCGGAAAGGGGCCTTGGTGGATACCTCCCTCCCGGGGAAATTGGCCGATTGTCAGGAACGGGACCCCCGGTTCTGCGAGCTTTATATCGTCGAGGGGGATTCAGCCGGCGGTTCGGCCAAACAGGGAAGAGATCGAAAATTTCAGGCCATCCTGCCTTTAAAAGGAAAGATACTCAATGTGGAGAAGGCTCGTTTCGATAAGATGATTGAAAATAATGAGATCAGGACCATCATCACGGCCCTGGGTGCGGGCGTGGGGAGGGAAGACTACCAGTCCGAACAATTACGATATCATAAAATAATCATCATGACCGACGCCGATGTGGACGGGGCGCACATTCGCACCTTGTTGTTGACCTTTTTTTACCGGCAGCTCCCGGAATTGATTGAAAAAGGATTTTTATATATCGCCCAGCCCCCGCTGTACCGGGTGGTTTCCGGCAAGGAGGAAACCTACATAAAAGACGACGATGCCTTCCACAGGTTCTTGGGGAAAAGGGGTATCCACAAAAAGAAGCTTTTTTGGAAGGAAAAGGAAAAGGTTCTCGAGGGGGAGGCCCTCATCCAATTTCTGGAGAAGATCAAACACTATCTGCGTTCCCTGGAAAAATTGGAGATGAAAGGCTTTGATGCCCGGGTATTGGAGATCATCGCCGACCCGGAAGAGCCGGAGACCCTGACCAAGGAACGCCTGAAGGATCCCGCTTATATGAAGGCCTTGAAAAAGAAATTGGCGAGTCAGGAGATCCCTACCGGCGAGCTTGTTTTTGATGAAGAACATCAGGCCTATTCGTTGCCGATTTTGGATCAACCCACTGGAAAGGAAAGATACACCCTGGATTGGAATCTGCAGGCCCTGGCCGATTTTCAAAACCTGCGCCGTTTTAAAAAGGAACTGCCCTGGCTTCAGGCTTTCCCCCTTTTGGTCGTTAATGATCAACAACCCCAGAAGATAAATACCCCCAGAGAATTGCTGGAGTTTTTAATGGAAGAAGGCAAAAAGGGGTTGAACATCCAGCGTTATAAAGGATTAGGGGAGATGAATCCAACGCAGCTTTGGCAAACCACCATGAATCCCGAAAACCGTACCTTATTACAAATCAAGGTGGAAGATATGGTCGAGGCCGAAGAGATGTTTACCATCTTGATGGGCGACAAGGTGGAACCCCGGAGAGATTTTATTTACCAACACGCTTTGGAAGTCCGGGAATTGGATATTTAAGAAAAAGAGGGTTCCAGGATTCAAGGGGCCAAGGGTTCGAGTGGTTTTTGTCTTTCACTGGACCCCGTGAATCCACGAACCCTGGAACCCTAAAAGGATTTTTATGACTTTAGTCTCTCAAGAACTGCCGGCCAACATCGAAGACGAAATCAAGCGCTCCTACATGGATTATGCCATGAGCGTCATCATCGGACGGGCCTTACCGGATATCCGGGACGGACTGAAACCGGTGCACCGCCGCGTCCTTTATTCCATGCGGGAATTGGGCAACGACTATAATAAGGCCTATAAAAAATCGGCCCGTATTGTCGGGGATGTGATCGGTAAATACCACCCCCACGGAGACACGGCGGTCTACGATACCATCGTGCGGATGGCCCAGGATTTTTCCCTCCGTTATCCTCTGGTGGATGGCCAGGGCAATTTTGGTTCCGTGGACGGAGATTCTCCGGCGGCCATGCGTTACACCGAAATCCGCATGACCCGCCTGGCCCATGAATTCCTGGAGGATTTAGATAAAGAGACCGTTGACTTTTTGCCCAACTATGACGGTTCTTTAAATGAGCCGTCCATTCTCCCCACCCAGGTCCCCAACCTCCTGATCAACGGTTCTTCCGGGATCGCCGTGGGCATGGCCACCAATATACCGCCCCATAATCTATCCGAGGTCGTCGCGGGAATCCTGGCCCTGATCGATAATCCCGATCTTTCCTTTGAGGAATTGATCCGATTGATTCCCGGCCCTGATTTTCCGACTGCCGGCTTTATTTACGGAAGTGGCGGGATTTATCAGGCCTACCGGACCGGACGGGGCATTATCAAGCTGAGGGCCAGGGCCTTGATCGAAAAAAAGAAGGCCCAGGGCCGGGAAAGTATCGTCGTCACCGAATTGCCCTACCAGGTGAACAAGGCCAGGTTGATTGAAAAAATTGCCGAGCTGGTCAAGGAAAAGAGGATAGAAGGCATCCAGGATATACGGGACGAATCCGACCGGGAAGGGATGCGCATCGTCATCGACCTGAAAAGAGACGAAGTGGTGGAAATCATCCTGAACCAGCTCTATAAATTCACCTCCATGGAAGTCACCTTCGGGATCATCTTCCTGGCTATCGTCAATAACCGGCCCAAGATCATGGACCTGAAAACCATCCTGGGCCATTTTCTGGAATTCCGTAAAGAGATCATTCGAAAACGAACGATCTTCGAATTGAAAGAAGCGGAAAGAAAAGCCCATATCCTGGAAGGGCTGAAGATTGCCCTGGACAACCTGGATGAGGTGATCGCCTTGATCCGCAAGGCCAAAAATCCGGCCGAGGCCAAGACCCAATTGATCAGCCGGTTTACCTTTTCCGAAATTCAGGCCCAATCCATCTTGGAGATGCGTTTGCAAAGATTGACCAATCTGGAAAGGGAAAAAATTATTCAGGATTATAAGGAAGTCCTCAAGACCATCGAACGGCTGAAGGCCCTTCTGGCCAGCGAGGCCCTGATCCTGCAATTAATCCGGGAGGAATTGACGGAGCTTAAAAAACGCTATGGCGATGAGCGACGCACCGAGATTATCGAGGATACCACCGAGATCGAGCTTGAGGACCTGATCGTCGAAGAAGACATGGCCGTGACGATTTCCCACGGCGGTTATATCAAAAGGAACCCCATCAGTCTCTACCGCAGTCAAAGAAGGGGCGGTCGGGGCATCACCGGCATGGAGACCAAGGAAGATGATTTTGTGGAGCACCTCTTTATCGCCTCCACCCATGATTATTTTCTGTTCTTTACCAATCTGGGGAGGCTCTACTGGTTGAAAGTCCACGAGATCCCCCAGGCCGGACGGCTGGCCCGGGGCAAGGCCATGGTCAATGTCTTGAATCTCCAGCCCCAGGAAAAAGTGGCCACTATCCTGTCGGTACGCTCCTTTGAAGAGGGGAAATCGGTCATCATGGTGACCCGCAAGGGGATGATCAAAAAGACCGACCTGATGTCTTTCAGCCGGCCCAGGTCGGGCGGGATCATCGCCACCATCATCCAGGAAGGAGACGAACTGATGGCCGCCGATGTCACCCATGGAGAGCAGGACATTTTTCTCGGGACTCGAGACGGCCTGTCCATCCGCTTTAAGGAAAAGGATATCCGGGAGATGGGACGATTGGCCCAGGGGGTAAAGGGGATCCGTTTGAGCCCGTCTGATTGGGTCGTGGGCGCCGAGGTCTTATCCCAGGAAGGGACCATCCTGACGGTCACGGAAAACGGATTCGGCAAGCGGACCAGGACGGAGGAGTATCGGGAACAAGGCCGGGCCGGTAAAGGGATCATCACCATTAAAACCACGAATAGAAACGGACCGGTGGTGGGGGTCTTGCAGGTTGCCGATGAAGACGATCTGATGATTATTACTGATCGGGGCAAAATTATTCGGTTGAGGGTCAAGGACCTCTCGGTGATCGGGAGAAATACCCAGGGGGTCAGATTGATCAATCTGGAAGATCAGGAAAAGGTGGTCGGCGTGGCCCGTTCCGCGACTAAGGAAGAGGAGAACGGTGACCCGGAATAAAAAAGTCCCGAGCATCGGGGTCATCGGGGCCGGAAGTTGGGGGACGGCCCTGGCCTGGTTATTGGCCGGTAACGGCTACCCGGTCCATCTATGGTCTTATGAAGAGGCCACAGCCGATCAGATCAGCAGGGATCGGGAGAATAAGAATTTTTTGCCCGGGGTGATTCTTCCGGACTCCATCGAAGCCACCACAGAGCTTCGGGAGGCCGTGCATCAAAAAGATATGCTGATCCTGGCGGCTCCATCGCATTTTTTTCGGGGTGTCTTGAAGCAAATAAGGGACTTCCTTTCTCTGGTCAATCAAGGATGTCTGTGGATCTCAGCCACCAAAGGGATTGAAAATGAGACCTTGTTGACCATGTCCGGAGTTCTTAAGGAGGTGTTGGGTCCGGAATATCATTCCGGCATCGGGTGTCTTTCCGGCCCCACCTTTGCCAAGGAAGTTTCCCGGGAACTGCCTACCGCGGTCACCCTGGCTTCGAATGAGGAAAATACCGCCGTAACAGCCCAACGGTTTTTCTCCAACCGCTTCTTCCGGGTCTACACCAATCTGGATTTATTGGGAGTGGAATTGGGGGGGGCCCTGAAAAATGTGATCGCCCTGGCCGCAGGGATTTCCGATGGATTGGGCTTTGGCCATAATACGCGAGCCGCCTTGATTACCCGCGGCTTGGCAGAGATCTGCCGCCTGGGGGAAAAAATGGGGGCCCGAAGGCCGACCTTTTTTGGACTGGCCGGAATCGGAGATTTGGTTTTAACCTGTACCGGCGACCTAAGAGCCGAAACCGTACCGTGGGCCTTCGCCTGGGGCAAGGGGAAAAACTATCGGCTATTCTTTCCACCATGACCATGGTCGCCGAGGGAATCAAAACAACCCGGGCGGCCCATCAACTGGCCAAGCGAGAACAGATTGAAATGCCGATCGTTTCCAAGATCAACGGCATATTATATGAGGGCCGGGATCCGCGCCAGGCCGTCAAGGATTTAATGACCCGGGATCTAAAAGCTGAAGGATGAGGACAAGACCTAAGGTCCGGGGACCAAGGCACAAGGTTTTTTCCCCCTCTGAACCTTAAACCGGTTTATCACCGTGATCCAGGAACAAAGTTTTTTTTGGGGATGGAAGAAAACACACGGCGCCATATCTCTTGTGCTCTGTGCCGGAAGGACCACAAAATAGAGTATAGATTCCCGGCTCGTTGGGTGAAATTTATTTTCTTTAGTTAGATTCAAAAATAGGGAGTGAAAAAAGGGTTGACAAAAAATTTATTTTTAGATATGAAATAAGCTCGTTTTTATTAAAACACACAAACATCTAAATAAGGAAACGGGCCTATGATAATAAAAAGGGGTCATCTCTTTATTACCATAGCACTGCTGTTGTTGTTTCCATGGCATGTGTTTGGTGCACCTTCAAAGAACTATACGAAAAAGAATCACTCCGCCACCTCGAAAAAAGTTTCTCAAAAAAAATATGCTTCCAAAAAAAAGACTCACAAAAAATTTAAAAAATCTTTAAAAGCCAAAAAAAAGAGCACCAGGCAGCTAGCTCATGAAAATCCGGCAGCGGCTAAAGATGCCCCTCCCTTATTGAAGATCACTCCGCTGGAAAACGGAAAATATCTCTTGGAGCCCATGGATAGTTCTTTTAATGATATGGATAAAGGAGCGGAGTCCTTAAGCCTGATCAAAAAACCGGTCTTTGAGGAAGAGCTGGAGTTGGGGGATCCTCAAGAGAATAGCCCGAATTCTTTGACCCCCTTTCCCAATCTCTTAGTCAAAATAGCCAAACAATTGTTGGGTAAGTCCTATCGTCTCGGTGGAAACGGGCAGGGCAACCAGGGGATCGACTGTTCGGGCTTTATGAGAAAGATCTATCAGTCCCTGACCCTTTCCTTGCCCCACTCCAGCCGGGAGCAGGCCAAGCTGGGATCGCTGGTAACCACCGAATGGGATCTGAGTCGCTTGAAGATCGGGGACTTGTTATTTTTTAAACGGAAGCGGGGTGCTCAAATCGGGCATACGGGAATGTATATCGGCGATGGCAAAATGATCCATTCGGCCAGCAAAAAGGGGGTTGTTATCTCCAATCTGAAAGGCTCCGATTATTATAATAGAAATTTTGTCATGGCTAAAAGGCTGTTTATTCTTGAAGACCCCCAGGGAGACGGCTTTAAGGAATTTAAAGAACCATAATCGATTTTCTTTTATTAACCCATCGACAGCCAACTTAAAGGGCGGGATAAAACCCGCCCTTTTTTTTGCCTTCTTGACCACCTGTAAAAAGTCATCAAAGAGACGGCACAGTAAAAAGCTTCAGATGCAAGGCGCGCAAATCCTAAGGAGTGAGGCGTACGTATAAGTACGCTGCAACGACGAAGGATGCCGCGCAACACAGCAGGTGGACTTTTTACGAAGCCATCAGACTTAATCCCTTTCCATGATCGTAGTCATGCCCATGCCGCCGCCGACACAAAGGGTGGCCAGCCCGACATTCAGGTTGCGGCGGATCATTTCATACATCAGTGAAATGATGATCCGAACGCCGGTGGCCCCCACGGGATGGCCAAGACCGATACCGCTTCCGTTGACGTTGGTGATTTCCCGATTTAAACCCAGGCCTTTCTCACAAGCCAGATATTGGGAGGCGAAGGCCTCGTTGACTTCGATAAGCTGGATATCCTTTAAGCTCAGGCCGGCCCTTTTCAGGCACTTTTCCGTGGCCGGAACCGGCCCATAACCCATATATTTGGGATCCACGCCGGCCACGGCCTGGGCGACGATTTTGGCCAAAGGGGTGAGTCCAAGCTCTTTGGCCCGAGCGCGGGAGGTGACGATTACGGCAGCGGCCCCGTCGTTGAGCCCGGAGGAGTTGCCGGCCGTAACGGACCCTTCTTTATTAAAGACCGGGGCCAAGCGGGAAAGATCGGCCATGGTTAAACCATAACGCACATGTTCGTCCGTATCGATTAGACGGGGTTCGCCCTTTTTTTGGGGGATGGCCACGGGAACGATTTCTTCTTTGAATTTCCCGGCCTTTATAGCCGCCTCAGCGTTATTATGGCTGCGCAGGGCAATCACGTCTTGCTCTTCCCGGGAAATTCCATATTTTACGGCCAGGTTCTCAGCGGTCTGGCCCATGATGTAGCCCTTTTTTTCCAAGAGGTTGCTGCCGGAAAAGAGCATCTCCCACATGGCATCGGTCATCTGGCCGTGGGTTAAGCGGGCCCCCCATCGGGCGGTCATCAGGACATAAGGGGCCGAGCTCATGGATTCGACGCCACCGGCCAATACCATTTGGGAATCACCGGCCTTGATCTGTTGGACCCCGAAGGCCAGGGCCTGCATGGCCGAAGAGCATTGGCGCTGAATGGTGACTGCAGGCACCTCGACCGGGATACCGGCCTTCAGCGCGGCGGTCCGGGCCGTATTGGCCTCATCCGGACACTGGCAACAATCGCCCAGAATGACATCGTCCAATTGATCTCCGGAGATAGGGGTTCGTTTAAGGACCTCGGTGATGACGGTGGCGGCCAACTGGTGGGCCCTGATGGACTTAAAGGCCTCGCCGAATTTACCTATGGGTGTGCGGGCGGCGCCCACGATAACGACATCGTTTGGATTTTTCAAAATAAAAACCTCCTTTGGTTTTATTAGTTATTTTTTGGCTGGAGAGAGAGTATAAAATAAGTTAGTGATAGGTCAAGTCAAAAAAACAGGGCATTTCGAGTCTTGGTAGATATTACTTTTTGGCTTGGCGTTTTTTGATTTCCTTCAATTGGTTAACCGCAATTTTATCGTGATCGCGGTTCATCGCTTCCTTGGCGCTGATCAACACAGCAATGTCCAGGACGCGGCATTTCCCTGAGGGAAGCTCGACTTCGATCGCCTGCCGTAAGACCTCATCAAAATCGCCCACGCCCAGAATTTCGCTCAGGCAATCCACAAAACCCAGATCGGTTTTTAGATAGAGATTCTTCAGTCTCGCGCACTGTTCGGGGGTCAGATTCAGCGGAAGATCGGTCCTGGACCTATGTACGGGATGCAGATCGGCAAATGCCTTCTGAATCCTCATCAGGTTGGTTTCAGTGAACCGGCAGCAAATATCAACGTCCCGCGTGACCAAGGTGACCCCATGGGCTACGGCCGCGAATCCACCCACGAGAACGAATTCGACTTCCGCTGTTATCAAACGGCGCACCAGTTCGCTAAGGTTCTGCATGTCTCCTTTCCATGGCGGCACGCAGGGAATCGGCAAAATTTAAGGCGTCGTCGTTGGCGAGCATTCTTTCCCAGGGTGTCAAACGAAGACTCTCTTCCAGCAGCGACAGATCCGTGTCGTCCGCTTCGATTCCAGGAGCGGTAGAGCCGTTAACCGGGATGTTTGACAAGAATTTCCTTTTCATGGGAAGAGTATAAAATAAAGAAAAGACAGGATCAAGGAGAAAAATAGTGCCAAAGGCAAGGTGACAAAGGCGGTCATCTGAAGAAGAAGCGACTTTGCAGATCTGAACTTTTCAAATAGAAGGGGATAAGGGGAAAAGAAGAGGCAGACTTCCAAAATTTGGATCAAGAAAAAATACAAGAATTCAAGATCAGGTTCTTTATTTCTTGACAACCGGGGTCTTCACGTCTATATTACCCTCATGAGGAGGTGATTGGCTTTGAAGAAAAAAATAGGAACTATTGTTGAGGAGGACTTGATTTTTAAGGCCAAGGAAGTTGCCCTGGCCCAAAAGATCCCCTTAAACCTTCTCATAGAAGAAGCCCTTAAAACCTATTTCCAAGATATAGAAAAACCAAAGCGAAAAAAAATGATCGTTGAGTCTACCAAAGGCATTATGAAAATCCCCAGAGAAAAGCTTAAAAGAGTCATGGAGGAGGAAGGGGTTTATGAAGCTGGATAGCCTGAAGGCCGAATCAACGGTTTTTATAGATGCCAATATATTTATTTACCATTTTACCGGTGTGTCGGACGAATCCAGTTTTTTTCTCAGCCAATGTGAGTCGGGGATGTTTAACGGGGTAACCTCGGCCAATGTGATTCTTGAAGTGTTACACCGGTTAATGATGGTGGAAGCAGTCCATAAAAGGCTGGTCAACCCCCCCAACCTGGTTAATAAGTTAAAAAAGCACCCCGAAAAGATCAAACAGCTCCACGACTATTTTGCCAATACCCAAAAGATAGAACAAATGGGAATTCTAATCAGACCGATTTCAGCCACGATCATTCTTAAAAGCCAGAACAATAGAATCCGATATGGGCTGATGGTCAACGATTCCATTATCGTAACCATCATGGAAGAAGAGGGGATCTCCTATTTGGCCACCAAAGACAAAGGGTTTCATTCCGTGGCGGGTATTACGGTTCTGAGTCCTCAAGATATTGATTTATAATTTCAACATAATAGGAGGAGGCTAATGAAGGTCAACATTTTAGAAACCGATTTTTCTTTTCTTATGGATTCGATAAAGGTCCATCCAGAAGAGGGGGTAACCATTTTAGATGAAAAAAAGCTTCGAGAAAAGACCATAGATCAATTAATTCACCGGGCGGTTTTTGGCGAGGTTGATCAAAAGGCGTTGGCCTGCTGGTTGATCTGGGAATTGGGGCGGGAGACAGGAATTTATCCGGCTTCTATTCATGAATTTTACAGGGCCGTGGGACGCGGAGAAATCGGCAAAAAGTTCACGGTTCCGGCCATTAATCTCCGGGCCATGACCTATGATTGCGCCCGGGCCGCATTTAAGGCGGCCATTCAACGAAAAGTCGGGGCCATGATCTTTGAAATCGCCCGCTCGGAGATCGGCTATACGGCCCAGAGGCCCAGGGAATATTTTTCTTCGGTCATGGCCGCGGCCATAAAAGAAGGGTTCCAGGGGCCGTTGTTTGTCCAGGGAGACCATTTCCAAGCCAGCAACAAAAAATTTAAGGAACAACCGGAAGAGGAAATAAAGGCCATCGAGCAACTCATCAAGGAGGCCATCCAGGCCGGTTTTTACAATATCGACATAGACACCTCCACCCTGGTGGATCTCGGTCAGCCCTCGGTTTCCGAACAGCAGCGGGCCAACTATGAATTGTGCGCCCGGTTTACGGCCTTTATCCGGAAACATCAGCCCCAGGGGATCACCATTTCCGTTGGCGGAGAGATCGGCGAGGTGGGCGGGAAAAACAGCGATGAGACGGAACTTCGGGCCTTTATGGACGGCCTCATCGGCGCCCTTCCCGACGGTTTACCCGGTCTTTCCAAAATCAGCATCCAAACCGGGACGAGTCACGGTGGCGTGGTCCTGCCAGACGGCACCCTGGCCCGGGTGGCCATTGATTTTAAGGTCTTGAAAGACCTCTCTCAAGTAGCCCGGACCCGCTACGGTATGGGCGGCACGGTCCAGCATGGGGCCTCCACCCTGCCCGATGAGGCCTTTAATCAGTTCGTCACCCATGACGCCGTGGAGGTTCATTTGGCCACTGGCTTTCAAAATATGATCTATGATCATGAAAAATTTCCGCCTGATTTAAAACAAGGCATTTATGAATATCTGAAATCCAAACACGCCGACGAATGGAAATCAGGCAAGACCGAGGAACAATTTCTTTACAGCACCCGGAAAAAAGGCCTGGGGCCGTTTAAAGCCGAAATGTGGGGCTTACCGGAAGAAGTGCGATCGGCTATTCGAAAGACCCTGGAAGACAAATTCGGGTTTTTGTTTGATCAGCTCCAGGTGGGCGATACCCAGGGACTGGTTCGAAAAATTGTTCCAGAAATAAAAGTGGAAAAGGGGCAGGCGGATTTTGGCCTCGGCAAGGCCAAGAAAGAGGATGTCTCGGACCTTGCGGATTAAACATAACGGAAAGGATATTTGGAAATGATCGATTTCAGCTTAAGTGATGACCAAAAACGATTGTTGGAACTGGCCAAAGAGTTTGCCGCTAAAGAGATTAAACCGAAGGCCATCGAATATGACCGGGAGGGAACTTATCCCGAAGCCATTTTAAAAAAGGCCCGGGAGCTCGGGCTCATGTATACCAACATTCCGGAGCAATACGGCGGATCGGGTCTGAGTTTTCTGGAGCATTATATCGTCACCGAAGCCATGAATTATGAATGTTGCGCCATCGGCCAGATGATCGGCATTTCTCATTTGGCCACAGGGGCCGTCCTGATCGGGGGAACGGAGGAGCAAAAGAAGAAATTTATCGGGGCCATGACGGAGAGCTACCGAAGCGCCTGTTTTTGCCTTACCGAACCGGAGGCCGGATCCGATGCGGGGGTGATGCGCACTACGGCTGAGAAGAAAGGCGATCGCTACATTATCAACGGGTCCAAATGTTATATCACCAACGGTCAATACGCCGATCTGCTTTGTCTGTTTGCCACCGTCGATAGAAGTCTGGGCACCAAAGGGATCTGCTGTTTTGCCGTTCCCCGCAATACCCCGGGTATCCGGGTGGGCCGGGTGGAAGATAAAATGGGCCATCGGGCCTTAAATGTCGTGGAGTTGTTTTTTGAAGAGGTGGAACTCACCCAAGAAAACCTGATCGGGCAGGAAGGGCAGGGTTTCAAACTGGCCATGATGGCCCTCGACCGGGGCAGAGTCAACATCGCCGCCATTTGCACGGGTATCGGCCAAAAGGCCCTGGATGAGGCGGTTCACTGGGCCAAGACCCGGGTTCAATTCGGACAACCGATCGGTAACTTTCAGGGGGTCCATTTTATATTAGCCGATATGAATGCCCTGGTCATGGCCTGCCGGGCCATGTATCTCCAGGTGGGATGGATGCTGGACCAGGGGATGCGCTGCACCACCGACGGGGCACTGGCCAAATTTTTTGCCACCGATGCGGCCATGAAGATTACCACCGACGCCGTCCAGATATTAGGCGGATCGGGTTATATGAGAGGTTCGACGGTGGAGAAATTGATGCGAGATGCCAAGTTGACCCAGATCTTCGAAGGGACGAACCAGATCAATCGCATGGTAGCCGGCCGGGGGATCTTAGCAGCGCCAAGCCGGTTGTTTTAATCCAACGGTTCAATCCTCGAGGCGTTATTCCCCGCTAAACAGGCGTTTGGGATTATCGATCATCATGGTCCTGATCTGTCCTTCGGTGATTCCGGCCTGTTTCAGGGCCGGAAGAATGTTGCGGAAGATATTGACAAAGGACCAGTGGGCCAATTGCCGGCCCACCTCTTCCGGCAGCCGGCCACCGCGCCCCGAAGAGCAGGCGATGAAGTCCTGGGACAACATGATCCGGTCGGCATAACCTACTCCCAAAAGACCGATCAATGCGGCGGTCCTTACCCTGTCGGGCAGGAACAATTCGATTCCGAATCGGTCAAAGGCGACATACACACCCTGGCTCAAGACGCCCATCTGGTATTGCAAAGAGGGATTGCCGCACATATGGCCGATCATGATGCTTCTTGGCCGTACCCCCTGGCCGATGAGAAACTCCGCCTGTTCCGGCCCCATGGTGCCCCTCTCCGTGTGGGTGATAATGGGAAGGCCGCTTTCTTTGCCGGCCTTGGCCGCAGCCCGCAGCAACCCTTCTTCCAAGGAGGAAATGCCGTTCAGTCCCGTGCCCACCTTGATGACCCCGGGCTTCACGGCCGATGGGCCGATGCCCTTGGTTATTTCCTCCATAAAGCCTTCATAGAGCTCCGTGACCGGATCGCCGATTTTGTTTTTCATTCGCTGCTTCAGGTAAGCCCACTTGCCCATGGTTTCCGTATACCGGCCGGTGGAGCAGATGATATTGATCTGTAAGTTTTCGGAGACTTCTCTGAGGAGATCGACATCCCGGTTCAAATCCGGCGGGGTGGCGTCGATAATCGACTGCACCCCATAGGCCTTTACCGGTTCCAAGGCCTTTAGACAAAGCTTGACCATTTTTCCCCGGTCGTAAGGTCTGGACAAGGGGTCGCACTCCCACCCCGCATAACCGGCGGCAATATGCTCATGAACCAGGGTCAACCCCAAGACTTCAGAAGAAATAGGACCGAGAACGGTGTTGATTTTCATCATAGATCTTCCTGATTAAAAAGGTTTAAGGGCTGACTTAATCTTCTGGATAATCATCCGGACAAGAATCCACATTATCGTCAAACTTATTAACCGTCTCATGGTAGTATTGATCAGGTGAGGCTGCTTTTTCTTCCGTCTGTGGCTTTCGGGCTGGTCTTTTCTTCGGACTTATCCACGGGGGATGCTTTGCCCCCTCCGCATTCTCGTCCGCTAAAAATCAGCGGACGAGCTGCGGTTTCCCCCGTTAATAAGTCCGGAAAAGACAGCGCCCTTTCGCCAATGACTCCAGAAAAAGCAGCCTCACCTGCCGGAGTCAGGGTGTTAATATTATTGAGACGGTTAATAATCAAGTCACCATCACCGACATGATCATGGTGAAGCGGGTAAGTAAAACGGGATGGCGAAACAAGCCCTTTATTTTTAGTCGGCCCTTTATGAGGTGGCTTAAAACGCGGCGGCCGGCCGCATCGAAATAATACGGTAGCCCTAAGCGTATTTTCAGCAGGTTTAAATCCATAACCGTATCAGAAGACGTTTTAATGACAATAGCGGGATTTCGGGTGATGCCCGCCTCGATCGTCAGTTTTCCCTGCTGAAAAATAAGGGTGACGGCAGCTTCTATATCCGGCAAATCAATAGCCACTACCCCGTTCATCTTTTCATAGGCGGCCAGCTTGGCCGCCGATTGACCGACATTTCCAGCGATCAACTCCTGCACAATGGATGAAAAAGGGACCTCTTCGGCCCGATTGATCATGTTGAGATTCACAAAGCCTCCCTGGGGGAAGACGGTTACAAGGCTTTCCGATAAATTTCCAGGACCTCATTCGCCCCAGCAACGAACCGAATGTTATTGATAATGGAACCGTCGGACAGGCTCAACTCGGCGGCCTTGGTGATATCCTCCTCCTTTACGCCGAATTCGGAGAGTTTTTGCGGATGTCCTATTTTTCGAGTAAAAGCAAAAACAGCCTCGACTGCGGCTTGAGCCGCCTGTCCGGTCGTGCTGCCCTTTTCCATAACGCCTAAAACTTTGGCGATTTCAGCATAAAACTCTTGAGCGTCGGAGAGATTGTAGGCCATGCAATGGGGCAGGAGGATGCCGTTGGCGATGCCGTGGGGAATTCGGGCGACGGCGCCGATGGAATGGGCCATGGCGTGAACCAATCCGACTAAGGCATTGCCGAAGGCCCAACCGGCCATGGTGGCGGCTAATTGCACCTGTCCGCGGGCCTCGAGATCCTGGCCGTTTTGAACGCAATTCGGCAGGTATTGATTCAGCAGCCGGATGGCATGCAAGGCCAGGGCGTCGGCAATCGGTTCCCGCTGCAGGGAAGTCATTGCCTCGACGGCATGGCAGAAGGCATCCATCCCCGTTGATGCCGTCAGCAACGGCGGCAGTTTAGCCGTTAAAATTGGGTCGAGAATCGCCACCCGCGGGGCAATAAAGGATTCGACGATCAAAATCTTCTGCCCTTTGCGTTTATCGTAAATCACCGCCGCCCAGGTGACTTCGCTGCCCGTACCGGCCGTTGTCGGAATAACGATATGCGGCGTCTGCGGCCGTGTTAAAAGCTGAATCCCTTCGAAATCGCTCAGGGAGCCGCCTTCGGTCATGAGAATGCACATGCCTTTGGCGGTATCAATCACGCTGCCGCCGCCGACACTGACCACAATATCCGCCCCTTTTCCTTTGGCAAAGGCCGCGGCGTGATCAACCACGTCGATGCCCGTATCCTGGGGAATATCGCTGTAGACGCCGACGCATTTCGCGCCCAGGCTGGCGGTTATCTTTTCCAGCAAACCGGCCCTGATAATTCCCTGATCGGTGACAACGACAGCCCGGGAACAGCCCAGGGCGCTCATTTCCGATCCCACTTCCTGCACCGATGAGCCGTTGCCGAAAATGACTTTTGTGGGGCCGAAATAAATAAACGATAGGTCTTGATCGTAAACCATATTTTTTTACCCCTTTCTCTTGGTAGGGTTAAACTTCGTCGGGGAAAAGGGTGTTGACTTCCGTCAAGATATCAATAACCTTGTTGACGGTTTTGACGTTGCGCACGACATAGGTCAGGTCGCCCTTGAGTTTTAATTTGCCCTGCATCAAGGCCTTGGTCGCGTCGAGTTCTTTTTTGGCCACCTGCTTCCAGCGGGCGTAGTCGCCGGTCATGATAAATTTCGCCGTTTGCGCTTTGGTCTCGTCGCAGATCATGAAATCACGGACGTCACCATGCCAGTAGTCGGTGAACATATATACCGGTTGGGGAACATTTTTCGAGGGCTCGGCCTTAACGGTGATGGAGACACTGCCCTCCCAGTCTTTGGCGATTTCCTTGTATTCTTTGGATTCGACAATTTTCTGCTTCCAGGCATCCATCCATTCTTGGGTAAAAGCCTTATAGGCAGTCATTTTCCGTCCTCCTTTCTTATTATATTTTATAGAGTTTGTGGCGCAACTCCGGCAGATCCAACGCCGTTAGTTTCTCTGGTTTGGGAATCCCGTCGCCATTGAGGCCGCGGATAGCGTAATATTCATCGCGCAGGAGTTGCATATCGGGAACCGAGCCGGCCGCAGCCCCTTCTTTTAACGGCGTCAAAATCTTAAGCGGCAGAATATCGTCCCTGGCGGAAACGCCGAACAAGTTATTGATCCCCCTTTTCATCGTCCAATCACGGGCGCCGCAGATCAGGAAATCTTTAAAATCAAAGTTAAAACCGGTAATGGCATTGAAGGCATCCCGGATGGTCTCCGGCTTAAGGCAGTACATAAGATAGTGGCAGATTGAGAGGCTATTGCCCAGGATGCCGTAATTTTCAGAATTGAAAACGAGCCAGGCCTTGCCCTGCGAGGTTTTACCTTCGTAGTCTTCTTTCATCTCAAAGAGCTGGGGCCAGGAAACCATGCCCTGTTCCGTACCCATTACGGCATGCTGCAAATGGCAGGCGCCGCGATTGGACATCATGTAGGCCAGTCCCATGCCGTGGAAGCCTCGTGGGTCGTGCATGGGCAGTTCCAGCCCTTTGACCTGAACGACGGCCTTCATAGCTTCGGCTCCCAACTGGGCGGCGGCTTTCAATGAGCCCTCGGCCAGGAGATCGCCGAAGCCATCACGGAAGGCGATTTTTTTCAACAGCGTAAAAACCGTATCCATATTACCCCAGTTGAGTTCCAGGTTATCGGCCTTTGGCTTATCAATGGTCCCTTTCTCATAAAGCTCCATGGCCATGGCAATGGTGGCTCCGGCGCTGATCGTATCCAGTCCGTAACGGTTGCAAAGCGCATTGGCCTTGATGACGGCTGCCAGATCGTCGTTCATGATCATGGTGCCGAAGGTGCAGCAGGTCTCATATTCCGGTCCCGGCCCTTCTTCCGTTTGGTAGGGCCCTTCTTTAACCGCGACCACTCTTTTACAGGCAATCGGGCAATTGGCACAGGCATGGGCTTTGGTGAGGTAAGTTTCCCTCATCGTGGGGCCGCTGAGTTTGGAAGCCAGCTCGAAGGCCTCGCCGACCGACCAGTTTTTTATGGGAACGTCTCCGGTCATCATTCCCAAATCCATCGCCGCATCGGATCCCATCAGATGCAATGATTCGGCAAAGGCGGATTCCTTGATTTCCTGTATGGCGGTCCTAAATATTTCCTTATACTTATCTTCGTTGGCCTTGGTCGGAGGCTCATTTCCCCGGACCACGATGGCCTTTAATTTTTTTGAACCCATGACCGCGCCCAAACCCGTTCGGCCGATGTAATGGGCTTTATCGTTGCCGATCGAGGAAAATTTGACCAGATTTTCGCCGGCCGGGCCGATCGTCAGGACCTTCAACCTCTTGTCCTCGGATTTGAGGGCATCGGTTACTTCGTAAATATCCTTTCCCCAAAGATCGTTGGCAGGAGACAGGGTTGCTTGACCGTTGATGATGGAAATGATGACGGGAAAGGGGCTCCGGCCGATAACGATGATGCCGTCAAAGCCGGCGCGTTTTAATTCCGGTCCGAAGGTTCCGCCGCAGGCCGATTCGCCCCAGATACCGGTTTGCGGGGATTTAGCGCTAACCGCAAATCGGGACGATCCGGGGAAACCGCTGGCGACCATAGGACCGGTCATGATCATGAGCGGACTTTCCGGTGCAAGCGGATCGGCATCCAGATTATATTTTTCTAAATAAAACGAAGCGGCCAGAGAACTTCCGCCGATAAATTTCTTGAGCCTCTTCTCTTCGAGAGGAAAGCTCGAACAAACCCTTTTCGTCAAGTCAACCTCTAAAATCTTGCCCGCGTATCCGTGCATGATGACCTCTCTAAATAAATATTACCATAATTTCATCCCTTATGGTTTAGAAATAAATCGTGATCATCTACATCAACTTCAATTTTAAGGAAATCCCATAATGGGGAGTCCTGGGTAATAACCTCCTCAGGATTGGAAAGCGGGTCCAGATTGATCTCGGCCGGACCCACCATTTTCATACCGCATAGGGTCATTTGATTTCACCAATCCCGTGAGATCACGTCGCTTTCTTTGTTTATTTTTTGAAGCTCTTGCATTTGGATGGAATGAGTATAAAATGGCCGGGAAAGAAGTTCAAGGTGAAAAGATCATTGCCGATAGTCCCGAAAGGGAAAAGACTATGAAAATGGATGTTATTGTCATCGGGGCCGGTCTGGCCGGAATGATGGCCGTTTATGCCGCTCAGGCCGAAGGGGCGAAGGTGTTATTGATTGACAAAGGATCCATAGGCCGGGGAACTAATACCTCCTTAGCCAACGGGATTTTTGCCGCACCGACTTCCGATTATAGCTCCGAAGCTTATGTCGAGGATACGATCCAGGCCGGTAGAAAGATTAATGATGCCGATTATGTCAAACTGATTGCCAGAGAGGCCCCTAAGACCATGGCCTTTTTTAAGGGCATGGGACTCGACCTGGAAGAACGGAAGGGTCAGTTTTTTGTTCGCACACCAAGTCCCGATACCATCCCCGGTATGGTTTTGGTCAAGACCTTGGCCCGAATGATAAGGGGCTTGGAAAAGGTGTTCGTTTTAAAAAATTTTTATGTCACCGAGCTTTTGCCGGAAGAAAAAACAGGAGGGGTCAAAGGATTTGATGAAATCGGTCAAGAAATGACCCTTAGGGCCCCGGCGGTCATCCTGGCCACCGGCGGGGCCGGCGGGATTTATCTCAGGAACGACAATCAAAAAAGCACCATGGGCCAGGGATATGCCCTGGCGGCCAAGGCCGGCTTGTCCCTGTGGGATATGGAATTCGTCCAGTTTTATCCTTTGGTATTGAATGAACCGCGCCGGCCCTCCATGATCGTCTATCCCCCCTACCCGAAAGAATTACGGTTGGTCAATGCTTCCGGGGAAGATTTGTTGAAGAAATGGAAGGTGGACAACATCAATAAGGCGGCCTTGACCAAACGGGATGAATTTTCCGTTCTGCTCTATGAGGAAGACCAAAAAGGCCCGGTTTATCTGGATTGCCGTCAGGTCCCGGAAGAGGCCTGGGAAGATCTTCGGCGGAACCTTTTCAAAAAGATCCGTTTTGATTTTCAAAAAAAGCCATAGCGATTTCACCGGCGGTCCATTTTTTTATGGGAGGTGTCCGGACCGACTCCAATAGCCGGACGGTTTTACCCGGTTTATTCGCCTGCGGGGAAATGGTTTGGGGGCTCCATGGGGCCAACCGGAGAGGAGGCAATGCCCTGACCGAATGTGCGGTCATGGGTAAAATTACCGGCAGGAATGCCACCCTCTACGCCCGGGCCAATCCCTTATCGGGGTCTTTCCGGCAAAAAGCATCTCACGAATGGACCCCGGGAGAAAAGGCATCCATTAAGCGGCTCAGAGACCTTCGCCAAAACATGAGAGAGATTGCCTGGAATTATGCCGGTATCCAACGCACGGAAGCCGGTATCCACCATGGCCTGGCAGAGATCGATGGGCTTCTGACCCAGTTACAAACCGTGTTGCCACACACGATTGAAGAAAGACGGCTCAAAGAAGATCTTCTTTCCGGGGTGCTGGTAACCAAGGCCGTTCTGACCGCCAGCCTGGCCAGGCAGGAAAGCCGGGGCAGTTTTATCCGCCGGGATTTCCCCCGGGAAGACGACCGGAATTGGCTGAGGAATTCCTGCTTGACCTATGATTCAGCCGGAGCTTTTTTTTCGTTGAGGCATGAAGACGTGCCCATTGTAAAGGCCTTAGCATGAAAGTCTCGTAAAATGCCCAAAGCACTCCTTTTGGTCATTCCCGTGGAAACGGGAATCCAGGATTTTATTTCTTTAGGCATAACCTGGATTCCCGCCTGCGCAGGAATGACAACTTTTTGCGGATCCGTCAAGCCTCTTTGGGTGAAATGTTTATTAACTCAAGGCACCAGCTTCGGCTTGAATTAGGGCCAACCGGGCCTTGGCCAATTTTCTATATTTGGCTTCGGCCTTGGCCAGGTTTTTGGCCGCAAAGGCCTTGAGCAGGTCGCCCTCTATTTCGGCCACATCCAGGCGTTCGTAATAATCCATCGATTCCTTCAGATGGGCCACGACTATTTTGCCGGTCAGCAGGGGATGGTTGTTGGTTACATTGGCCTCTTTGTATCGAGTCCCATGCTCGAGCTCCACTTCCAAACCTATCCGGAATTCTTCGAGGGGAATGTTCATCCCTCTGGGTTTGATTTCATTTAAAATGATCTGGGCTTCTTCCGCTTTAACCCCGGCTTTTTTTATGGCGGTCCAGTCGCGAAGACCGAGGGCCTTGCATACCCTTTTGACTTCTTTAACCGTTACGTATTCCGGCAGCTTCATCCCGTTTCTCCTTTCCAAAAGAAATTTCCGTAGATCTATTATGAAACCTCTTTTTATGATAACATATCTCAATGACAAAAGAAAAAATTTTTCAGTAGTGGGGTAAAAAATGAATCTTGCACAACACCTATCCGAGAAGGCCCAAAGCTTTGGCCAAAAAACAGCCATCAAATTTAATCAACAGGAAAAGACCTTTTTCCAACTGGATCAGCAGATCAAAAAGGCGGCCGGCGTGCTCATGGCCCTCAACATTAACAAGGGGGACCGGGTGGCCCTTCTTCTGCCCAAGGGGTTGGAGTTCATCGAAATCTATTTGGCCGCCTTGAGTCTTGGGGCCGTCATTCTACCCCTTAATCCTGCCTACCGGCCGGAAGAGCTCTGGTATTTTCTTTCCGACTCCGAAAGCACCTTCTTGGTGACCACCCTTGAAAAAGTTTCAGAAATGACGACCGTTCTTAATAACCCTTTGCCGGTCCAGGTGCTTTTGGTCGATCAAGACCGGCCCGGCGTTCATTATTATCCCCGTTTACTTAACAAGGCCGTCACTGATGTCGAACTTGCCTATCCCACCGAAAAAGAGGATACGGCCTTGCTCTGCTACACCTCGGGCACAACCGGCCGTTCCAAAGGGGCCATGATCACCCATGAAAATTTGATCCATAACATGCGCGCTCTTCATGAAGCCTGGCGCTGGACCAGCCAAGACAGGCTGTTGCATGTCCTGCCCCTTTTTCATATTCACGGCCTGGCCGTAGCCTTACACGGCGGGCTCTATGCAGGAGCTACCATCATCATGGAGGAACGGTTTGATCCGGCCAGGGCCTGGCGGGTGATCGAAGAAGAACAGTGCACCATGCTTATGGCCGTTCCGACTATTTACCAGCGTTTAAGCCTTGCCTGGCAGGCCTTGGATAAAAAGCCGGACTTGGGATCCATGCGAGTCTTTATCTCAGGATCAGCCCCTTTGCCGGAGCCTCTTTTTTATCATTTTAAAGATCAAACCGGCCATACCCTTTTGGAACGATACGGGATGACCGAAACCGGGATGATCGCCTCTAACCCTTATGAACCGGAATCAAGGAAGGTCAAGAGCGTCGGTTATCCGCTAAGCGGGGTGGAGGTTCGGGTGGTTGGAAAAGACGGACAGGAGGCGCTGCCCGGAACAGTCGGGGAAGTCTGGATAAAGGGCGGTAATGTGTTTAAAGGGTATTGGAAACAGCCCGGGAAGACTGCTGAATCCTTTGAAGACGGCTGGTTCAAGTCCGGGGATTTGGGCTACTTGGACCCAAAGGATGAATTGCGCCTCTATCTCGTGGGCAGGGCCAAGGAATTGATTATCACCGGTGGGTATAATGTTTATCCCAAGGAGATAGAAAATATTCTGGAAAGCCATGAGGATGTTCAAGAGGCGGCCGTCTTTGGATTGGCCCACGAGGATTTGGGGGAGCAGGTGGCGGCTGGTTTGGTTTTAAAAGAGGGAAAGTCTTCGAACGCTGAAGAATTGATTGCCTTTTGCAAGACCCGCCTGGCCGGTTACAAGTGTCCCCAAAAAATTTTTTTCCGCACATCCCTTCACCGGAACAGCATGGGCAAGCTTCAGAAACACCTATTGCAAAAAGAATATAGTTGATGGGCTTGTAAAAAGTCCATTTTTAAGAAGAGACCCTAGCCATTTTGAGGAAAAGGACTTCCCAGTTCAACTGGGCGTTGACATTCTGGGTCTGATAAACGGCGGCTTGATTGAGCAAGGTCAAGCGCTTTAGCCAGACGTGATCAGGCAGGCTGAAGGCCAGGATGCGAACCCGCTCTCTTAAATGAGGCCGGAGGGACACCTTCTCTTCTAACCCGGCCCTGACCCAGATAAGATCGCGTATGCACCACTGACCGATCTCCAGATTTTCCCGGATCTCTTCCTTGGAACCCAGCCAGCTTTTGGCCCAACTGAATAATTGGGCAAACCCAGATTGGGAAATTCCTTCGAGTTGAGTAATCCAGGACTCCTGTTTTTTCCAGAAATCGGTTTTTAAAAATTCAAAGGCCCGGCCTAAGCTCCCGCCGGAGACCAAGCTCAAGGCTTGGGCCTCATCCCGGGACAGCCCTTTTACCTCCACCAATTTTTCAGCAATCAAAGACAAGGGAAGGGGATTAAAGGTAATAGAGACGCATCGGGAGACCAGAGTGGGCAATAATTCCCCGGGGTCCCTGACCAGTAAGATAAACAAGGTCCCCGGCGGAGGTTCTTCAAGGGTCTTTAAAAAGGCATTGGCCGCCGGTTCATTCAAGTCTGAGGCCATGTCCAGAAGGCAGAGGCGGGACCGGCCCAAGGCCGGTCCGAAGGCTAATTGCTGGCCCAGGTTCCGGATCTGTTCGATGCGGATATTGACCCCTTCCGGTTTTAGATGGATAAAATCCGGATGGATCTGCTTTTCAATTTTCAAGCAGGAGGGGCATTGATCGCAGCCGCCTTCCGGACTGGGCCGGTCGCAATTCAAGGCCTTGATCAATTCGACGGCGGTCTTTTTTTTCCCCACCCCTTCAGGCCCGCTGAAAAGGTAGGCATGATGGAGCTTGTCCTTTTGCAGGGATTGTTTCAGGTTTTGTACGGCCCGCTCCTGGCCTTGGATGAGAGCAAAGGACATCGATTTTCTTCTTCCCCAAATATCCGCAATGTTTTTGATGGTCTGAGTATAAAAAGGGAGGAAAGGAGAGTCAAGGAGAATCTCCTTGAACCTTTCCCGCTTCTTATTTACGATTTTGTCAAGAAAAGTTTTGCAGATTATCATATCGCCGGAGCAATAAGGGTTTGTCGTTGACCTTCCAGGACAACTCGTCTATACCTTAGCCCCATGTCTTCATCCATTTCCACCAAGGGGATGCTGAACCTGATCGTGGTCTATCTGGTCTGGGGCAGCACCTACCTTTTCATCCGTTTGACCGTCCATGAAGGAAGCGGGTTTCCGCCCTTCGCCATGGCGGCCAGCCGGACGCTGTGTGCCTCGGCGATTCTCTTTATCCTGGCCAAGGGTTTAGGCCAGTGGTCGCGGCCTTCGGGCTCGGAATTGCGGGTTCTGATTGTTTCCGGTCTTTTGTTGTGGCTCGGCGGAAACGGACTGGTTGCCTATGCCGAGTATCATGCCAACTCCGGTTACGCCGCGCTGGTCATAGGAACCACCCCCATGTGGCCGGTCATCATGGAATCCATCCTGGAGCGAAGACCACCGTCTCCCTTGTTGGTTCTTTCTTTGATCATCGGATTTTCCGGATTAGCCGTTCTGGTTACCCCGGTCCTGAAACTGGGCCTTCGGGCCGATGCCTCATCAACCGCCGCCCTATTGCTTGCCACCATGGCCTGGTCGGGGGGCTCCCTTCTTCTGCAGCGCCGGCCGCCGAAGGCCACACCGATTGTGACCTCCGCCTATCAACAATTTTTTGGGAGCCTTGGGTTGATCGCCATGTCATTACTTTCTGGTGAACCCTGGCCCCACCCTACAGCCGTGGCCTGGCTCGGTTGGGCCTACCTGGTCATTGCCGGCTCGTTGATCAGCTTCACGGCCTTTGTCATCGCCGTGCGCACCCTTCCCCTTTCCGTGGTCATGACCTACGCCTACATCAACCCGGTCATCGCCGTTATATTGGGCTGGCTGGTGCTGGGAGAGCGAATCACCTCGACGACCGTCTTGGGGACGGCCCTCATCCTTACCGGTGTCTTCGGGATTTTCTGGAAACGGTTAGGCCCGGGCGGCAGATGACCTTGAAAATAAACAATGCGGGCCATCCAGGCCTGCATTCTGGATTTAACAGGATTTCTCCTTGACCCTCATAATCTCTTATCTTATAGTCGCTTGAAACAGCAGCATTTCATAAAACCCCCGTAAATGGAACCTGGTCGCCTAGGGGGACCGGCATATCCGGATCAGGCGCCCAGTCGAAGGACGCGGCGGAGTCTAAGAGAACAGGACTATGGGAAAAATATTTTATATGAGCGAATTGCAAGGCAAGTCGCAGGAAGAGATTCGAAGGATTCAAGAAGCGAAACTATCGAAGCAGCTCAAGTACTGCTACGACCATTCCGAATTCTATAGATCGAAATTCGACGACTGCGGGGCGAAACCCGAGGATGTTCGGACCATGGAAGACCTTAGAAGGCTTCCGGTCTTCATGGTCAAGGATGATGAGCGGAGAAGCGCCGAACAGTCGCTTGAAAAGTACGGGCATCCCTTCGGACTGCACCTGTGCGCCCCGGTGGAGGGTCTCTATCTCACCGGAACGACTTCTGGCACCACCGGGACGCCCACTTTTAGTTATTCCTTTACGAAAAATGACATGGCCTTTTTAACCCCCAGGATCGGCCACCGGATGTCCATGGCCGGTGTGGGGAAGGGCGACCGGGTGGCCTTTTTCTTTGCCCTGGGTATCTATGCCACGACGATGACCCTTTGGGGTCTAAGGAGCTTAGGCGCCCTTCCCATCGACATTGATGCCAGGGCCGGGACCGACCTTTTCACCAAGTTTATCGCCCTAACCCGTCCTTCCTACATGGCCTGCACGCCCTCATTGGCAGAGTACTTAGTGAGAAAGAACCCCGAACTATTGGGGAATGAGGTGGGAAATTTTAAATTCAAGGGGGTCCTCACCACGGGTGAAGTGGGAATTGCCATCCCGGAGATTAAGAAGAAACTGGAATCCGCTTATGGCTGCCGCTTTTATGATTACTGGGCCCCCTGCGGAAATGCGCCGGGAATTTCCTGTGATTCGGAAGAATATTATGGTCTCCACGCCATTGCCCCTGATGTCTGCACCTCCTTCGACGACCTGGTGGACCCGGTGACCAAAAAACCGGTGGATGCCGACGTGGACGGGGCCATAGGAGAGATGGTTCAGACGAATCTCCAGAGGGAGGCCTGTCCGGTGGTCAAATATGCCTATGGAGATATTGTGCAGGTTTTTCTGAAAGAGTGTCCCGGCTGCGGCTTTCAGGGAAGACGGATCAAGGTGATCGGCCGTGCCGATGATATGTTGATTGTTAAGGGGGTCAATGTTTATCCGGCGGCGATAAGGAATATTGTCGCCGAATTCATACCGGATGTGACCGGGGAGATGCGGATAGTCTTGGATAATCCACCGCCGAGGGTGGTCCCGCCGCTGAAATTGAAGATTGAACACGGGAAGGCCGTCGGCCAAGCCGAGTTGGCCGTTTTAGCCGAAAGAATCGGGACCGCCATCCACAACAGGATAAAAATACGACCGGAAATCGAATTGGTTGAGCCGGAGAGCCTGCCCCGGGAGACGCGAAAGACCCAGGTTTTTGAGAAAAAATATAAACCATAATAGGGTAAGGCTTAATTTTTACAACCCCTCCTGAAGGACTTCCCCCGGAGGTCATTGGAGTAAAATAGTTTTCCATTCATTTTCCCACAGATCAGGATACTATGGAAACAAAACTTCCATTATCTGCCGATGAATCTTGTCCGGAGGAAGGGTAGCATCAATGACCCTAATCCGATCCGGTTCCTTGCTGGCCAGGGATAAATACCCTTGACGAATCTTTTCATGAAAGGTCTTGGCCTCCTTCTCGAAACGGGACTCCTTTTTCGATTCTTCCGAGCCGTTGATCCGCTCCCAGGCGCGGGCCAGGCCGATGGAGACCGGACAATCCAACAAGAAGGTCTTGTCCGGCCAAAGGGAATCCAAAATAAAGGGGCGTAAGCCTTTAAGGAATTTTCCATTCAAGCCCCGGGCCAATCCCTGGTAAACCACGGTGGCATCCCAAAACCGATCGGAGATAACCCACCTGTCTCGGGCTAAGGCCGGCTGGATTTTTTCGGACACATGCTGGCAGCGATCGGCCAGATAAAGGAACAGCTCGGCCCTGGGGTCCATCTTTTTATTTTTCTGATCGAGTAAAATGGCTCGGATCTGCAACCCGATCTTGGTCGCCCCCGGTTCCCGGGTGATTAGACAGGAAACTCCCCGTTCCTGTAACGTCTTTTTGAGCCGCTTGATCTGGGTGGTCTTGCCGCAGCCTTCTATGCCTTCGAAAGTGATAAACATGGTTTGATAAGAATTTTCTTTGAGATTTGAAGAGTATAAGATAGCTCCAAAAGAGGGTCAAGAAGAAAAACCACCGCAAGAAATTGGTTGACACAAGTAAAATTCGTGCGTACCATACGAATATGACTGATTTAAAACGAAATATTGAAGAAAAAATTAATGAATTACTTAAATTTTTTCCGGTGGTTATCATTCTTGGCGTCCGGCAATGTGGAAAAACCACGTTGGCCCGAATGTTAAGGCCAAAATGGAGGTATTTAGATCTCGAACGAGCCAAAGACTTTGATTTTATAACCCGTGATTTTGATTTTTTTATCAAAGAACATCCTCATTCCATCATAATCGATGAGGCTCAAAGATTCCCAGAGCTGTTTCAAGAACTCCGTAGCGTAATTGATAGAGACAGGCGGCGCAAGAACCGCTTTTTGCTGACCGGGTCCAGCTCTCTTGAATTAATTAAAAATGTTTCTGAAAGTCTGGCTGGCCGGGTCGGACTGGCAGAGCTGGGGACATTCAAAGCCAATGAGGTCTATGCCCTGGATTTGCCGGATTTTTATAAAATATTTCATAGAAAGCTGAGTAAGCTATCCATAGAATATTTAAAAGGCTTGAAGCCTATCTTATCCCATGAACAGATGATGAATTCATTTTTAAAAGGAGGATATCCGGAACCGATATTAAAAAAAGGTGACCGTTTCCATGAGGTCTGGATGGAAAACTACTTTCAATCTTATGTGCAAAGAGATATTAGACCGCTCTTTCCCAGGCTGGATTTAATTATATTAAACGTATTAAATAAGTTGACATAGTGAAAGTATTTTAGTTGGTTTCCAACGTTGTGATCTTTTGAAGATTGCAGTTTCCAGATCTTCTATAGTTTCAAAATAAACATTAGTTGTTTCTTCGTATCGCATCGTTTTCCATAATATTTCTTGACGGTTTAATTCGGGATGGTATGGCGGCAAGTAATGGATTTTTATGTGCTTGTGTTCTTTACAAAAGTCTCTGACTCTTTCCCCCTTATGCCACCGGGGACCATCTACCCACAGATCAACAATTTTATCCTTAAAATGTCCTGCAATATGAGAGAGAAAGTTTATAAAACTGTTTGTATTGCCTTTTTCGTCCTTCATTATGCCATGTCTACCATTTACCGGATCCACCCAACCCGTAACATTTATTCGTTTTTGATGCTGGCTGCGTGTATAAACAACAGGTTGCTCTTTACCTTTCTTAAACCAGACTCTCCCAAGCTTCGGGTGCAAGCAAAACCCTGCCTCATCCGCAAAAAGAATAATCCGGTTTTTAATTCCCTTCTGGATCATCAGGAGTTTTTTTTAAAGAGATACGAAATCCCTTTATGCCCTTCTTCGAAGCCTGAACAAAACGATAGGCCGGCTGTTTCAAGACGTATTCCAGTTCATGAAGTATCTGTTGTGCCCGCCGTGGACGAATGGTTACCCCGTGGAATTTCTTCAAATATTCAACAACCACTATCCCATCCCAGCGTGCACGCGCAATACCAAAATCTTTCGGTGACTTATGCAGAGCCTGATCGAGGGCTTGTTTACATGAGTCGGTTACTCGGGGCGGCCGCCCTGACCTCTGTTTGTCTTGTACGCTCGTCACTCCTTCTTCATTGGCTTTATAGATCCATTTCACCACGCTCCATCTTGATAAGCCAAATAAGGAGGCTATGCTGGTCGATTTCCAACCCGACAAAAGCAATAATAATGCAGCTATTCGGATACCAGCCCAAGCCCCAGGGACGTCCTCGGCCATCTCAAGAAGTCGTTGGCGAGTTATCTGGGTGTTGGTTAAAGTCAATGCCTTCATTTGCCACCTCCCGATTCGATATCATTAAATCGGGAGTAGCTTAATAGATATATTTGTTTTTGTCAACTTATTTTTTGCGTTT
>CAWIRY010000105.1:0-47374 GCA_963838485.1 uncultured delta proteobacterium | reverse complement strand
ATGGTCCTGTAAAAAGTCAGGTAGCGTATTTAAGAATTTTGTAGTAGTCATCAGCCCAAATAAGGGTTGGTGAACCGAAATATTTTAAAAGATGTTCTTTGACAACCGAAAACGGGCTATAGATACTGGATTGGCCCATCTTTTGGGCTAGGAGCCTGGCCTTCTCCTTGATTTTGAAGGCAGCAGCCCTAAAGATATTGATTCCAGCCGCCTTCAAGTTGACACAGTAGCGGACGGCTTTCAGACCTCTGACTCGAAGGTGTTTGATTCCGGTCTTGCGGTCCAGGGCCGACATGGTGGCTTCAACGCCCGAACGATAGCGGTACCGGTTTTTAAAGGTTGCCGTTTGCTCTTCTTGCCGTCTCCGTGCCAAACGGAAGGTTTTATAATCATAACCGAGATAGTGGTGTTTTTTCCCTTGGCGGGCCGGACAGCGATCCACCAATGGACACACGACACACTGATTGGAATCAAAAGCCACCCGAAAGCGCTCTTTTTTTCTTCGGATCTTTTCCGGCTCCTGACCTTGAGGACAATGGATCACTTCTCCTTGACTGGAAAAGGTAAAAGCAGACAAAGGGAGACGATCTTCCCGGTAAGAACCCATAGCCGGGGAGATCACTTCAACGCCCATCTCTTTGGCCTGAGCACAGTTCTCCTCGCTTCCATAAAGGGAATCGGCCAGGACTTGCTCCGGCAGCAGATCTCTTTCTTTAACCGCTTCCAAGGCAGGAATTAAAGCATGCACATCATGAGCACAAGCCGATTCTACTCCCACATGGGTAATCAGCGACAGGGCCTTTTCTTCCTCCTCATCCCTGGCTTTCTCAACATAAGTTTCCATAATCTGGGCCTGATATCCCTGACCCTTATGACCATCATAACCCGCTTCCGGGTCCGAAGGATTTTGCAAAGAATCCGAGGAAATCTCCTTGGCCGGTTTGACGACGACTTCAACCGGCAGGCCGTCGGAAGCTTCTTTGATGGTACATTGTTCGGAAAGTACCCGTTGCAGCAACTGAAAGCTGCTCATGGAAGATACCTCGTCATGTCCTCTCATCTGCTGGACCAGATCAAAAAGCTCTCGGCAGACAAGGTCCAGCTTCTTTTTCGAGTCCGATGGCTTGACCATCGAAAAACAGGAAAGGGCCTTTTCAGAAAGGTAGGTATCCACTAATTCTTTGGGCAGACTTTCGAAAATATTTTTGTGCTGGCGTTTTAAATTAACCAGAAAGGTATGAATGGTATTGCTAATGATCCCAATCCGCCCCATGTGACGCATATTGGAGTGAATGTGAACCGAATCAAGCCTTTGTTTACTGGTGTCTACATTAAAAGTTTCGGCCAGCTTGTCCGTGGCCTTCCGGAACAAAATCGTATCTAAGCCTTGATCGGCTACCCGTTGGCGGATATTCCACAAGGTCTTTAGACACAAATACTTGGCATCATCGGACTCATCGGGAATATCTAAGGCATAATGCCATTGCTCATTAAAGGCCAGTTGATTAATCGTCTCGTCATCGGTCACATCGTGCATCTGTTGAAGGAGGCAAACTCCCAAGGCCGTATAAAGTTCTTTGGTCGGACGCCCTTCATCTTTTGAAAAGAAGGAGGCTATCTGGTTTACTGGAAGTTCATCGAGGATCTCTTTGCGGAATATCCCCGCCCAGGATTCTTCCAGAAGCCGGCGTCTCTTGGGACCCAAATGCCTCCAGGGATCGAAAATGTAGCCCGTTTTGTGGTCTTTGGTATAAAACATGTTTTCTCACCTAACTAATTGTTATCTAATATGTTTTTTACCCTAAAACCACTTCGGTGTCAAGAAAATAATACGTTATTTTTAAATTATTTCAGTGCGTTAAATAAAAAATACTTTTTACAGGACCATCATTATTGACCTTTTCTTAATAATATCCGCCCGAAGCAAAGCCCAAGGAAATAGAAAAATACACGGTTATTTGCCAAAAAAAGCACATAAAATTTAAGATTAGTTTTGCTTAAATAGGTCAATAAGGGAATATAGGTAAGAGAGTATTTTGAGGAAAAAAATACTGTATTTATAGGGGGGGTTATTCCATAAAATTTGGAATTTGTTATTCCAACAAAAGGATAGTATTCTTTAATTTTGGTTATGTAGTCCTGGTTTGCTATCCACACCAAAGTCCCCGACGGCACAGGCCTTCATAATCAGACGGGCCAAACGGCCCGGATAACCGTCCCTTTTCCTTTGGCGGACTCGATGGAACAAAATCCGCCTGAGAATTCAACCCGTTCTTTCATGCTGGAAAGTCCCAGGCCCCTTTTTTAATCTTTTCCTGGAGGACAGACTTTCCAGATCGAATCCTTCTCCATTATCTCTGATAAACAGTTCGATGGTGTTATCGACTTTTCGCAGCCCCAGATACACCGAGTCGGCTTGACATATTTGCCGATATTATTCATGGCCTCCTGGGTGATTCTAAAAATATAACATTTTTTTCTCAAAAATAAGGTCTTCCCATTATTCCTTTCTGGCCCTGTTTGAGGCAATGTACTCTTAAAATGTTATTGCAGCTTCCCCAAGGGCCATTAATATTTATTATAAAAAAAACTGTCAAGATCACTGTAACGACTATCCAAGGAGTCGTAATGGGAGTTTTTTTAAATTTTTCCTGGCATTTTTTTCTGGCCGTAGTAATCGGTTGGGGGGACAGCGCCCCAGATTGGTATTTCAATAAACAAGAAACAATTTTTATTTGTATCTTCCTTTTTGGCTTGATTGGAAGGATTATTTTTAGTCTCCGAATTAAGAAGAAACCCATGGCTTACCCAACTCGCCGGATATGGAAAGAGTTCACTGGAGAGATTTGAAACAAAAATAGAAGATGGCCTCGATAGGGCCCCATCCCTGGAATGATCCAGGACGCTATCCCGAAATCTTGGATTCCGGATGAGAACTATTTAAACGCATGGGGCTAATAATTCTGAACTTATCATCCTTTTTTTGCTTGTTCTCATACATCAACCTATCCGCTTCGGCAAGCAGGACCTCGATGGAACAAGGATTTTTGGGATCAAAACAGGCCATGCCCAAACTCAGGGAGAGTTTATAGGGACGTTTTGTTTGGAGATGATGGTCATTCAATACCTGCTCGAAGCGGTTAATCAGTTTTTCGGCCGAGGTCTCAAGAGTGTCCATGGCCAGCATGACAAATTCATCGCCCCCTATACGGGCAAGGACATCCGATTCCCGAAAGGTTTCTTTAAGTATCTGTGAAATATCCACCAAGGCTTGGTCACCTTCTTTATGGCCGAAGGTGTCATTAATTTCCTTCAGATTATTCAGGTCTCCATAAATGAGCAACATTTCTGTTCCCATCCGTTGGGCCGTCTTCAACCCCTGTTCGGCCAAGGCAAAGAAACCCCGGCGGTTATAGAGGCCGGTCAGGTCATCTTTAATGGACAAGGTCCTGAGAGCTTCCTCGCCCCGTTTGCGATCTGTAATATCCCTTAAATAGACAAGAGAAATGGCTTCTTTTTGATAAGTCGTCTTGGCGGCAGAGATTTCAATATAAATGGGTTCACCGTTTTTCCGTTGGCCCTTGACTTCATATTTGTCTGGAACCGATTCCCCTTTTTGCCTTTGCCGGTTTAGATTTCTTACCCTCTCCCGGTCATCAGGATGGACCAGCATAGCCACCGGTTGACCGATGATTTCCTCCGGTCGATCATACCCAAAGATTTTTACCATCTTTTGATTGACAAAAATGTGCCGGTCCCTTTTAACCAGGGCAATACCGTCATTGGATTGTTCAATGGCTGTCCGGTAGCGTTCTTCACTCTCTCTCAGCGCTTCCTCTATCCGCTTGCGCTCGCTGATGTCTTCGGCATGAACCATTACCAAATCCGGAGGGACAAAGGCATAAGTGGCTATCATAGTCCTGCCGACCATAAAATGCTGGGATTGTAGTTCCTTTTTAATGATTCGTCTGTCTGTGAAGGATCGATGAATATCTTGTAATATCTCCTGTCTGCCTCGATACATCTCTGTAGCCGTTTTTCCAAGGTACTTTATGACCTTCCCCTTGGTAGCCTCTTTGGCCGCCTGATTGTAGTCCACCAATTCAAAGTTATCCCCCTTCTTCTGCCAGGTAAAAGTTGCGATAGGACTCCCTTGATATTGTGCTTTTAAACGCGCCTCACTGGCGAGTAGAAGTTTCTCTGTTTGCTTTCGCTCGGTGATATCATACAGTAAATTCAGAGTGGCGGGCTTTCCTTTCCAATGGATCGCGACGACTTTCAGTTCAACCCATCTGATGTTGTTGTCTTTCTGAATAACCCGAAAATCATAGGCTTGAGGAAGCTCCTCGCCCTTCATTCTCCTAACATGGCGATCCAGAACCAGCTCCCGGTCATCCGAGTGAATGAACTCTATAAAGGGTTTGGACATGAGTTCTTCGGCGGAATAACCGATTATGATAACGGTCTTCGGATTGAGAAATACCAGTTTGCCCTCCTGGGCCACAAAGATGGCCTCATTAACATTTTCAAAGAGATTGCGGTAATTCTTTTCGCTCTCCTGAAGCGCTTCCTCGGCCCGCTTGCGCTCGGTTATGTCTTTTGAAATCACGGTTACATCAGTAATGTTTCTCTGTAAATCTTTAACCGGACTGAATGTCCGGAGGAAATATCTATTATCTCTTTCACTTCTGTGCTCGGTTTGGAAAGAATTGCCTGTGGCGAACACCGCTTCAACTCTATCAGCGAACTTCTTCGAATCTTCTTCGGAATGGAACTCGCCATAGGATCTGCCTATAACCTTATGCAATGACAGGCCAAGCCTCAACAAGTGGGCCTTGTTCATGAACCGATACCGGCATTCCCTGTCTACGAAATACATGGGATCTTCATTCAATGCAAGGGAACGATATTTCTCCTCCGATTCCCGCAGTGCTTCTTCGGCCCGTTTGCGCTGGATTTCTGTTATATCGAGTTCAGCAATCTTCCGGCGAAGATCTTCCAATTCCTGGACCAGTTGCTCTTTGGTCTTATGGTTATCGTTCATTCCGTAAATCTCCGGTTGAGGCATTTACAATAACCTCTCTCTTGAGAATGGGGTCATCATCCTTTTATCGGGACACCTTTTAAGGTTGCCAACAATAAAACTCATACTACTAGAGATTATTCCAAAGCTAAAGGTTAGCTAGGGGCTGAAAGAGAGCATAGAAGGGTTCATTTTTGCTTTAACTGAAACCCCTTCTCCTTAAAAAGCCTTAGACAGGCATCGACCGCCTCGGGATCATAAAGGATGTCTCTATTCTGCGAGATTTCCTCCAGGGCTTTTTTAATACCAAGGGCCGGCCGATACGGACGGTGTGAGGCAATGGCCTCGACCACATCGGCCACGGCTAAGATCCTGGCCTCCAAATAGATTTCATTTCCAAACAGCCCCAAGGGATACCCTGTCCCATTGATCCTTTCATGATGCTGAAAAACGATCTGGGCCACCGGCCAGGGGAAATCGATGTCTTTCAGGATGTCAAAACTGATCTGAGGATGAACCTTGATTAACCCAAATTCAAGAGCACTTAGTTGAGTAGGCTTACTGAGAATCTGGGCCGGGAACGAAATTTTTCCTAAATCATGAACCATACCGGCCATCCGAACGGCTTCGATCTGGTCTTTGGAGAGCCCCATTTCCTGGGCGATGGCCTTGGCCATATGGGACACCCGTAGTTGATGGCCGGCGGTGTAAGGGTCCTTGCTTTCCACCGTCAGGGCCATGGCCTGGATAATACCCACCATGGTTTTTCTTAACTTCTCCAAACTTTGTTTGAGTTCTTCCGTCAACTGGTGTAGCTGAATTGTTCGTTCCGCCACTTGGGCCTCAAGCTTGATCCGCAACCGGTTCAATTCGAGATGGGTCCGCACCCGCGCCAGAAGTTCTTCGCGCTGGAATGGTTTGGAAATGAAGTCGACTGCTCCCAGTCCAAAACCCCTCACCCGTTCATCGAGATCGGTAACGACGCTGATGAATATGACCGGAATATGGCGGCTTGCTTCCTGTGCCTTAAGCCGTCGGCAAACTTCGAATCCGTCCATCCCGGGCATCTTGACATCCAACAAAATCAGATGGGGCGGTTCGGATGCGACCGAGCTTAAGGCCCCTTCTCCGGTGTCGGCAGATCGCACCTGAAAGCCTTCGGCCGACAAGATATCGGTAAGCAGATTAAGTGTTATTAAAGTGTCTTCGACTACCAGTATCTCGTCTTGCTCGCCTATAGATTGTCTACTTGTTTTCGTTATAAGGGGTGAATCCGTAGGAAGAACCCCGTATGAAAACCTGGTTGTCATAAGCCAATCTCCTGGTTTCCATTTTTAATTCTTTTCTTGAACCAAACCTCAATTTCTTTACGGTCAAACCGCCAATGTCTGCCGATTTTTATCCCAGGGATCTTACCTTCCAAGCAGAGTTTATAAATGGTCGACTTGGGGATTCTCAGCCATTTCGATATTTCATCTGCTTTGAGAATGTCATCACAAAAATGTCTCATAGAAATTCCTTTTTCTGGTAAAAGCCGAAAAGTTAGTTTTCCCAGTTATTCTATTAGCAATAATTAGGCCACAAATGTATTGATTGTGAAATTACAATTATTTTAGGATGTTAAAGGCTTGAGAGGGAATTTTTGAAGAGTAGGAATAGGCTAAGGGACAGGTTTTAACCTCCATGATTGACAAAAATTTGTCATGTTTTTGACAGGGAATGGATTATTTCCGGGAGTCTTACGGTTGAGTAGGTGTGAGCAGGTGAGAGAAATGAATCGAGCTATCCTTTTAAAATGACGTAGAACAGCTTATGTCCACTTCCGGATAATTCTTCGTTGACCGCCTGGTTTCCCGGCGATCTCAAAAATTTTCAACCATTACATTTGTACTCTTGTCTCTTTTCAAAAATGGAAATCTGAGGAAGGAGTCCTCAAGTTTCTCCGAAAATTGCCTCTCCAATCAAATTTTAATGATGTCACTACTAATGTTCTAAGAAGACATACCTGAAAATTACCAATTATAGTGAACAACATAAGTAATGCAACGAGTCGCCACGCCAAAATGCTTAATTAAAGGGCGTTCCACGATGATCAGATATTGCTTTACTTTTGCGGCGATCTATAATTGACGCTTATTCGAAATGTGCATAAAAAAAGCAGGGCCATTTCAGGCCCTGCTTTCGTGCAGCTTACCAGATATTGATTTACGTTTTAACCTCGTGCTTGCAACGAAGAACGGAGTGGGCCTCAAGTATTTCTTGTCTATTTATTAATACTTACTGGAATAAAATAAATGTCTTTAACTTTTCTTTTACAGTTCGTCGAGGGTTTAGTAGGTAACCCCATGTAATTATTGAGCCGTTCTTTGAAAATCTCAAAAACGTAGTGCCACGGATAAATGGTATTTTGTTTGACAGAAGTGAACATAATGGTTATTAATGAAGTGTCCTATAAAGGAGACTTCTTATGTTTGCTCGTGTCAAAAAATCCGGGAACAATCAATATCTCCAGATTGTCGAGAATCGCCGTGAAGGCCGGAAGATCCACCAACGGGTCCTGGTTACCTTGGGCCGCATGGATCAGCTTCAAGCCCGGGGTGAGATTGAGACCTTGATTAGATCGCTATCCCGTTTTTCGGAAAAAGCCCTTTTGATCCTCTCAGGCAAAGGGGATATCCAGGCCTCAGCGAAGAAGATTGGCCCCGGTCTTATCTTTGAACGGCTGTGGAAAGAACTCCAAATAGGGAAAGTGATTAAGTCCCATCTGGGTGAGAGGAAGTTTGAGTTTAGAGTGGAACGGGCCATCTTCCTCACCGTTGTCCACCGTTTAATGGTTTCCGGTTCTGATCGTTTCTGCGACAAGTGGCATCGGGATTATCGTTTAGAGGGAGTAGACCATCTTTCTTTGCATCACTTATACCGGGCCATGGCCTTTCTGGGGGAGGAGATGGCCGATCAGCAAGACCGGACCCCTTTTTCTCCCCGCTGTATTAAGGACTTGATGGAAGAAGATTTGTTTCAGGTCACTCGTACTCTTTTCACTGGCCTGGACTTATTCTTTCTGGATACTACTTCCCTCTATTTTGAAGGGGAAGGGGGGCAGACCCTGGGTGAAAAGGGACACAGTAAAGATCATCGTCCAGATCTGAATCAGATGGTGGTTGGCACCCTTATCGACGACACGGGAAGGCCGGTTTGCTGTGAGATCTGGCCTGGAAACACGGCGGATGTGAAGACCTTGGTCCCCGTAGCCGACCGTGTCCGCCATCGGTTTGGGGTCGGCTTTTTTGCCTGGTAGCTGATCGGGGTATGATCAGTCAGGAGACGATGAAGGAACTGGAAGATAGAAAGCTCCCCTATATCCTGGGCGCTCGAATGCGTCTGGTCAAGGAAATCAGGGAAGAGGTCCTCTCCAGGGCGGGACGCTATCAGGAAGTCGTTCCCGAAGGGATCTCTTCCAAAGACCCGGCTCCGCTTAAAGTCAAAGAAGTTTTCCTGGAAGGCAAACGCTATATCGTCTGCCTTAATGCCAAACAGGCCCGCAAGGAGGCCTGGGATCGCCAGGTCATTTTAGAAGCCCTGGGAGAGAAGCTGAAAAACAATCCCAAGGCCCTGATTGGCAATAAGGGATACCGGAAGTATCTCACTCTGGACCGGGATCTCCTGACCATCAATCAAAACAAAGTAGACGATGAGGCCCGTTTTGACGGCAAATGGGTCCTCCAGACCAACACCGACCTGCCAGCGGCCAGGGTGGCTTTGAAGTACAAGGAACTTTGGCAGGTCGAGCAAGTCTTTCGGGATATAAAGTCTGTGTTGGAAACCCGACCCATCTTTCATCAAAAAGACGAAACGATCCGGGGCCATGTGTTTTGCAGTTTCCTGGCTTTGGTCCTGAGGAAAGAATTGCAAAACCGTTTAGAGAAATCAGGATACTCTTTCGAGTGGTCCGATATCAAACAGGATTTAAAGGCCCTTCAGGAAGTCACCATTACCGACCAGGGCAAGCAGTTCGCCATTCGCACAGAATGCCTTAGGACTTGCGGCAAGGTCTTCCAGGCTGTGGGGGTGGCTATCCCTCCCACTATCCGTGAATTATAAGATTTTCAAAGAGCAAAATGTAGTGCCAAGAACATTTTGAGGACTTCTATGTCCCCGTTATTGCTAGGTTTGTTTTTTACAAGTGTTGAAGATCAGTTTAACACTTACATCTTGACCAAAAACTTTTTCTGCCCAACCCATGACTGATTCCCGGGTAATTCTGGAAGGATCTTTTCTTCTTTCCTCCAGAACTCCAAGCAACTCTTCTCTTTTTGTTACCGGGTTACTCCTGTAAAATTCATATTCGATCACTCCTGATTTCTCCAAATTTGGTTAATAGATATAAAACTTAAAAAAGAGCAGAACCTATCTTCACTACTTCTTTTAATAAAAGCTTTTTTGTCCGCCCCCGATTTTTAAACCAAAAAGATCCATAAAATCATATGCCTTTATGGTTTCATCAATTTCTTGTTTAGTTTTATAAAAGAAAGCTTCGACTAAGCAGCCCTCTTTTCTCCCGGCGCCCTTAACAGGGTCAATATCTTATTCTCCAGTTGGACTCTTGAAAAATCAGGGTATCCTTTTCCTTTCAACTGGAAGGATTTTTCCTCTTTAGGTAGACGCAAGGTCACTTTCCTACCCGCTTGTTTTAATGATTTGGAGGATGCTTCCAGGATGGCCACCACCCTCAATCCATTATACCCGTCGGTGGGTGGACAAATCTCTTTTTTTATGCATTCCAAAAAAATGTCGCATTCTTTCCTGAGGGGTTCGTATTCATCAATTCTTGGGCTATAGGTATCTCCTGACCGATAAGAGAAATGAAATTCAGCAAAGGTATCATAATAAGGTGGAATTTCTAATCCCTTATCGTATATCTTAATCTTTTCTTGAGGTTCTATATCATCATAAACCAACATCTTTCGTGTTCCGACAATCGTTGTATTCCTGATTTTTTTCGGATCAAGCCAACTGTTATTTATAAAGGCTATTAAGCCATTATTGAAATTAAGCGAGGTGGTCGCCACATCTTCAATATCAGATTTATAATGCGCTTTCCCCTGGCAGTTGACCGAAACCGGAAATTGGCCCAGGACATAAAGAATGATGGATATATCGTGGGGGGCAAGATCCCAAACCACATTGATATCCTTTTGAAAGAGTCCCAAGTTCACACGGGTACAGCTCACATAGAGTATTCTCCCCAATTCCCCACTTTCGACGATCTCTTTAATCTTGTTTACAGCGGCCGTATATTCAAAGGTGTGGCCCACCATCAGAATCCGTTTTTTTTCTTCAGCCGTTTTGATCAAATCCAGACTACTTTCCAAGGAATGGGTCATGGGTTTTTCCACCATCACATGTTTGCCATGCTCCAGAAATTCCTTGGCTAAGGGGTAATGGCTGTAAACCGGAGTAGCAATAACTACCCCATCCAGATTCGGCATTTCCAGGAGTTTTTTGTAATCCTCCAAAACCTTAACGAAGGGGAAAAGGGTCTTTATCCGCTCTATTTTTTTAGGATCCAAATCACAGCAAAATAATTCGTCGACCTTATTTAATTGGGACAAATTTCTAACCAAATTGGGTCCCCAAAAACCGCACCCTATGACTGCAATTTTCATTTTAATCCCATTCATTAGGTACGTGAAATTTCCGATTTTATTCGAGATGCACCTTTTGTTTCCATGACCGTCTTAACCATTCCCTTATCAACGAGAAAAAGGGGAGTACTCTCAGGGGCAAACACATTCCAGTATTTTCCCTGGCTCTCCCGCAGCAACTCCATCTTTAATTGTAAATTTTTGTTCGCCTCAAAAAGCTCCAAAGCAATTTCGATGGAGGCTCGAAGAACAAAGTCTCCAGAGGCCTTGAACACGCACCCGTAACAGGTAATTTCCTTTAATTTATCCACATATTCTTTTTCTGAGTGGCCGGTTAGAAAAACGATGGGCATATTTTTCTTTTCGAGTATTTGTTTGGCGGCTTCCAGTCCGTCGATTCCTCGACCAAGATTAATATCCATGAGAACGAGATTAATTTTTTTATTACCTATCGCAATGTTAATTGCCTCTTTACCGGAATTCGCCGTGATGACTTCATAGCCGAAACCCTTGATCATCTCCTTCTCGACCACCTCGATAAAAATCTCGTCTTCAACGAGAAGAATGGTTTTCTGTTCCTGGGTGCTCATGGTTATCTTCCTATTTCAAGAAGGTTCTTCCCCTTGGTTACCAAAACACTTTTTCCTAAATATTTTTTACTGTTAAAATCTAAAAAAGTCAAGATAAAAATCAATATATGGTATGTTTTTTTATATTCCCTACTAGATATGGATCAAATCCATCCAAGGATAGATCTGGGGCTTCCCTGCTTCCCGTCTCAGGAAGCTCCGTTTTATTGAGAATCCTGGTTATTGTTTTAAGGAGGGCGTGTCGAGCATGAGGAGTTCGAGGCTGGATGAGTGGGAGTAGATTAGGGTGCTTCGCCGCAGGAAGGATCATTTTTAAAGGTCAGCAAAACCTCCCCGGTTTCAACGGCTTGGCCGGGCCGGACCGAAACCCGGTCCACCTCGCCGTCGCAGGGGGAGGCCACAAAGCTTTCCATTTTCATGGATTCGATACTCACCAGGTCCTGACCCTGGAACACCCGGTCGCCCGGCTTGGCCAGGATGGTCACCACCAACCCGGGCATGGGGCAAGACAGGACATTTTCAGAGGCCGCTTCTTTGGGCCTGGGCATGTATTGAGACAGGCGCCATTCCCGGGGGGTGTAAATCTCGAAGGTACGGACCACCCCATTATAAGAGGTACGGATAAAATTCCCTTGATATTGAAGACGGAACATGGGGGCCTTGTCATCGATTTTCAGCCTCAGCCGGCGTCGGAAAAACTCAAACTCAGGCGTTTTTACCTGGTATTTTTCCCCATCGACCCAAGCGGCCCATTCCCGGTTTTGAGATTTCTTGAAAATCCGGATCGAAAGCAAATCATCTTCACACTTAACCGTATAATCCACCCATTCAGGAATCTTGGGGGTCAGACCAACATGAGTGGCCATGGGTTTTAACGATTCCCGGACCAGTCCGTTGCGGTTATGGTAGATCAGGGTGGCAGCAATGACCATATGGTGAAGGTCCTCTATGGAAGGGGCGAGTTTTCTCCGGCCCTTTTCAAAATGTTCGGCCACGAAATCGGTAGACAGGTCCCCGGCGATAAAGGCCGGATGGGTCAGAATGGCATTGACAAAATCCGAGTTGGTGGTCACCCCTTCCAGGTGATAGCCGTTCAAGCCTTGGACCAAGGCCTCCCGGGCCCCTTCCCGGCTTTCCCCCCAGGCCACCACCTTGGCCAGCAGGGAATCATAATAAACACTAATCAGACTGCCGGCTTCGATCCCGCTGTCCAAGCGTATGTTTTTCCCCCGGGGAAGGGCATGACGGGTGATCAGGCCCGTATGGGGCAGGAATTCCCGGAGCGGGTCCTCGGCGCAGATCCTGGCCTCAATGGCCCAGCCTTTACAAGGGACTTCACTTTGTTTGAGGGGCAGAGGTTCCCCGTCGGCGATGCGAAGCTGGAGTTCGACCAGATCCAGGCCGGTGACCATTTCGGTGACCGGGTGTTCCACCTGGAGGCGGGTATTCATCTCCAGAAAATAAAAACCGCCTTCCCGGTCCAGGACAAATTCCACGGTGCCGGCGTTGACGTAGCCGGCCTCACGGGCCAAAAGACAGGCCCATTCCCCGATCTGGCGGCGCTGTTCTTCGTTCAAGGCGGTCGAAGGGGTCTCTTCAATAATTTTTTGATAACGTCTTTGGATGGAACATTCCCTTTCCCCAAGATGAATCACTTGCCCGAATTGATCGGCCAGGATTTGAACCTCGATGTGCCGGGGTTTGACGATATAGCGCTCTAAAAAAAACCGGTCGTCGCCGAAGGCCTTCTGCGTTTCTTGTCGGCCCATCTTCAGGGCCTTTTTCAATTCATCCCCGGTGTTGATGATCCGCATCCCTTTGCCTCCACCGCCGGCGGCCGGTTTAAGCAAAAGGGGAAAGCCGATTTTTTTGGCCAGGGCCGAAATTTCCTTCGGGTCGGACACGGCCCGGGCCGGACCGGGGACTACCGGCACACCGGCCTTGAGGGCCAATTCCTTAGAAGCGATCTTATCTCCCAAAAGGGCCATGGCCGATGCCGGGGGACCGATAAAGACCAGTCCCGCCCCGGAAACCATCCGGGCGAAAGGCGCATTTTCCGAAAGAAAACCGTATCCGGGGTGAATGGCCTGACACTTTTCTTTCAAGGCCAAATCGATGATTTTTTCCTGATTCAGATAGGATGTCTGGGAAGGGGCCGGGCCTATTAAAAAGGCTTCATCGGCCTCCCGGACATGAACGGACCGGGAATCGATTTCCGAATATACGGCGACGGTCCGGATATTCATCCGTTTACAGGTCCGAATGATGCGGACGGCTATTTCGCCTCGATTGGCGATAAGGATCTTGTCAAACATGAGAACCCCCTACAAAGGGATATTGCCGTGTTTTCGTTCCGGCTTGCTGCTTTTTTTGCCCTCCAGGACCTGGAGCCCTCGAATCAGGCGGTGTCGGGTCTGACGGGGGAAAATCACATCGTCGATATATCCCCTCTGGGCGGCCAGAAAAGGATTGGCAAAGGTCTTCCGGTATTCCTCGGTCCTTTGGGACAAGGTGGCCTCGGGATCGGAAGAGGCCCGGATCTCTTTCTTGTAAATCACCTCCGCGGCCCCCTTGGGTCCCAGGACGGCGATTTCGGCCGTGGGCCAGGCGTAGTTGATGTCGCAGCGGATATGCTTGGAGTTCATCACCACGTAAGCCCCGCCGTAGGCCTTGCGGACGATCACGGTGATGCGCGGCACCGTGGCCTCCACAAAGGCGTAGAGCAGCTTGGCCCCGTGACGAATGATCCCGCCGTGCTCCTGTTCCGGTCCGGGCATAAACCCGGGTACATCGACCAGACAGATCAAGGGGATATTGAAGGTGTCACAAAAACGGACGAACCGGGCGGCCTTGGTCGAGGCATTACTGTCCAAAACCCCGGCCAGGACCGCCGGCTGATTGGCGATGAGCCCTATGGTCTGCCCGCCCAAACGTCCAAAACCGCAGATGATGTTCCGGGCAAACAGGGCCTGTATCTCCATAAATTCCGCGCCGTCCAGGATGCTGTGGATCAGGACCTTCATGTCATAACTCTGGTTGGGGTTAAAAGGCACCAGGTAGTCCAGGACCGGGTCCTCCCGGTCGGCCGGGTCCCGAAGGTCCAGGATGGGGGCGGTCTGCCGGTTGTGGGAAGGCAAATAATTGATGAGGCGGCGCACTTCCCGGAGGCAGAGGATGTCGTTGGGAAAGACAAAATGGGCCACCCCGCTTTTTTTATTATGTATCTCGGCCCCGCCCAGATCGGCCGAGCTGATTTCCTGGTGGGTAACGGTCTTGACCACGTTGGGGCCGGTGACGAACATGTAGGAGGAGTTTTCCACCATAAAGGTAAAATCGGTCATGGCCGGGCTGTAAACCGCCCCGCCGGCGCAGGGACCCATGATGCAGGAGATTTGCGGGACCACGCCGCTGGCCAATACGTTGCGGTTAAAGATCTCCCCGTAGGCGGCCAAGGCATCCACCCCTTCCTGGATGCGGGCCCCGCCGGAATCGTTAAGGCCGATGATCGGAGCGCCGACCCGGACGGCATGGTCCATGACCTTGCAGATTTTTTGGGAATGGGCCTCTCCCAGGGATCCGCCCACCATAGTAAAATCCTGACTGAAGACAAAGACCTCGCGACCGTCGATGGTCCCGTGGCCGGTAATAACGCCGTCCCCCGGATAGTGGCGCTCCTTGCCGAAGGCCCCGCCCCGCCCGGTTTTTAAGAGGTCGAATTCCTCGAAAGACCCTTCATCCAAGAGCAGGTCCAGACGTTCCCGGGCGGCCAGCTTTCCTTTTTGGTGTTGGATCTCGATCTGCCCGGGCCCGCCTCCCTGGAGGGTTTCAATCCGCATATTCTCCAGGGTAGTCAAATTATCCTGAACGGCGGCCTTTAGACCTTCTTTTACGGGCATGGGTTTATTTTTGGTGGAAAGAGATTTTCCAGCGGCCGGTTTTCGTCTCATGGTCTCTCCCTATATTTTCCTTGAAGTCCTTCACGAATATGGACTACCCTGTGAAAAATAGTGTTATATATTAACCGTCTCATAATAATAATACCCTGACTCCGGCAGGTGAGGCTGCTTTTTCTGGAGTCATTGGCGGAAGGGCTTCCGTCTTTTCCGGACTTATTAGCGGGGGAAACCGCAGCTCGTCCGCTGATTTTTAGCGGACGAAAATGCGGAGGGGGCAAAGCATCCCCCGTGGATAAGTCCGAAGAAAAGACCAGCCTGAAAGCCACAGACGGAAGAAAAAGCAGCTTCATCTGGTCAATACTACAATGAGACGGTTAATAGCAGAAGAAAAAGAAGAAGTCGAGCATATAAACTCAAATGGCGGCACCATTTTCTACCCTGGCCAGGGACCTGGCTTTGAAAGAAAGAGAGCTCATAACCCTGGTCGGGGCCGGCGGCAAGACCACCTTGATGTTTGCCCTGGCCAGGGAGCTTCTGACCAGCCACAAAAAAATAATCACCACCACCACCACCAAAATTTATCCCCCGGAACCGGGACAGAGTCCGGCCTTGATTTTAGGGGGGACGGAGGTCTTTCCTGAAATCGAAGAAGTTTTGGACCGCTATGGACACATTACCTGGGCCGCCGACCGATCCGCGGAAAATAAACTGACCGGTGTATCCCTGTCTGATTTGTCTGCCTTTTGGTCCTCGGGCCTGACCGATTTTCTGATTGTCGAGGCCGACGGCTCGGCCCAAAGACCGGTCAAGGCCCCCGGGGCTGATGAGCCGGTGGTCCCCAAAGAAACGACCCTGTTTATTGCCGTCGTCGGCCTCTCGGCCTTGAACAAACCCTTAAATAAGGAGTTTGCCTTCCGACCGGAGATCATCAGCCGGTTGAGCAGTATCCCCCTCAATTCACCGATGACCCTGGAAGGGATCGCCCGTTTAATGATCCATCCGCAAGGGGGCTTGAAAGGATACTTGCCGGGTATGCGGGCCGTTATTATTTTAAATCAAGCCGACAGGGAACCCGAGCCGGGTGTGGGTTATCGCTTGGCCGAAAGGATCGAAGAACTGGCCGAAGGTAGAATTAGTAAGGTACTTATCCGAAAAAGATAATCCTCCAAAAAATTTTTTAGCCCAACGTTTCCGAAAAATAGGCCTTATCCCAAATGGCCGTTCCTTTATCAAGGCCCTTTTTGATCCCGGGGAAATTGGCCAGAACGGCCTTTTTTAAAAATGGCTTAAGTTTCCGGATGATCACCTCTATGGATTTTTCCCCATCGGATTCGACATAGATATGGATATGATCCGGGGCCAGCCAAAGCAGACGAGCGACTCCCCCAACGAGATCCCCGCAGCCGATAACAGTATCAAAAACGAAATCAAAATATTCTTTTTCAGGAGAGAAGACAGGCTTCCTGTGGCTGACATTCCAGGCCAAATGGTACTTGAGTTCCACAAAGATTTCATCCGGGTCCCGGTTCAATTTTTGTAAGGCCAAGGCTTTCTGATACTTGAATTTATCGGAGGCCATTATTTCTTTTATGGACTTATGCCGTGATTTTTGTTCAACCAGGGCTGGGCTGGTTGGCATCGTAGCCATGGCAGAGTTTACCAGTTTCAATCGCGGGCGGAAGGCATGGCAAAAGAAGTCAGTGCCACCTTGAACAGCCCGATTCAGATCACACAGAATCCTTTCCTCAAATTCCAAGTCACGACAAACCCGACATTGATGGATGGTCTGGATTCTATAAAATTTATCGCAATCCAGACATTTTTGAGGGAAGTTGTCTCGGGTTGACATCTTTTTGCGTTTTAAGTCCTTGATCGCCAATAAATTTTTCTATTATTGGATCACAAATAGGCCAAGTCTGCTTTGTCATGCTGCATAAATCACCTGCCTGTTGGTGAGGATCTCATCCCGTCTAAAGGGATTTCGTAATCCGGACTTTTCAACCAGGTCCACATCGCGCTTAAAAATAACTTTTAATGCATCAATCATTTCGATCCAGTCCCAAAGACTCCAGGGGACTTCCGGGGCAAAGGTCACCAGCACGTCAATATCGCTGTCCTGGTGAAAATCGTCCCTTAGAGCAGAACCGAATAGGGCGAATTCGTTGATCTTCCATTTTTGACAAAATCTGACGATTTTGTCTTTTTCAAATTGAATATTTTGCCTCATGGTCCCCTCTTTTAACCCAAAGATATTACCAACCCCATATTCATCATCATACTATTTTCTTAACGTCAACTCCATATCTTATAAGGCCCTTTGGCCCATCCTTTAACGCCTTCTCGACAAGCCCCGGATCACATAACCCCCAATCCCGGTGGTAAACATATTCAATTTTAAGGTTGTTCTATGGACTCTTTTAATTTCATCCAGACCATATGGATTAGACGTTCACGGGTTTTGGATTGAAGAATGGAAGTAGAATATTCTTGAATGGCTGCCTGGACCTTCTCAAAAAAATTTTCAAGTTTATTAATGATGATGGCAAGATATTTTTCATCTTGAGGAACCGGGGCATGATCCCAACCCATCTCGGCAAAAACATGTAAATAACGCGCCTGGACTTCGCTGTTGCAATAGACAATTTTTTTGCCAACTTTTATCTGCCAACCGAATAGGGTATTCTCAACAATAATAGGTTCCGCATATTTCGGGAGATCAATGATTTTGCAGGGAATGGAAGTTATCTTATCTCTAATGAATGTCGCAAGATTCGGTTCCCCAAGTCGACTCAAGACATTCTGGACCATTAAATTTATGTCAAGGCCATTTTTTGTCTTGGTTGAATTTTTTAGGCTTTTGGCTCGTCCCAGACGGGAGCTTACCAGATCGATAATCGCACTATATACTTCCAATTGCTCTTGATCTGTAAGCCCAAGGAGGTCACCCAGAATCAGTTTATCTATGAATCTTCGTTTAGGTTTTACCTTTTCCAGCCCTTTCAACTCTCCCTCTGAAAATCCCAACTCTTCAAAAACAGATTTAATTTCATCATTTCCCCATTCCGTCACTACTTTAACCAAGGCATCGGCAAGTCGTTTCTTGATTTTCTTTGGATTTATAATGGACATGGCTGCCGCTTCGTAAGTCATATTATCCAATGCGCCTTCACCGAGATTAACCCTTCCCGACAATTCGACAATTAAACTTTGAAGCGAACAGTTGAGCAAAATTCCCAGTAGAATGCCATCAATTCCTTCTTTAGGGTAAATAGGATAGAAGAGATCGCTCACAAAAACTCCCTTTAGATTTATGGGCGAAACCACTCTATCGTTGAAAGCCTTAAACCATAAACAAGGGGGTGGAAGTTGGCCTCCAACATCATACCACCGTTCTCGGCTGGCACAAGTTGGGCGATTATGAAATCCTTGCTTTTCTCCCCATTGAATGTATTTGAGAACATTGGTACCTTTCAGTTCTCTCTTACCTTTGTGAATCATGAGAACACGATATTTCAAATTTTCAGTCCCAATGAATATTGATTGGCATTCTCTGGGACTCTTAATAATATAATTTGGAATCCACTGCCCTTCCTCGTCCTTATGCGTCCAAAACTCATTCTCGATTTTCCATTTACGAATCTGTTCTTCAGTCAAATAAAAGAAATCGTTAGCCCCGGTTTTAATACCGAATCTAACATTGGCTAATTGTTTCAAGGGGACTAACTTATCTTTCCCCTTCTCCAAAACAGTAAAAAAGATCTTGGGGGCCCGGAGGTATTTTCCCCATTTCGCTCCTACATATTTTTCTTCCTCCGGATCAAAGCCCTCTTCCCAAAGTTCTTTTTGGATTTTGGGAAAAATCCTCAAGTCATCGTTTTCATAATAAGTTGATGAAGGGGATAAAATGGTCTTGATGAGTCGATTGATCGCCTCCATGCGAAGAACTTCTTTTTCCCACATAGTTTCTGGGAGCGGGATAAGCGAGCGCAATTTTTTCTTCAAGTAGACAAATCGAACAAGATGATTTTCCCGTTCTTTTTGAAACTTTTCTCCCTCGGCTTTTTCTAAAATGATGATACAAGTATTCACATCAGCGTCTTCGAACCATCGCTCCACTTTTGATTCGATAATGGCTATGATTTTATAATGAGTAAGGAAGTGTTCCTGGAGGCCTTTTCCGTAGTCCACATCCAGCCAACTATTGGAAACAATAAAACCAAATCTCCCCCCATTTTGGAGAAATTTAGTCCCATGAATCAAAAAGTAGGCATAAATTCCAGCCCTTTTCGAGATTTCGGCAAAAGATTTTTCCATTAATCCGGAGGGCTTTTTTGATAAGCTGATCCTTATACCCTTCTCCTTTTTGTATATCTTCGATCTCTTCCTGACGTGTATAGGGAGGATTTCCAACAATAGCATCAAAGTATCTCGGATGTTCCAAGATTTTTTCAGTTGTACCTAATCCTTTTAAGTGAATTTTTCTCCAAGATTCCGGAAGGGGAAAAGAAATCCCATCCGGCAAGAGATCAAAGAAATCCTTATGAATAACGCGAGGGTAGTTCTCATCTGAACGTAGATCATTGATGGCCAAATTGATGGTGGTCAGATGAGCCGGAAACTTGGCAATATCATTCCCCCAGATTGCCTTGAGGATATCTTCATGATGGAGACGCTGATTCATAAGCTTTTTATGTTGATAGGCCCGAACCAGGAAAGTGCCTGCCCCACAGGCCGGGTCCAAGATTTTATCTGTTTCATGTTTAAAGCAAAAACGGAGAATCAAATCAACCACATCAGGGCTTGTAAAATACTGGCCAAGGATATGCCGTTCCTCAACGGGGATAGGCTTTTCAAAGATACGGCCGATAACATCATATCCCAATTTGGAGAAGTCATATTGTCCCAGAACTTCAATGAGTTCTTTTATCTCTTCCACAACATCGCTATTTTCAGGAAAGGCAATTCGATCGATAAAGTCAGTGGAATAAATTGTTTCATAATCGATCTTAAGAACAAGATTAAAAAATCCTTGAAGGGAATTCTGGAGCAGGTCACCGCTTTTTAGACTTTTAGGAATCTCTAAAGGGTCTAATCTTCTAATTGGTTGGATTACACTGTAAAAGAGAATCTTATTAACCAGGAGGTAGGCTGTTTGGCGGGCAGCTTTGGCGTAATCCTGGTCATGAAAAGAGAAACTCCAACCTTGTTCAATAAACCAGGATTGGAGGGTTTTGGAAAACTTCCGATCTTGTTGGACTTTCTCTTGGATGTTTCGTCTATAGTGAAGGGCCAGGGATCTGATGGTGTTTTGCAGGCGGTAAACCAAGATTTCATCAATGGCATGCTTAGGTTCAGGTTTCCTACCTGTGGTGATCTCCGCCAGATCTAATAAAAATCTTTCCAGGCCCCGGAGGATCGCGCTTTTTATTCCAGGTTCTTCTATGGTATCAGGGTCGATTATGGAGGAAAGGGTATAGTGTTGGACTATCTGCTTTTCCAAAGAATCTTGTCTGTTTGCCCTCTCGGTATTAAACAAAACCATTTCCCTAAAATTTGAAGTAGCAAAGAAAGGGGCTTGACGTTTATTGGCTTTGGTTCGCGCTGGTTCATAAAGTTCTTTTGAGTGAAAAAGATCGAGAAAAGCTGGTGGCTTCAGTTCGATCACACAAAGGATTTTTTCGCTTCCCGGACTTTTCTTTATCACGATGTCCGGCTGTTTCCGGTCAGCTCCGCTTGTCTCTTGTTCTACCCAACCCATGGAGAGACCTTTGTCCTCGATGATTCGATTCATCCATTGGACCAGCTTTTGGTTATTGGTCCGCTCGGTCTTGTGGGCTATATTTCCAAAAGGACTGGTGATTCTGCGAGGCATTGATTTTCCTTTGAGGGATGGTTATGGTTTTCCCATTTCTTTAATCACATAATCTACAATTCGTTTGGCCATTTCAAAAGCAGCGGCTATACGGCAAAGTTTAACCTGGCCCAGGCCCTTGATCTTCAACAGTTCCTTTACGTCCTGGTCGGCCATACCTCTGAAGGATTGAAATTTATCCAATAATTCTGTGGCAATTTGCATGGCCGATTTTTGAGGGGTGCCCGAAGAAATAATTATAGCCAATAATTCAGCGTCCGAGAGGGTCTGCGGTCCATCTCTTAATAGTTTTCCGCCAGGATGTTTCCAAGGCCCTTCAGTGGTAAATTTCTTGGGAATGGCCATTGTTTGCCCCCCTTGTTACTGATTTGACAACCGATTGAAATAAAGGCCAGATTATCCTTGGCTTAACCCTTATCCCTATTTTTTGTTTTATGCACTTCATTAGGAAAAAAGTCTTTATCCGGTTCTGCTGCAAAATCCAATAGAGGATGAGGTTTTTTGACCGCTCCTCGAATTCTCTTTTCTTTACTAATGGATAGTTGTGTAGAATTATTCGTCATTCAGGAAAGGATTCCTCCTGATTTGGTTTTACAAAGAGAATATTCTGTAAGGATTTTAAATCGTAGTGAAAAACCCAAAAGATGTCAAGTAAATCAAAAAGTTCTTAGAATCCAAATTGACAATTGACAAGGCCTAAGGTAGTGGGGTACATTTTGATACCAGTAATAAGCAATTTCAAAGGATTATGAAACTTAAAGGCCGAGTTTGATGAAAACTATCTTTGGGCCGGTGCCCTCCCGCCGATTGGGATTTTCTTTGGGCGTGGATATCATCCCCTATAAAACCTGCTCATTCGACTGCATCTATTGCGAGTTGGGAAAAACCACCTGCAAAACCATCGAACCCGTGGGGACCGTTTCACCCGAGGTGGTCCTGAGGGAATTAGCGGAAGTCTTGGCCTCTTCCCCCTTGACCATCGATTATATTACCTTATCGGGGTCCGGGGAGCCGACCCTCCATCCCCACCTGGACCTGATCATAAAAGAGATCAAAAAGATCGCTTCCATACCGGTAGCCTTGATCACCAACGGCTCCCTGCTTTTTAAGGAAGAAGTCCTGGAGAAGGTCCTTAAGGCCGATGTGATCATCCCTTCTTTGGATGCCCCTGATCCGGCGGTTTTTGAAACCGTCAACCGTCCCGATCCGTCGTTGACCTTCGATCAGTTGATAGCCGGATTGGTCAGCTTGGGTAAATTGAAAGGTCCCAGGATCTGGCTCGAGGTGTTATTGTTAAAAGGGATAAACGATTCTCCGGGCCATATTGAACAATTTTTTAACCATATTGAAAAAATAAAACCTGAAAAGATTCAGCTCAATACCGTGGTGCGGCCGCCGGTTGAAGGGTATGCCGAGCCTCTGAGCTATGCTCAATTAAAAGAGATCCAAAAAGTCTTGGGACCCCGGGCCGAGATTATTTCTCCATCCTCAAGGGAAAATGCTCAGCCAATCGGTTCGGTAATAGCCTCTGAAATAAGGGCCATGGTGGCTCGCCGGCCCTGCACGGCCGAGGATATTGCCCAGTGTCTCGGCCTTTCCCTGGAAGAGACCACACATTTCTTAAACGAGTTGATTCAGGCCAAAAGGGTCAACTACGAATTATTTAATCAGCAGGGTTTTTATCGGGGGGTATAGCAAAACGCGTAAGGATCGCCCGGGACAGGCGGGCTTAATAAATAAGCGTTTCACTTTGCTCTCTTTCAAAATAAATTGTATGTTAAACCTGATAAATTCGAAAAAACTCGTCATTCCCGCGCAGGCGGGAATCCAGACCAGACTTTACCAATTTAAAAAACTGGATTCCCGTTTCCACGGGTATGACGAAACGGGGATCTTCCTGTCTGTTTACGAATTCATCAAGACCTGATTGTGGAGGAAAGGAATGACTGTGCTGCATTTGGGAATGGATGTCGGTTCGGTAAGCACTAATACCGTACTCCTGAATGAGAAAGGTGAAATCCTTAAAGACGACTACCGGCGAACCAAAGGTCAGCCTTTGGAAACCGCCCTTGCTGTATTAAACGAGTTTTTTTCGGAAATCCCCGAAGGTCAACTGGCTTCTTTGGCCCTGACCGGTGCGGCCGGGAAAAAAGTGGCTGAATTGCTCAGGGTCCCCTTTGTCAACGAAATCATTGCCCAGGCCCGGGCCGTTGACCGGTTTCATCCCCAGGTTAGAACGATTATCGAAATGGGCGGCGAAGATTCCAAGCTCATCCTCCTTTCTCCCGAAGAGGGGGGGCACTTGGTCATCCAGGATTTCGCCATGAACACCCTCTGCGCCGCCGGCACCGGCTCATTCCTGGATCAACAGGCCCATCGCCTGGGGTTGACCATCGAAGAATTCAGTGAATTGGCCTTAAAGTCCCAAACACCTCCGCGGATCGCCGGACGGTGTACGGTATTTGCCAAGACGGACATGATCCACCTCCAGCAGGAAGCCACCCCGGATTATGACATCATCGCCGGTCTATGTTTTGCCGTGGCCCGGAACCTGAAAAGCAACATCGCCAAGGGGAAAAATATCCTCAGACCGGTTTCCTTCCAAGGGGGGGTGGCGGCCAACCGGGGTGTGCGGCGGGCCTTTTCCGAAGTCCTGGAGCTCAAGGAAGGGGAGTTGATTATCCCGGAACATTTCTTTTCCATGGGGGCCATCGGCGCTTCTCTGATCGTCCAGGAAGACCCTGCAAGCCTGAAGGATTTCATCGGCCTTGGGCCCTTAAAGACCTATATCGAGACACAAGCCGTGGAGGCTCGCCGTCTGGACGCCTTATTCTTAAGAGACGACTATGTGCAACCTTTTTCCACCAACCGGGCCCCTGAACCTTTGCCGGGTGAAAAGATCGAGGCCTATCTGGGAGTGGATGTCGGTTCCATCAGCACCAACGTGGTGGTCATCGATAAAGAGATGGGGGTCTTGTCCAAACAATATCTGATGACCGCCGGCCGGCCTTTGGAGGCCATCCGCCAGGGCTTGGCGGCGGCCGGAAGAGAAGTGGGAGACCGGGTCCTCATCATAGGGGCCGGCGACCACCGGGTCGGGCCGGTATTTGACCCGGAGATTTCATAGGGGCCGATATCGTCCGCAATGAAATCACCGCCCAGGCCACGGCGGCGGCGGCCATCGGTCCGGTGGTCGATACCATCTTTGAAATCGGCGGCAGGACTCCAAAGTACATCAGCCTGGAAAACGGGGCCATCGTCGATTTTATGATGAACAAGGTCTGCGCCGCCGGAACCGGTTCTTTCCTGGAGGAACAGGCCGAGAAGTTAGGCATCTCCATCAGAGAGGAATTCGGGGCCCTGGCCTTGGATTCGGAAAGCCCGGTTCGCCTGGGGGAACGCTGTACGGTCTTTATGGAATCGGACCTGGTCCACCACCAGCAGCAGGGCTTAGACAAAAAAGACCTGGTGGCCGGACTGAGTTACTCCATCGTCGAGAACTATCTCAATAAAGTGGTGGAAGACCGCAGGATCGGTAAACGCATCTTTTATCAAGGGGCCACGGCCTCCAACAAAGGGATCGTGGCCGCCTTTGAAAAGGTATTGGGTCGGCCCATCACCGTCCCGGAGCACAACGACGTCACCGGGGCCATCGGCGTGGCCATTTTGGCCATGCGGGAAAAAACCTGGGCCTCGAGTCGGTTTAAGGGATTCGACCTGTCTCAGAGCCACTATCAGATTTCATCCTTCGAATGCAAGGGATGCCCCAATCAATGCGAGGTCAAGAAGGTAACTATCGAAGGGGAAAAACCCTTTTTCTACGGCAGCCGTTGCGACAAATACGACCTGGATACCAAAAAAATCGTTTCCCAGACCATGCCCGATCTCTTTGCCGAAAGAGAAGCCTGGATGGAAGGCCGGCCCGAAGACTTGAATCCGGATGGAAAACGGGGAAAAATCGGCATTCCCCGGGCCATGTTTTTTCGGGAACTCTTGCCCTTTTTCCGTACCTTTTTTACCAGCCTCGGTTTTGAAGTGGTTATTTCCAACCCAACCAACAAATCAATCATCCATCGGGGCGTGGAATCCATGGCCGCGGAGACCTGTCTGCCCATCAAAGTGGCCAACGGCCATATCCTGGACCTGATCCAGCAGGGTGTGGATCGGATCTTTCTGCCCAGTATCATAGACCTGAAATCCAACAACCCGGATGTCCAGGAGGGATTGGTCTGCCCTTACGCCCAGACCATGGCCTACACGGTCCATTCCTCCATCAACTTCCAGGCCAAAGGGGTCCAGGTTATTCAGCCGGTCCTCTACTTCGGTCGAGGGGAAAAGGCCTTGAAAAAGGGCTTGATGTCCCTGTCCCGTTCCTTAAGCATCAACCCCTTTTTAATTTCCGGGGCTATGAAAAAGGCCTTGGCCGGCCAGGAAGCCTTTTATCAAAAACAGCTTCAAAGAGGGAAGGAAGTTCTGGCCGGCCTGGGGCCTGAAGACTTGGCCGTGGTAGTGGTCAGCCGGCCTTACAATGGATTCGATCCCGGCATCAATCTGAACATCCCCAAAAAATTGAGGGACTTGGGGGTCCTGGCCATCCCCATGGACTTTTTCCCCCTGGATCAAAAAAGCGAGACCGAGGAACCGAGACACCACTACTGGCGGTTCGGACAAAAAATATTGGGGGCCGCGGAAATACTCAAAAAAAATCCCAACCTTTACGGCATCTACATCACCAATTTCAGTTGCGGCCCCGATTCTTTTATCCTCCATTTTTTCCGGGATGTCCTGAAAGGAAAACCCTATCTGGAGATTGAGATCGATGAACACAGCGCCGATGCCGGCGTGGTCACTCGTTTGGAGGCCTTTTTAGACAGCCTGAAAAATAGCCAAGCCGCCTCTCTTTCCCCTTTAATAAAGCGGACGGTCTCCCGCATCCCTTCCGGAAACCATCGAAAAATCTATATTCCTCCCATGACCGACCATACTCTGGCCGTGGCCGCCGCCTTTAAGGCCTGCGGGGTCGAGGCCGAGGTCCTGCCCGATTCCGACCAGGAAACCTTGATCTGGGGCCGGAAACTGACTTCCGGCAAGGAATGTTATCCCTGCATCCTGACCACCGGGGACATGGCCAAGCTGGTCCTTCGGAAAGATTTCGATCCCAGCCATTCAGCCTTTTTTATGCCTTCCGGCACCGGGCCTTGTCGTTTCGGACAATATCACCGTTTTCACCGGCTGGTTCTGGATGAATTAGGTTTTCCCCAAGTGCCGGTTTATGCCCCGGACCAGAGTGAAACCTTTTACCAGGATTTGGGTATGGTTGGGGGCAGTGACTTTACCCGCCTCGGCTGGCAGGGGATCGTGGCCACGGACGTCCTGGAAAAAAAACTTCGCGAGACCCGGCCCTATGAAAAAAACAAGGGGGAAACCGATCGGGTGTACCAAAGGAGCATACGGGGGGTCTCAGAAACCATAGCCTCGAGAGGGGATCTGGTAGAAATCATGCATAAGGCCTGTCGGGCCTTTAAGGCCATCCCGGTGGAAAATCCCGGCTCCAAGCCGGTCATCGGTATGGTCGGGGAGATCTACACCCGGGCCAACAAATTTTCCAATGAAAATGTGGTCCTGGAGGTGGAGGCCCTGGGGGGAGAGGCCTGGATGCCGCCGATTGCCGAATGGATCCTCTATACTAATCATACCTCCATCTGGAGGGCCATGCGGCTTCGAAAGTTCAGGAATCTCCTGGAACTCCTTTTAACCTATCGGGTCCAGAACAAGCTGGAACACGAACTGGAAGACACCTTCAAAGGGGAACTGCGCAATGACCGAGAGCCTTCCATCCGTACCACCTTGAAGCGGGCCCATCCCTATCTGCACCCTTCCTTTGAAGGGGAGGCCATCCTGAGCCTGGGAAAGGCCAAAGATTACTGGCTCAAGGGGGCCTGCGGATTGATCAACATCATGCCCTTTACCTGTATGCCCGGGACGATCGTCAATGCCTTGCTGAAGCGGTTCCGTGAGGACCACCAGAATATCCCCTTCCTGAACCTGTCTTACGACGGTCAGGAACAAACCAATACCCGTACCCGTCTGGAGGCCTTTATGTATCAGGTTCAGCAGGTCCAGGACCGGAAAGAAAAAGGAAGGTAATCATGCCCCCTGTCAAAAAACTCCTGATCAACGCCGTAGATCCGGAAGAATACCGGATCGCCCTGATCGAAGACGGGATCCTGGAGGAATTTTATATCGAAACTACGGCCAAAGAACAGATTCGAGGCAACATTTACAAAGGAGTCGTGGCCCACATAGAACCGGCCTTACAGGCCGCCTTTGTGGATTATGGGAGTGAGAAAAACGGCTTTCTCCAGGCCGATGAGATCCATCCCGAATATCATGCCCAGCCTGAAGAGCCAGTCGATTCGCACCCCCACAGGCGATCTCCCATCCAAAAAATCATTCACCGGGGTCAGGAACTCCTGGTCCAGGTGACCAAGGAAGAGTCAGGGAAAAAAGGAGTGGCCCTGACCACCTATATCTCCCTGCCGGGTCGTTCTTTGGTATTAACCCCCGGACAACCAGGGATAGGGATTTCCCGTAAAATAGAAGACGAAGCGGAAAGGGACCGGTTGAAGGGGATACTGACCCAATTAAAGGTCCCGGAGGAAATCGGCACCATCGTCCGGACCGCCGGGGCGGGGAAGAAAAAACAGGACTTGGCCAAGGACCTGGAATCCCTGTTGCGATTGTGGGAAGAGATCAAAAGCCGGGCCTTCGAGCAGCCCGCCCCTTCCCTGGTCTACAAGGAAATGGACTTGGCCATCCGGACCATCCGGGATCTTTTTACCTCGGACATCCAGGAGATTTTGATCGACAACAAAGACATCTATAAGCAGGTCAGGGATTTTTTGGAGATCATCGCCCCCCGGCAGCGAAATCAGGTCAAGCTTTATAAAGAGACCCGCCCCATCTTTTCCAAGCACCAGGTTGAAAATCAAATCGAGACCATCTTTGAAAACCGGGGCAAATTAAAATCCGGCGGGCACATCGTCATCGACAGTACCGAGGCCCTGGTGGCGGTGGATGTCAATTCCGGACGGTCCACCAAGGAAAGACAGATCGAGGAAACGGCCTTCAAAACCAATCTGGAAGCCGCCGAAGAGATCGCCCGGCAATTGCGGCTCAGGGACCTCGGGGGACTGATCGTCATCGATTTTATCGACATGAAAGAATCCAAACATGATAATGAGGTGGTCAAGGTCTTAAAAAATCATTTAAAAAGGGACAAGGCCCGAACCACGGTCTCAAAAATTTCCAAGTTCGGATTACTCGAGCTTTCCCGCCAGCGCATCCGGCCCCCTATCCAATTCGGCACCTACTACATCTGTCCGACCTGCCAGGGGAAAGGACAAGTCCGTTCGGTTGAAACTCTGGCCCTGATGTACTTGCGAAAGATCTGGCTGGGGATCTCCAAGGGGACCATTGCCGCCGTAACCGGGGTCCTTCCTCTGGAAGTGGCCAATTACCTTTTAAACCGGAAACGGGAAGAACTGGCCCGCTTAGAGGAACGCCATCGGGTCTCCATTTTTCTGGAAGGCCAGCCCCATCTTCAGCCGGAAGAAGGTAAACTGGAATTCTCCAAGAAAGAAAAGGATAAGGAATCAAAGGGGCAGGAGGTGGGAGGCAAGAGGCATGAGACGGAAGGCGAAAGCGAAGGAGAACAAGGCGCGAGGCGCGAGAGTAAGCAAAATGCTGGCGACATCGATCAGTAGGCTTAGATAAGATGATCGGCGTTCTCAAGCCTCACTCCTCAAGCCTCATTCCTTCCAAAATCATCGACATCCACACGCACATTTTCCCTCCTGAAATCTGCCAGGATCGGGAGCACTATTTTCCCGGAGAACCGGCCTTTGAACTGCTGTACCGGGACCAAAAAAAATCGCCCTTATCGACTGCCGAGGGTCTGGTGTCGGCCATGGACCGGGCGGGGATCGAACTTTCAGTTACCTTCGGCTTTCCCTGGAAACAACCCGAATTAATCCGCCGTTCTAATGACTACGTCCTGGAGTCCATGGCCAGGTTTCCGGATCGCCTATGGGGGTTCGCTTGTTTGAATCCTGAACTTCCCGGAGCCATTGAAGAAGGCCAACGCTGTGTTAAGGCCGGCATGAAGGGGCTGGGGGAGATCGCTTCGTACCTGGATTCATCCTCTGGGGCCTGGCTTGAATCCATGAAACCCCTGGCGGAATTGGCTGAAAAAGGCCAAGTCCCTCTCCTTCTCCATACAAACGAGCCTGTGGGACACATCTATCCGGGAAAAGCGCGTCTGCCTTTCTGGGACCTCTATGATCTGATCAAGGCCTTTCCTTCCACCACCTTTATCCTGGCCCATTGGGGCGGCGGGTTGTGGTGGTATGAGTTGTTGAAGCGGGAGGTCAGGGAGGTCCTTCGAAATACCTATTTTGATACCGCGGCTTCGCCCTTTCTTTACCGGCCGGAAATATACCAATACGCCGTTGGGATTATGGGCGTGGAAAAGATTCTCTACGGAAGTGACTATCCCCTGTTGGGTTTAAATCGGTATTTAAAAGAATTGGATCAGGCTGGGTTGAATGAAGAACAACGGAGTGCGATCCTGGGAAGAAATAGTCAAAAGTTATTAAACCGGCTTGATGTTTGACTTTTGTGCGGCCCAGATACGAAATGGTTGCCCCTTTGAGATTTTTTGCGGCATCCCACCTCTTCTTTCCATCTTTAACTTTCCCGCTTTAGGTCTAATCAAGATGGACATGCACCGGTAACCGCTTAAATATTTCGTGATAAATTGTTTTGCCACTTTAAGGTCATTGGCGACGCCGCAGGCGGCGCCAACGTAAAAGTTAAGCGGCGTGGCGGTTTTTTGCCTCGTCCGTCTTAAGCGATTGGTTGGGCGCTGCTTCCCCGTTTGTCCACAGTTCATATTCACTCAGGTCAATATCATCACTCCACGAAATACCATACCCTCCTGGATCGACGCGAACAGAATTGAAAAAAGCAGGATTCGCAAGCAAGTGAAACTGCGGTTTGGAAAGAAGAAAACTACAATCGTAGATTTTTTTAATTCCGCCCTCAAAAGTGACAAGTAATCGCGCATCCCCTATGGGTTGTACAGCGTTAATTTTTGGTATCTTTTCCATGTTCAATTTACTCCAATCCTGGCAGTTGCCTATATTCCTGACGATTCCACATTTCCAACAGTTCCTTTTTGTAAAAGCCTGCCCATTCTTGGACAAGCCGTTGTGCTCTACCCGGCAAATCTCCTTCTATCATCCCCAATGATTCGATCGCAAAAACAGCATTGAACTCTCCGTAAATTGCATGAAAGTGGGGGACTCCGTGTTCGCTTTGGCTTGGATCCTTCACCCCTTGTCTCCTCCAACAAATGCCTTTGGACAGTTCTTGAATGGGCTTCTAAGTCTTTCTCCTTAAACCCAAATTATCAAAGATCAAAAGCGATAGGGATATCTATGTCCTGAGTCCGAAAAATCGATTGTTCCTTTTAACCGATTGGCTAAAATAGTGTGGGGCTATGCTTCTTATAAAACGTTTTGGATTCTTTTACTACCCTCTCGGCCTGATTTTAAGTCCCTAAATCACCTCCCAGTTCATCTCACGTTGAACCTTTACCCTATATAAATCTTTTAAAATATCGCCGGGCATCTTGAACAGCCTGAGCGGGGGCGGCTATAAGGATCTCCTCTGCCTGGCCGCCGTCCGTTCCAGCCTGATGTTATGCAGTAATTCAATCGTTTCCGTACGACATGCTTTGGCGGTATATCCATTTTCCAGTCTGGGCATCGAAAATGGAGTCGACGCTGGCTATGTGCCCGATGTCGCAATCTATGTAAAGAAGCCGGTCGTTAATCCACTTGATCTCGACCGTTCGAAAACCCCTCAGCCGAATGTACTGCTTGGGTCTGTTCCGAGACTCGATGGTGATTGACCCAATCTCCTTGTCATAGGGAATCTTCGTCGCGTCGGACCGGACCAGCGTTGCCTTGCGATTCCGGAACTCTGACCACACGGTGACGTCTTTCTCAAGCGGAATCTCCGGCGGGATCGCCACGGCTGCCGCTGAAATCTCTGGATAGAAGTCGGAGAACTGATTGCCGTAGTGTACGCTTGTCGCGTAGGCTCCGACTGCTGCGCTAAACACGAACATGGCGAGGACGACCGTCTTCATTCTTCCTCGATCTGCATAACAAGTTATTCTAAAGTTTTCTGTATATCCCCTGATTCTAAGTTCTCCCGGTCAGGGTCATATACAACGACAGGAGACTGTTATGTGGTTACCAAGTTTTTTTCAATTAAAAAAGTTTTCTTGCATACTCGGGGCCGAGAGTAATTCTTCCCTTAGATCGGCCATTTTAATCAAACTTTCCATGCAGCCTTCCTTTTTAGGGAATTACCCGCTCAAGCATCAGCCAGGGCCTTTTTTTCTTCCTCGATAAACCGGTCCAAGTCATCGTCATCCATCAAGGGGCGGGCCCGTCTCCGGTTCATCTTGCGGTTTAAACGGTAAACGGCCTCATTGAGGTCTTCAAAATAGAGATAAAGTTCAGGTGACCTTTCTTCCGTCCTCAGCCACTGGATATAGGGCACCAGGAAGCTGAAGTATCCCTGGACAGGGTTCCCGAATGACTGCCAGATCTCATCTTTGGAAAGGATCCCTCTCTGGACCAAAAAACCCATGCGGTCGAAAAAATCCAGGATCTGTCCGGAATAGGCCTGGAGGTCCTTCATATTGGTCCGGTCGGTGTTTATCAACCGTTGTCTCCATTTCCCCATTTCAAAGGACTGGTAGAAAATTTCCAAATGTCCCCATTCCAGCGTAGACAAGGTCTTTTTTAAACCTTTTATCCGTCGCAGGATGACCCAGAGAAAGAGGATAAGGATAAAAAAGGCCAGGAAAAGCCCGGCTTCCGGGAGCATTATCGAATCTAAAATCAGGCCTATCTCATTCATGGCGTTCCCCATCTAAGGATTTATGGCTCAGAAAAGGCTTGCCCCAAAAGCCCAATCCATTTTTTTATATAGTAACCTTTCCGGGGATACTTCGTCAAAAAGAAAATTTTCATTAAATGAACGAAGAGGAGGTGCTTCAAAAACTATTCCCATGTCCGACCGGTTGTGATAAAATCAAGACGTGCAGGAAAATCGTCAGGTTCTTCCCTTAATTAACAGTTTTAGGATGGGTCTTGACAGGTATTCACCCCCACCTCTATCCCCCATCAAGGAGGAGGAAGTTAATTTGATCCCCTCTCCCCTGCCGGGAGAGGGCGAGGGTGAGGGGGTTAATGTCAAGGGGACAGGGGATGCGGTTCTCGTCAACGATCATAAGGAAAAAATAAAATGAAAGAAATGCGTAAAGGCTTGGTTCATTCCGCCATTGGGGACGGCCCGCTCGACCGAGACGGGACCGCCGTGGCCGTGGCCCGAATGGAAGTTGAGAAATCGTATCAAGGGATTGACCTCCTGCTCCAGAGGTTCATCGGCCAGGCCGATGAGTCGGCCTGGGGGGAGATCAAAACCAAGATCGATTATACCTATGAAAACTTGGATAATGCCTTATCCGCCCTGGAGGAGGAGACGCATTTTCTGCCCGCCATCCATAAACGCCTCCAGCAGGGGCAGAAGCTGCTCTTCAAACCGAACCTAGTGAGCACCGAGAACATCGACCCTTATCATTTTGGGCCGACCATCGGCAGCAGCGGCAATACGGAATGGCCCTTTGTGGCCGCGGTGATGCGCTGGTTTCACGACCGGGCGGGCATCCGCTTTTTTCAGATGAGTCTCGGAGAGGCAGCCACGGCCCTGTCCAGCGTGGCCGCCAATTATCGTTATATCAAGAAGGCCGGGAGACCGGTGACCACCGAGTCGGTCATTGAGGGTCGGTCTGACGAATTTTACGGAGGCTGGGGTTTCTATTTCGTCCGCAAATACCTGGCAGAGGTTTCCGATTCCTCACAGGGGGATGATCCTATGCAGGGTTTGGAGGAGAGTATGGCCGGTATTTACCTTGCTCCCGGAAAGGTGCAAGATAAGCTCATGGTCTATGACCTGAACCGAATTTGCGACGACCCTTCCAAAGGCCGGGAGATCCCGGTCCCGGCGGGTGAAAATTTCCAGTCTCTCATCCTCCACAAAGCCATTGTGGGCGGCGAACCGACCGATCCCGCTGACCGGGCGCTTTATCCCAGGTGCATTCTGATTAATCTTCCCAGGCTCAAGGTCCATGCCCAGGCCCTTTTCACCAATGTGATCAAAAACCTGGGAATCGGCCTCTATCCCATGGAGGTCTCCCGTTCAAATAGTTGTGCCTGGGAGTACGCCACGCCCCACAGGGCCATCCCAGGGATGAAAGGCGGCATCCCCCATCAGGTCTGGGTCCCGGAGATGGACCCGGCCACCTGCTTGCCTAAAAGAGATTCCGAGGGGTCCTATAAAGTAAAAAAGACCGGCGGATTGACCGGCACCATGCTCGACATCATCGCCGCCGTAGCCGACCAGGACATTTTTATGCTCCACATTGTCGATGCCGTGGAGGGAATCAACCGGGATCACCAGGGAATCGGCCTGGGCGTCAAAGTGCCGGACGGCCTGGTGATGGCCGGAATGGACCCGGTGGCCACGGACCTTTGCTGCGCCCGCTATATGTTCAGCAATGTGGGGCTGAAAGAGGCCGAAGAGGCCGGACTCGACGACGGGGCCGGCGGCCGTTTTCCGCAAGCCGTTCCAATGCCCCGGTTTGACGGCAAAGCAATCACGACCGCAGGCGGATACGACTGCCCTTTGAGCCGGGATGCCTGTTTCGCCCGGGCGGAAAAACGCGGACTCGGGAAGCGCTCCTATTATGTGATCGGCCGGGATGGGATAACGGGTCAGCCCATGGCCTCCTTCCGGGGACGGATCGGATTGGTCGAAGGGGAAACCTTTCGGGAGATTTTCACCAAAGCCCTTTATTCCGACACCTACAAGATGCCCTGGGACCTCCAGAAGACCTTTTTCGGTTATCTCTCCGCCGTCGACCGATTAGAGGGCCGCTCTTTAATGACTGCTTTTCTCAAGGCCTTTGATGAAAACAATGACGGCACGGTGTCCTAGTAGAGTAAGGCACTGGTACTGACCTGGAGCCACTATTGAACCTTTTGATGCACGCATCTACTTGGGACCACAGCGGACAAGGCTTTCCAGCGCCTCCTCATCGAACCGGACATGCAGATTTCCCGCATCCGGCTCACCGACAGTCTCTTGCCATAAGGCATGCGCAAGGAGTTGAGGACGTGCCCGCATTACAGATAGATAAGCCCATAGCGTTTCAACCCACTATACAAGCTTTCACCCTGTCTAAATGGCCGGCTCCGCCGTTGGCTCCGGTTTCTCAAAAATCTCTGAAACCGACAGCGTACGAAATGATTGACGTCACGGAATACCTTTCGTGGATAACCATAGCCAAAATAATTGGCCCATCCTCGGAGAACGACATTCGTCTCGGCGATCACTTCAATGAGCGGCTTCTTATATCCACTACAGGTCTTCCCTCGTATCTTCTCCCGGAGCCCCTTGACCGCCTTTTCCGAGGGGAAGACGTTCAGATACTTGTGCTTCCCTCCTCGAAGGTCCCGGTCATAGCGCATGGTATATCCCAGAAAGTTCAGGCTTTCCCCAGGGTTATTCATTCGTACGATGCTCGTCTTGTCTCGATTTATATAAAGCCTCAGGTCTCTTTCCAGCTTCCCTTCCACCCATTCCCATATCCGCTTTCCCTGGCAGCGGGCCAGGATCACAAAATCATCGGCATATCGAACCAAGCGGGCATCGACCACTCGGTAAGGGCCGGTTTTATCCTCATGGAAGGTTCGATCCATCTCATGAAGGAACAGGTTGGCCAGCAGGGGAGAAATAACTCCCCCTTGGGGAGTCCCTTTGTCGGGTCTCTTTCCATCCCCCGGCTTCCTTCTTCCACTACCTTTGTCCGAAGCCACATCCGGATCAGTTTCAACACCGATCGATCGGCTATCCTTTTCTCTACCAGGGTCATCAGTCGATCATGGGGAATGCTGTCAAAGTAGCTGGACAGATCCGCATCATAGATCTCTCGCCGTCCTTCTTGCAGGTTCTTTCTGATCTGTTCCAGGGCGCCCCAGGCTCTTCGCCCAGGTCGAAACCCGTAAGAGCAATCCAGAAAGTCTGCCTCAAAGATCGGCTCCAAAACCAACAATACGGCCATCTGGACCACCCGGTCTCGTACACAGGGGATTCCCAAGGGCCTCAGCTTGCCATTAGCCTTGGGAATATAGACCCGGCGCACCGGCAAAGGTCGGTAGGTCTTGGTCCGCAGTTCCTTTTCCAATGTTTCCAGAAATCCGGACACCCCTCCTTCCTCTATCTGCCGAATGGTCACCCCATCCGTACCCGGTGCCCCTCGGTTCGCTCGTACCCGAGCCCAGGCCGTTTCCAATACATCCCGGCGATACACCCGGTCGTACAGGGCATAAAATCGAAACTGACCTTCTTGCTTGGCCTTACAGCTCAGTTTCCATCGCAAAAGCGAGACCTTCTCCGGCATCCCGGGTTCCAGTTGAAACCCTTTGGCCATCCATTCCGTAATAAAGCCTTTTTGACTCAAGCGGGATCTCCCTCTTTCGATCAAAACATGACTGAAGTACGGCCCCTTCGCTCCATCCCGTTTCCGGGACTTCCTCGCTACTATGGGCCGCTCCGACTCCCGACCGGGGCCGTCTTCCAGGTTATGGATTCCCTGAAAACGTTATCCCCTCTTACCGATACCCCGTCGGGTCTCCCAGGTTCCTCGACTGATCTTTCGGCGCGCGCTCTCCTCAATCACCCCGGACGGCCCAGCAGGTGCCCTCGCTCGTTGCTTCCCCGCTGGTATCAGACTTCACCATCTCCGGCTGGCTGGTCGCCGTCATCTACGTGTAACGAGGCCGAATCAGGTTCACTTTCATTAGGGCTCACGCCTTCGTTGTCCAGAGGGTCCTTCCCCTTTTCGCCTCTATCTTGTCGGATAGAGACCGGCCTATTCCCCGCTTTCGGTCACCCCAGGCGGGAGGCCGCAACTCCTTGTTGAACGAGCAATTAACAAGTATGAAACCTTTCATTCATATAGATCAGCCAGGCTTGTCCTGGCGTACCGAAGAATACGGAAAGAAAGGGCTCTACGGACCGACCATGATTTTAGGGGGACTCCACTTGAGCACCAAAGGGGGTGCCGATGAATCGGAATCCTTCCGGGCCTTCTATGCCTTGATGTCGACTTCCCTGAGATGTTCCAATCCGGAGTGGAACCCCGATGGACACCACTTCGCCAGGGAACAACTGATCGGCTCGGTCGCCGTGGTGGCCCAGATGATGTCCCAGTCGCCGAAAGAACAGGAAGACCCTTTCTTCCCGGGTCTGCTCTGGGGGAGGGGGAAGTGGCCGAGTTATTCCCTGGCCTATGACCGGTATATCAAACAAATCGTCTACGGTTGGAAGTACCCGGCCAGGATCGGGATTTCCAGTCTCTACGGCAGCGCTTGCGCCTTTGCCGACTTTCGGCAGAATGGCCGAAAGTTTGTCGGCCCTGTTCGTGCCGTTCTGGACCAGGAGGCCGCCCAGAAATATGTCCTGGCGGTCCGGGAAAAGGCCATGAAGCCCCTGGACTTCACCTTCTTTGTGCCTCCTGGATACGGGGGAAAGGACCTTCCCAATGTCCGGGAAAGCAATGACCCGGGACAATTGTTTACGGTTCTCTTTGAAAATGGAAGCCTCAAATGGCCCGACATGCGCACCCAAGACCTGGTGATCGACAGATAAAAAGGGCTAAGGCCGCATACCCCTTTTTTTCGGACCCAACTGACTGGGGAGCAGGCGATAGGCGGTCTCCACCCACTCGCAGAGTAACGGTCTGGTATTGCGGGGATCGATGACCTCTTCAATCCCGAAAATTTCGGCCGTAAGAAAGGGAGAGGTCACCTTGGATAAACGGCTTTCGATCTCGGCCCTCATGGCCTGCGGATCTTCCGCCGCTTCGATCTGACGTCGGTAAGCCGCCTGTACGCCCCCTTCGATCGGCAGGGATCCCCATTCCCCCGAGGGCCAGGCATAACGCAGGTTCAAACGAGAGTGGTTGCCGTGGGCCGCGCCGCCCACCCCGAAAACCCGCCTGAGAATGATGGAACACCAGGGGACCTTAGACTGATAGACGGCGAATATATAGCGGGCCCCGAAACGGATAGTGCCCTGTTTTTCCGCCTCCACTCCGATCATAAATCCGGGGTTGTCCACAAAATTGACTATGGGCAGATGAAAGGTGTCGCACATATCGATAAAACGCACCAATTTGTCGGCCCCGTCGGCGGTAATCGCCCCGCCGTAGAACCTGGGGTCATTGGCCATGACTCCTACCGGCCGGCCGGCCAGCCTGGCCAGACCAATAACCACCGATTGTCCATGCCTGGCCCCGATTTCGAAAAAGGTGCCTTGGTCAAGGACCAGGTTCAATATACGCCGTACGGGAAAGGGAAGGCGTTTGTTTTTGGGAATGATGCCGACAAGCTCTTCGGCGCGGCGGTCGGATGGATCGATCGATTCCTTTACCGGGGGCAGCTCATAAACCGATTCGGGCAGATAAGAGAGAAAAGATCGGATCTGTTTAAAGGCCTCATCTTCGGAGGCCGCCTCATTATCCACGGCGCCGAATCCCCTGGTGTGGATGTGCGAGCCGCCGAGCTCTTCTTTATCCACCTTCCGGCCCAAGGCCGGTTCGACCACCGGAGGGCCGGCCACAAAGAGTTGGGCCGTCTTTTTGGGCATGACCGAAAAATGGGAAAAGACCACCCGGGCCGCGCCCAGTCCGGCTACCGATCCCAGGGCCGCACCGACCACCGGCACGGTGGAAAGAAGTTCCTCCATAATCTCCATGGCCGGGTTGGCCGGCACATAAGTACGGTCCATCTGCTCTAAAAATTTAACGCTCCCGCCCCCGCCGGTCCCATCGACCAGCCGGATCATGGGCAGACGCAGTTCCAGGGCCATGCGCTCGGCATAAGGGGCCTTCCGTCCGATGGCCGCATCGGCCGCACCCCCCCGGATGGTGAAATCATCCGCCCCGACCACCACCCGGCGGGTATCTATTCTGCCTGTTCCCATGATAAAATTGGAAGGGAACAACTTGACGAGCCGATCTCCCTCAAAAGTGGGAACCCCGGTGACGGCCCCGGTTTCATGGAAACTGCCTTTATCTAAGAGCCGGTCGATCCGTTCCCGGACATTCAATTTACCGGCCGCCCGATGGCGAGCCAGGTTCTCCTGTCCCCCCATCTGAGAAGCCAGAGACTCACGGAGGTGAAGCTCCTCTACTTCGGGCAGCCAACCTTGATCAGCATCTTCTTTTGAATGGTCCATATCATCCTTTCCCATGGTTTTCCTATTAAACATTCACGCCCGCCCGAAGCGGGCGCCACGAAGCATGAAAATAAAAATTAGAATCATTTGAAAATGGCCTCGCGCGTATCGCCCATGCAAGGCCTTTCCTCCGAAAACATAAACAGCATGGGTTGCTTTTTGCGATCCTGGTCTCCAATTCCCAAACTAACCATCATTGAAAGGAAAACGGCGGCGTTTATTTTGATCATAGGTGTGCGGTTATGTCAAATTTTTTCCTTTGATCCGGGAGGATTTCTGTGGTTGGTCGGAGGACATGTTTTATTCGGAGATGCTGATAAGGCGAAGGCATTATCCAAGTGGTAACAAAAAGCCTAAGAAGCGACGCGGACTAAATTCGATTGGGTGAAGTCACTTTCTCCTGCCCGCTCCGCTTCTTAGGTCGAAAGAAGACGATGAGCATCACCTGTGCCCTATGATCATAGCCGGGCCTCTTCGCCGTCCCCGTTTAAGGCCTTAAACCTTGAATTCGGTCAGCCAAAAGTCATGGATATTACAAAAGCTCGTGGCCCATAGGGACCCTTTGAATCCATCGGGCAACTGGTAAGAAGACTCGGCGGCCGGATCGGTATAGGCAAAGGTTTTATCACCGAGAACCTTTCCGGCTGTGGTTACCAGGGTATGCTTAACAATGTAATGTTCTTTGGTCATGGGATGGGGAGTCACTATCTTGACCTTTTTCCCTTGCACCGTTACCTGCGGCACATGAATGCCTTCCTTGCCGGCCCACCGTCCGGGCCCCTCCTTGGTGTAGATGAGTCCGGCAGGGAATTTAGTGGCCGCCTCTATGCGAACGGCCGTTCCCACCATGGCCGCTCCCAGAACGGATAGAGAACCCTTTAAAAAATCCCTTCTTCCTTTCATGTCTGTTTTCCTTTCAATATGGGTTTGGTCTTAACCGGTTATAATCCTGCAATTGCCTAAATTTTATTATTAATAATTCGTAAATTGAATAGGGTGCTTTCTGTATTTTTCGATGGGAAAGACTGTATCTTGCGAGGGAAATAATACGAAGATCAAAAAAGTCGGGGCGGCTTAACCTAAAAGAAGTCTGAGGACGATTTCACCGGTCCCGGTCATGATTTTTCTCCATAGCTGTTAGTAAAATTCCTCTTTTCATGAATCAATATAAAATGGAGGAATAAAGGACACAAGGAGAAAAGTGTGTTTATTTTTCCCTTGCACCGGGGGTCATCCATCTTTATAGTTTTAACTAAGTCGGATATATATGGTCCGGCCTTATTTTATTGACAGGTTGTGCCTCCATTCCCTATAGTACCGGTCAAAAAAACAAGTCCTGGTATTAGAGGCATCATAAAATCGCCAAGAATACCCTATGGATTATAGGACAATTACAGTGGAGAGAAAAGCCTACCCTGGAACAAATTCAGAGTTCCAAGCGTTGATCGGCCTTGTCTCCGTCCCGGATGATGGAAAGTAATAGAAGACACCTCCGGTTTTATGTGGCTACCTTATGGATCGTTTTTTTTACGCTCCAGGCCGGAGACCTTGGGGCGCAAACCGATTCCACCCCTGTGAGAAAGAATCGTTTTGGTTTATCGACCGTCATCGGAAACACCTATGAGCCGGTAAACGATATCGGCTTTGTGCTTTTTAACTGGTTCGCCTTACTTGATCGTGAACGGCTTTGTGGCTACAGGATCCCGGAACGGCTCCGACTGAAGGTGGAAGCGAATCTCGGCAGCACCATAACACCCTATAAAAAACTGATGGCCTCGGCCGATGTACTGGCCTTATTTTATCTGAAAAGTTTTTGCTTTAATACTTTACGTCTTTATGCCGAGGGCGGAGCAGGCGTAGTCTATACCGATTTTCAGATTAAAGGACAGGGGTTGCGGTTTAACTTCGATCCCCTCTTCGGTATAGGTTCGGAAATAAAAACCGATTCCGGAGCCGTCTATCTGATCACCTTCAGGATACAACATTTTTCCAACGGCAGTCTCAATCATGAAAACGCAGGATTAAATTCCCTGAGCCTCGCAGTAGGAAAATTTTTTTAACAGAAACTGAAACTAATACTCTTGTATGAAGGAGGACTACAATGGCGGAGAAAGTAAATCAACGGCTGGCTCATATCTGTATATTGGTTAAAGACATCGATCAGGCCATAAAACATTACACAAACATTCTTGGCGCTGTTTCTCCCGGGTTATTAAAGGAAGAGGTGACCAAGAAGGAATGTTTCGCCGGAGAAGACCGGTATGTGACGGCCTTTTTCAACGGCCCCGGGGATGACTGCGATATTCAACTCCTCCAGCCCCTGGAACCGGGATCCCCGTTATTCAAGCGTTTGGAAAAACACGGGGAGGGCTTGCACCACATTGCTTTCGCTTCCTCCCACCTGGAAGATACCTTTCAGCGGTTGAAGCAAAATGAGGTGTCCCTGCAGGGGAATCAATTCTTCTTCGATGTCAATGCCCCCAGCGGCCGGTGGGCTTGGATATCGCCCCGATATGCCCACGGAGTGTTGATCGAGGTTATGGACGAATACAAGAACCCTTAATCCAAGCTGAAAAAATCAGCGGCACTTTTTTTCAGAATCCATTCCAGGGTATCCGGAGGCAGCCCCGAGGCCTTCAACCGCTTGAGCTCCCGGTCCCAGGCATAAGGGATATTGGGGAAATCAGATCCATACATGATTCTGTCTTTTCTGAAAACATTTAATTCAACAGGGTCCTTTAAAGGAAAATAATCGGCCATGATCATGGTAGTGTCCAGCCAGAGATGGTCATATTTCTCAATCAGTTTCTTATAAGCGGAAAACTCATCAAACCCCAAATGAGGCACGCAGATCTTTAATCCGGAAAAATTCTTAAGGACCCTCTCCAGCTTCCCGGCACTGCAGAGTTGATAGGGATCACAACGGTAGGCCGTGCTTTTTGGCTCCCGGCCGACATGCATGACCATGGGCTTCCGCTCCGCTTGACATAGATCGAAAATCATCCCCATCTCTTCGGAATCCAGGTCAAAGCACTGTACATGGGCGTGCAATTTCACCCCCATCAAGCCGCTATCGAAGGCTTCCTTGAGGATTTGGCCGGAATCCTCTTCCCCGGGAAAAACAGTGGCCAAGCCTGAAACCTTCCCGGGAAACTCCTGGCACTTTTCCACCATATATTGATTCAACCAGCGGGAAATGCCTGGCTTGTGGGCATATTGTAAGGCGACTACCCGACCTACTCCGCGGGACAGGAGGTATCCTAAAACTTCCGAGGTGGTCAGCCGGTAGCGAATGGACCAGGCATTTTCGTCAAACCAGGCCCGGATTGCCGAGAATATCTTATCTGGAAAGATATGGACATGGGCATCAATGACCGGCGGGAGTCCTTCTGGAACGGTTTCTCCTTCCGGATCATTTAGAATTTTAAGATTCGAGTTTAACATTGGCCTATTTCCTGGCGCACAGATCCTGTTAATCTATTTTGGGCGAGACGATAACAAAACTTTTAGGCGAAAGCAAGAAAAGAACCGAGAGGGAATCTACCTGCCCCGGAAGCCGGGGAAGAAAAGCAGGGGCAACCCGGCCGACAGGACACCTACTCCGACCAAGGCTCCTTTCCCGGTAACCATCAAACTGGAATACAACATGTAAAGGCAGACGGCAATAAAGAGACTTGGGATAAGGGGATAGAGCGGGACTTGAAAGGGGCGTTTGATCGCCGGTTCTTTTCGGCGAAGGACCAGGAGGGAGACACCGGTCAGGAAGAAGAAAAACCAAAAGACCGGGGCCGTGTATTCAACCATGGTGACAAATCCGCCCCGTGCCCAGGTGCCGAGAGCCACTAAGGCCAGGGCGATACCTGCTTGAGCCAATAAGGCGTTCACCGGCGTGCTCCCCCTGGCCTCCCAACGTCCGAGAAAGGCGAAAGGGGCAAAGCCCTTCCCCAGGGCATAGTTGGTCCGAGCCCCGGTGATGATCATTCCGTTGATGCCGCCTAAGCCGGCAATCCCTATGAGGAGACTGATGAACCTGGCCCCGTTTTCTCCCAGGGCACTGCGCAACAGATCGGCGGCCACCACTTCCGATTTGGACATGAGGGGCAATCCTAAACTCTTCAGAAAAGAGACATTGACGATTACATAGATGCCCTGGACGCCTGCCGAGCACGGGCAGCGCGACGCGTTCGGACGGCAGGACGTCCGGAGGAGCCCGATAAGGCTCGAAGGAGGAAACACGCGGGGAGGGTCGCGATGGTGCCGGGGCCGGCCTATGGTGATTGGTTCGTCGCGAGAGATAGGAAGTTGGCGGCTTGAAGTCTGGCGCGGCCAGAATTCGCTACGGTCTGCTTGGCTGAGCCAGCATGCGGAAGCGATTTGAATCGCATATTGGTGAGATCACGTGCGCGAGAAACCGCGAGGCCGAGGATCGTAGATCGAGTGCGGCGCAGACCGGCGAGCGGCGAGCTGCCGATGTCAGCAAGCTAGGAGACGTATGACGCGTGTCTGGCGAGGATCATCAGCTGTCGATCCAGATGCGCTGCAGTTCGACGATGCCGCGGTGTGCAGCCACGCTCGAATGTCTCGATGATGATCATGCGCCCGCCGCAGCACGGGCAGGGATACGAGGACGGCTGGGGTTCACCGTCATCCGCACAGCCTGTGTCGTCGGGTTGCCGGGGCGGCTCTGGGACATGGAGCAACTGACGGGCTCGGGCGATATTCTCGGCCCGGCCGCCATTGGCGAACAGGCCATAATGGCGGATGCGGTGGAACCCGCTGGGCAGCACGTGGATGAGGAAGCGGCGGATGAACTCGTCGACGGCGAGTGTCATCACCGTTGCGCGCTCGTCGTAGCTGCTTGGCGCGATAGTCCTTCCATTTGAAAGTGACCCGCGGAATCGTTGAACGAGACGAGGCGGCTGTTGGCGATGGCGACGCGGGTGGTATAGCGCGACAGGTACGCCATCCCCGCCTCCAGGTCCAGCCAGATCCACCGCTTCCGCATAGACCGCCCGCTCGGCTTTCCACAGGCGGATCGAGGTCGGTCTTTGAACGTATCATGCCACCAATGCGGCCTGACTGCCGAAGAACTGCAATTTCCTGGCGTGGTATTCCGCCGCGAACTGCTCCAGGAACAGCCGGCGGAAGCAGTCGCAATTTACGCGGTCGGGTTGGCGGAACCCTGGCCGGCACGCGATCCAGCGCTCACTTCCGGTGAGATGCCGCCGCCGGGCACGATGATGTGGACGTGCGGGTGATGGGTCGGCGCAAATGACTGATGATTTCGCTTTATATGATGGCGCCTGGATCAATCGCCAGCGCAGCCTGCTCCCTGACTTGCCCGACGAACTTGATCCGCTCACCGCCAGGCTCGAACACCTCATCATCATCCTCGACACGCTCGGCCTGGAGGCCTTCGTGACACCGCCCTCGCGTGGCCGCGGCAGGCCGCCGGATGACCGCCCCACCATCGCCCGCAGTTTCGTCGCCAAGGCCTGGACCGAACCTGCCAACCACCGCAGCGCTCCTTGAGCGTCTGCAGATCGACCGGGCACTGCGACGCATATGCGGCTGGGAACGCCGCTCGGACGTCCCGAGCGAGGCGACCTTCTCGCGCGCGTTCGCGGAGTTCGCCACCCGGAACTTGCCCGAACGGGTGCACGAGCAACTGATCCGGCATCATTTGGCAGGTCACATCATCGGTCACCTCGCACGCGACGCCACCGAGATCGAGGTACGGCAACCCCGCCGCCGATCCCCCGACGATCCGCCCCGGCGGTGATCGTCCCGATACTCAAAAGCAGGACGCGAAGCATATTGTTCCGGCTATTACGGACCTCGGCCGAAAGATAGGCGGCCTCATTCCAGCCGCCGTAAGTGAGCAGGACAAAAATCATAGCCCGGCCCAGAGAAGCCCCTTTTTCCGGGACCCATGGGCCGGAAGGTCCGGAGGGGATCAGGATCAAACCCACATAGGCCACAAACAACAACCCCAGGGTGATCGAGGCCATGAGGACTTTTTGCATTCCCTTCCCCTGGTGGATGCCGATGATATTGATAGCGGTCAGAAAGAGGATCGTCAGGGCGGCGTAGTTAGAGGCGGAATAAGGGCCTAAGGGCAGAACGGCTGAAGCATAATCACCGATCAGAAAGGCCGTCATGGCAATCGAGCCGGTCTGAATAACCGTCATGCGGGCCCAGGCGAACAAAAAGGACAGAGACCGGCCGAAGGCTCGGGACAGATAATAATAATCTCCGCCGACATGAGGATAAGTGGAGGTCAATTCGGCGTAACAAAGGGCGCCCATCAACGAAATGGCCCCTCCGGCCAGCCAGACCAGCAGGACCGTTCCCTGGCTTCCGGAATTGGCCGCTACCAAGGAGGGGGTCTTAAAGATGCCCGCGCCGATCACCACCCCCAGGATAATGACCACGGCATCCAGGATGGAGAGGGTTCTTTGAGGTTCCGGCCCATTTACCAGGCTTGATCTTATGGGATTCATTATTCTGATCTTCTTAGCAGCGGGCCTTCATTAAATGACCGGCCCCCTTGATACGCAGCCCATCGGAGCGCCCCTTGAAGTAGCGTTGATCGGCCGCTTCCGGCCCAAGATCTTCGACCTGTTTGAAGCCAGCTTGACGCAACCGGTCGGCTAAATCGGACGGTTCGAAATAGGTAATCCACGGTTCTCCAATGACGGCTACCCGTTTGGCCATCCGTTCATGCCCGAATCGTTGAGTGTCGCTCATCAGGGTTGGGGGAAGGCTATAATCGAAGACGATCTCTTTTCCCGGGGGCAGGGAGGCCACATACTCCAGGGTTTGCATTACCGCCGGTTTCGTCAGATAGATGACGACGCCCAGCCAGGAGAAAAAAGCCGGCTGGTCGGGCCTGAACCCGGCCCTGTTCAAACCGTCGGCCAGGGTCTGTCTTTCAAAATCGACGGGCGCAAACATCAGGGAATCGGGGACGGCGATCCCGGTTTGACTCAAGCGCCGGCGCTTCCAGGATTGCGTGGCCGGATGATCCACCTCGAAAACCCGCAGCCCTGATTTGGAATAGGGGTTTCGATAAGGGAAAGTGTCGAGGCCGGCACCCAGAATCACATATTGACGGACACCCCTTTGGACTGCCAGGGCCAGCTCGTCTTCAGCATACCGGCTTCGTAGAACGATAAAGGCGCGGAGCGAAGGCCTTTTATTAAATCGCTCCGGGTTTATTCGCAACGCCGATTCGCTCTCCGGCCCGATAATTCGCATGGCGACCGGGTAATCCAAAATTAGAGGATCATCCAAAATTTGGTGTGCGGCCCTGTGGATCGCCGCGCCCTGGGCCGTGATACTGGGACTACCGGCCTCCAACCGCGAGGCCTTGGCCTCGATTGCCGTGGTTAGGTTCGGGCTGATGCCCTGGGCGAAGGCCGGGGCCAGTTGAGCCAGTCCGGTAAAAACCCCGCCCGCCAGTGCGACTTGCAGGAAATCACGCCGGGAGATCTTAATTTGTCCCAGGCTTAGACCTTCCAAAAATTGAATTCCCGACGTCTCCATCATTAACACCCCCGTTGAAAAATTGAGAATTCTTCCGATGATCCGTAATCAAAGACAAAAAGGGACCCGAGTAGGTTAAAAATGATCTTTCTTAAGAAACCGGTCTTTTTTATCTGGCGGCGTATTATTAACCGTCTCATAATAATAACACCTTGACTCCGGCAGGTGAGGCTGCTTTTTCTGGAGTCATTGGCGAAAGGGCGCTGTCTTTTCCGGACTTATTAACGGGGGAGACCGCATCTCGTCCGCTGATTTTTAGCGGACGAGAATGCGGAGGAGGCAAAGCATCCCCCGTGGATAAGTCCGAAGAAAAAACCAGCCTGGAAGCCACAGACAAAAGAAAAGGTAGCCTCACCTGGTCAATACTACAATGAGACGGTTAATATAATAAGCTGTTTATGTTTCATAGGGTTACCCCCGGTTTCTCATAAGTCGAAACAACGGATTGTTCGAACCAGTCGCCAATAAAATGCCGGAGGCGATCAATAGTATGCCGGCACCATGATACCAATGAAGGGATTCGCCCAGAAAACCAATGGCCATGAGACTGCCGAACACCGGCATGAGATACATAAACAATCCGGCCCGATTGGCCCCGACCAGTTCCACGCCGCGATTGAAACAGAAATAGGAAACAATAGAGGGGAAGACGGCCACATAGCCGACAGCCATAAGGGTGGAGCGGTCGAAATGGATGGGACGTAGAGTAAAGGTCTCCCATAGATAGAAAGGCAGCAGTATCAAAGACCCGATAATAAAGGTAACGCTTAGAAAGCTGAGGGGATGAATAGATGGGCGCTGGCGTAATAAGACCGAATATCCGGCATAACAAACCACGGCCGTGAAGATGAGGATGTCACCCTGGTTCAGGGACAATGAAAGCAGGGCATTGATATTCCCTTGGACAATAATGACAAAGGCCCCGGCCAATGAAAGCACCACGCCGAAGGTTTGCCGGCCGGATATTTTTTCCCGAAACAGGAGAAAAGACATGACCACGATTAAAACCGGCATCGTTGCCTGCATGAGAAAGGCATTCAGCGCCATGGTCCACTGCAGGCCCATGTAGAGCAGGGTGTTGAAAGAAGCGACGCCAAGTATAGAAAGCAGGATTAATATGGGCCAGTGGCGTTTCACCATGGGTAAGTCGGGCTTCAAATGGGGCCAGGCTAAAAAAAACACCAATAGTGAAGCGCAGGTCCAACGCCAAAAAGCCAGGGCAATGGGTGGTATGTTGGCGCGCACGGCCCGTCCGACGATAAAATTGCCGGACCAGAAAAACACCGCCAGGGTGAGCAGAAGATAGGGAAAATGGTAAAGACTCAAATTTTTGTTCTTTTTCATGCCTTATATTTTGA
>CAWIRY010000104.1:0-35949 GCA_963838485.1 uncultured delta proteobacterium | reverse complement strand
TTCATTAGCAAAATTTATGGGAGCCCGTTTGCTGGGGCAGATCACCAAGTGTGTGATATAAAGCGATTTTAATCACCTCGTAACTACGAAAGCCATAGGCTTTTTTTGTGGTCAATTTCGCTTTGTTGTTAAAGCCCTCTACAGCACCTAATGCGATTCGATCTTTGACCCGGAACCAATTGAGCAAAAGCTCCCAGTGATTGCGTAACATCTTGGCCACTTTCTTCATCGGGTCGATTCGGGAGCGCGTCGTTCCTTTGACACCATTCTCCAGGAATCGACGAGCCCATTAAATAGAGGTATAGCTCCAAAAGCGCTGCAGATCCTCCTTGAGGAGGTAGGCGCGAACCGTTTTCAGATTGCAGGATAACAGTTCCTTCAGCTTTACCGTTTGTTTGTGGGTCCGAGTACCTGCAGTTTTCAGTAAACACCAACGACTATTAGTCAGGACTGGCTGTTCTCCTTTCGCCTTAAGCTGCTTGGCTTCTTGGGCTCTTACTTTGTCGATGGCTTTACCCACTTGACTCATAATATGAAATCGGTCCAAGATATGAACCGCCTGACCTGCTATTCGGCCACTATCCGCAGATAGGGTTTCCACATATCACTGCAGATGAAGCGAAGCCGGGCCGTGGCCTCGGGGCCAAAGTCTTCAAAGAAGGCCCGTAAGGTTTTCTGGGTCCGCTCCTGACCTATCCAGAGTAATCGTCGGCACCCGATATCGATTTGATAGACCATCGTCAGGTATTTAGGACCCTTTTTCCAGAAGATCTCATCAATGCCGATAGCCGTAACATTCTCAAGATCTCGATGGGCCAGTCCCCAGGCGACAGCCATCTTAACCGAGCGAAATACATTATCCCAGGTGGTCTGAAAGACCTCGGCCGTTTCTTTCCAACTCAGTCGCTTAGCCCAGCGAGCCAGGAACCAGGAAAAGGGGATGGTCATATGGTTCTTCCCTTGCGCCCAGGGAACCCGCTCTACCTTGACACCGCAACGAGGGCAATCGACCCGCCGGAGGCCGTAAAGGAAAAAAACAGCTACGCCCCAAAGAGGTACAAACTGAAACCATCGGACCGGCAAGGTGTCATAGCCGGGGCCTTTCTTCTCACAGCCCGAACAAATCGGGCGGGCCGTTCTGACGAGGACGAATTTCAATCTCCAGGGTCATTTGAGTTCGTCTTCTCCTTAATCGAACTTGACCATATACAAAACCACTATGCTTTTGAACCTGATTAAGGATATATTTGATCTGCATCCCGTTTCTCCTCTGGCGATGGTTTGTTTTCGCACAACTTCCATCTTGCCAGATTTGAGAGCGGGATCGCACTTTTATCTTAGTCTAACGTTAACCCCTTTTTATAGGGCCATTTATTACCCATAAATTTTGCTAAAGAACCGAATTTCCTTTAGGACCAGATCACTTGCTTCAAGGACTCTGGTCACTTTGAGATCCAGTTTGCCCTTCATCGCAATGAACCCGGCCAACGATTCACGGACACCCGATAAGCCGTGAGCGAGGCTCCCAGACTGAGTTGCAAAAGCGGCCTCTGGCTCATAAAGTGGCATTAGAGAGTCAAGATTACCCGTGTTAATTCCCTCAACTATCGATTTGAGAACTTGCTCAGCGTTCCACTGGACATACTTTCCTCCCCCGCACCGGTAGAGCGGATAGAGGGACCTGGTTTCTAAGTCCGCGGCTTTTTACTGCTCGACACAGGCCAGGTGCGATTTCGTCTATTTGCGCAGTCACGTTGTTTCCTCCAAGCGCCCCCTACAACTAAACGGTTTCATGAAAAAGAACGTTAAGGATTACGATTAGAATTGGTGATAACGACTGCCTAAATGCGCTGTACAACCCACATTATTTCGGTTTCCGGTCATCATCCTTAACTCTACCTCACGAGAAGAACCGGGCATTTGGCACCCCTTACAACTTTTTCGGCCACGCTTCCGATAAGATGGCTCAATAAGCCTGTTTTACCGTGGGAGGCAATCACAATCAAATCTATCTTTTTTTCTTGTTGAACTTCTAAGATCTCCAGGTAAGGGGCACCCCTCCGGATATCGGCTATGATCTCAACCGATTTTGAATCCGGAAATTTTGCAAGTTGCTCCGAAAGCATTTTATTAGCCGTATCGATACTTGCTTTTTCCACCAAATCAAATATTTGTGGATCAATGCCATAAGGCATGTATTGAATGACTGTTCCGACCACATGTAATAGACAGACTTTGGCTTTGAATAGTTTGGCGATGTCTATTGCATTTTGCAGTGCCTTGTCCGAATATTCGGAAAAATCCGTGGGCACCAGAATGCTTTTTGGTGAAAACATGTTGGACCTCCTTTAAAAATTTGCAAAACTTTGCTTTTATGGGAAGAATATAAACCAAGGAAAAGACAGGATCAAGGAGAAACAAGGATGAAAAAAGGAGGAAATAAGACATATTCAAATTAAAATGAGAAAATGAGGGTGGGATAACCATCAAATGATCGAAAAACCGACAAGGTTTGGATGGCGATGACGGCACCTGGAAATCCTTAGGGCATTATAAATTTTTTTCCTGGGAGTCGCACCGTCAATACGGGGCAGGGCGATTTTCTTACCACGTTCTCTGCGGTACTACCTAAGAGAAGATGGTCTATTCCCGTCCTTCCATGGGTTCCCATTATGATCAGGTCCGCAGATTCTTCCCTTGCCACTTGTATGATCTGGTAGAAAGCCTGGCCCTCGCCTGTCTCTCTCGTAAATATCTCGACATCCTTGAACCCCTCAATCTTTGAAAGATAGCGAGTAGTTATTTCTCGCTTCACCCGCTCAGTCTGCTTGTCGATCAATTCATCCGCCCCTTTTGGTGTGGACCAATAGTAGCAAACCGGTTCAATGATGACATGGAGAAATAAAAGCCTTGCATTATGAGTTTTTGCGATATTAAAGGCATACGAGAAAGCATAGTCAGAATTCTCGGAGAAATCGGTGCAAAATAAGAGTTTTTTAAACATCAATGAATAACCTCCCCTTTCTAAATCCTTCCTTGTTTTCTCTCATCGTTTGTCATCTTTTAGGCTCTGCCTTGTGATCTCCTTCAGTTCAAGTTTCAACATCCTACGAGGATGTGGCCCCATAACCCCCTTTTTCCCCGGAGTCCTTACTCTTTTAGCTTCAACAAGGCTTCGCTCGTACCGCCCGGAACCCAATGGGTCGCAAACCCCAACCGCCTTAAGATGCTGAGCATCCTCTCATTCTCGGTAAGGACATCTGCCCGGCGGTTTGCCGCGAAAGCCCTGAAGCATTTTGTATACTTTGGTGTCCTGCATCAACATCTTCGCCAGGGTCTGGTTGAGCGGCGGGAGACCAATGATGACACCACCCACATCGCTTTTGTGGGAGATGTCAGGGAAGACCCCCTTGATGACGACCGGGTAGCCCACCTTCTCTGCTATGCTTACCGCCGCTTCGGGATCTTGAGCGAGCTGCGCGATCGTAACCGGGATGCCGTTGGTCACGAGAAAATTCTTGGACTCTTCCTCGTTGAGAAGCGTTCGTCCTTCCTGAAGGGCCGTTCTTAGAAGTTCTCTCAGTTGGTCTTTCGGGGGTGCTTTGTGCGCCGGCAACTCGGCAGGAGTTTCATAGAGTTGGTCGAGATGTCTTTTATACCTGCACATATTCACATAAGTTCTAACAGCCTCCTCCGGGGTCTCGTAGTGAGGAATGCTATTCTCAACAAAAATGCGTCTTCCTTCTTCAACGTCTTTTGCCCCCATCCATGTTGTGATGATAGGCTTCCAGGCGTTTTTTACACTATCGGCCACAACCTGAGCAACCTGGGTTGAAGGGGCAGAGTCCATGGTTCAAATACAAATAAAAGGTGAACCCAACAATTTCCGGTAAATTCTGACCATCCCCCAAAGATTTCTTTCGGGAAGAGAGCGGCCTGGAAATGGATTGGCCAAGGCCCGGTCGATAAGGTCCGAAATAAAACCGTCCCCCTTACCCATCGGCTATAACTGTTTAAATTCTATTGATATTTCTTTGTCATTAAAATACACCTACAACTACACAGAAGCAAAGCGTTTAAAATTTATCAATTACCAATGGAAATGTGCGAAAAAAGGCGTGACCTTATCAGCTTTGAACTTGAGGTGTCAATGTTCCTTTTTTGGCTATAGCCGCTCGTTCCTTTGGGTTAGTTCAGAGCTTAGCACATTCCAGACCCTATTTACGAACAGGATCTGGAATGTAAGTTACAAAAAATAGTAAATGCCGAGGCAAGTCTACATTTATTTCTCAGCCTAAAATAGAGTGAACTTTCTTCGGACACCTCCAAGAGCGTTTTTGGGCTTGGCTTTGGCGATGTCCGTTATAAGACACAGAGATCTCTTTACCACTTACTCCATGACCTTCTTGGGTGGGTATTTTTGAAGGCTCTCTAAATGGCGCCGCATGGCAAAACCGAAGGCATCCAGATAGGCCAGCTTTCGGATCATATAGCTATGTTCCTCTTTGGGATCCAGGTACAAATTGAAAAATTTGGCATAGGTATATTCGGCGGTATAGCCCGAAAATCCCCCGGGATTGACCGTATCCCAGGGCGTCATCTGGGTCCCCACCCGGACCATCTTCCATTCTCCCACCCGAATGGCGGAAAATTTATCCTGCAGCCAGTAATAGATGAATTTGCGATTCGATTGACCGTCATCGGCCAGCAGAAAAGAGGTTTGATCGATGCCATCGATGAATCGATCCTTGGGGATAGAGGCTTGGGCCCCGGACAGGGCGATAGAGGTATTGAACAAATCGGCCAGATCGAACAATCCGTCGGAGACCCGGCCGGCCTTGATCTGCCCGGGCCAATAGACAATGGCCGGCACCCGCACCCCGCCTTCCCAGGTGGAACCCTTGGCACTGCGGAAGGGGGTATATCCCGAATCCGGCCAGGTTTCCATCTCCGGGCCGTTATCCGAGGTGATGAAGATCAGGGTATTTTCCAGTTGTCCGGTTTCCTTCAGCGCAGCCACTAAGCGTCCGAGAATATCATCGATCTCCACGACCACATCCTTGTAGGGATGTTTGGCCGGAGATTTGGCCTTGAATTGTTCATTCGGATAATTATCGAAATGGGGGGCCCGGGTACAATGGTAGAGGAAGAACGGTTTTTTCTCCTTGGCGGTCTTTTTGATAAAATTGATTGAATAATCGGCCCACTTTTCGTTCGAGCTGGCTTAAGACCGGAATGGTGATTTCTTCCAGGTTTTCAACCTTGCCGGCCTTCTTAGCATGGACCAGGCAACGGTTGAAAGGGAGCATCTTGACCATGGCCGTCCGCTCCGGGCTGTTGGCGATCTCCGGGAAATAGTAAGGGTCCCGCCATTCGGTGTACATATCCGATACGCTCAAAAACCCGAAAAAATCATCGAATCCCACATTCTGGGGCTGGGATTCCACATTCTCCCCCATATGCCACTTGCCCACGGCCTGGGTGATGTATCCGGCCTGACTTAAAATCTGGGCCAGGGTGATTTCTCCTTCCAGGCCCCCTTTTTCCCCATACATCGGGGGACGTAATAAACCGGTCCGGATGGGCAAACGGCCGGTCATGATGGTGGCCCGGGTGGGGGTGCAGGAAGGCTGAGAATAGGTGGAGGTCAACTGCAAGCCCTCCTGGGCCAGGCGATCCATGTTAGGGGTCGGCGCCCCGACGGCCTTGCCGCCGCCGAAAACCCCGGGGTCCCCCCAGCCCAGATCATCCATGAGATAAATCAGGATGTTCGGTTTTTTCCCATATTTTTTCTCCAGGGCCTCCAGCTTGGCCTTGACTTCGGCGGCCTGGACGGGATGCATCAGAATCGGTTCCATGTTGGGGGCCATCTGCACCGGCCGTTGCAGCAAAGGGTCCTCATCGGCCGCCTGAAGGAGCCCTGGGGTCAGCAAGGTTAGACTGATTAGACAGATCCAGGCCAGGGCGGTTGAAACAGTAAACAGGACTAAAGAGATTTTTTTCATAGTATCCTTTTCCTTTCTGGCTGAAGCCGGAATGGATATCCGAATAATCGGCTGCAGCTGGGTCCGAATCACTTCGCAATGACACGCTTTTTTATTGGGCCGGCTTGGCCGGTCGATGAATCTTTAAGGGAACCTGATTTCCTTTATCTGAAATCTATATGCCCTGCCTGCCTGGTCGTCAAGGCTTTTTTTGATCAGGCCCGAGGCCCCCATTGTTCGAAATTTCTTTTAAAAGCAAGGCGGCCTCCTCATAGCCGGGGTATTTCTGTCTGAGGGTCTTCAACACCCCTACGGCTTCGTCGATACGCCCTTGTTTGTACAGATAAAAGGCCAGGGTGTAGGCGTACTTTGGATTCTCCGGGCGCAATCCGCTGGCCTGGTGGCAGAAGGGGATGGCCTCTCCCAACCGGTCCCTGGCCAGCACCAGACAGAGGTTATAGGCCGCCTGGTCCATCTGCGGATCGGCCTTCAAAGCCCGGCGCAGGTGTTGCTCCGCCCCGGCAAAGTCGTTCTGTTCGGCCTTCAGGAGGCCCAGATTGAAATGGGCCGCACCGTTGTCCGGGGCCGTCTTCAAGGCCCTTTTAAGGGATTCTTCGGCCTTTTTGGGCTTTCCTGATCGGGCATAGGCCAGCGAGGCATTGACATCGGACAGCACCGACCGGGGCTCCATTTTCAGGGCCACCCTGTAGGAGGCCAGGGCCGCCTTCAAGTCTCCGCGGTTAAGATAATAGTTTCCCAGATTGTAATGGGAGGTCCAAAGGTCCGGCCGGGCCATGATCACCTCGATATATTCCTGAACAGCCCTATCAAGGACCCGGGCCATGGAGGCCGGGATTTTATCCCGGGGATAATCGGCCAGGGCCTCGGCCGCCTTGATGCGCACCAGGCGGTATTCATCCCCCAGGGCCTTAAACAGGGCTTCCACGGCCTGAGGCCCTGGGTGCAATCCCAGGGCCTGGGCCGCGGCCGAGCGGACCAGGGGAGAGGGGTCCTTCAGAGCCCCCAGATAAACCGGCATCATTTGATTATCGGGAAAGGACATCAGCAGCCGGATCAGGGAAGCCGCGAAAACGGGCTGCCGGTCCGGGCTTCGCAGATACTCCAGGATCTCGGGCAGCCGGTTCCGGTCTCCCTTTCGGGCCGCCTCAATCAAGCCGGCCCGGTGAAGAATAGGCGCTTGGTAATCCTTCTCATGCCATTGCCGGACCTTCTGATCGGCCCAGTCCGCGTCTTTGTCCTTATGACAGCCATTGCAGGCGTTGGGGGATTTAAAGGCCCTGGTGACCGACGGGGTGGGCGGCCGCATGGAATGGTCACTCCGATTCATGCGGGCGAACCCGGTCATGGGCATATGACAGGCGATACAGCGGTTGCCCGCACTGCCCGGGGGATGACGGGTGTGGACGGCCGCCTGGTTCACCCGCTCGGCATGGCAGGGGTTGCAGGCCTGGTTCGGGTCCTCTTTCTGACGGAACCGTCCGCTGGAGGTGTGGCAATGGAGACAGCCCAGTTGCCCGGATCGGACGCAGGGACTCAGGAGCCAGGAGGTATAGGTATAGTTTTCCCCCAGATCCCGGCCGTCGGGATAATAATCGGGATTCTCCAGGGTCACCAAATCGAAATAATCGAAGAAACGGTCCCCCACCTTAAAGGTCGTGGTCAGGGGGATGGATTTGGCATGACAGGAGGCGCAGGCCTCATTGTTCAGGGTGACAGGGAATTTGCTGCCCCCCTGGATAATCTTGAGATCCCGGGGGATGGTCCCCTTAGGGGCCTGGCGGCAAACCTCGATGTGCTGGCCCGCCGGACCGTGACAGGTTTCGCAGTTGATGCCCGGCTCGACCCAGGTGGTTTTATAGGTGTCGGTCTTGAGATCGTAGTTCGAAGAAAACTGGCTCACATGACAACTGTGGCAGGCGGTATTGAAGGTATAGGGCCATTCCTTCCAATGCAACCCGGCATCCCTACCCTGTCCGGGGAAATGGCGGATCCCGCTGGCCGCCGTATCGAACCACTCTTTCTTGTTCACATCATAGGCCACCGGCAGGGTTTGCAGCCGTCCCTTTTTCAGGGGGGTTAAGAAATAATAGACATTTTTTCCGCCCAGGGCATAAACCATGGGATAGGCCTTTGACCCGGTCGGTCCCTTTTCCCGGACCAGGCCCCGGTCAGGACCCAGGTCGACCCGATAGCGAAAGGGACCGATCTTGATGGCTGCCTTCTGAGGGCTCAAGGCCTTTCGGGCAAAGGCCGCCGTATAGGGCTGCATGGCCAGCCCGTGATGCGAAGGGGCCCAGAGTTGATAGAATTTTTCATGACACTCCCGGCAACTGCCTGACCCGGTAAAGCCCCCGGACTTTATGGCGGGTTTATTTTCGGCCCAGCCGAGGGAGGAAAAATCCGGACCGGCCAGAAATAAAAGAATGGTCCCCAAGGAGAGGGAAAAAAGAATAAACCATAGCGATTTAGATTTCATGATAAACCCTCACGCCCAGTGCGGGCACCACGAGGCATGAAAAAGGAAGAAGCCGATAACCGACCCTCCTCTATTATTCAAATCCGATCTTACCAACCCCCACAAAAACAATAATTTTATTATAGGTTTTTCAGAAAATTAACCACATGGACGAAAATATCATTCCATTCCGATAGCTCGAGTTCAACAAATTTTTCAACAAAGGGCTCTTTGTCAATATGCTTATTTCGGATGTGTGCTAGTGCATCTTGGATTTTTTTATTTTGTTTTTGGTCTCCCGGTCCACCGAGACGGCTGACCTCGGGGCGTAAGCCCTCTGGGCCGGAGTCCGAACGATCAACACCATTCGATTTTTATTGTTTTAGGCTGTTATCATGGCGCTTAGACGATTTTTTAGCTCGGCCGGTAGGGTTCGGTTCGCGGCCTCTATGATCACCCTGGGCCTTCCGCCGAAAATACGATAGGCCTGATTGAGCACTCGGTCGTCCCCGATAGCCATGAGATTGTTTTTGATCAGCCTGTCGGCTGACAAGGCTGGTCCCCATCCCCCTAATTTGCCAACAACCCAGCGGTTGGCCAATCCCGCTACCAGGGGGCTGTTGTCGAGAAAGCCGTTTTTCCGATCGGCCGGGATTTGGTTTCTGGTTTCCAACAACCAGGCTAGGGAACCCATGTCATGGGCTACGATGGACTCGGAAGCGATGACCAGGCCGAGCTCCGGGCGATGGACATAACCGTCATCAGGGCCGAAGGTGGTCAGGATTTGGTCTGCGGCGGATAACACCAGACGTTGTTTTTTTAGCAGGGTCTGGGCCGTATTAGCCTCAGCCGTTTTCTCATGAAAAGTGAAGGCGTCCCTATGGTATTCCAGCCGAGTATCCGTGCGCCAATAGCCTACTGCCGCCTTTAAGCCCAGGGTACTACCGGCCAGGACATGACGGCCGCAACGGGGCATAAGAATAATGTGATCCACCTCTTTAAGGATTTTAGGCATCATCAAGCCGCCTTTCCAGTGGGTGCCTTTGGACATGGGGTCTTCATAAAAGGCCGGCCAGCCCGATTCCTCAAAAAAATGGATTTCTCCTCCGACGGCCTGAACGGCCTTGGCCATACCGGAGGCCTCCATCAATTTACGGGTGCTGCCGGAGAGTCCATCGGGAGACAATTTTACATGTTCAATTCCGGCCATATCGCCCACAATGACCCGGCTCGCCCCTTTTTCCTTAACCAGTCCGACTAGGGCGGAAACGGCCGCAGGGCTGGTTGTGAAAGGGTAGGGTTTCCCGGAGTTGAGTGCCGGTTTGATAAAGACGGCATCGCCCCGGGATAACCAGGAAAAGTCCGAGGCGGCCAGTGCGGCTTCGCGAACCGCCGATTTCTGATTTTCTTCGGAGGCCCCACGGTTCAGGCCGGCCAAAAAAACCCTGGACGGCCGATCCGCGACCGGTGGCCTGTCGCCAGCAGGATTCGGTGAGGCACCAGAATCATCGGTAAGAGAACAAAGGACCAGGGCCGATAAGCCAGTAATGGCTTTAACAAAATTTCTTCGTTTCATGAGTTACCCCCATGGATCGGTTTTACCCTTCGGAGAAGGAAGGGAAGCTATTTAGGATTCCCCGAATTCAAGATTTCTCTTATTTTTTTAGCCAAGGCCTTCAGGGTATACGGGTTCCCTATGAAATTCAAGTTCTCATCGAGCACCCTTTAGCTAAGAACCTTCTCCTCCATAGATGAAGCAGATTGGGATGAATATCCAGCTCTCGGGCCACTTTACCTACCGGCATTCCTTTCTCGGTAACCAGATGCACTGCATCTCGTTTGAACTCACAGCTAAAATGACGATTCTTTTTCCCTATTGGCACCTCCTATCTAATAATACAAGTTATTAGGGGTGTCCATCAATTCGGGGGAAGGTCAGGTGGAAATCGTTCATCCCAATGCATGAATGGAAATCATATTGAAATATTTTCGTAGGTCTGAAAACAAAACATATATAATAGAAAATGAAGCCAATAATATTGATATTTAAATAAAAAACACTCTGTTATTAAATTTACTCTTTTCACTCAAAAGGGAAAGAAGGGCCTTTTTCCTTTTGACGAAGCCTCCGGGAAACGTTAACATAAAACCCATAGTGTCGAACCATTGTCTACAATGGTCAGGGATATGAGAGGTCATGGCCGCCAGCCATTTCAAAGCATTGAAGATCTTTTCTTGCCCGGTTGTCTTTTGATCGATGGTCGCAGGCCTTTGATCCCCGGCTGACGCCCTCTATTGGGTATTCTATCTGGCAGAAAACCTCAAAGGGAGCATACCATGAAAAAGAAACTTTTGATCATCGCCGGGATTGTTGTCGGGCTGATTGCTGTTGTTTTTATTGGCCTCACACTTTATGTGAAAAGTTACCTTCAGAACGACAGGCTCAAGGCGCTTATTATCTCCAGGGCTGAACAGGCGACAGGAAGAAAGGTCGAGATAAATACAATCGATGTCTCGATTTTCAGCGGCATATCGGCGCTGGGAATTCATCTTAAAGAAAAGGACGGTGTCAAAGATTTCGCAGCAGTTAAGCAATTTGTCTTCAAATACGACTTCATGCCGCTCTTCAGTAAGAGGCTGGTAATCACTTCAATCCGGCTTGTAGATCCTCACCTGGGTGTAACGAGGGATGAAAACGGCCGGTTTAATTTTGACGACATGGCAGCAACCGTCAAAGGTGGCGGAAAAGGTGAGAAGGCGGCACAGGGGGTAGCTCAAGAGCCTCAGGTCCAAGGCAGCATGCCCTTCAGTGTGATCGCCAACAGTATCGAAATCAGCAATGCAAATGTCGAGTTTGCGGATTCTAAAAAAGACTGGCCCCATTTAACGGCTGTTTTGGACGCTGAGCTAAAATTCTCTACGGGCGCAGGACCAGATGCAGTGAAGTTCTCAGGCAGGTTGAACCTGAAGAGTCTCGATGCCCTAATGGGGAAAATGACCACCCATACCGTCGGCACCATGGAGATTGATCCCCAAACCATAACCTTTGCCCTGAATACCGCTATCGATTCCGAAACCGTCGAGACAAAGGGTTTCGTGAAAAACTATCTCATGGCACCTGATGTCCGTTTGGACCTTTACTCCAAGCAGTTCACCCTGACAAAACTCATGGCCCTGGGTGGCGGCGGAGTGGACCATGAAAAGAAACCGGCTCTTAAGGCCGGCCACGGAAAGGCTTCTCCCGGCGGCGGTACAGCCGTTGAGGAAGAGAAAATTGGCATAAAAGCCACCGGCGAGATCAGGATCGATACTGCACTCTATGAGAGGAATATCGTAAAAAATTTCTTTGCGAAATATCGTTACGGTGACGGTGTGATGACTATCGATCCCCTTACCCTGAACTTTGCCAGAAACGAAAAGATGGACCTTTCAGGCGTCATGAAAGGCGATCTCGTTTTCTACTACTCACCGGCCAAAAGCAATGCAGCGGAACAGATCAAACAGACCCTCGCCGGAAAGATGGTCGTTGATCTCAATGAGGCGCGGATAAAGAAATCGGTGATAGCGGATGCTATAGCACTCTTTACCGGGCTCGATGATCTTCGGCATCCTGCTTTTGACAGAGGACACTTCGATATTAATATCAGGGACCAGAAAATGCTTATCGCCGGATTGATGACCTCACCGCGACTGAAGGTCACACCTGCCGGCACCTTGGGTTTCAACAAATCCCTCGATTTGCTTACCGATATCGAAGTATCCCCCGAGCTTGCTTTAAAGATGCAGGTTGCCAGATATACCGGCTTCCTGAAGAGCAAGAACGGCTGGAGCCTCGTTCCCCTGAAGATCACCGGAACTACGAACAATCCTTCCGTTGGACTCAATCAGGCTGTTTTCAAGAAGCAACTGCAGAAGGGCATTCAGAGTGAGATCGAAAAGCACTTCTTCAAGGAAGGATCCCAGAAACAACAGCAACAAGGCGAACAACTTAACGATCTTTTAAAGGGACTTTTCGGGAAATAAGGCCTTAAAGAAGGGCAACAGAGTTACTCTGATTGGTTTTGGCACCTTCAGCGTGACCAAAAGAGCCGCCCGGAAAGGGAGGAATCCCCTTCCCAGTTTTGAATTTGAGGAATACCGCATTCGGTGCGGGCACTGTGTGGCCGTTTGCCCCTCGGGGGCGCTCTCCCTGGATTGGTTGGAACCGGAAAATTGCCGAAAGAGGGGTAAAGCCCTGGCCCTGCCCCCCCGACTTCTCTAAAGCTTCGCCAGCGCGTCCTGCGCCTTGGCCAGCCAATAATCCATACCCATCTCCTGGAACATGGTCTCGGCTTTTTTCAGGTTCTCCAGAGCTTTTTCTTTCTGACCCCCGTGGGCAGAGAACTCCCCGAGGAAGAGATGACTTTGAGCATAAGCTGGCCTCGCTTTCAGCTCATCCGCGATCTTCATCCCCTGGAGTATACATTCCTCAGCCTTTTGGATCTGCGGATTTTCCGTTCTCCCCAGTATGCGCCCCAATAAAATCCACGCTGCCGCTTCGTAGTATTTCTCATTGTTTTTTTGAGATAACCTCAAGGACTCCTCCACGGAGTCCAAGGCGTTCTTAAGATCACCCAGTTGAAGGTACGTATCTGCCAAGTGCAAGTATTGCACGGACAAAAACCACTCAATCACGACGCCTTGCTGCATCTTGAGTCCCTTTTCCCCATAGAATATTGTGACCCTTCCCCAGCGGCTCCGTTCTTCATGCGTCAATCCCAAATTGCTTTCAATGCTTTGAATATTTTCATATTCTTCCTTCGAGCAACTTCGGATTGACGCTTATTCGAAATATGGAAGAAATAGTTGGACTACCCCCGGATTAAAACTTGAGTTGTCATCTCCTTTTTTAGCCATAGCCGCCTTGATATTAGACTTTTCTTTTACAGTTCGTCGAGGGTTTAGTAGGTAACCCCATGTAATTATTGAGCCGTTCTTTGAAAATCTCAAAAACGTAGTGCCACGGATAAATGGTATTTTGTTTGACAGAAGTGAACATAATGGTTATTAATGAAGTGTCCTATAAAGGAGACTTCTTATGTTTGCTCGTGTCAAAAAATCCGGGAACAATCAATATCTCCAGATTGTCGAGAATCGCCGTGAAGGCCGGAAGATCCACCAACGGGTCCTGGTTACCTTGGGCCGCATGGATCAGCTTCAAGCCCGGGGTGAGATTGAGACCTTGATTAGATCGCTATCCCGTTTTTCGGAAAAAGCCCTTTTGATCCTCTCAGGCAAAGGGGATATCCAGGCCTCAGCGAAGAAGATTGGCCCCGGTCTTATCTTTGAACGGCTGTGGAAAGAACTCCAAATAGGGAAAGTGATTAAGTCCCATCTGGGTGAGAGGAAGTTTGAGTTTAGAGTGGAACGGGCCATCTTCCTCACCGTTGTCCACCGTTTAATGGTTTCCGGTTCTGATCGTTTCTGCGACAAGTGGCATCGGGATTATCGTTTAGAGGGAGTAGACCATCTTTCTTTGCATCACTTATACCGGGCCATGGCCTTTCTGGGGGAGGAGATGGCCGATCAGCAAGACCGGACCCCTTTTTCTCCCCGCTGTATTAAGGACTTGATGGAAGAAGATTTGTTTCAGGTCACTCGTACTCTTTTCACTGGCCTGGACTTATTCTTTCTGGATACTACTTCCCTCTATTTTGAAGGGGAAGGGGGGCAGACCCTGGGTGAAAAGGGACACAGTAAAGATCATCGTCCAGATCTGAATCAGATGGTGGTTGGCACCCTTATCGACGACACGGGAAGGCCGGTTTGCTGTGAGATCTGGCCTGGAAACACGGCGGATGTGAAGACCTTGGTCCCCGTAGCCGACCGTGTCCGCCATCGGTTTGGGGTCGGCTCTTTTTGCCTGGTAGCTGATCGGGGTATGATCAGTCAGGAGACGATGAAGGAACTGGAAGATAGAAAGCTCCCCTATATCCTGGGCGCTCGAATGCGTCTGGTCAAGGAAATCAGGGAAGAGGTCCTCTCCAGGGCGGGACGCTATCAGGAAGTCGTTCCCGAAGGGATCTCTTCCAAAGACCCGGCTCCGCTTAAAGTCAAAGAAGTTTTCCTGGAAGGCAAACGCTATATCGTCTGCCTTAATGCCAAACAGGCCCGCAAGGAGGCCTGGGATCGCCAGGTCATTTTAGAAGCCCTGGGAGAGAAGCTGAAAAACAATCCCAAGGCCCTGATTGGCAATAAGGGATACCGGAAGTATCTCACTCTGGACCGGGATCTCCTGACCATCAATCAAAACAAAGTAGACGATGAGGCCCGTTTTGACGGCAAATGGGTCCTCCAGACCAACACCGACCTGCCAGCGGCCAGGGTGGCTTTGAAGTACAAGGAACTTTGGCAGGTCGAGCAAGTCTTTCGGGATATAAAGTCTGTGTTGGAAACCCGACCCATCTTTCATCAAAAAGACGAAACGATCCGGGGCCATGTGTTTTGCAGTTTCCTGGCTTTGGTCCTGAGGAAAGAATTGCAAAACCGTTTAGAGAAATCAGGATACTCTTTCGAGTGGTCCGATATCAAACAGGATTTAAAGGCCCTTCAGGAAGTCACCATTACCGACCAGGGCAAGCAGTTCGCCATTCGCACAGAATGCCTTAGGACTTGCGGCAAGGTCTTCCAGGCTGTGGGGGTGGCTATCCCTCCCACTATCCGTGAATTATAAGATTTTCAAAGAGCAAAATGTAGTGCCAAGAACATTTTGAGGACTTCTATGTCCCCGTTATTGCTAGGTTTGTTTTTTACAAGTGTTGAAGATCAGTTAGATGTTTGCTTCCCTACTGTTTATCTTCATTCATTATATATTCATGCGGATAGGCAGCACAACAGTCTGAAGGCCCTCGAACTGAAGCCGCCGCTCTAATGCATAGGCCGTATCATTGTGCAGGAGATGATAATAAAGGTTTTCTTTTTTGAAGATCAAATTACCGAGAAAGAAAGTAACACGTGGAAACTCGGCAGCCACTTGTTTGCAAAGTTGTTCCGCCTCAGTTAGTATTTCTGTACCGATACTGTAACGGTAGTCAGCATTTAAGCCCATACCTTGGGCGCAGGCCACATACCGTTTCAGGTTCTCCCCCGTGCTTTGCTTTAGGGCCTGTACGTCGGCCACTCCCTTGAAATGGCCGGAATCCACAGCGCCAACCGAAAGGAACAGCATATCTTTGTACCAGCCGGGAAAGAGGTGGTGCACCGCAAGCAGCGAGTGCATGCCCAGCCCACTATACCCCGATACTAAAAGAGCCGCCACGGGCTTGGAGGGGTCTATTTTTGACACGCCCTTGGGTTGTCCATCAGCAGGCAGTTCACAAAGGATCGAGTCGAGCTTACGAATCTCATCACTGACTCCGGAATAGTGTTTCTTAATCATAAAACATAGGCCGATTGTCGCTATTGTGACCACAAGTGTAAGCCAGCCCCCTTCTGAGAACTTTTCAATTGTGATGATAATAAGGATAGTGAGACAAAGAGTAAGGCCGGTGAGGTGTACCAACAGGTTTCGGAACCAGTGTTTATGATGGGTACGCCCCTCGGTGATCCAGAAGCGGGACATACCCATTTCAGTAAGACTAAACGTCAGGAAGACATTGATCGAGTAAAGCACCACGAGGAAGGAAACAGCTCCCCTGGTGTAGATAAGCAAGGCTGCAGCAAAGAAGCCCATAATAGCAATGCCGTTTTTCGTCACGAGACGCTCCGAGAGGTTTGTAAATCGATGGGGCATCCAGTGGTCCAAGGCCATGTTGGAAAGCACACGGGGACCATCGATGAAACCCGTCTGAGCAGCCACAAAGAGCAAGGCGCCTTCAGAAAGCAGGCTAACAACCACCAACCCGGCGCCCACGTGCCACTGTCCAATCGTCCAAGAAGAATACACCTTCTCCAGAAGCACGGCGTTCATGGTCTTGCCCGGTTCTGGCCAGGCGCGCCAGAGGAGGTAGCACAAGAGGATCCCGCCAGCGGTAAAGGCCAGGGAACTGGCCATGTACAACATGGTACGCTTTCCCGTTGCCACCCGGGGTTCCCGCAAGATTTACAGACCGTTCGAGACTGCTTCAATCCCCGTATAGGTGCCACCTCCCAGAGAAAAGGCCCTGAGAAAGATAAAAAGGAGAGGAAGGAAACCGAGCATCTTTAGATCGGTACTCATGCGGACATGGCTCATGTGCAATACCGAGGGAATAGCGGATGAATGGGCACCGATTCCATAGGCGATGAGGAGAAAGTGGGTGCCGACAAAGACGAGAAAAATCGGAAGGAGGACCTTGATCGATTCTTTTACCCCCCGAAGGTTGAGCACGACCAGGATGGCGAGGGCGGCCAGATCTGTGGGCACTTTTAGGGCCTGCCAGGCAAGTGGCAAGAAACTGAAGATAGCGTCAACGCCCGAAGCGATGGAAATAGCGATGGTCAGCACGTAGTCTATTACCAAGGCCGATCCGGAGACTACCCCAAATTTCGGACCCAGGAGCTTTGTGGCCACTACATAGCCGCCACCACCGGTCGGAAAATGTTCAATAAGGAGACTGTAGGCAAAAGAGATGATGCCCACGGTAAGTGCCGTCATGAGCGCCAGTTGCAGGGCCAGGTATTCATGGCCCAACATGGACCGGAAGGCTTCATCTGGGCCGTAGCAGGAAGAGGAAAGCCCGTCGGCTCCAAGTCCCACCCAGGCAAAAAAAGCCATGAGGGAAATCTTGTGGAATACCGAGGGATCCATAGGGTCGCGAGGCTTGCCAATTAAAATGCGCCTAACAGTCCCGAAGATGTCATTGTGCCTTGACGCACTTGTGGCGTTGTTTCCTGAACCTTGTTTATGATTTTCAATCTCGTTCATCATAGAAATTTCCAGTTGCGGCGTTCAAGATAAAAAAACATACCCCTCTTTTGAGAAATATGGCCTATTATCATTACGTTGATTCTCCCTTGGTAAAAGGTTGCCAACAAAAAACTCGGTAAATTAACTCGGGATTTCCTACCCTTTACGAGGGAAAAAGTCAATAAATTTAAAGTCCCTTCTATTGATTACTATTTGTAGAACTTTTTTCATATTATTCATAATAGATGTTAGAAGATTACAGGAAAAATTGCTTGATTTTAAATGAAAATTCCGATTCACTTCCAAATTTTTCCTGTTTCTCCCGGCTTATTGATTTTTTCGCTGAGAAGAGGTATCATATAAATAGTCACCTAACCTCCGGCAGAGCCGGAGGCTTGAAAATGTGAACCGCTCAAAGCGGATTATTTATTTACCACCTGAAGGTGGTTCCTCTTCATCAAACAATTGGAGTTGATCGAGACGTTGTTCTTCCTTTTCCTGGTTCTTTATATATTGTCGGGTTTCATCTTCATCCTTACCTACGGTCGAAACGAAATATCCTCGGGCCCAAAAATTTTGACCGGTGAAATTCTTTCTTCGCCCCAGATAGGCTCGGCTATATAAATGGCGCTCTTGCCCTTGAGAAACCCAACTACTTGTGATACGGCGTACTTCGGAGGTATCGAGATCAAAATGTGGACATGGTCCGGTTGTAAATGCCCTTCGATAATCGTACACTCCTTCTGGGATGCTAACTCCCTGAATAGTGATCCCAAAAATTTCCGTATCTGTCCATATAGTTTCTTTTTCCGATATTTCGGAATCCAAACAATATGGTATTTACATTCCCACTTGGTATGGGTTAGACTTTGTAAGTGTTCCATTGAAAGCCTCCTATTCTGTAAACTTTGAGCGGTTCACAGGTTGGAGGCTTTCTCATTCTCCCGGATTTGTCAAACTCTGGGAGTCCCCCGGCAAAGCCGGGGGTTTACCTAAAAGAAATTAACGCATTGACATCTTAAACTCAACAATTTTAGATTGGAGAGTGCCGATGGTAAGGAAGCGAACCCCGGAACGCCTAAAAGCAACGGGGTTTTTTTATGCTCAGGGGGAGGCGAGCGCGATCCTGAAAATCTGCTGGTTAGGCTTCCGGTCTGATTTATTAACTGGATGCCGATCACTTGCGTCAGAGTTCCGGGTACGCGACTGAACTATCATGATTCTTATTCGGCCGTTTAGGCAGGAGGGAGGAGCCATGAAAAAGAATGTGCTGAACTATGAAACCTTACTGAAGGTGACCAAAGCCATTTCCCATTCCCAGGATCCAGAAGAAGTGGTTCTAATGACTGTGGAGAGCATCAAGACGGCATTGGACGTCAAGGGTTGTACGCTTTTTCTGATTAACCGGAAAACCAACAACCTGGAGGTGACCGCTTCCTTCGGCTTGAGTGATGAGTACCTCAACAAGGGACCGGTCAGCGCCACGCATTCCATTGCCCAATCCCTGGAGGATGGACCCGTGGCGATTTCGAACGTCATGGATGACCCGCGGATTCAGTATCCTGAGGATGCCAAAAAAGAGGGGATCGCCTCCATTCTTTCAGTCCCGGTGGTTGCGGGCGGTCAAGTTATAGGGGTGCTGCGCGTTTACACCGCCAAACGATGGGATTTTACTTTAAACGATGTAAATTTTGTTCAGGCCATGGCCTGCATGGCGGGCATGGCCATCAGCATGGCTCGGCAGTTCAAGGGCATGAAGGACAGCATGGAAATCATGAGGAGCCTGCGGGACCCGAAAACCTTGAAGTCCAGAAGAAGAACACCTTTTGAAGGGGTACCGGTAAGCACTTTGATTCCTGAGATGAAACCCAAGCGAAAGAAATAACAGCAGGGCACCAAATTCAATTTCAATTGGTCTATTTAGTAGAAAGCCGCTCCCAACAATATCCGGAATTCCGTGGTAGGTTCTGAAAACAGGATCGGGGGGTTGGGGGCGGCTGATTTAATAATTCTCGTCCAATATTGATTCAACACTGGGTAAGCAAACATCTAAGTCGTAATTCCGGACTTGACCCGGAATCCAGAAACTTTGCCAGTAATCTGAGTATTTTGATGTCGGTCTTGGATTATCTGATTTATTTTTGGCTGAGCGTGGGGTAGGTTAATTTTAAATTGTAATTTCGTGGTCTTCCACTTGACAGATAAAAAACTAATTTAGAATTACAAAAATAGTGGTTGTCTTTTCCCCCCCCAAACAAACCTTAATGGCTCAAGATTCTGTGTACAGAGCAAAGGAGGTAGGTATGAACATGATCGACCTTTTGAGCAAGACAGAGATTTTTGAAGGACTGGACCAGGCACAACTCAATGCTGTTAAAGATTGCTGCCGAATAAAAAAATTTAATGAAGGAGAGAGGATTTGTAAAGAGGGAGAAGAAGCCACTGTACTACGGGCGGTCATCGAAGGAAAGATGGACGTGCGTTTCGATCTTCCGGGAGGCAAATCTTCGGAAGAAATGACCATCGCCACCATTTCCGACGGAAAGTCGATTGGGTGGTCAAGCTTTGTTCCGCCTTATAAATACAGGCTTTCCGTTTATTGTTCCTCCAAAGGGTGTCAAGCCATTGAGATAGACAAGGCTGGCCTGATTAAAGTTTTCGAGACCAATTCATTGATTGGATATCGAGTTATGACCAATGTGGCTAAAATAATAGGAACCCGATTTCATCAGTTACAGGATGAAGTTGCCTGGTGTGAAGGAGAACTACTGATACATCACAAAGATAGTCACCTAACCTCCGGCAGAGCCGGAGGCTTGAAAATGTGAACCGCTCAAAGCGGATTATTTATTTACCACCTGAAGGTGGTTCCTCTTCATCAAACAATTGGAGTTGATCGAGACGTTGTTCTTCCTTTTCCTGGTTCTTTATATATTGTCGGGTTTCATCTTCATCCTTACCTACGGTCGAAACGAAATATCCTCGGGCCCAAAAATTTTGACCGGTGAAATTCTTTCTTCGCCCCAGATAGGCTCGGGCTATATAAATGGCGCTCTTGCCCTTGAGAAACCCAACTACTTGTGATACGGCGTACTTCGGAGGTATCGAGATCAAAATGTGGACATGGTCCGGTTGTAAATGCCCTTCGATAATCGTACACTCCTTCTGGGATGCTAACTCCCTGAATAGTGATCCCAAAAATTTCCGTATCTGTCCATATAGTTTCTTTTTCCGATATTTCGGAATCCAAACAATATGGTATTTACATTCCCACTTGGTATGGGTTAGACTTTGTAAGTGTTCCATTGAAAGCCTCCTATTCTGTAAACTTTGAGCGGTTCACAGGTTGGAGGCTTTCTCATTCTCCCGGATTTGTCAAACTCTGGGAGTCCCCCGGCAAAGCCGGGGGTTTACCTAAAAGAAATTAGTTTTCATCCGGAAATCCAAGATTTCCGGATAGCCTTCAGCAGTCAGCGGTCAGCATTTAGCCCAACTCCCCAAAGATAAAGGGTTTTGCTGAAAGCTAAAAGCTGATGGCTGAGCGCTCCGTCCGGAAAGTTATAGTTTCCGGACGGATACTAATTAAACAATCCTAATGAGAACCGGCCACTATTTCAATAGCGCCGAGCAATTTCCCTAAAGTCGCTTCTCGTTGGCGTAAACGGGGATAGCCCGATAAAAGACACCCTGAGTCCAGGCATATTCCACGAAATCCAGATCCACCTTATTAAAGTCCCTGACTACGGCCATTCTGGAAAGTTCAAGCCGGACCAGAAGATTTTCCGCCATCGCCATCTGTTGTTCAAGCTGCCGACTGCTGATATCAAAAATATTCAGCAAGAGATCGGCTTTTTCCAACTTTTCTAAGGTGGCTCGAAAAGCCATTAACAGATCATTGAAAGAGATAAGGGGGAAAGAAGAGGCAGCCTTTCAAAAGTCCCATACGAACCGTACCCGAATTTGGCCATTTTTACAAAATAGAAAAAGACGAAACCCGGCAGGCCGACCGGGTTCGAGCAGCCGGTAGAAAGGCCCCTTCGTCTTCTGGGACAATCTGAAAAATGCCTAAAATTTTTCTCCACCAGGGTTTTTCATTAATCAAGACCGCTTCGAGATTATCCCCCACTCCTCCAAAGTCCGGATCATGTTCCGGACATGGGTGCCGGCCCAGAAGAGCTGTCCGCAACGATCGCACCAGTTAAAACGTTTCTGGGTTTGATAGACATAATCGGGCAGGTCAGGCCATTTTTTTTTGGCCTCGTCGGGGGGTAAAGAGAGTAGGGGGCTGTTGCAGCGCAGGCAGCGGGTGAACATCTGTGAAACATCGAGACGGACCCCACAGACTTCAAAAAATTCTTTTAATAGGGCTTCACGGGCGGAAGAGAAGAGGGTGATGATTCGGGCCTTGGTCCCTTCGACGGGCAGGGGATAGGGGGCCCATTGAACAACGGTCTCCCCTTCGACGGCGAAGGTTTTTCCCTTGTACCAGAGTTGCACATCCACCCCCAGGACTCGAAGCCATTGAATCAAAAAAGCCAGATGAGGGGCGATAATGAAACGCATGATTTAAAAAATGACCTTGTCTAAAGTGTTCAAAAGTGTAAAATGTTAAGTTTTGAAGGTCAAGCATAAAAAACAAGGAGGTCACCTATGAAACATCTGGTAAAGATTCTGATCCTGATGTCGGCTGTTTTTCTGATTCATCAAGTTGCCCTGGCCTTGGAGATCGGGGAAGTCCCTCCCAAGGTGGAATTAAAGGAAAAATTGGGGGGACGTTTAGACGGGAAACCCTGGAGCAGTGAAGAGTTGCAGGGAAAAGTTTTTGTCATCTTTTATGTCGACCCGGATGAAAAGGATACCAACAATCCGGCCAGCGAAGCCCTGGACAAAGAAAAATTCCCGCCCGATAAATTTCAATCCTACGGGATAATCAACATGGCCGCCACCTGGTTGCCCAATTTCGCTATCAGTTCCGCCCTGGAAGAAAAGCAGAAAAAATATCCCAAAACCATTTATGTGCGGGATTATAAGAAGGTACTGGTCCATGCCTGGAAGATTGCCGATGACAGCAGCAATGTCCTGGCTTTTGATAAAAAAGGGAAATTAATCTTTCGAAAAGACGGCAAGCTCACCAACGAGGAGATCCAGAAGTTGATTAAGGCCATCCGGGATAATCTGTGATCTTTTGTGCGAAAATAAAGTTCGGAGTTAAGAGTTCGGAGAAACCCATTTTCATGTTTCGTGGTGCCCCCAAATAATTCCTTCAATTTGTCCGGATAAAGGGGTTACCAAGAATTCAGTATCATGTATTCAGCATCATTTCAGAGGATTGATACTGTCCCATATTTTGACTCCTGGCTCCTGGATTCGGGATTCCAGAATGTCTTTGATCAAGGTTTTGTCTTGGACAGGTCGGGGAGTTGAAAAACTTCATCGGGGATGTCCTGGCGTGGGACCAGTGTTTCATAACGGAGGGTCAGGGTCTTCTCTCCGGTCCCGTCTTTGATTTTACACCCTAAGGGGAGTCGACTTCCGGCCACCGTGGAAAAATCGGAAAAGGTTATTTCGATGTCCCCTTCCTTCGAAGGGCTTATGATTCGAGTCTTATCGAGCGAAAATGGATTGGGGGTTATCCAAAGCTCTTGTTGGACAGGGCCTTTGAGTAAGATCTTGACCGTTCCGTTTCCTCCCTCGGCAGCCGGTTGGATTTGAAAGGAATCATAGGGGAAGATAGGCACCCGGCCCCAAAAAATCTTGGAAATTTCAGTAAGAGGCATCTGAGAAAAGGGGGCCAAAGGCCCGGAAAGGGATTGGGGGAGGGGGATCTCTTTTTTTTCAGCCATGGAAAAGATGCGGGTTTCTCCCAAATAAGAAACGACATAGATCATGGGCCGGCCGAAGGGGTCAAATATTTCCAGGCGGAAGGTCTCCGGATCTCGGGCGATCAGGCGGAATTGCAGCCGGTACCTTTCATCAGGGGCCACGGCGATCAAAAGGCCCACGCCCTCCCGTGAGACGGGCTCCTCGATGGCGGCCAAGCGACCGAGCAGGGTTTGAGCGCTTGAATCCTCTCTTTCCGGTGAAGCGGTTTCCATAGGAGGGGCCTGTCCTTGAAGCGATGCAAGGGTTGTCAGAGGAAAGAAGAATAAGAGGCTGAGGGCAAGCAGCCCAAAAAGGTAAAAGGTAAAAGGTAAAAGGTAAAAGGTTTTTCCTTGAACCTTGAACCTCGAACCTTGGACCTTCAATCCCTGGAGGCATGGGGTTTTAGTAGAAAGTCGAATTTTCCATCCCTCCTTTTTCTTCTTCCAGCTTTTGCTGGGCTTCATTGATTTTCTTTAAGATGGCCTCTTTTTCTTTGACCGAAGGATTGACCTCCAAGACCCGGCGCAATATTTTTATGGCCTTATCCCACAGGCTTTTTTTAAGATAGACCTCTCCGAGATGTTCTCCGACGACCGGGTCGTTGGGGGCCAGCTTCCAGGCCTTTTCCATCTCGACCAGGGCCTCGTCGTACCGTTTCTTTTTAAAATAGACCCATCCCAAACTGTCGATGATATAACCGTCATTGGGACGGAACTTCAAGGCCCTTTTGATTAAATCTTCGGCTTCATCGAGATGAATCCCGCGGTCGGCGTAGGTGTAGCCTAAATAATTCAAGGCCATTACATGAAAAGGGTCTTTTTTTATGGCTGTTTCCAGTTGCTGGATGCTTTCTCGCTTTTGGCCGATTTTCTCCAGGAGGACTCCCAGGCGGAAATAGAGTTCGGCCTGATCAGGATCGACCTCAAGGCCTTCCTGAAGCACTTTTTGGGCGGCGGGAAGGTTGTTGACCTGCTCATATAGGGAGGAAAGGGTCAGGTAAATCTCGATCTTCTTGGGGACGATCACCAAGGCCTTCTGAAGGAGTTCAATCGCTTCCGTAAACTTTTTTTCTTTTTCAAGGATATAGGCTTCCAGGATGAGGGACTGGGGATAATAGTCCGATTGACTGGAAATGGACCTGAGGATTTCTCGAGCCTTCTTTGAGCTTTTTTGTTCCACCAGGGTGATGGCCAGAAAATATTTAATCTTGTCGTTGTCGGGCTTTTCTGCCGACAGCAGATTCAGTTCTTCCAAGGCATAGCTGAATTGCTTATTTTCCAGGTAGATGATGGCGATTCGGAATCGGGTCTCAAAGTCCTGCTTGGAATTTTTCTTTAAGAATTCCAGGATCTCACGACCTTGTTCAACTTTGCCCAACTTAAGCAGTTGATCGCCGGTTCTTTCCTGGGCCTCCAGACTATTCGGGTTCACCTGGAGGATCTTCTGATACATCTCCAAGGCTTGTTTGGGTTGATCGGTCAACTCATAGACCTGGCCCAGACCCATATAGGCGTTTAAATTATGCGGGTTGATTTTAAGGGTTTCTTGAAAAAAAATTCTGGCTCGGTCGTATTGTTTCTGATCCAAATAGATCTTGCCCAGGAAGAAATTGCCTTTTTCGGATTTGGGATTGATTTTTATTAATTGATGAAAGGATTCCAAGGACTGGGGGATCTTTTGGGTTTGCAGGAAAAGGATGCCTAAATTAAAGAAGACCTCTTCATCCTGGGGATTGAGGGCGGCTAAAGACTGATAGGTCTTGATGGCTTCTTCCCAATTTTGTTGGGTGATATAGATTTCGGCTAAAAGAGAATAGGCCTCCTGATATTTCGGGTCCAGGTCGATGGCCTTTTGGGTGTGTTGCCGGGCCTCGGTCAGGTTGGCGGCCTTGAATAAGAGACGCCCCAAAGAAAATTCCAGAAACGGGGAATCGGGCACCAAGGCCAGGGTCTTCCGGAGTTCCTCAATGGCCTTGGGGTCATCGTCCTCCTGACCATAGAGGTCCCCCAGGATAAAATGGTAATAGGCCTCTGCCTGTCGGTCTAAAGTCCTGGGGTGGCTTTGCGGCATTGGCAGGGACACCGGTTTCGGGGGGATGGTTTGAGTTCGCTGGGTTTGACAACCGGCTATGGTAAAAACTACAACCAGCAAGAGAGCGAAGGTGTAGGGATTTTTTTTCTCATGGTCAGGGGGTTTCATATAAATAGTCGGGTTTTAAGTCCGGCAGTTCTTTCTCCAGATAGGCCTTTACCTTTTTTAATAGTTTTTCTTCCAATTGCCGGATCCTTTCCCGGGAAACCCCGAATTGTTCCCCCAAATCCTGTAAAGTCAGGGGGTCTTCGGCCAGGATCCTTTTTTCAAAAATGACTAATTCCCGCTCACTCAGCCCTTGGCGAAATTCTTGAAGCTTGGTATTTAAAACCTCTTTTAACTCCCGTTCGCTTAGGGCCTTTTCCGGAGAGGCCTCTTTGTCCGGCAAAAAAGCCTTGTGATCTTCCGAAGAATTTTCGCCAATCGGGGCATCCAACGAGAGTTCCCATTCCCCCAGGCGTTGGTCCATTTCCACTATTTCTTTTTCGCTGACTGAAAATTTTTCTGAAAGGAGTTTGGGGACCGGATCGATACCCAAGGCCATAAGTCGGCCTTTTTCCTTCTTTAAGTTATAGAACAGTTTTCGTTGGGCCTGGGTGGTCCCTATCTTCACCAGCTTCCAGTTGTCCATAATGAACTTCAGAATGTAGGCCTTGATCCAGAAGGAGGCGTAATAAGAAAATTTGATCCCCCGAAAGGGATCGAATTTTTTAATGGCCTGCATCAGTCCGATATTGCCCTCCTGGATCAAATCCAATAAATTCTGCATCCAATATCGCTGAAAGTCCATGGCGATCTTGACCACCAGTCTCAGATTGGAGGTGATCAGTTTATAGGCCAGATTCGGATCCGGGGACCGATGATACTTGGTGAGAAGGGTCTTTTCTTCTTCCGAAGTCAGGAGGGGATACCGGTTAACCTCAAAAAGATAGCGCTGAAGCGGGTCGTAAGGGACTACCTCGGCCTTTGCCGGGGGCAAAGTTTCCGGTTCCTTTTCCTCAATGAGGGCGTTCCAAGGATCTTCGGGCTGGGCAGGGTTCATTTTTCGGATCAATCCAAAATTTTTTCATCATAAATCGATTCTAATCGGTATTTATGCTGGGCTTCCTGATCGCCCAAATAGGAAAATAGTTTTTTCTGTTTCGGGTCTTGCGCCTGGGCTTCCCAGGCCCGGTAGAATTTCAGGGATTTTTCCTCATTTTTCATGGCCAGGATCATCACCTCTTGATATTTCATATCCTTATGGAATTTTTGGTCCACCAGATAGTCACTGATTTTTAAATCCGGTATGGGTGTGGATCTCTCCGGAAGGGTTGACGGATCCGGCAGTTCTTCCAATAATTGTTGGTGTTTTTCTTCCTCTGCTGCCAACTCTAAAAAAAGGGAAGGTATCCCCGGGTATTGCGATAGCGTAGCGGCGGAACGGTAGAATGTTTGGGCATCCTTTTCTTTGTCAATGGCGAATTGGATAATTTCCTGATTAGTGGAAAACATCCTCAGTCCTCCTTATTCCCTAAATTTACAGGTTTTCTAAAAAGCTAATATTATAAATGTACTGTCCGCCCCGACCGTTGTCAAGGAATAAAAAAACCTGCCCCCTTCACCCCTCTGCTGGAATAGGCTCTATCTTTCAATAGGGACCTAAAAGTGAAGGGGGGCGAGATAAAAGAAGGTCCTTTCTTATGAGGAAAGGACCTTCTTACTCCAAACTCCGAACTAACTAATCGTCTATTTATTTTCGGGAAAAGTCCCCTCAAAGGGTACGATAATGTTTTTCCCGTCGGGGCCAACAAAAGTGGCCGTGCCGTTGACCGTAATGGGGAAAGAGAAATCCGAAATCCCTTCCCACCATTTTTTCAACTGCTCAGCAGGTGTGGTATTCATCTCCTTGAGTCGGAGTCCTCCAGTTACCAATAAGGACAGATTGGCCGAATTGTAATCAAAGGTCCCATTGATTCTCAGATGATTGGTTTTCAAGGCCGGGATATAGCTGGTGTCAAAGTTGGTCAGGGTATTGAGCTCAAACCCTTCAAAGGCAACGGTAAACTTCATGTTGTCCAGCATGACATTTTGGTGATTGGGGTTATGGATCGTGTAGATAAAGGACAGAATCAGAGGTGCCCCCCTTCTTCCAGCCGTTAATTTTCCTTCCTTATCCAAAATGCCATCTAAATAGTATCCAAAATAGCTGGCAATCTCGACCCGATCCAACTTAACTACCGGGGCCTTGACGGCCATCATTTTGGGGGCCATCTTTTTTCCCATGGCCGGTTTATCCGGGGCCGCTGCTTTTCCTTCAGCAGCCAGACAAGGTAAGGCAATCAGACTTAAGATACCGATCAGTAACAGCAAGGTGATGACAATTTTTTTCATAAGACCCTCCCTTTAGGTTAACCAGCGTTTTCTTCGTTTATAATGTTTGACCTCTCGAAAACTCTTTCGGGTGCCAAGATCGGTAAGGCCAAGATAGAAATCTTTGATGTCCGGATTTTCCAATAGCTTTTCGGCCGTGTCGTCCATGACGATCCGGCCGGTTTCCATGACATAGGCATAAGGGGCCACGCTTAAGGCCAGTTTGGCATTTTGCTCTACCAGAAGGATGGCAATCTTGGATTCTTCATGAAGCCGGGTAATGATGTTAAAGATCTCTTTAATCAACATCGGGGCCAGCCCCATGGAGGGTTCATCCAAAAGCATCAACTTGGGATTGGCCATCAAGGCCCGGCCCACCACGGTCATCTGTTGTTCCCCTCCGCTGATGAAACCCGCGGTTTCCCCCCTTTTTTCTTTCAGCCGGGGGAAATAATGATAGACCATCTCCAATCCTTCTTTAACGGCCCTTCGATCCCGTCGGAGGTGGGCCCCGACGATGAGGTTTTGTTCCACCGTCAGGTGTTCAAAGACCCGGCGTCCTTCGATGACCTGGACAATCCCGGCCTTGGCGATATCCTCGGCCTTTTTTTTATCGATTCTCTCTCCCATGAACAGGATGTTCCCGTCCGACACCTCTCCGTCCTCATGGTTAAGAAGGCCGGAGATGGCCTTGAGGGTAGTACTTTTTCCCGCCCCATTGGCCCCAAGGAGGGCCACAATTCCCCCTTTGGGAACTTCAATGGAGACCCCCTTCAGGACCAGAATGACCTCATGGTACTTTACTTCGATGCTATTGATTTTTAGAATCGGTTCCTCGGCCAACGACCTTACCTCCTTAGAATAAATTCAGCAGTCAGCGATCAGCCTTCAGCAATCAGTAACAATCGGACTTAACAGGCTAATTCTTTATCGCTGATAGTTGATCGCTCAAAAAAACTACCACCCCAGCCATTCCTTTTCCCATTTTTCCGGCCAGCGTTTTTTTAAATCGACGTTTTCCACCAGGACGAATTTCCCTTTTTCAATTTTATAGATCGGGGCTCCGGTAGTCGGACGGTGGTCTGTGGCTGAAAAGCTGGCCGGTGGGGAACCAAGCCCGAAATCCTTATTCTTAAAGGTTTCCATGGCCTTCAAGATTCCTTCGCCGGTTAACTTACCCTGTTTGTCGGCGATTTTCATAGCATCGGTCAATAGGAGGACCGCACCCCAGGCCTGGACGGTGCGAACAAGGCGTTTATTGGCCGGAACACCGGGGTTGATTTTTTTGGCATACTCCATGATCTTGCCCATCATCGGGGCCTTGCCGCCGAAAAAAGCACAAACTGCAACCCCCATGACCCCTTCGGAGGCCGGTCCGGCCAAACGGGGCAGGTTTTCATCAAAACCCCAGACATCGACGATATGATCGGCGCCCAGACCCAGGGAATAGGCATCCCGCAAGGCCGTGGCCACCGACATGGTGGTGTTACCGTGCCAGAACCAGGTCGGGTTTGAACTGCTTGGCCCCTAAAACCTGGCTCTTGGTATCCAGGGCGGTTAAGGAAACGTCCTGATCCGGTCCGACTTCAAAGCCTAACAGGGTGGCCTGATCCTTGATGGCCTTAATCGGGGCGCTGCAATAAGGGGAGGCAAACATATAGAAGCAGACCATCCGAGGTTTTTCTCCTTTGTCTCTTCGGGCCTTAAACCTTGGATCTTTTTTCCAGACAGTGTCATACCAGGCCGTTATCGCCGATCGGGCCCCGGTAGAATAATCCGGGCAGAAAAACAAATTGTAGGGGGTTTTCTTTGGATCGGTGAGATGGCCCGAATAAGAGGCCGAAACGTAGGGCATTTTGTCTTTGGTTACCGTCGGGGAGAGGGCTTCCGTATCGCCGGTGCCCCAGCCCAAGACGGCGACCACCTTATCAAAGTCGCGAAACCGTTTGTAGGTGGTCACCGCTTCCGGGATACGATAGCCGTAGTCATACTGGAACAGTTTGATCTTTTTGCCGTTGATGCCGCCCGTATCGTTGATATAGGCAATGGCCTCGGCAATGCCCAGGGCATAGTCTTTACCGACGTCCGAGGTGGCCCCGGTCATGTCATTGATGGCCCCGACCCTGATTTCCGCCGGGGGCGCCGCCCAGACCAGCCCGGAAACCCCTAAAAAGGTCATTAATAAAGCGGTTATCCACACCAGTGTTTTCTTCTTCATCATTGCAACCTCCCTTTTAATTTTTTTCAAGATTGTTTAAACTGCGCCTGTCGAGTATGTTTATTATGCCCAGTGCCGGTATCACCTCCTTAAACATGAAAAGGGTTCAAGGATTCGGTCCCGCCTGCGGCGGGATTGAATCCTTGTCTAATAAGAAAAAGGCCAAAGATTGAAATAATTCTTTACCTGCCACCAGCGATAGGCCAGACCATTGGGTTCGTAAATCAAAAACAAACAGATGGTCAGTCCGAAGGCGGCTTCCTTGAGAAATAAAAACCTCATCGTGAACTGTGGGTAGATTGGAGTCAGAGGGATAATGATGAATTTTAATCCTTCCATAACCAGGACCATGAACATGGACCCAAAGATGGTCCCGTAAATACTGCCCACGCCGCCGATCAGGATGACCCCGACCAGCCAGAGGGACCAGGACCATTGAAAATGTTCCGGACTCAAAGCGGAGAGGTTACTGACCCAGAATCCTCCGGCGATGCCTCCGATAAAACCGGCCACAAAAAAAGCCAGCAATTTATAGGTCACGATATTGATTCCCATGGTTTCGGCGGCAATATCGTTGTCCCGGATGGCGATCCAGGCCCGCCCGACTTTGGAGCGAAGTAAATTGGCCAGTCCCATGGTCAGGATAATGGTCAGGACGGATCCCAGAAAGTAGACCTTGGTGTCGGTGTCCAGGGCCAGAGGCCCGATGGTGATGGTCCCCGGAGGCAGGGAAAAGGCCTGGCCCCGGCCCCCGATCTCACTGACATATTGGGTCAGGATAAAATCCACGGTGATGAACTGGGCGGCCAGGGAGGTCATGATCAGATAAAATCCTTTGACCTTGGCTGAAGGCAATCCAAAAAGAACGGCCCATAGTCCGGCCACAATCCCTCCGACGAGCATGCTCAACAGATAAGGAAGATTCAGTTGAAGCGTGAGCAGGGTGGCGGTATAGGCCCCGACGGCGATAAAGGCCGCATGCCCCAGGGTCACCTGGCCGCAAAAGCCTATCAGGAGTTGCACCCCCAAGGCCCCCATGATGGTATAGGCCACCAGGTTGGCCACCCCGATCCAATAGAGGCCTCCCCAATAGGGAAGGATGTAAAAGATAAAAAGCCCTAAAAGGAGCATCTTGCCAATGACGAACCGGGTCTGCCACCAGGCCTGGTCCTGGCGATAATATTCATGGTAAACGCCGCAAGGTAAGTAGGACATGGTTTATACCCTTTCTATCCTTTCCCAACCCCAAAGTCCATAGGGTTTATATAGCAAAAAAATGACCATAAAGACGAAAGGGGCGATTTCTTTGACTCCTCCAGGGGTGAAGCGGTCCAGATAGGCTCCGCTCAGGTTCTGCAAGACCCCGATGATGATCCCGCCAACAATGGCCCCCGGAATGGAATTCAGGCCTCCCAGGACTACGGCCGGTAAGACCAATAGCCCCAAGTAGCCGACCGAGATGTTCAGCCCATTGATGTTACCCAGCAAGGCTCCGCCCACCCCGGCGGCCACAAAGGCAATGCCCCAGGCCGTGGCATAGACATACCGGGCGCTGACCCCCAGAGAAAGGGCGGCCATTTCGTCATCGGCCGTGGCCTGCATGGCCAGACCCCAGCGGGTATACTGGAAAAAGGCCACGAAGATCAGCAAGAGGGCAATGGCGGCCACAAAACTCCAGAGATAGACCTGCCCGATGATGATGCCTCCGATATCAAGGGGCTTCATAGGAAAAACCGGGGGATCAAAGATGACCGTGTTGATGTCGAAAAATAACTCGATAACTCCCCTGAAGAAAAAGGAAAGTCCGACAGTGACCATGATCACCGTCAGCACCGGCTCGCCGATCATCTTGTCTAAAAAGATCCGTTCGGTGAGGAGACCCAGAATAAAACCGATAATGACTGAACAAAGAAGGGCCAGAATGAAAGGGAACCCCCAGAGATAAAAAGTCAGGCAGACATAAGCCCCGATCAGGGTGAGTTCGCCCATGGCCAGGTTCAATACGCCAGAACATTTATAGATCAGGGTCCAGCCCAGGGCCACCAGGGCATAAATCCCGCCCATCAGAATACCGGTAATTAATACCTGAAGAAGCAGATTCATCTTATTTCCCCTCCTCAAAAGGAATTTTTCGGATATGGAGATCGGTCTTGATATGGATTACCCGGCCGTCTTCGTAGGTAATGGTGGTATCCATATGGACCGTGTCCTTATCTTCATACAAGGCCTGGACGATGTCCTTATAGCGATTCTCCACAAAGGCCCGTCGCAGTTTCCGGGTTCGGGTCAATTCTTCGTCGTCGGCATCGAATTCTTTATAGAGATTGACAAACTTATGGATCCTGGAAACGGGCTTGAGGCTTTTGTTAGCCTCCCGTATCTGTTTTTCCACCAGATCATAAACCTCGGGCTTCTGAGATAGTTCAGGGTAACTGGTATAGTTCAGCTTTTTATCGTCGGCCCATTTTCCCACCACGGCATAATCAATACAGACCACGGCCGTGATATAGGGTTTTTCATGGCCGATGACCCAGGCATCTCTCAGGAAAGGAGAGAACTTTAGGCGGGTTTCAAGATATTGGGGTGAAAAAATAGATTTGTCGCTCAAAATCATGACATCCTTGGTTCGGTCAAAGACGACCAGGTGCCCGTCTTCATCGATAAACCCCTTGTCGCCGGAATAGAGCCAGCCGTCTTGGAGGGTCTTGGCCGTGGCCTCGGGATTTTTATAATATCCCAAAAAGACCGAGGGGCTTTTGGAAATAATCTCTCCGTCTTCGGTAATCTTAATTTCGGTATCGGGAATCGGGGTGCCCACGGTATCGAATTTAATATCCCCGCTGCGGTGCAGCACCGAAATCCCGGCAATCTCGGTCTGACCATAGATCTGTTTCAGATTGACACCCAGGGCATGGAAGAAACGGAAGTGATCCGGCCCCATGGCCGCTCCGCCTGTGTAGGCATTGCGCACCCTGGAGAGCCCCAGATGATCGCGAAGCTTTTTAAAGACCACCGCATAGGAAATCCAATCCAAACACTTCCAACCCAGATGGATTGATTTTTTTTCAAACTTCAGGTCTGCCACATGGTAGCCGATTTTCATGGCCCCTTGAAAAAGGATCCTTTTCAGCCAGGTGGAATCCAGGTGCCTGACCTGGACGGAACGGGTCATCTGCTCGTACATACGAGGAGGGGCGAACATGACGTGGGGGCCGATTTCCCGGATGTTTTCCTGGGCGGTTTCCGGTTCTTCGGGAAAATTGATGGTGTAACCCACCTGAAGCCCGCAGGAGATGGACATCATCTGTTCGCCGATCCAGGCAAAGGGGAGATAGGAAACAAAATCATCCTCTGGGGTACAGGGGTCGACTTTCATCAGGTTTTGACCCATGGTCAGCATGTTATAATGGGAAAGGAGGACCCCTTTAGGCAAGGCCGTGGTCCCGGAGGTATAGAAGAGCAAGGCTACGTCTTGGGCCTTTCCCTCGGAGACCAGCTTTTCAAAGAGCCCTGGGTCTTTTTGGTCCAGATCTCTTCCTTTTTGCATCACCTCTTTCAGACTGATCAGCAGCGCGTCGTTATAATCCCGCATCCCTTTGGGATCATCCCAGATAATTTTTTTTAAGTAGGGACATTTTTCTTGAATGGAAAGGGCCTTGTCCACTTCCTCCTGGCCTTCACCCACCAGGAAAGAGGCGTCCGAATGATTGATGATGTAAGCCACTTCCTCCATAAGAGAGTCTTGAAAAAGCCAGACGGCGATCCCGCCTATGGCCAAGGTGGCCATCTCCATCCATAACCCTTCCGGACGGTTATCTCCGATCATGGCTACCTTGTCTTCCCGCTTCAAACCCAAGCTCACCAGGCCCAGGGCAATGTTCTTAACGTTTTCCAGATAGGCCTTCCAGGTAATCGGGCGCCAAACCCCGAATTCTTTTTCTCGCATGGCCACTTTGGTATCCCCATACCGCCGGGCGGTTTCCAGCAGAACCTTGGGTAGGGTTAAGTCTTCGGTAATTTGAAAAGGGATGGTGTAGGCTTTATCGCCGTGTGGCATATAGGTCCTCCTCGCCCAGATAGGCCTCGATTACCTGGGGATTATTCTGTATTTCGTTGGGAGTGGCGGTGGTTATCTTGTTGCCGAAGTTAAGGACGGAGATCCGGTCGGAGATGTCCATCACCACCCCCATATCATGCTCCACCAGGATACAAGTGATCTTCCAGCGTTCTTCTTGGTTAATGTCCAGAATAAAACGGGCCATATCTTCCACTTCCTCCAGGTTTAATCCGGCCAGGGGTTCATCCAGGAGGAGCAACCTGGGATTCAAGGCCAAAGCCCGGCCTAATTCGACCCTCTTTTGCAACCCGTAAGGCAACATGCTGACCGTTTTATTGCGGATCGATTCAATCTCCAGGAGGTCGATGATCTCCTCCTCAATGAATTCACGAGCCCGGATCTCCTCCTGAGCCGTCTTTCCGAAATAGATGGACCCGCTCAAGATCCCGGACTTTAAATGGATATGCCGGCCCAATCGGATGTTGTCTAAGACGGTCATTCCACCGAATAATTCGATCTTCTGAAAGGTTCGGGATATGCCCATTTCCGCTCGCCGATGAGGGCTTACCCGAGCGACCTCTTTTCCGTCAAAGAAAATTTGGCCTTTTTGGGGATGATACAACCCATTGATACAATTGAGTAGAACGGTTTTCCCAGCCCCATTCGGACCGATGATGGAATGGATCTCCTTTTCACGGACATCCAAGCTGACCCCCGAGAGGGCGGCCACTTTTCCAAAAAAAATGCTGATATCATCTACTTTTAGAATAACAGGCCCAGGGTGATCGGACAGCATCTGGCCATTCTCCTTCCTTAAAAAAGGACATTAACAAAGAGGGCCTCATCCTGAAGAGGAAAGGCGATGTTTAAACTTATTTCATTTTGCGAAGTGAAGGTGTTGATTTGGGGTAATTATTTTCTTTTGTTTTGTGACATTTTTATCTTTTTGTCAAGCAATATCGATGGACTCAAATTCTGGAGCCCATCGATATAAGACCTAAAAAAATGGCTTCCGTTGCCTTTTTAGAATCCCCCCAACCCTCTCTTTAATAAGGGTGGCTGGAGGAATTTGGGATTTTCATGCTGACTGATGCCCCAAAGGGCCTGTTAATTATCAAGAAAAAAATTTAAAAAATAATTTCTTTTAGGTAAACCCCCGGCTCTGCCGGGGGACTCCCAGAGTTTGACAAATCCGGGAGAATGAGAAAGCCTCCAACCTGTGAACCGCTCAAAGTTTACAGAATAGGAGGCTTTCAATGGAACACTTACAAAGTCTAACCCATACCAAGTGGGAATGTAAATACCATATTGTTTGGATTCCGAAATATCGGAAAAAGAAACTATATGGACAGATACGGAAATTTTTGGGATCACTATTCAGGGAGTTAGCATCCCAGAAGGAGTGTACGATTATCGAAGGGCATTTACAACCGGACCATGTCCACATTTTGATCTCGATACCTCCGAAGTACGCCGTATCACAAGTAGTTGGGTTTCTCAAGGGCAAGAGCGCCATTTATATAGCCCGAGCCTATCTGGGGCGAAGAAAGAATTTCACCGGTCAAAATTTTTGGGCCCGAGGATATTTCGTTTCGACCGTAGGTAAGGATGAAGATGAAACCCGACAATATATAAAGAACCAGGAAAAGGAAGAACAACGTCTCGATCAACTCCAATTGTTTGATGAAGAGGAACCACCTTCAGGTGGTAAATAAATAATCCGCTTTGAGCGGTTCACATTTTCAAGCCTCCGGCTTTGCCGGAGGTTAGGTGACGTGCGCCTGGCATGAAGCACTGACCGACCTTCCAGGAAAGGACCTGGAAGTAAAGCATCCACCGTTACCGGACGGAAGGACAACGCCGACAAGGCAAGGGCATTCCCAGAAATGAGGAGTCCGAAGGAAGCATGAGGCAGAACCTGTGTACGTAGCGAACAGCGAACCGACTATATGGCCGTGGGAAGGAGGTCGAGTTGACGTGACTAAACGAGACCTGATATCCGGTGAACCGAACTGCGGTGAAGTTGGACGGGATACAGGGAGG
>CAWIRY010000103.1:0-12226 GCA_963838485.1 uncultured delta proteobacterium | reverse complement strand
TCGGGATCGATTCGTATTCACCGCAAGGACGTGCAGCAGCAGATTTTTGCATCGCTCGGCATCAGCGAGGAGGAAGCCGGGGGTGTTCATCTACTGGTTCAGTTGCGTGTTGCTCCCGCTCGGCGTGGAGCTGAAGAACAGCATCAAGCGCGAGTGGTGGCGCTCGATGGTCACCGAGCGCGAGGAACATGGCGCATTGACTCCTCGGTAATCCTGGCCCGGGAGGTGTGGGAGGCGAGCGGTCACGTCACCCAGTTCGTGGACCCGCTCACCGAGTGCTCGGTCGATCAGGAAATTGGTCGGCACGGCATAAACCTTATATCGTTCAGCCATCTTTCCGGATAGGTCCAGGAGCACCGGAAAGGTAATATCCATCTGGGCTATAAAGGCTTCAGCCACCTGAGGGCTTTGCTTGATGTTGACCGCCAGAACCTCAAAGCCCGCAGGCTTTAGCCGACGATAATATTTTTCAATCACCGGCATTTCAAAAAGACAATAAGGGCATTGGTCGGTCCAAAACCGGAGCAGGACTACCTTCCCCTTGACCTGATCCAAGTTCCAGGTTTGACCTTTCAAATCTCGAGCGGCGAAACCCGGGGCCTTGGTGCCTACTTGGGGCCCCGGGGCTGTTTCCCGGCTTCCTTCGCAGGCAGGCAGCCCAAGAAGCAAAAGGGCCAGGTAAAACCCCAAAAGGGAAAAAAAGCCGCCTGATTTAATTCCCCAAAATTCCTTTATAGTCATCCTCGATCTTTTGGGGGGTCCAGTTTTCCGGGACACAACATCCCATGGGCTTAAATAAAGTTTGCACCAGGACGGGCCTACCGGTTTGGGTATCCACCATAATAGCCCATCCTCCTACAACCGAGGCCGGATGAAGGGCCTTCTTCGGGAAAAAATTGAAGGCATAGACCCGGTAATAGGTTACCCCGCCGGCCTTCCTTTGCGGGTATATGACCGTGTTTTCGGCTAAAAGCAAGTATTCAAATTTTTTAAAATCCTGGACCTGATCCTGGGCTATTTTTAAAGCCCTTGTCCGGTCAATCAGATCTTTTTCCGGCACCTGGACCCGGGGATACAAGATGGCCCCGAGAGAGACCACCCGGCCCTCGGGGTCTATGGAAAAACCTAACGAGGACTCATAGATGATTGTCCCCTGGAAGGTCTGCCAATAGCTCACATACCAACTTCCGGAAATGCGCTCGGCCGCTTTCAGCCTTAATTGATCCGGCCTGATTTTAAGGATTGGGGCATATTTTTTGACCAATATGGGCCCGATCCGGGTAATCTGGGCGCGGCTTAATTTTGAAACATGGCCGATTTTAAACAGGGGCGATTTTTCTCCCCGAATCGTCAAGGGGGCACCGGTTATGGTATCCCATTTGATGGATAACCGGTTCCCCTGGAAAGAGGTTCCTCCTTCCGAACCCTGAACACCATTTCCCCAAAGAACAATCAGGCAGCCGATTAAACCTAACCAAAGAGTTTTCAAATTTAATTCTCAGAGTGAATATGGGGAGAACCTAAACCTTGACACTCAAATAGCGTTCCTGAATACCCTCGGCAGCCTCCAATTGGGCCGGAGTACCTTCATAAACAATGGCCCCCTTTTCCATGATATAAATCCGATGGCAGACATCCTTAAGGGTTTTGAGATTCTGTTCCACCAGGAGGATAGCCGTCCCTTTTTCATTGATGGCCCGTACGGTTCGACTGATTAATTGGACCAGGAGAGGCATTAATCCCTCGGTAGGTTCATCCAGAAGGATTAATTTAGGGTTGGTGATCAAGGCCCGGCCCACGGCCAACATCTGTTGCTCTCCTCCGGATAGGGTGCCAGCCTTTTGTTTGAGTCGTTCTTGCAGTCTGGGAAAGTATTCGAAGATTTCCTCCAGTTTTTCGGGATCCATATCGCCCTGGACAACGGGAATCTTGAGATTTTCCATGACCGTTAACTTGGGGAAAAGATGCCTACCCTGTGGAACATAGGCAATGCCCTGGCGGGCGATATGATAGGACGGCAGCTCGGAAAGGACCATCTCGTTAAACCGAATTCTACCCCCCCTGGGAGGGACCAGTCCCATAATGGATTTCAAGGTCGTGGTTTTCCCGACCCCGTTGCGGCCCACCAGGCCGACCAATTCCTTCTCGCGAATTTCCAGGGATGTGTCGTTCAGGACATGACTTTTGCCGTAAAAACAATTCACCGCTTCCATGACTAACATATCAGTTCCCCAGGTAGATCCTTTTGACCTCGTCGTTATTTTTGATCTCTTCCGGTGACCCTTCTGCCAGAATTTCCCCGTAGTGAAGCACGGAAATCCGGTCGGCCAGTTCCATGACCACGCCCATGTCATGCTCCACCAGGATGATGGTTTGGCCGGAAATCATGGTCCTCATTTTTTTTACCAGGGCCATGGACTCCTGGGTATTGAGGCCGGCCGTAGGCTCATCCAGGAGGAGAAGGTCCGGGTCGGTACTCAGGGCGATCCCCATTTCCAGGATCCGCTGTTCTCCGTAGGCCAACTCCGAACAAATCAGGTCGGCCTTATCCTGAAGACCGGTCATCTCCAACATTTTTTCCGTCTTCCGTCTAACATCCTGGCACTTGAAGGCTCGGATAAAGGGATTGAAAAATTTTTTCCTGGATTGAACCGCGGCCCAGATGTTTTCAAAAACCGTTAAGCCGACAAAGAGGCTGGTGATCTGCATGGTGCGGGAAATACCCTTGTGAGAAATCCGGTCCGAACTTAACCGGGTAATGTCCTCATCTTTGAAAAGGATTTGTCCCTGGGAGACCGGATAGATGCCGGTGATCAAATTTAACAAGGTGGTTTTACCGGCCCCGTTGGGTCCGATCAGGGCCCTCAGTTCCCCTTTTTCCACCAAGAGATTGGCATTGTGGACAGCCAGAAGGCCGCCGAAGGATTTAGACACATCCTTCAAGACCAAAATAGATTCCGAAATTGGCTGACTCACTTATTTCCTTCTTCTTTGAATGAGGCCGACCAGGCCTTTGGGGGCCACCAGGACCATAAAGACCAGGACGATCCCGATGACCAGATCCGTACCCTGTAAGTAATTGACTAAGTAATGTTCGATGAACATGATCAGCCCTGTTCCCAAAACCGGTCCGATCAGGGTGCCCATACCCCCCACGATGGTATAGACCACGGCATGTCCGGATATCCCCCAGTGCAGAAAACTGGCCGAGGCATACTTGAGGCTGATCCCGTATAATCCTCCGGCCAGACCACTCAGGCCACCGGCAATGACAAAAGCCAAAAGCTTGTAGCGATGGATGCTATAGCCGATCAGTCGGGCCCGGTCTTCATTTTCCCGGATGGCGATAAAGACTTTTCCTAAAGGGGATTGGACCATCCTTCTGAGTAAGAGAAAGGCCAGGGCGACCACCACCAGCACCAAATAATAAATGGTTTTGATATCCGTCAGGTCCAAATGCCAGGGGCCGATAAAAATCTTAGAAAGAGGGATGGTCATTCCATCAGCACCACCGGTGAGATCGTTCCAGGTTTCTCCGATGGTACTGCCCATGAGGGCAAAAATAAGGGTGATGATGACGAAATGGATTCCCGTCAGCCGGACGGAAAAATAGCCCACAAACCAGGAAAAGACCATGGGGATCAGGATGGAAAGGACAAAGGCCGTGCCGGGTCCCAAACCGAATTTCACGATGGGAATGGCAAAGGCATAGGCCCCCAGACCGAAAAATAAGGCCTGTCCGAAACTGAGCAAGCCGGTATATCCGAAGATAAGATCAAAAGAGACGGCAAAGAGGACCCAAACCAGGACCTCGGTCAGGAAGGTCTGGTAAAAAAGATCGACAAAAAAAGGCAAGGCCAAAAGGACCAAAAAGACCAGGGAAAATAGGGGGACAAAAAGAAAAGATTTTTTATTGGGAATCAATACCGAGGTCACCTCATTCACCAAATAATCCCTGAGGACGGATTAAAAGGACGATTACCATAAAGGCCAGGGAAAAGACCGTAGCCATTGCCGGAGGCACATATAAGGATCCGATCCCCTGGATCAATGAAATGATAATGGCGGCAATGACCGATCCTTCCAGATTTCCCATGCCGCCGACAATAACGATAATAAAGGCCATGATCAGTATTTCACGGCCCATCATAAAATCGACATAGACAATAGGGGCGGCCAATACGCCGGAAAAGGCCGCCAAAGCCGACCCCAGCACAAAGGTCCACATATAAACCCGGTTCACCGGAATACCCAGGGCCAAGGCCATTTCCCGATCCTGGACCACGGCCCTCATCCAGAGTCCGTATTTGGTCTTGTGCAAGAGAAACCAGAGGGCGATCATGACCCCCACCGAGATGGCGGCGATGACGATACGCATCAGGGGATACTGGAGTTCAAAAAGTTGAAAACGGTAAGTAATGGGGATATTGATCCGCCGGGGGGTTCCGCCGAAGGTCATGAAGACCAGGTGTTGTACGGCCAGCATGATGCCAAAGGTACAGATGATGGTCGTGATGGGTTTGTCTTCAATGGTAAAGAGAAGCCCCCGTTCAATGATCATGCCGATGACGCCCACGACTAAGGGGGCCAGGATCAGGGCGATCCAAAAATTTCCCGTCAGTTCTATAATGTACCAGGCCACTACGGCCCCCAGCATATAGAGAACGCCGTGGGCCATGTTGATAATGTGAAGGAGGCCGAAGATCATGTTCAGACCGAGGGCGATGAGGGCCATAATCAATCCCCAGATAACCCCATTCAAAACGGCAACGGTCACATTGGCCAGCATGGTGGACTACTCCTTGGTGAACATGAACAGCGGGCGCATTCCTTGTCCCGCTTGCAGGGGGACTGCGCAGGCTGTAGGTCCGGGAATCCAGGTTGAAAAACCTGGATTCCGGATCAAGTCTGGAATGACAAGACTGTAAAAGGCCTGTCTGAGACAGCCTGCATTAGGGTTTATAATTTGGTTCTTAGATCGACCATCGGATCATATATGACTTTTTCTTTGGGGATCCGGAGCAGAACCTTCAGTTTTAAATCAGGCGTTACTTCCGAGATGTAGTGATCATGAAAGCCCTGGTGATCTTCTTCCCGCATGATCAAATCTCCCTGGGGTGCCCAGGGGCCAGCCTTGATTTTCATTTTAACCACGTACTTGATAAAATCGGCATTCTTGGAGTTGTCTTTCCAGCCGGTATGTTCCACTCCCTGTTTGATCATATAGGGGGCGGTCCACATAGACCACATATGGGATCCGGCAATCGTGACATTAGGATTGCCCACTTCTTTTCCATCGTCGGTCACCCCGCAGGCCTTGCGATAGGGGATTTCGTAGGGGTGGAGTTCCTTGGGGACCTGATCCAGATAACGGGGATGGTATTCCTCGTAATAGGCCCCAGCCGATTCTTTTCCCACAACCTCCTGGCCGATACCCTCGGTACAGCAAATAACCGTAAAGCGTTTCATTTTTTTCTGGAGCCCCAGTTCTACGGATTGACGCATAACCCCCAGAGCGGCCGGATTGAGAAAGGCGGTGAACAGGACGTCAATATCGGGATCGATTTTTTGCAGGAAGGGTACAAAATCTTTGGTGGCCTGGGAGGCCCGAATTCCTTGGGCCTTACCGCCGGCGGCCTTGACCCGCTTGCCGAATTCTTCTTCCAGCGACCAACCCCAGGCATAGTCGGCCACCACCAGGGCCCATTTTTTGCCCAGGTTTTTGAAGGCCCATTCCCAGCCGGCCACCGCCTGCATCAGGGCATGGGTGTGAATACGAATATAATAGGGGTTAGCGGCCTTGCCGGTCAGGGCCGAGGCCATGGCCCCGCCGCCGAAATAGGGAATTTTGAACTGTTCGGCGATAGGGAAACAGGCCAGTTGGATGCCCGAATGGATGGAGCCCATTACAAAATCAACCTTATCTTCCAGGACCAGCTTTTTAAACATCTGGGCCCCATAAGCGGGATTAAATTTGGTGTCATATTCGATGACCTCGACTTTACGTCCGGCGATACCGCCTTCGGCATTCAATTTTTTGATGGCGGCGTGACCTACCTTGGATAACCAGTACCCATACTCGGTGGCCCCGACGGTCAACTCATTAATCATGCCGATTTTAATCGGTTTTTCTGCCCCATAGGTAAAAGGGGTGAAGGCCCAGGAACTAAGGCTTAATCCAGCGGCCCCCAGGGCGGTGGTTTTGAGAAAATCACGACGTGAAAATCCTTTATTCAAAATACCCTTATCTTGATGTTCGGTTTTTTTTGCGTCCATTGTCCCCTCCAAAGTAAATGGTTAGGTTTGGTCGAAAAAGTCAAAAGATTGCTGTAGCTTCGGTTAAACTCGGCGGCACCTCCTTTCCGACAAAGCATGATGGGTTAGTATCTTTTAGACAGGACAAACCTGATTTTATCCTGTAAATTCCCTCAAGCTTCTTTTTCCGGCAGGACCTGGTTGATCAACTCGGTCAGGTCAACCAGTTTCATGGGGCTGCCGATCCCTTGGGACCCCTGATTGAGATTGTAATGACAGAAGGGGCAGATGGAGACCATGGTCTCGGCCCCGGTTTCCATGCCTTCCTGGATCCTCAAGGCGGCATTTCTCTGGGCCCAATCGGGAAAACCGGTCATGACCCCGCCGCCGCCGCCGCAGCAATAGGAATTGGCCCGGATCCGTTGCATCTCGGCGAGCTCTATCCCGGGAATGGCCTTCAGCAGGTCTCGGGGCACATCATAGAGACAATCTTCTTCGCTTAAACTGATGTAGGCCCCGGTCCAGAGCTGGGAGCCATCTTTATCCACCAGGAATTTGGTTAAATGGCGGCCGGAATGGCAGGGATCATGATAAGTGATCTTCCGGGGCAGAGGGCCGGAAAATTTCAATTGACCGGCCTTATACAGATCATAAAGGAATTGGGAAACATGGATGATCTTGATCCCTTTCATCATCTCCTCGTATTCATCGGCCAGGGAATAATCTTTCAGGATAGCCCGATAACAACCGGCGCAGGCGGTGATGATGGTCTCCATCCCCTGTTTTTCATGAAGTCGCTTAAAGGTCGTAAGATTAGCCTCGGCCACCCTTTTGAAGGCCTCGGCATCGCCCAGCCGCATGGCCGTGGACCCGCAGCAAAGTTCATTTTCTCCCAGGATGCCGAAGTCCAGCCCCAGCTTGTTAAAGATGGAGGCCGTGGCCTGGGGGATGACCCGTTCCGGCACGTTGTAGGCACCGGTGCATCCCACAAAATAGAGCATCGGGGCCGGTTCCTTGTTGATGTCCTTGATGGGTTTTTGTTTGCCTTTCTTGAAAATCCTGGCCCAATCGGTCCTAACCCGGCGCGGCCCTTGATAGGGGTTGTCATAGCTGCGCATGGATTGGGCGATGACCTTTTGGGAGGGCAGGGGGCCGGCCCCGGCCTCCACGGCCTTCCGCCGCAGGGCTTCAAAGATCTCAGAGATATAGGGTTTGTGATCGAGCTGACACTGGGACTGGCAGCCGGCACAAATGGTGCATTTGTAAATGCTATCGACCAGTTCGTCATCCCATTCCAATTCCCCGCTCAGGACGCCCCGGGCAAAGGCGATCTTTCCCTTGGAGGCCATAAAGCCTTCAAAGCCGAATTCCGCCCCGGCCGGACAGATCTCCCGGCATTCGGCCGGTGGGCCGTAATCATAGGCGACCTTGCAGGTTCCGCAGGCCGTACACCGCCAAATATAATCTTCCAACTCTTCCAGAGTAGAAATGTTCCATTTCATACCTTACCTCCTATTAGCTATTAGCTGTCGGCATGTCAGCGTTCAGCTAAAAAGAAAAAAGCTCAAAGTCTGTAATCCCCTATAGGGCTGGTTGCTATAAACTGATCGCTAACGTAGTGTCTCTAACTCACCTCTTCAAGGTTCCCAATGTGTCATTCCCGCGAAAGCGGGAATCCAGGTTAAAAAGACTGGATTCCGGATCGAGTCCGGAATGACGATATTGTAAAGGCATTATGGGAACACTACACCAACAGCTTGATGATCAGATTCCCAGTTTTCCCGGATTCATGATGTCGTTCGGGTCCAGAAGGGCCTTTAGCTTTTTGAGTAGCATCAGGTATCCCGGATGGGCCCGTTTATTGATCTCGACGGCAAAATCCACCGGGGGTTTATAGGGCATGCCCCCATGGTCAAGGTCGACCTTCAAACATTCGACGATGGCATGACGGGCATTTTCCGTTTCTTTGGCGCTTTTCTTGTTGAAAGGGATCATGGCCCGGAGCATACCGTAATGGACCCCCCGGTACATACTCATGCGGATCGAAGGAGACAGGTTATGGTCGATCAGGATTTTTTTCCAATCGGTATAGACCGGGGCCCATTTGTTGGCCGGGGTAAAGGTGCCCGGCCAGGAAATACCACCCCCTCCTTGTTTACAGTAATTTTTGGTAGACCCGACGATTTGGCTGGGCAACTGGGTCCGGGCCCGCAAGGCCTCTTCCGGATACTGGGTGACCGCTAAAGAAGTGCCCTTCTTTTTTTCTTCGGCCACCACCGTCTCCCAGATTTCGACTCGGGCCTCCTTTTCCTTTTCGGTAAAGGAATTGGTGTTGGCAAAGCAGAACCATTCGTGGGCATTGTCCGGTTTGGTTTTGTAGGGATAAGGGATGGGGACCTGGGCCAGCCACCAGGATACGGCCGTCAGGTCGTCACAGATCTCGTAGTTGCTCAGGTTCATCATGTAGGAGACCATGTTTTCCACATTCTGACTGGAAACGGTGAAGACCTTGAGGACCGGCGGAATGGGGTGGACGGTAATGCCAAGCTTGGTGACCACCCCTGTGGTTCCCAGCCAGCCTTTAAAAAGTCCGTCCATCTGGGGCATGGGCAAAAGGCTGTGCCAGGCCTCGGAGTTGATGGCGCAGGACCCGACCCGAACCAGTTCTCCAGTGGGCAGGACCACTTCCATGCTGGTGATTTCCTGACTGTTTAATCCGTAACGGGCATTCAACCCGCCGATCCCATGGGAAATGGCGCAGGAAGAAACAGAGGCCGAGGGGGGACCCACCGGCCAACCGAATCTCAGGTTGTGCTTGTACAGGGCGCTGGCCAATTGGGCATGGGACACCCCCGGTTCAATAACCGCATAGTTCGACTCGATATCAAGCTTGACGATCTTGTTCATCCGTTTTAGGTCTAGGAGAATCCCGCCTCGTTCGGGGATGGTCAACCCCCCGATATTCGTCCCGGCCGTATAGGGGACTACCGGGATCTTCTCCCGGTTGGCCAATCGGAGCACTCCCTGGATCTGTTCGACCGTAGTGGCCATAACCACATAGTCGGGCAGCTTGGGGGTGACGAAAGACAGGTCATAAGAATAGGCATAACGGATATGCTTGGAGGCGGTGGCATTTTCCTTGCCGACGATAGAAGCTAATTCATTGACAATGGCGTCTTGGTTGGTTACGTGCATAAAAGACCTCCTTGTTAAGGATTGACTGCATTGAAAAAATCGTCTTTCCTTTTTCTTGTCCCACTCCGGTAAAAGGAGGGGAATTTGTATTATTTCGTACTCGTTCCACCCCTTGACCAGAAGTTTATTACTTGCGGGTAATCGTTCCTTCCCAGGTACTGATCTTGGTTTCCTTTTTTTCCTCTTCACCGAACCATCGTGAGGTCACGCATTTGGCCTCCGTGTAAAAGGCGACACCGTCCCGCCCCATGACGTGCAGGTCGCCTAAGAACGAATCCTTATGACCGGCGAAGGGAAAATAAGAGATGGGAACGGGAATGCCCACGTTCACGCCGACCATGCCCGCGTGGGTCCGCCGGGTGAATTCCCGGGCGTAATGGCCGTTCTGGGTAAAGATGGCCGACCCATTGGCAAAACGATTGGCATTCATGATGGCCAGGCCTTCCTCGAAGTTCTTCACCCGCTTGACAGTGGTCACGGGTCCGAAAATCTCCATGTCGCCCACGCTCATCCCCGGCTTGACGTGATCCAGAATCGTGGGGCCGATGAAGTGACCCTTTTCGAATCCGGGAACGACGATGTCCCGCCCGTCAAGGGCCAGTTTTGCGCCCTCGGCGACACCCTTGTTGATCCACTCGATGACGGATTTCTTATGTTCGGCGGATACCACCGGTCCCAATTCGGTGTCGGGATGGTAGGCGCATCCGACCTTGCGCTGCTTAGCGAACTTGACTAAGTAACCCATGAACTCATCGGCACAGGCCTCTTCTACGCAAAGAACCGGCAAGGCCATACAGCGCATACCGGCACATCCGAAGGTCGAATTGATAATTCCCAGGGCGGAGCGTTCCAGCGCGGCATCGTGCATAACCAGAGCGTGGTTTTTCGCCTCGCAAAGGGCCTGAACTCTTTTCCCGTGGGCAGCGGCCGTGGAATAGACATGCAAACCCACCGAGGTGGATCCCACATAAGAAATCCCCCGGACGTCGGGGTGCTTGAGAAGCAATCCCGCTTCATCGCGGCTACAGGTCACCAAGTTCACCACCCCGGGGGGCATCCCGGCTTGGATGAGCAACTCCAGAACTCGTCCTGCGGTCTGGGGGGTCAAACTGGCGGCCTTGAGGACAAAGGTATTGCCCATGGTGATGCACAGGGGAATCATCCAGCCAAAGGGAATCATGGACGGAAAATTGAAGGGTACGATCCCCGCAAAAACACCCACAGGTTCGCGGTACATGACGGTGTCGTGACCGGTGGAAACGTTCATCAAGGCGTCCCCTTGCATGAGCACCGGAGCGGCGCAGGCCAGCTCCACCACCTCGATACTTTTGAGGATATCTCCCCGGGCTTCATCCAGGTTTTTGCCCAGTTCCATGGAAACCGAAAGAGTCAACTCTTCCAGATGGGCCTCGAGAAGCTCACGGAAACGAAACATCAAGGCAGTCCGTTGTTGTACGGGCTTGCTCGACCATCCCGGAAAGGCCGCTTTAGCCGCTGCTACGGCGCTTTCCACTTCATCAACGGTGCAACAGGGAGCCTCGGCCATAATCTCTCCCGTGCTGGAATTCGTCACGGGCATGTATTTGACGGTCTTTGACTCCCTCCACTCGTTGTTGATACAAGGTTTTAAACGTTTGCCTGCCATAGATTAACCTCCCGTATATGATCGCTGTTATTTTATTGAGCATGAGCCGAAAGATGCAGCTCAATAATTTTTTCTTGAACCGGCGCGAGGGGACCTTTTTCCGCTTACCGCCTTTAAAAGAAGACATGGATCGAGTTCAGCCGGATCAAAAGGGGTTGAGCCCAGGACCCGACTGAGATATCGATCCACTTCCAAAAGGTCCTGGGTCATGGCCGTCCCGGCCCCTGAAGCGTCTTTTTTGATGATGCAATCCAGGATTTGCAAATGCGATTTACGAACCTCCCGGTAAAAATCCGGGCCCAACTTTATCTTCGATTTGATGGAGTCCAAGAGGTTATCGACAAAATCAACGATCAGGATCAAGAGGGTATTTTCGGCCAAGCGGGCCAGATAGCGGTGAAAACCGATTTCTTTGGAGACTTCATTTTCCCCCCCGGCGGCTCTTTCCCCGACGATCTTTTTCAGGTTTTGAATGTCCTGGTCGGTTATCTTAGAGACGGCGATCCGGGCTACCGTGGGCTCGATCAGATAGCGAAGCATGGTGATCTCTTTGATCGACAGGGCTTGAAAGTGGAGGAAGTTGATGATGCTGTGGATGGTGGTCCGCATGCTTACTTCGGCGATAAAAATCCCCCCGGAGGTGCCTTTCCGGGTCTCGGTCGACCCCAGGACTTCCAGGACCCGCATGGCCTCGCGCATGGTGGCCTTGCTGACCTCGAATCGATCGGCCAATTCTTTCTCCGAGGCCAACCGGTCCCCGGGTTTCAGTTTGCCGGAAAGAATGGCATCCCGGATCTGGTCTATGATCTGATCGGAAATCTTGAAGGTCTTCTTGGCGGCTTGAAACAAGGAGTTATCCCGAAACGGTTTTGAAATCGATTGGTTCTTGCCGGATCTAAATCCGGGCACCGGATGAACTTCAACTTAGATGAGTTTCTTAGTTTTCAGGATGTCATTTAATCAAATCAAAAATTCTTGTCAAGTGAAATATTATAATATTTATATTTTTTATAATTTATAGTTGATTTTTTGTCCCGACCTTTATATAAAATGGACGGACGATAAAACCAAGGGTCCAAGGTTTAAGGTCCAAGGTGCAAGGTTTAAAAAAAAATCGGATACCTTAAACTG
>CAWIRY010000102.1:0-11262 GCA_963838485.1 uncultured delta proteobacterium | reverse complement strand
CCACCTTGGCCTTGTTCTTTTGCAAATGGCCGATAAAATGCCAGGTCCCCTGTTTAAGGGCTTCAATTTTTCTTTGGGCTTCCTGGATATAATTTTCTCCGAAATGGGTCAGTCCTTCCCGTATGGCCTGTTGAATGCGTTCTTCCGGAATGGTTTTGGTTACGGCGATGAGCAGAACGTCTTCCGGTTTTCGGCCGGCCCGAAGACAGGCCTGATTGATTCGTTCTCGAACTTGTTGGATGGAAGAAGTTAATGCACCCATCTTTTCCTCTTGCTATTTTTTATTTTTCCTTTGAGCCTTGACCTTTGAGCCTTCTTTCGCCTCATGCCTCACGCTTCTTTTACTCTGAACTCCGAACTCACTGCTTCGAACTTATTTCTCTCTGAGCCTTGAGCTTTCCGCTTCCGAGCCGAAACCCCGCATATTTTTCCAGGGCCTCTAAAACCTCCATCACCGGCAGGCCCACCACATTGGTGTACAATCCCTGGATCTTTTGAACACAAAAGGCCCCTTTACCCTGGATGGCATAGGCCCCGGCCTTGTCCAGTGGTTCTTGGGTTTGGATATACCAGTCGATCTCTTGGATGGACAAGGTTCTTGAAGGTTACCCGGGTGGAAACACTTCGAGTGATCGTCTTTTTCAAGGTCCGATTTTTCAGACAAAAGCTGGTGATCACCCGGTGGGTCTTTCCGCTTAAGGCCTGGAGGAATTTCTTGGCTTCCCGGGAATTTTCGGGTTTGCCGAAGAGGGTTCTTTCCAAAACCACCACGGTGTCGGCCCCTAAGACCCAATGTTGAAAATTAAGGGCGGATACAAGCTCCGTTTTTCCGAAGGCCATGCGCCTGGAAAAGGAAAGCGGTGATTCACCCGGCTTGGGAACTTCCGGAATCTCGGTTGGAACGATTTTTAACGGAAGGCCCAAATCGGCCAGCAAGGCCTTCCGCCGGGGTGAGCCGGAAGCCAGGACGAGGAAGAAAGGAGATTCGCCGATTTTTTGCCGTTTCATCAAAATTTTGGTTTTTTTCCTTTGTCTCTTGGCAGTAAACTGATGGTATCTGTTACAATAATATTTTTACCTCTATTTTTTTGAAAAAGAAAGGAGAATTCATTCCTCCGCCGTGGATGAGTCCATCGGAAAAAGGATTTTTCAATCACCCCTGACGGCCGAACGGATTTTGCAGGCGATTGCAAGGTAAAAGAGGACATCTTTTCATCCTCTATAGCAAGATCTATCAGGATCACGTTTCTTACCAATATTATTTTACATTTAAATCTATTCTATGGTAAATTCCCAAATGATCGTAAATCATTACATCTTATTTGAGGTTCTTTGTCCTGTATTTCCACCGTTATTTGCTTGTTTCCGCTAATTCGGATAAAATAAATAATGCGTTTTGTTGAATTCCATCGCTACTTGAATGCAGATAATTCTCTTCGTGTTGGATTTGAGATGGAGCATGGGCGGGTCGTTAAGTTTTTCGTTCAACTACAAGAAGTCAACCAAGATTACCATGGATACCCAGGACTATAATGAGGCCTTCACTTACCCATGAATGATCTGGTGAATAACTGGAATGGTTATCGAAGGAGATTTGAGGAATGGCTAAGAAAAAAGTAAAATCCCATGAGGGGGTTGTGGAACGAAATATCCTCTTAAGCGGAAAGATCATGGAGTTTTTGCTGGAGAACCCGCGGGTGTTTAATTCTCTACCGGAAAAGTTTGAGCTGGTGATCTTACCTGATGACGATCCGGAGATCCGACAATACAATTTAGAATTGTTAGATAAATATGGTGGCGAAGATAAACCCATCGTTTTTGCCCGGATCAAGGCGCATTCGGAGAACCTCAAATCGCGGGGGAAACCAAGTATCTTTGTTCCAGTGAATATAGCCGCATGATTGAAGAGTCAACAAATCATTAAAGTTGGGGATACTTCACGGAAATTATTTGAACCCCATAATATGAATAAAAAGGGACAGCCTATATTGGAGCAAGGCAGGGTGCGGACTCCGGACCTTGCCACCCATATCATCCCCACAGCCCTTGACCTGTCGGACATGGAGACCCTGGCCGTGGAAATACCGGAGCCCAGCGGGCCATTCGGAATGAAGGGGGCCGGCGAGATCGGCATTGGCGGCCCTCTGCCGGCCGTGGCCGAGGCGATCGGGAAAAGGATCTTTAGTGCCCCGCTAACGGCAGAGAAGAGCCTTTCGGCCATGGGAAATAAGTGACCTCTTATTGATCCTCCCTCTTGTTAAGAAAATAGACCTGACCAACATTTTTATAACCGGAATCGACAGCATCGATTTTGAACAGAAACCTACTAAGAAGATAAATTAGGAGTTGAACGACTTGTTTAGAATAATAATATCGGATAGATTTGCCAATATAATTCTAATTCTATATTGACAGTCGCGGGACTTCCAAGATAAGGGAGGAAATGAAGATGGACAAAATTATAAAAGCCAATCCACTGGATGACTACCGAATCGATATTCTTACAGGCAGCGGTATTTCTGGAATTTTTGACGTAAAACCCTATCTGCATGGCAGTGCTTTTAGAGAGCTCGCTGACGAAGCTTATTTTCGTCTCGTCCGTCCCGCCCATCATGGCATCATGTGGCCGCACGATCAAGACTTTAGTTCTGATACCATAATCTGGGATATAAAAAATCCCCAACAAAAAGCCCCAGCGGACGACTAATCGTCTCCGCTGAGCTTAGCGTGTTTCTTCATTGCAACACCAAGGGAAAGAAATATGAAAAAAAAACCTCCAGTCAAGACAAAAGGGGACGTTGTCCATTAGATTCAAAAAAAATCTTTACATGAAAGGGAAAATGGAGTAAAAGATAAAATATGCCACGGAAAGCCCGTTTAGATGTTCCTGGAACCTTGCATCACGTGATGGTGAGGGGGATAGAAGGAAGCAATATCTTCCGGGATAAGGAAGATCGAAAGGCCTTTTTAGATCGAATGGGGGTATTGGTTAAGGAGACCGGGACCCGTATTTTGGCCTGGGCACTTATGGACAATCATATTCATTTGCTGATTATCAGCGGGCCAGCGGGATTGTCAACCTTTATGCGACGATTATTGACCGGTTACGCTTATAGCTTTAATCGAAAATATCGAAGATTCGGACACTTATTTCAGAATCGCTATAAGTCGATCATTTGTGATCTGGACCCATATTTTTTAGAGTTGGTCCGTTATATCCATCTTAATCCGCTTCGGGCTGGCATAGTGAAAGACCTGGAAGAATTGGAGGAATATCCTTGGTGTGGACATGGAATTTTAACCGGCAAGCAGAAGAACGAGTGGTCGGATAAAGATTTCGTGCTTGGTTTTTTTGGGCAAAAAGAAAAAAAGGCCATAAGGGCCTACAGGGAATTCATGGAAGCCGGGAAAGATCAGGGACGAAGGCCGGAATTGGTTGGTGGTGGATTAGTCCGAAGTATGGGGGGATGGTCGCGCGTTTTGTCCCTACGACGGCAAGGCGAGCCGGAGGCTCATGACGATCGAATTTTGGGAGACGGAGATTTTGTTCAGGCTATCCTGGAAGAGGCAGATCAAAAGTTGGCCCGGCAAATTCGAGTCCGAAAGAAGGCCGGATCGATATCGAAAATTATTATAGAAAGATGTCGGGAAGCCGGAGTAAAAGAAGTTGAGTTAAGATCGGGAAGTCGTCGAAAAGCCGTATCGGAACTCCGAAAAGACATTTGCTTTTTTTTAAATCGAGAAATAGGGATTTCTATGGCTGAGATCGCTCGCCATGTGGGGGTTGGAACAACAGCAGTAGCCATGGCGATTAAAGGGATGGAGACAAAAAGCAAAACAGAATGAATTGGACAACGTCCCCTTATACCCTCAGTATGCATAAGAAGAAAGGCTTGACCAGTAAACATCTTCCAAGAGGGTTAGAAATACTCTACGAAGATAGAGATATCCTGGTGGTAGATAAGCCTGCGGGTCTATTGACGGTGGGGACGGAGACTAATAAATTCAAGACGGCCGCCTTCATTCTAAGCGATTATGTTCGCAAAGGCAGTCTTAAGTCGCGAAACCAAATTTTCGTCGTTCATAGGCTGGACCAGTGGACATCCGGCGTATTGATATTTGCGAAAAGTGAAGAAGTTAAGTACCATTTGAAGGCCCAGTGGAAAGGCACGGATAAAAAATATGTTGCGGTGGTTTATGGTCACTGGGCCGCAAAAGAGGGAATTATTACCTCGTACCTGGCGGAGAACAAGGCTTATGTCGTCTATTCCACAACGGATGTCGCCAAAGGCAAACTGGCACATACTGCCTATAAAGTGCTTAAAGAGACCAAGCAGTTTAGTCTGCTGGAGATTAATCTTTTGACCGGCAGGAAGAATCAGATACGCGTACATATGGCTAATAAGGGACATCCGATCGTAGGAGATCGTAAATATGGAAAAGCCAAGGATGGATACAGTCATTTAGCACTTCATTCCAAATTGATTTCCTTCAAACATCCGACCAGCGGCGAGCAGATGACTTTTGAAGCCAAAGTGCCGGATTATTTTAATAAGCTGATTGACAATATCCAGTGGTCCCCAGAAATTGGACTGTGATAAGCGCTGAGTTATCCCATTGAAAGGATCTGTGATTTTCACCGCCGGGACCGCCTGGTCAAGCTCAAGACGCCGATGATGATCAGAATAAGCGGCCACCACTTATTCATAAGCGGACCAAGACGGGGCAACAGGCCGAGATTAGACAGAAGAAAAATGACCCCCAACCCGATAAGGATGTATGCTCCGAACCATGATCTCGATCTCATAATGTTTCCTTTCCATTTTTGTTCATTCCTTATAGGGCCTTCGTGACATAAGCGTGCAACAGGATAGCCTGGGCCGTCGTGGCTTGGGCCCCCCAATGGGTCACGGCCTGGCGTACTTCCTCTTCGCTGGCCATAGTCTTGCCCAGATAGGCCATGGCCACTGCCTTCCTTACACCTAAATCCCCGGCAACCACCCGCGAACGGCCCAGGCAGCGCACCAAAATCCATTCGGCACTCCAGGGACCAATACCGCGCAAATCGGTGAGGGCCTGCATGGCTTCGGCATCGCTCATATCCAGCAGTTTTTTTAGGTTGAGCTTGTTGCCGGCCAGGGTTTCGGCCACGGCTTGGATAGACTCGGATTTGTGGGTGGAAAATTGCAGGGTCCGCAAGTCTTGCACCCGGGCCTTGGCCACGGCCTCGGGCCGCAGACCATAGACAAAATCGTCGCCCACTAACAGCCTCTGACCGAAAGCTTCTGCCAGGCGCCGTCGCAAGGTGGCGGCCCAGCGCAGGTTAATCTGCTGGGCGCTGATGGTGCGAAGCAAACCGTAGAAAAGATCAAACTGACGCACCTGGCGGAGGCCGGGAAATTTTTTATTCAGACGGGCCAGGAACCGGGTCTCTTTTTAACAAAGCCCCAAACCCCCGTCCGGGCAAAAGAAAACTTTGTTTGGCCGCCACCAGTACCTCGGCCAGGTCTTTGGAATCCTGGACCTTAACTTCCAGGATCGGCTGATCAAGGCTTTCCAGGACTCGACAGGAGAAAGGGATATTCCGCGGGCCGGAAGGAAAGCTGCGCACCCATCGCTCCCCGTCCCATCGGTCCAGGTAATCGTCGCCGTTACGACTGAGAAAACTCAATGAACCGGCTATATCCAGGGGACCGGAAAAAGACAGCCTGGCCTGTTTGGCTTCAAGTCGTGGCATCAAGAAAGCCTCTTCGATAATGATTACAGCCCCTCGTCGGATCGTTTCATGGTTGTTTTTTTATTTCCGGCAATGGCAACAAGGGTTGGAGGATCCCCTCGATCCGTTTATGCTAACCTTAATATTTTATCATGAATGGATTAAAAACGCTTTAACCAAACGACTCTGAAATTTTCCTTGAAGCAATCAGATCAGAAAATCTTTACCGGAGACTTCCGAGTTTTTCCTGATCCAGGACCGACTGAACTTCTTTTTTCAGAGTCACTTTGTCCACCTTGCCGTTTGGGAGCAGCGGCAGGATGGTGCGGACAAAAAAACGCTTGGGTACTTTAAAGTTGGACAACTTGGTTTTGCAGTATTCCCGGAGTTCTTCAGGAGTGACCGCTTTGCCGGGTTGGAGCATGGCAAAGCCCCAACCGACTTCCTGATAGAACCGGGTCCGGAACCGAAACAACCGAGGCAAAGAGGATACACTCGTGGGATTCGATCACTTCTTCGATTTCCCTCGGATAAACGTTTTCTCCCCCGCTTTTGAACATCTCCGAAGCCCGGCCGGTGAGATGGATGTACCCAGAGGCATCTCGGAAGCCCAGGTCGGAAGTATAATACCAGCCATCCCCGTCGATGACCTTGGCCGTGGCCTCCGGATTTTTATAATAGCCTTGCATCAGAAAAGGACCCTTAACGGCGATCTCGCCTACTTCCCCGTCTGGCAGTTCCTTGCGGTCCGGGTCCACAATTTTCAGTTGAAAGGGCTCGGCAATCCGGCCGGCCGTATGGAGGAGCCTCTCCGGGTCGTCTCCGGGCTCGGAGTAGGTCACAAATCCGCACACCTCGGTGCTGCCGTAGCCGGTTATCATCTCGGCCCCTGTCTTAGCACAGATCTGGGAGAGTACGGTCACCATCAGACGGGGTGCCGCCGACCCGGCCCAAAGAAATCGCCTTATGCTGCTGAGGTCGGTCTTGGCAAACTGGGGGTCTCTAAACTGGAGCAGAAACATGGCCGGCACTTGTCCGAGGATGGTCAAATTTTCTTTTTGAATCATTTCCAAAGAGGCGGCGGGATCGAACCGGTCCATGGAGACCAAAAAGGCGCCGGCCAGGATTCCGGCAAAACCCAGCTCCACCACGGCGGGATCGAACCGGTCCATGGAGACCAAAAAGGCGCCGGCCAGGATTCCGGCAAAACCCAGCTCCACCACAGAGGCCACGTGATTGATCGGGAAGTGAATCAGACCGCGGCCCTGTTCATCAAAAAAGAATTTTTTAACTTCGACCTTGATATTTTCCACGATACTGTAATGGGTATGGACCACCCCTTTGGGTTTTTCGGTCGACCCGGAGGTATAGAGCAACAGAGTCGGGTCGTGGTTGGCCACCTCCAGGGACCGCTTTTCCAACGCCGAATCCAATTCCCGTCGGGGTTGATAGGCAAACTCATCCAGATTTACCGTTCCTTCCAAGGGGTCCCCGATGACCAGGACTTTCTTGAGACAAGAGAATTCCTCCATCAGCTTCTTGACCGTAAGGCCCAGATCGGTTCCAAGATATTCCCGGACCGCGATCAGTACCGTCGGTTGGCTGTCACCGATCAGATAGCCAAGCTCGTCCAGGGTAGCCTTGGGGGATAATCCCAGCCAGACGGCCCCGATTTTTCCGGAGGCCAGGAAGGTAGTCAGGAACTCGTTGCGGGCGGCAGATAGCATGGCCACGCGGTCGCCTTTTTTTACCCCGATTTCGATAAAGGCCTTGGCCATCATGTCCAGACGGTTCTTGACATCGCTCCAGGTGAGTCTTTCATCCTGGAAGACCAATGCTTCGGCCAATGGTTTGATCTCCGCCCATTTCTCCACGTATTGCCAGGTTTGGGTCAGAGGCTTCCAGTTCATGCTTTCCTCCTTTCAAGAGTCATAGCCGATTAAAACCATATCGGCCGCCTGCACCCGCAGCGGAATGAGTGCCTGATAGGCCGGAGATTGGTGCCAGCCCTCTATGGCGGCCAGATCGGGAAAGCGGATAACCACTGTTTCGGTATAGTCGTGTTTGCCGCTCAAGACCAGCCTGCATTTTCCCCGGAAAACAACTTCCGCTCCCCATTGAGCCAAGGTGGCCGGGACTTGGCTGCGATACTCAGCCCATTTTTCTTCGTTCTTGACGGTAATATGACCGATTAAATAAGCCGATGTTTTGGTCATGGCCCCTCCTTGGGTTTGGAAGGTTTAATCTTGCTCATTATTTAACAAGCTTGTGCATTAGGGCTAACCAGCCGCCTGCTTTTTGGCGAGCCGACTTGAGTTCATGGTTGGACGTTTTGCCTTTGTAACCTGCTCTCCGGCAATATCAAGCAACGCCTCGGGATGCCGAGAAGCAACTTTTAAGAGGACCCGAGCGGGCCCTTCCGGTTTGCGACGGCCCTGCTCCCAGTTACGCAACGTTCCAACGCTGATACCCACGAGATCCGCAAACTTATCCTGTGAGAGGCCGAACCGCCCACGTAGGGCACGCACTTCGGTCTCAGGAAATTGGAACGAGCGAGAAGGTTTGCGCGTGCCCTTCATGATGGCTGCCCCTTGCTTCACGCTTTCCAGTAATTCTCGAAAAAGTTCATCTTTCATGGTACTCCTCCTCGATAACCTTTTTAAGCTGTTTGAGTTGATCGAGTGTTAGATTGTCTTGAACATTCTTTGGATAAACTGCCAACAGAAGAATGATGCCCATGTTGTAAACCAGTAGTAGATTACCCGCACACCACCACGCTTCCCGCGTCCTTCTGCCCCCCAACGCAATTTACGGAGTCCGCCGCTACCAGGTATGACCATGCCGGCATCCGGCCGCTCCAGCAATGCTTGCTGAAACTGGCGGTATTCATCATCGGAAAGGACGGATAATAATTGTTTTGTAAAAATAGGGGTTTCGATGATGATCATGTGAATAATCATACGTCATTGGCGCATAAATGTCAAGAGAAAATTTTCCAGGTATTAAGAAAATCAGACCGATAAAAAACCCAAAACTCCACTTGACTTTTGATCGGTCAGCAGGGAATATTATCCTTAAAGTTGTTGTCGAAAATTTGGTTTTTATTAATAACCAAAACAAGCCAAAAAATCACGCCAGAAAAACAAGAGGCGAGGATAGATCAGGAGGGCTTAAAATTATGACGGTAAATCCGAATTTTATTTCTCCTTGTGGTCTTTATTGCGGCGTCTGTGCCATTTATATGGCCCACCGCGATAATAACCTCAAATTCAAGGAGCGGTTAGTGGATCTTTACCGGGGAGAAGTTCCCGGCAAAGGTATTCTCCCCAATTGTGAAACCCTTTCCGTAGAAGATATTAAGTGCCGCGGCTGCTTGTCTGATGAGCAGTTTATGCATTGCCGACAGTGTGAGATCAGGGAATGCACCAAGGAAAAGGGCTATACCGGGTGTCATCAGTGCGATGAATTTCCTTGCCAATACATTGACCATTTTCCCATGACTGTCGGCAAAAAGGTTATTTTACGGGCTATTCCCTATTGGCGAAAGGTTGGTACTGAGAAATGGATTCAAGATGAAGAAGCCCGCTATATTTGTCCTGAATGCGGCAATAAAGTTTTCCGGGGCGTTGCAAAATGTAATCAGTGTAAAGCGAAATTGGATCTGGACTAATTTTTGGGAGGGCATGATGAATTTGGAAGTTATTATCCATGAGCCAAAGGGGGTTTCCCGTCCGACGCCGATTCTTTTTGTCCACGGGGCTTGGCATGGGGCCTGGTGCTGGGAGGAAAACTTCCTGCCCTATTTTGCCGAAAAGGGCTATGCCGCTCACGCCTTGAGTTTAAGGGGGCACGGAAAGAGTGACGGACCGGCCCATTTCAACCGGCTGCGCATCGCCGATTATGTAGCAGACGTGGCCCAGGTGGTGGGCCAATTACCGGAAAAGCCGGTCCTGGTCGGACATTCCATGGGCGGTCTGGTGGTCCAAAAATATTTGGAGGAGAAGGCCGTCCCTGCGGCGGTGCTGCTGGCCTCGGTTCCGGTCAAAGGGGTGTTCCAAACGACCCTGCGAATCGCCCGGCGTCACCTCCTGGCTTTTTTAAAAGCAACCTGACCTGGAGCCTTTATCCGATTATCGCCACGGCCGAACTGACGCGGGAAGCCTTCTTTTCTGCCGACATTCCCCCCGACAGGCTGAATAAATATTTCAACCTTCTGCAGGATGAGTCTTATCTGGCCTTCCTGGACATGATGCTTTTCAACCTGCCCAAGCCGGAAAAAGTCTCAACGGAATTGCTGATACTCGGGGCGGAGAATGATGGCATATTTCATCCTGATGAAATTGAAGCTACGGCCAAGGCGTATAACAAAAAACCTGAAATCTTCAAAGGAATGGCCCATGATACGATGTTGGAAAATAAATGGCCCTTCGTAGCCGATCGAATAATCGAATGGCTTGGTGAAAAAGGAATATAGAGGGAGGACCCGCACAAAGGAATTTGAAATCACGCACTGGCATCACTCCCCAGGAAATACCCGGGTGCCCATTTCCAGAAGCTTTACTGCATCCGTTTAAAGGCCCTTCGGGTATTATTCAAGGCTGCCTGACTTAACTCATCCAAAGAAAGGCCCCGAAGCCGGGCCACATGATCGGCCGTATGAATGAGATAGCTCGGTTCGTTTCGTTTTCCCCGGAAGGGATGAGGGGCCAGATAAGGGGCATCGGTTTCCAGGAGCAGGGATTCGATGGGGGCCTGGCGAACCACTTCTTCCAGAAGAGAGCCTTTTTTATAGGTGACGGTCCCGGTGACGGACAGATAAAAGTTCAGGTCCAGACATTGTTTGGCCATTTCCCAATCGCCGGAAAAGCAATGGAATACCCCACCGATTTCTTCGGCCCTTTCCTCTCTTAAAATCGTCAGCACTTCTTTATGGGCCTCCCGGTCGTGAATGATGATGGGCAGGGCCACTTCGCGGGCCAACTGAATCAATTGACGGAAGGTTTCTTTTTGTGCCTTTTGTGGAGAAAGGTGGCGATAAAAATCCAACCCGATTTCCCCAATAGCTACGACCTTCGGTTCATTGGCCAGAGTGATTAATTGAGGAAGGATTCCCGGATAAAAAGAAGCGGCATCATGGGGGTGGACTCCGACCGTGGCCCAAATATCAGGGTAGGCTTTGGCTAAAGCCAGGGCCTTCCGGCTGCTGTCCAGATCGGTCCCAATGGTGATGATACGATTTATCCCCTGCTTAAATGCCCGCTCGATTACCTGAGGGCGGTCCGGGTCAAAGGCGTTCATCTCCAAATGTGCGTGAGAGTCTATCCACATGAATCTCTTTTATTAGCCACGGACAAACACAGACAAAAACACTCAATGATTTTTTTTATTAGGGTCAACGGGAACTTAGTCATAAAATATTTTGCTTATCTATCTACTATCATACTTTTTTTTAATTATCCAATTGATTTCAAATCTTAAAAGGTTGAATTTATTTTTGTAGTATGATATAAGACCTTCGATATAAAATCAGGGTATAAAACTTTAAC
>CAWIRY010000101.1:0-7706 GCA_963838485.1 uncultured delta proteobacterium | reverse complement strand
CGGCTGGAGCATCTACTGGAGCGACCGACGGAGGTATCTCTCCCATGAAGAGGGGGTCCCCGGCGTCGTGGAAGACGGAGCCCAATTTTTGGCCTCCAAAAAAATCTCTTTTACCGGCGCCGATACCACGGCCTACGAAAAGGTTCCCATGGCCACCCTGCCTTGTCATGTGATCCTGCTGGTGGAAAACGGGATCCAGATCATGGAGATGTTGAATCTGGAGGAATTATCTCGGGAGCGGATCTACACCTTCTTGTTTATCGCCCTGCCCCTGAAGATCCGAGGCGGAGTTGGCTCTCCGATCAGGCCGATCGCCATTGCTTAAAGGCCCATTTCGGTGCAAAAAGAAATATACCAGAAATTGAAGAAGGCCATTATTTATGGTGAATTGAGTCCGGGAGAAAAGCTTTCCGAGGTCCGGTTAGCCAAAAGCCTCGATACCAGCCGTACCCCCATCCGGGAGGCCTTCCGGCAATTACAGGCCCAAGGCTATATTTCCCTGGAGTTGAACAAAGGGGCCTATGTCAGCAAGCTGCCCCCGGAAGAGATCGCCGAAGTCTACAACCTTCTGAGTCTCCTGGAAGGTTATGGCGCGGAACTTTCGGCCCAGAGGATAAGCCTGGCGCAATTGGATCATCTCAAAAGAGTCCAGAATAAATTAATCGGCTACACCGTGAAAAAAAAGTTCCGGGATTATATGGAAAAAAATGACGAATTCCATCGGCTGCTCTCCTTATTCAGCGCCAATAACAACCTCGTCAGGACCATTTCGGAATTAAGGGCCCGCATCTACCGCTACCGTTTAAACAGCGTCATCATTCCCGGATACATGGACAAGTATGTCTCGGACCATGGAAAAATCATCGAGGCCCTTGGCCGCCATGACGCCTTGAAAGCCAAAAAAACCATGAGGGACCATGTCCAGTTTGTCAAAGAAGTTTTGGTCAAATTTTTAAAAGAGAATCCCGGCTTTTAAACCCGCTGGGGTCATGGGCGGCTCAGGGAAAAGAGCTTATTGAAAAGGGGGGATTGATCCAGAAAAAAAAGGAAGAGGAACAAAGCAAGCAGGGACCCCGACAGAGAAACGGGATTCCGGTTTTCGCCCTCCGGGATGTAGTCCCCTATGGGACGGAATCTCGAATGACGAAAAGAGGCCCCGATAGAATTTTCTCAAATTTAAAAAATGATGGCCTAAACAATAATTTTAGTAGGGGGTTATTATGAACAAAGGGAAAATCATTTTTATCGTAGCGATGTTGGTTCTTGGTTTAACTTTTTCAACGGGTTCGGCCGCCGATTTAAAAGATTTTAAATTCGGCGAAATCCTGGCCATGAGCGGTTCCGGTTCATGGTACGGCGTGACCATGGAAAGGGGAACCGCTATTGCCGTGGATGAAATCAATAAGGCCGGCGGAGTAGCCGGATATAAATTCAGCTATGTGGTTGAAGACCACAAATCGGGTCAAACCACCCCTGCCCAGAATGCCTTTAGAAAGTTCACCTCTATCGACAAGATTTCGGCCATCTTCTCCTCCTTCAGCGCACCTACTCTATCCATCATGGAGATGGCCAAACAAAAAAAAGTCCTCGTTTTCAACGGCGGCGCCTCCAGCCCCATGCTGGTTAATGTTCCCTTTCTGTATAATACCCGTATGCTGGGGGATGAAATCTTGCCTTTTACCTTGAAATACCTTTTTGATAAGGGCTACCGGACCATGGCCACCATCTATGCCAACCAGACCGCACCCATATCCCTCAACAAGGCCGGTAAGGAATATTGGATAAAGCTGGGTGGAACCGTGGTCAGCGAGCAGATGCACGAAACTGGAGCGACTGATTTTACCTCTGAGGCTTCCGTCATCAAGGCCAAAAATCCCGATATCATCCTGTGCCCGAGTACCGGGCTGGATGTAGGTTATGTAATCAAAGCCGTACGCAAGATGGGTATCAAGGCCCCTATTTGCGGTACCGAGCACTCGGGAGATATGGAGAAAGTGACCGGCACGGCCTCCGAGGGCTATCTGTTTGCCAGCGAATTCTTTAACGTGAATTCCAGCGACCCCTGGACAAAATCTTTCGTCACCACCTTCAAGAAAAAATACGGTGTGGACCCTGATTTTTACGCCGCCAACTATTATGAATTGACTTACATCCTCAAGGAGCTGGTCGGCCGCGTGGTCGCCAAAAACGGAGACCCTTATGACGGCGGGCAACTGGAAAAGGCTATCTGGGAAAATCCAACTTTCAAGAGCATTTACGGTGGTTATATCAAATTCAATAAAAACGGGACTTGCGAAAAACCGGTAGTTCTCTTCGAGATCAAAAACGGCACGCCCGTGGTCATTAAAAAGCATTAGAGATCGACCTTACTGGCTTCATAAAATCCTCCAAAGTGGTGGGGATTTTTAAGAAGCGTGATGTCCTGTAGGGGCCGGTTTTAAACCGGCCCCTACAAATGATCCGGAAGATTTTCATGCCTTATGACGTCATAAGGGGCCTGACATTTTATCAGCTTAAAACGCGGAGGAATGGGGCGTGGGGTTATTTTTGCAGCTTTTGGCCAGGGGGCTCATCACCGGGAGCCTGTATGCCCTGTTGGGGGTGAGCTGGGGCATTATCTACAACACAACGAGGACCTTTCATTTTGCCCATGGCTTTATCTACACCCTGGCCGCTTATGTTATTCTCTTGGCGGTTGGTCTTTCCTTTCCCCTCCTGCCCGCCTTTATCCTGGGTCTTCTGGCGGCCGCGGTAGGTGGTTGTGCCATTGAAATTTTCGCCTATCGGCCCATGAGAAAAAGAAACGCCTCCCAGCTTTCCATCTTTCTGACCGCCATGGGCATCATGATCGCCGGGCAGAGTCTGATCCGTCTTCTCTTCGGTCCCGACTCCAGACCCCTCCAGGGTCTTCCGGAAAAGGTTATCACCTATGGTCCTATCACCTTTACGACCATTGACCTGCTTACCGTTTTTTTGGCCTGGGGGGTTATCCTTTTGGTTTTTTTCGTCCTGGCCCGAACCAAGGCCGGCATGATGATCCGGGCCGTTTCCAGCAATCCGGAAAAAGCCCTGTTTATCGGCATCGATTCCCGGAATATTTTTCTCCTGGTCTTTGCCATCGGTTCTTTGCTGGCTGGCCTGGCCGCCTTCCTGGCCACCCTGGATAAGCCGGCCAACCCTCACATGGGCATTCAGGCCCTGTTGATCGCCTTTATAACCGTCTTCCTGGGCGGCGTGGGAAACCTCAAGGGAACGGTCATCGGAGGATTGATCCTGGGGATAGCCGAGAGTATGGTCATCATGGTCTTGCCGACCCAATACAAGATGATCGTCACCTTCTTCATCCTTTTTCTGGTCATTCTGGTTAAACCGGAAGGCCTTATGGGGAGAAAGGCGGTTTAGCCTTAAGGGGCTATAACGTGGAATATCTGGCCCACACTTTGAATCTGGCTTTTGTATTTGTGCTCCTGACGGTCTCCCTGAATCTCATTCTGGGGTATGGGGGAATGGCTTCCATGGCCCATGCCGCTTTTTTCTGTATCGGCGGCTATCTTTCGGCCATCATTACCATGCATTGGGGCTTCAACTTCCTGGTTGGCATCGGAATGGCCATTATCGTTACGGCGGCTGTCGGCGGGGCCTTGGCCGCCCCCTTTATCCGAGTGCATGAAGAATACCTCATCCTCTTTACCATTGCCTTCCAAATGGTCGTTTTCCTGCTGATGCTCTCGCTGCCCAACATCACCGGAGGCGACTCTGGGATTTTCGGTGTCCCCGGCCCAAGATTCTTTGGGCTGACTCCCCAGGGTCCGATCCAATTTCTTCCTTTCATGATGGTTTTTGTCCTGCTGGGCTATTTTGTGGCCCTGAAAGTGACCCACTCTCCCTTCGGCCGGATTTTAAAAGGTATCAGAGAGGATGAAAAGTCGGTCATTTCCCAGGGAAAGGACGTCAAGAAGTTCAAAGTCATTATCTTTATGGTCGGCACAGGCATTGCCGCCGGGGCCGGGGGCATCTTTGCCCATTACAGTCAATTCATCAATCCTTCCATCGGGACCCTGGATGAGTCGATCCTGATCATAGCCATGGTCATCCTCGGGGGCACGGCCAACCTTTGGGGTTCGGCTGTCGGGGCCTTTCTGCTTATTCTCATCCCCGAGGGGTTGACCTTTTTACCGGGAGCAAGCGATCTGATCGTCCCTCTACGCAGTTTCATTTATGGTCTTCTGCTTATCCTGTTCATGCGATTCAGACCCGAGGGCCTGATCCCCGAATACCTGCACCTGAGACGGTCCGGAAAGAAGGACGAGACCGTTCAGCTTCTTTCACCAGCAGAGGTGCCATCCTGTCAAGCGCAACCTCGGTCAAAAGAGGAAACCTTTTCGGGGAAAATCCTTTTGGAAGTCCAAGGGCTCTCACGCTCCTTCGGGGGTCTCAAAGCGGTCGACGATTTTTCCATGACCCTGGAGAAGGCCAAGGTTACGGCCCTGGTGGGCCCTAACGGCTGCGGAAAGACCACGGCCTTCAATCTGGTGACCGGTTTTTTAAAACCGGACCAGGGCCGGATTTTTTTTCAACAAAAGGACATTACCAATCTGCCGGCTTACAAAATGCCCCATATCGGCATCGTGCGCTCCTGGCAGGATGTGCGCAATTTTCAGGGCATGACCGTCCTGGACAATGTCCTGATCGCCAATCAGAATCAGAGCGGAGAGCGCCTGCGAAAACTTTTTTTCACCCCCTTGAGAGTGAAAAAAGAGGAAAAAGAAAACCGCCAAAAGGCCCTGTTCTATTTAGACCAGGTGGGCTTGTTGAAAAAGCGTTGGGAGATCGCCCGAAACCTTTCCTATGCCGAACAAAAGTTATTGGCCATAGCCAGACTTCTTTCCACCGAGGCCGAGGTACTCCTGTTGGATGAACCCTCCTCCGGCGTGGATCCCAACTGGGTTAAGCGCCTTATGGGCATCATCCGGAACCTGGCGGAATCGGGAAAGACCATTTGTATTGTGGAACACAACCTGGAGGTGGTCCGGGGGGTTTCCGACACGGTTCTACTTTATGGCCGAGGGGAAAAAGATCGCCCAGGGCAAGGCCGAAGAGCTCATGGCCGACCCGAAGTTGGGAGAGATTTATTTCGGGGTGTGAACAAAAAGGATTCAAGGAGCCAAGTCCTGCCATCGGCGGGATTGAATCCTGGAATCCTTGAACCCTATTTTCGTGTTAAGGGGAGGACAAGAAAATTGCTGTTAGAAGTTGAGAATCTGGATGTAGGCTATCAGGACAAACAAGTTATCTACGGCGCCTCCCTGAAAATCGAAGCCGGTGAATTTGTGGCCCTCATCGGCCACAACGGAGCGGGAAAAACCACCCTGTTGAAAGCGATCTGCGGTTTTCTGAAGACCTCGGCCGGCCGGGTGATTTACAAGGGAAAAAACATTTCCAACAAATCCCCGGTAATCAATGTAAAAAAAGGGCTTTCCTTCGTCCACCAGGAAAAATCCCTCTTTCCCAATCTGTCCGTCCTGGAAAATCTGAAGCTGGCGGCCTATGCCGTCGGAAAAGACGCCGAACTGGCCGAGAGACTTGGGGAGGTCTACCGGCTTTTTCCGATCCTCCGGGAAAGGGAAAAACAATCGGCCGAAACCTTAAGCGGCGGTCAGCAAAAACAACTGGCCGTAGGCATGGCCATGCTGGTCCGGCCGGACATGCTGCTGCTGGACGAGCCCAGTCTGGGCCTGTCCCCCAACATCGTTCACGAACTGGGAAAGGTGTTGAAAGAGATCCAGGGCATGGGCACGACCATCCTTCTGGTGGAACAGAATGTCAAGATGGCCATTTCCCTGGCCCAGAGAATCTATGTGATGCGCACCGGGCAGATCATCCTCGAGGATACCCGGGAAAACATGATGCAGAGGGAGAGCCTCTGGGACCTTTTTTAAGGAAAAAATAATGCCCAACACACCCATTGCCGTTGAAAGACTTAATGAATTCATCATTGAGCTGACCCAAAGGGCCGGGCTGCCCGAAGAACAGGCCCGCATACTGGCCGACACCCTGATCGAAGCCGACCTGAAAGGGGTCCCGCACCCACGGGATGCTGCGTCTGCCGATCTATGTCAAGAGGATGGAAACCGGTGTGGTCAATATGAAAGAAGAGATGACCGTGGTCAAAGAAGTAAGGACGGTCCAACGACTGGATGCCCGGAACGGCTTGGGCCAGGTGGCCTGTTTCCGGGGCATGGGATTAGCCATAGCCAAGGCCGAAGAATTCGGCCTCGGGGCCTGCGGTATCTTTAACAGCAACCATTGTGGGGCCTTGGGGTATTTCACCGACCTGGCTGTTGAAAAGAAGATGATCGGCATCATGACCACCAATGTCTTCCCCTTGATGGCCCCGATGGGGGGCAAAGAAAAGGTGGTGGGCAACAACCCTTTAGCCGTTTCCGTCCCACGCCGAACAGGTCCCGCCCATCACCTATGATGTGGCCACCAGTACCGTGTCTTACGGAAAGGTACTCACCTACCTGAGGCGAGGCGAGGATATTCCCCTGGGATGGGTCTTGGATAAAAAGGGGCTTCCCACGGATAACTCGGAAGAACTCATCTCGCGGCGGGGGTCCATGACGCCCTTCGCCGGACACAAAGGCTACGGACTGGCCTTTATCCTGGAAATCCTGGCCGGGGTATTGACCGGGGCGGCCTTCGGCCAAGGACTCCATTCCCTTTATGATGCCGATCATTTGGCTGGATTAGGACAATTCCTGATGGCGATTAACATCGAAAACTTTATGGAGCCGAATGTCTTTTTCCACAGACTGGAAGAATGGATCGAGGAAGTAAAGTTTTCCCCCTTGGCCGCCGATTCACAGGAAATCCTGATTCCGGGAGAACTTGAGCAGAGGGAAAAAAGCAAAAATCTAAAGACAGGTCTGAGTTATGACGAATCCCTCCTTAACGAGATAGACCTCCTGGCCCACAAATATTCCCTGGCCCCTTTGAGAAAAAAATGAACTTCCCCCCAGCAGGTTACGGGGAATTGCAAGTTTAAAGGAATTTTTAGAAGAGAAGGATTTTTTTGTTATCGTTTTTTTTCGCTTCAACAGCTTTTGCGGACTATCCAGGCTGGACTGTTTATACACCTCAAAACTCCGGTCTCCCTGAATCTCCTGATGCCATTGCAATAGACAACGTTGTAAATGCGTGGCTCGGTACCCTCAATAATGGGTTAATAAAGTTTGACGGTTCAAATTGGACGGTTTATCCGGTCCCTGATCATGGCGGCAATAACTGGGTCCTTTCACTTGCAATCGACAGTAAAAATAACGTTTGGGCAGGGGTCGCATATTCATCTGCTCCTGGTTATTACACTGTGGCCTTAGGCAAAGTTGATGGAGGAACTGGACAATTTATGACCCGCTCAACTCCGGTCTGATTGGCTTAGTAGATTCAATCAATTAATTGATATTAATTGGACTTCCCCGCCCGTCTGTCAAGGAAATAATCCCTTCTCCCCCCAAAGTTTTGCCCATTCTGTATCCTTAAAATACTGCAAAGATATTTTCTCTATAATCGAAAGCTCTTTTTACAACTCAGTCGCTACTCTGAAAATCTATTATCATCATTTCATACCTATCAAAAACAACGCTGAGGACGACGGGCGGTGGGTATCTATTATATAGAATGTTCTTAACCAGGTAGTATAACTG
>CAWIRY010000100.1:0-50977 GCA_963838485.1 uncultured delta proteobacterium | reverse complement strand
TTGTATAGTGGGTTGAAACGCTATGGGCTTATCTATCTGTAATGCGGGCACGTCCTCAACTCCTTGCGCATGCCTTATGGCAAGAGACTGTCGGTGAGCCGGATGCGGGAAATCTGCATGTCCGGTTCGATGAGGAGGCGCTGGAAAGCCTTGTCCGCTGTGGTCCCAAGTAGATGCGTGCATCAAAAGGTTCAATAGTGGCTCCAGGTCAGTACCAGTGCCTTACTCTACTGTTGCCCAGGCCACGACCGTGCGGTCTGAGGATCGATGTTAGACGTACTGACTAAATTGGGTTTAAAAAGAAGCTTTTGCCCCTTGTTCAACCGATTTTTGATTTCTTTTCCAAAACCCGTTTCTTCGTTCAAAGGGGCCTGGGCAGAGTCCAGTCCTGCATAGATGTAATCGATCTTGGCCTTGATCTTTTCCCAGGCCTCCTGACTGGACTGGTCAATGACTTCCTTCAACAATTCTGCAGTCCCACTATAAGCCTTTTCCGGATCAAGTCTAACTACCCCCACCGGTGATCCGGAAGAATCCGGCAAACGTCGGCCCAAAGGCGAGTTCACGGGCATCCCATTTATTGACATTTGGTTTTTCATGATCCCTCCTGCTAATTTGAAGGTGAAAGGTTTTAAAGCTTAAAAACCCGATTTCGTAGGAGTTAGGTTAATTTCTATCCCCGATATCCTTGAAAAACTTCCTTCAGAAATTGAAAAGTCCTGATATGAATTCCGGGTACTTGCTTTCCCTGGGCCCGGCTACGTTAAGAATATTAATCTTGTTTTTCTCTCCCCACTCCCTGACAATAAGGGGGTCTATTTTGTTGTCTAAGTCAATTATCAAGTTGGGTTTCTTATATTCAATGGCTAACCGAACTGTAAGGGCAGTTCCACCGTTGACCGGTCCCTTGGTCAAGATAAGGGCCCCGTCTGATTACCTGATATTTTTCTCAGTCCTGAGCGGATAATTGGGGGACCTCGTTTCTTTAAGGGGATAACGTGGGTCAATTGGGCCATCCTCAGCCTTTCGGCCCTTGGGACACCAGCACCCACAAGGAATACCCAACTCTAAAGCGACGTCTAATGCCGCCCTATCAACCCCTGTCTGGCCCCCTGAGATTATTTTAGAAAATATTTTGTCCATTCTCGCTGATGACATCAAATCTGAGTATAAGGGGACAACTGAGCATCTAACCCGTTAAGTCTCCTTAAATACTTGACCACCTTCGGACGATAATTCTCAGGCAATGCATTAAGCAGTATAAGTGCCTCCTCTTCGAAGGATTTAACCCCCACCAATGCTCTCTGAAGGGCTTCTATCTTTCCCTTATCATCTACCTTTCTTATTGACTCCATAGACCATCCCAATCTCCCTTATCTCTTCCTGGATTTTAAAAACCGTGATATCTGTAGGCGGCACTTGATTCAGGGATTATAGCTATCCTACAACTACGATTCAATGGATCTCCTGAATCAAATCCTCAGCAAATTAGACTATCATTTCAGTCAGAGGGTCCATCTCTTGAACTTTTTAAATAACAATCTTCAGCTTAATCAAGTCTCATTTCTTGCGGTATACGTTCAGTCCGACCTTTTCTTCCCTATCTGGAATGGATACATTCCCCTCAGTGGAAGCAATAATAATGGTCTTTCCCGAAGACGACGGACCGAACTCTTTGGAAAGATCGACTTTGATAATAAGGATGCCTTGTTCCACTGTCATTTCAACATTCTTCATAGGTTCACCTTCTCCTTACCGTTTATTTTCTTGGCGGTTCAATAACATATGAACGATTATTAATGAAATTTACACCTTCAATCATGGTATGTCAAATGTGGATTACAGTAGGAGAAAGAAAGACCCATGACCATGGATCCCCAGTTCTTTCTCTTCTCTTGGTCGGAAAACGGTAATGTGACTTTTTATTGGTTTTTTAAAAGTGGGGGTTAGAGGGGTTTTTGAGGGGGGCTTTGGGGAGAGATTTTTGGAGTGGGATATTGGGCTAGAATTATTGATCGTTTTTTAGTAATTCTGGCGATCCTTCTGTTTGAGCAAGAATGATAGTTGGGGATAGCACAAATGGGTAGCGTTTGTCAATGGGTGTAAATTTGGAAGTTCTTAATAGGGCGACCTTCCCAAGTTTCATTTTGAGCCTGGAGCAGGGTGAAGAGGATACGAATGCAAGACTCTTCATTAGGGAACTGCTCCATGACTTTGACCCGTCTTTTGACTTCTTTAAAACTTCTTTCGATAAGGTTAGTCGTTCGTATATGCTTCCAGCGGTTAGGCGGATGCCCCATATAAGCCAGGCAGTTATCCAGGTCCTTTTCCAGACAATCCACCAAAGCTGGGAAAACAGATCGATATTCCCGGCAGAAACTTTCGGCTTGGGCCTTAGCTTCCATGAGGTTCAGGGCATAATAGATGCGATCCAATCGGGCCTTGACCAAAGGCCACTCGCCCTTGGGACATTTGACCTTGAGATTGCCCATCTTGTGGAAAAGGCAGCGTTGATGCTCACTATAAGGCAGGATCGTTCGAATAGCCGCAATCATGCCAGGACAACCGTCCGAGGTGACCGACAAAACTTCCTTGGGGTTCAGGCCTCGACGGACCAGATGAGTCAACAAGAATTCCCAGGCCTGCTGGGATTCCCGCTGGCCTTGGATAAAACCCAGGAACTCCCTTTCTCCCTCCTCAGTAATCCCGATCGCACACAAGGCGGCCTCTCGGCCCAAACGTTTCCGCCGGACCTTGAAGTAAGCCCCGTCCACGATCAGATAAGCGATCTTTTTGGTGATGGGCCGATTCAGCCAGCGGACCAACTCTTTTCTGACCCGCTTGTTCATGCGGCTAACCTCAGCCGGGCTGATTTCCTCTCCCCACAGGAGACGAGAAATCTTGCCCACTTTCCGGGTAGAAACGCCTCTCAGAAATATCTCCGAAACGACTTCTTCGATCCGCTCGTCTTGCCTCCGGTAGCGGGACTGGATCTGGCTGTAGGAGATCCCAGCTTTTCGCCCCCGGGGCAGAGACAAGTCATCGATCAAACCGAAACGGGTTCCCAGCTTCTTCGTCCGATGCCCGTTGCGCTGGTCCCGTCGGTTATCGGTACGTTCATAGCGTTTGGCGCCGATATAACGCAAGAATTCATCTTCGGCATAGGTTTGCAGCATGGCCTTTACGAACCCCCTAACCCCCAACTCAACGTGGTCCAAGAAGGCGCTGAGGTCTTTAAAAGGGCTCCCGGTGTGGACTGTCTCATTAATACTTTGGGCTTGATCAATGGATTCTCTTTTTGCTAACGTTCGCATAGGGCTTCTCCTTCCTGTTTGGGGTCCCCTAAGACCCCTGGGTTTTTGGTTCACCAGGAAGGTTAAGCCCTTATTTTTTAAACATCAACCAATTTACACCAGATAGGAAATACTACCCACAAATGGTTTAAGAAGATAGACCAGAAAGCTGACAATTACCGTTGGAAATTTGAGAGAAGTAGTTGGACTATCTTGGCCTTGAACTTGAGGTTGTCATAGTTCCTTCTTGGCCATTGCCGCCTTTTTCTTTCTGTTTAATTCAGGGCTTAACTCATTATCCAACACTTTGGAACCACCTCTCGGGGTAAAAATCTATCAATCGGTTGCCCCTTTGGACCTTTTGGAATCTGGACCACCGATCCGAAGGCCAGCAAGTTTAACCGCGCCCCTATGATAGCCATCGGGGAATAATTTCTCCAATTCTTCAAGATCAATCTGATTAGCATCACAGGTTTCATAAATAGTGGGAACTTCTTTATTCTTCTGGTAGCTGTCACGAAGGAATTTAATGATTTTCCAGTGTCGGTCAGTAAGTTTACCCCCGGGGATTTTTTCCCCATAGGCCCCATAGATGGCGTAATATTCATCCCAATCGTCGGGATTGACCAGAAAGCCACGCACATCGATCTCGTAGGTTTTATTATAAACATCCATAAAAGGCAAGGTCTCCGGCTGAAAAGCCGGATCAAAGGCCGGACCAAGATGGGCACCCCAGGAGATCAAACCGGCTAATTTACAGGCCCCCCTCCAATATCCGGTGGGGAAGAGTTTTCTCATTTCTCCGATACGTAACCCGCAGCTCTCACAGGTTTCGTAAACATTAGGGCAGACCCCTTTTTCTAAAAAATACCGGTGAATCCAATTGATGACATCCCAGTGCTCTATTGTCAATCCCCGGGGAATTTTCAGTTGAAGGGCCATGCCTTCCGCAAAATTTTCATCCCAATCTTCAAACTTCGCCAAAAAATTCAGCGAATCGATCTCGTAATCTTTTCCTTTATAGCTGAAAATACCCATTTCTCTTCCTTCTTTCCTAAATTCAAAAATTTTTAATTTCTATCCACCGCTCCCAACATCGAGAACCACATCCTCCTGACGAATCGGACCCCGGGGAGAAAGGATTACCTACGCCGCAGTAAGAAACCATAGCTTCCTCGGGTAGGGTAGCAATTTTTTGGGAATTGTATTTCAAGGCCTCAAGGGTTTATAGAGACCTTGGCGTATTTCTGTCGAATCCCTCCTTCGATTCTTCTAAAATCCTTATTGTAAATGGGTTTCCATATCAAGGAGCGATTCCTTTTTAAATTTCTCGAACGGCACCATCTATGGGTATATCGCTCATCGCCGATAACCCCTCCTATCAGGGCTCCCAAGAAAAGACTTAAAACTACCTCTGCTAATCCGGTCATGGTTTTCTCTAACTGAATGAATAGAATTTCCCTTGAATTCTGAATTTTTTTAAAGTTGACTTGAATCCATATAACTTTGAGGAGTCCAGATTGCCTTATTATGCGGTTCCGAAAGAATCAAATCGAATTTTTCAGTTTTCAAGAGATGAATAGCCTCGTTGAGGGAAACGAGAGACCGGATTAAGGAACCTGGACGATTGATAAAATAAGTTACTTTATAATTAGGGTCGATGTGCAGGATTTTAATGGGCTTGTCCATCTCTTTTCCTTTTTACACATTGGTCCTCACCATAAAGGTCTCGGAACTTTATTCTCTTTAGGATCTGATTAAAAACAAAAACCCCGACTTCATTATTGAAGTGGGGTTTACTTTTTCCCTTGTCCGCCTTTTTTTATGGGTTGCCAACAACGAGGTTGGCTTATTACATTCGTAAGTAATATAAGTCTTTTTGTTAAAAAAGTCAACTATAATAAGACAAAATAAATTATCTAATGAAGGATATTAAAACTAATCCAAGCCATCGGCTTTAGCGATTTGGAAGTCGTGGAGTAGTTTTGAGGTACGAGTATAAAGGTTAATGAAACCCAAGCGGATGATCAAGTTTTCTCGATCCCCAAAGACCTTCCCGGGAGATGAGGGATTTATGTTGTGCTCTTTCTAACGTGTGGGAACAGGGTGAGGTAATTTTTTTGTACCTGTAGCCCCATTGTGTCCCCTACATACTGCCCATCGACATATTCCTGGTGCCAGATTTGATCAGCAAGCTTCCCGAATCGGGCGGCGTAAACATCCAAGTCGTCACTTTTTGTCGTATAAATCTCTTCCGCACCGGGGTGCGTGAAATACGGTTTGGTCTCGGCGATCACCTCCCGCATCACCTGAGGATTGTCGATGATCATGCAGGGGCGGAGGTGATTCGGATTGTGGGGCTGTCTCGCCCGGATGGAGCGGAAAAGGGGACTGTTGAGGGCCTGGGCCAAGGTTGTATTCTGGATGTTGTCCACGGCAATGTGGGTATAAACACAAGGCTCGATATCTCCATTGGCATTCAGGTGAAAGTAGCGTCTTCCTCCGGCGATACACCCGTCAATGTATGGGCCATCGTTCCAGAAATCAAGGAAGAACATGGACTTAGTGTCACGGAAAAATATGACCTGCCTTCGGAGATGGTCTCTCTGTTCCGGGGTGACCATCAAGGAGAAATCGGCATGGCCGTTTACGGGGATATAAAGGAAATACATCTGGGCCACCGAGCCTTTTCCCATCATGGTATCGATAAATTCCTCGGAGGACACCACATCCACGTTCTGGCTGGTTACCGTGGCTGAGGTGCCGATAAGTACCCGAGCGTCCTGTAAATACTCAAAGGTCCGCATGATCTTCCCGTACACCCCTTTACCACGCCAACAGTCTGTTTCCTCTTCATAACCCTCGATGCTGATGACCACGATCACATTGCCAAGGTCGGCAAAACGTTGCGCCTTTTCCCGGTTCATAAGTGTACCGTTGGTATAGACTTGGAAGAAGATCTCCGGGTGCTCCTCGATCATGGTGAACAAGGGGGGATAGGCTAATGGCTCTCCACCGAGTACGGTAATGAAATGGATACCCATATGCTGACATTCCTGCAATACCCGTTTGACCAAATCGTAAGGAAGCTCCGGTCTGATCTCATAACCCAGGGTATAACAACCCCGACATCGCAGGTTGCAGTGAAGGGTCGGGGAGAGGATCATCACAAAGGGGGGTCTGAAACCATGTTGGGCTTCAAATTGATCCCGTTTCTTCGCCCCGAGGAAAAAGGCCCGATAAAACAGGGTATCGAAAAGGATTCTAGCCTTGTGAGACGGCAAGTAGCCAAGTATCTTACGAAAAAGTAGTCCGGCAGGGTGTCGGGGGTCCTGGAGAAGACGGCGAATTTCAACGATTCCGGAAAGGGTCTCTGGGTCGCTGGTAAGTTTTTCCCCTAAATAAGTCATCCGAATCAAATTCTTGTCGGAAATCCGATTCAGAAGGTGGAGAATCATGGAAACCACCTGCTGGGTGGTGAACTTTTCTATTTTTTCTCTGAAGTCCATAGATGCCCCCTTCCTCACATAAGATCTTGATCCTTACACTGATTAGGGTTCTTTTGAGTGAGAGATAAAGGAATAGAACACTGCCCAAGGCCTTCCAGATAGTGGGTTTGTAACCAACGAACCCTATCCCCTTTGGGCTCATTAGGGTCAGGGCGGATTTTTTCATCAAAGTCCGATTTATGGTCGGGTTGGAGAAATCGGTTAGAAGGTGACAGACGAGTTTTTACTTCAATATAAAGAATTGGGTTATTGTATTTCGACGGAAGATTTTTGGCAATAAGCACAAGGAGGATTAGCCGTGCCCGCAGGCTGGAAAAGGATAGGTGTCTCATCTATCTTCTTAACCCCCTTAAATGGGTGAAGTTAATTTGGGCTCTGTCTGCAACATTTTTTGTTCAATTTTTCTGTTGGTCCCTTAAATAAAAAATCTTACCTCTTCGAGAAATGGGATCTATTATCTCCCATCAACACTTCCTGGATGGCGTCGTACTGAGTCAATACAGTCACCTTCGCGTCAGAGCCTAAAATATTTCTCACCTGCAGGTGCAGAAAATGGTTATTTTTTCCGCCTTTTATTTCTGCATTCCTGCGGTAAGAAAAACTTGAATATCCCCTTCACATACCCCTTTTTCATGCATGAGACACCCTTCGATTACAGGTTGCATTGAATATTTGACACCCAAAGCTTCAAGCCAGCATTCAATTCTGTACATCACTCCACAACGGTATCCATCGATTACTCCGATCTTTTTCATCCCATTGTAAGCAAAGCATTGCAAACTTTCCCATTTCCAGCGTATCAAATTTCCGGCATATGGGGTAAAGTGAAGCTTCTTAAAAACCGAATCTGGCAAAGTCAATTCCAGGGCCGCAAGCATAAATTGCACGAGTTCATCAAAAGTTTTGAATTTTTCCTGGGCAATCCCCAGAAGCCGTTTCATTCTATCCACCTCAATTGGTGACAGGGATTTTATAGCCGCTTTGTTTAATTCATTGCCTTTCTCTATCCCGAATTCACGGCAAGTGTGGTAAAACCACATACCATCATGGGTTAGCCACCCCTTTCCCAGTATATTCCTGATTTCTGTTTTTTCAATTCCATCAAGCACGCCCATTCTTCTCCTTCTTTCGATAGACCCCTTTTATGCCAGATCAACATAACAAATTATTGAACAATTTTTTATACAATATCAGAAAGTTTCAGCATATTCAATAAAATAGAAAATACACCTAAACGTAACTACTTAAGTTTATTATACTTGTAAAGCTGGGGAGGGAGGTTAAATTTGAGGACCAGGTAATCGAGCAAGGCCGGACGAATTTCATCCCTGTGGGATAAGAAAAAAGCCGGACCATCATTGAGAAAAAGGTTATAGGCGGCTTTTCGCCGGAGCCATAAGTCGAGAGCGTCAAAAAAGGAAGCTCCCCAAGGACGGGTTAGGACGACCTCTTTTATATAGTCCATTCCCACACCCTTCTTGGTTAAGAAAACCAGACTGAAAAATATTATCCGAAATACGCTATCGAAGAATAACCGCTCGTCATTTGTTATTCCCATTATAGCATCATAGACCCCAATCCTCGTGCTTCCGGCGGCAATCCTTCCTAAGCTGAGCCACGTGCCCAATTCTTCACGGTGGATTACTGAAATAACCCGGCAAGAGGTCATTGAAAGGCTTGGCGAAAAATCGGCACATGAGGTGTTGGACGGAAGGTTTCAGATTTTACAGTTCAATGATCTTTACCGTGAGAACGCAGGGATCTGTCCTGTCTATTATTGGTACATAAGTTTTCGGTTCTCTTAAGTATTCTTACATAATTAAAAATAATATTCATGACAGTTTTAATAACGCAGGAATATTTGGATTAAAAAGACCTAAACGTTAAAATAAATTAAATATTTCTAATCGGTTGATTTTTCCCATCTTGCGGTAGCAGTCTTTTTTGCAATATCTATCTGTCTTTCCCGAGGTAGCTTATCTGCTCTTGCCCACAAAAGGGTAATAGCCTTACTAACCGCTCACTCTCAGCTACTAAATCTGTCGCTTTTTCTTTTGCATCTGTTAATTCTGATTTTATCTCAACAGAGCCCCATTATTCCCTCTTTTAGAAGGGGTTTGATCTCCTCTTCACTAATTCCGAAATCGGCAAGCACAGAGACCGAGTCACGCTCTGGATTAAAAGCGCTCCCGCGCACTTCTGGAACGGTACGGCTGAACCGCGGAGCAGGTGCCGGCTGGAGAAATCCATCAATCGTGATGAAAGTATTTCGCGCCTTATTATGAGGATGCTCTGGCGCTTCATCCATCGCTAGAACCGGAGCAAAGCAAACATCCGAACCTTCCATTAGGGCACACCATTCGTCTCTGGTTTTTAATTTAAAGACAGCAATCAACTCTCTTTTGTATTCTGACCATTTGTCACGATCCATTTGGGCTGCCAAGCGTACCGGATCGAGACCTGCCTTCAGAATTAATTCTGCGTAGAATTGAGGCTTCAATAGAGCCGATGGATATATATCTGCCATCTTTTGTCTCATACACATTATAGAAATGAGCTCCTGAATCAAGCATGTTCGTCCCTCGCTCACCGGAAAATCTCTTGTCAAATATCCGCCTGCCAAAAAACATCGACATTAGGATTGCCGATCCGTCTACCATCGCCGCATCTACGATCTGTCCCTTTCCGGATCGCAGGGACTCGACCAAAGCGCAAACGATGCCGAAGGCAAGCAGCATCCCTCCCCCTCCAAAATCACCGACAAGATTGAGCGGAGGCACGGGACACTCCCCCTTGCGTCCTATAGCGTGCAAAGCTCCAGAAAGCGAGATGTAATTAATGTCGTGCCCGGCTGCCATCCGCAGAGGACCAGTCTGTCCCCAGCCCGTCATCCGCCCGTATACAAGCTTCGGGTTGCGGGCCATGCACGGCTCCGGGCCAATTCCCAGTTTCTCGGTTACACCTGGTCGAAAACCTTCAAAGAGGGCGTCGGCTTTTTCGCAAAATCGCAAAACGATTTCCGTCCCTTCGGGCCGTTTTAAATCAACTGCAATGGCCATCCTCCCTCGGCTCAGAACGTCCTTTCCATTTCCTTGATCGGGAGGGGTCTTGATACGGTTGACCTGGATGATTTCCGCCCCCATGTCGGACAGCATCATCCCACAAAATGGACCTGGACCGATCCCCGAAATCTCAATGATCTTTGTACCTGTTAATGGTCCCATAAATATTGCCCCTTAATCCTTTCCCCAAAATTTATTATCTATTAATGTCGAATCTCTCCTGATTCCTCCAATTTCCTTTATCGAGGTAAAACTTGCCGATATTTACAGAGGATCTCTTTTAAATTAGAGGTTTTTGGTTGGAGTTTTGGATGTCTCAGGTCACGGTTATCTATTTCTCCATGTCAAGTACAATTCTTACTGAAAATCCTTTTTGTTTGTGTAGCCAATGTAAAGCCTTCGATAACCTTTTCTAACGTAATGATTTCGCAAATGGTTTCCTTTAAATCAAGTTCCCCTATTTGAACTAAGTCGATAACTTTTGCTTTTTCTCAATTTCTGTCCCCAGGAACTCAAGAATGCAAACTCAGAAAGTACATAAATACCGGAGGGCAAGGGTATTGGTTCCATATTTACTCCAATAATAACGGCTCTTATCTTGCCATACCGCCTACTTTTCTGTTAGATTGAAGCCGATTTACGTTTCAAGGAAGAGCGAGCCCTGTACTCTTAACGACCCTCCAGGGCCTTTGTCCCGGCTTTAATGATTTTTGCCAGTTCTACAACGCGTTTCACCAACAACTTGACCGACTGAACGCCGTAGTCGTCTTCCAGGGTCATATGCCGAATGTTTTTTTCAAAATTGCCCTTGCCCTCGCGGCTGGAATAAGCCCCAGCCCCCAATTGAAACAATCGGCTGTTGGCCAGGATCATCTGGTGGCATAGAAAAAACAGGTCCAGGCTCGACAATGTGGTCTCCAATCCGCCGCCGCGGAAGAAGGTCACGGCAACGGCCCCTCCGATTTTGTTCTTGAGCGGAAGTTTGTAAAGATTGCCGTGGATAAAGGCCCTGGTGCGGTCCATCATATCAGCCGTCAAACCTGATAAACGGCCGAAATGGGCCGGCGAGGCGATGAGGATACCATCGGCCTCCAACAGCTTTTCATAGATGGGGCCCATATCATCCTGCTGGGAACAGGGTCTTTCCGGCGTCTGGTTTTTGATGCACCAATTACAATGCAAGCAGGGGCCGATTTTTTTACCGGCCAGGGGGATCATTTCAGCCGAGAGGTCCTTGGCTTTCCCGGCATGAGAAAAAGCATCTTCGAGCAGGGCGGTCACATTACCGTTCTTAACGTGGCTTCCGACAAGACCAATGATTCTGATAATCTTTCTCCTATATGACGCAAAGCATGTTCCTCTTCAAAGTAAACTAAGATATTGCAAAGCTATTTTCCCCTTCGTTTATCGAATTTTTCTACGGCTTCGAGAAATTCGGGAACGAAACAACATATACTCTGGTTGTGGTTCTCAAGCTCAATGGCGGCATCAAGTGAAGAGGCGTGAAGATTTTGATTAAGAGTTTCCTTTGTTAGACGTAACCCTGAGGGGCTTTTACCAAGCATAATACGTGCTGTTTTCATGGCCGTATCCATCAGATCCTTCTCCTTAACCAACTGGCTGATGAGGCCGATTCTCTCCGCCTCCTCGGCCTTAACTGTTCTGTTAGGGAGGTTCCACCGTTAACCGGCCCCTTGGTCAAGATTAGGGTCCCATCTGATTCCCTGATGTTTTTCTCGGTCCTGAGCGGATAATTGGGGGAATTCGTTTCTTTAAGGGGATAATGTGGGTCAATTGGGCCATCCTCAGCCTTTCGGCCCTTGGGACACCAACCCCCACAGAGAATACCCAATTCCAAGGCTACGTCTAAAGCTGCCCTATCAACCCCGGTTTGGCCGCCTGAGATAATCTTAGAAAATATCATGTCCACTCCAACAGTCATATCAATTCAGGGTACACGGGGAGGATCGATCTTCCAACCCGTTAAGCTTCCTCAAATACCGGACCACTTCGGGAAGATCGTCCTCCGGGACCGCGGTAAGCAAAATAAAGGCCTCCTCCCTCTTATCTTTGACCCCCATCAATGCCCTCAGAAGGGCTTCTAATCTTTCTCCACTATTTACCTTTCTTGTAGACCTCATAGACCTTATCTATCCCCGCTGTCTTTTTCTTGGATTATAACCATCCTACAACCTTTATTCAATGGACCTCCTTAATCAGATCCTTGGCTAGTTGAACTATCATTTCGGTCAAGGGGTCCATCCCAGGCCCTTCATTATCAGCTATAAAATCTCTGACCTTCTTTTTTTCCTCATCGGTGGGATTTAAATAGTCGGCCGGGACTTTTGGGATATGCCATGGTTTTGGCCATGGAAAGTTAAGGATGGTGTTCTTGTCCGGATCTGGATGCCAACGCCTATAGACCCTTAAACTTAACTCTAATTGTTCCTCATCTTTGGGAAACCAAGGCAATTTATCGGCTGAACAGACCATGACCAAATGGATTTCGTCCATAATATAAAGAAAGGCTTGCCGGTAGTCGTCGTCTAACAAAGGGATATCTATAATGGTTTAAGTGCCCAATACTGGTTGCTTTTAATTTAGTTACTTTTTTTCTCTGAGTATTTCTACCTTGGTAATGACTCCTTTCTCCCCCAGAGGATTGACTTAGTTTTCGAGCCCTTCTATAAGTAGCGATCGGTAATGTATTTTATATACGTGTCATGGTCCTGCCTGAAATTTAAGGACATTCCAACGATTAACTCCTGGTAAGTTAAGGCATGGAACTTTACATCGTCGGCCCTTGCTGCCTTTGAGAAATCTTCAATCTCTTCCCTGTGCATTGCACCTTCTTTACCCAGAACATCATACCAAAGATAAAGCAACCTGAATCCGGATTTTCCATCCTTTTTCTTGAGACCAAGGATATGTTTGATCAACTGAGCACTATGAAGGTAAATATACTTGGTGTCGTTTGGACATAATGATTCTGCCAGCCTCTGGAGATTTGGGATGTCTTCCCACAAAGCACCAAGTCTCATATATTCAGGCTTCAAACCATTTTGACCGTGTGTGCTATACGCTTCTGAGAACTTACATTCAATTGCAAACCTCCTGTACTTCGATGATTCCGAGTTCCAGAAAACGATATCGATGTTTGGGGGGAATTGGAATTTGCTATCTATAGGATATTTATCCTCAAATACAATTTTTTGAGAAACATCATTTCCTTTTCGACAAAATCCGCATGCAGCAGCTATGACTGGGATCTGATTGATGGCCTGCCAATATTGAAAAATATTGACACTCAAAGCCGAGGATGAGTGCAGAGCTTGCATTTTTGGAGGGCCATCGCTCCTGTCGTTAATTTCATTTCCGTCACCTCCCATGAAACATTTTCTGATAGTGGGATCTAAAGGTTCAAACAGATTCTGATTAAGTTCAAGTGTATATGCGGGCCAACCACGTCCTCCTCTGCTGCCAACAATTGGAATACCACGATTCAAGGCCCATTGAATTTGTTTGGAAAGAATGTAGTCGTATGCTTTCATCATTGTCCTGCCCTTTCTGATCAAATTTTTCGACTATTTTTGGCAATTTGCTCCTATTCTTTTCGGTTTTTTTATGGACTCCGTTATTCTCGGCCTTCATCCTTGTAAAAGCATGTGGTCCAGTAAAGATCCTCTGGCCGCTTCGATCAGCTGATTCGTCCTCTTTTTCGATCCATATTACTCCTGGATTATCACATAGGCCACAAATTAAAAAAGTCTCGGGGTATCCAATGGGCTTGAGGTAACCGATATATTTTATGACCCGACCTTTGGGCCAAGCATGATTTTCTAAACATCTACATAAAGCCATAGCTATCCTCTAATATCTGACCTGATAGTGCTCAGAATGGTATTTAGGCCTATTCCAAGTCAATCACTCACCAGAATATCTCGGGGGACCTGGGTCGGATCAGGGGCGCCGACCATGGTCATAATCCTCTGCAATTCCTGGGTTATTCCTTCGATTACTCCTTTTACCCCGTCCTGACCTCCAGCCGCCAGGCCATAAAGAATCGGCCTTCCCAACCCTACCAGAGAGGCCCCAAAGGCCAGACCTTTAACGATATCACTACCACGGCGAAAACCGCCGTCGATGATGATCGCCGCCTTTCCTTTTACCGCCGGAAGGATCTCATCCATCACCTGAAGGGGATGGGCCAGATAATCCAGGGTCTGCCCTCCATGATTGGAGATGACGATACCATCCGCACCGGCATCGACACACTTAAGGGCATCGATACCGCTCAAGACACCCTTGAATATGAGTGGCAAAGACACCCTTCTCCGGATCTCCAACAATTCCTTGAAAGAGAGAGGGGCGCAGCCGGAGGCCACCACTCGATCCCTTATCTTGGTCCCCTGTCCGGAATCGATCTCCACTCCCAACCAATTAACACCGGCCTCCAGGATCTCATCAATGCCCTGGAACATCTTATCCCGGTCTTGGAAAGGTTTGACATTAGCGGCCAAAGGTACTCCGGTGGCCACAAGTTCCTTAAGATTGTGGGGAATAGGAGTCCCGGTCCACATCAGGCTTCCGGCGGCCTTTAAACCCAGGGCCGTTTCCATCAGTCCGTTCTCGACAATGGCCGGGATGGGCATGGTCATGGCCGACATGACAACCGGTGCGGAGAAGGTCACCCCCAACACCCGACAGGTCGTGACGGCCAGGGCGGCAGAAAGAGAAAGTAAAAACGGTTGAAAGCTCTATCTGGGAACCTTTATTTTTCGGACGCAAATTATTTAAAAATTTTCTTCCATCCAATCTTCCATTTCGAGAATTTCCATGTTGAATAACCCTCTCAGGTTCTCAAAAATCCGTTCATACGCCGCCAGTCGACTTTCCAGTTCACCTATGTGTTCAGCTAATTGTTGGGCAACATAAAAAGCGGTTTGTTCGGATTCACTCTGTCCCCCTTTGGAGACCCGTAGAACCGGTAACTTAACCTTTTTCCCTTTGGGTGCTTTCTGGCGAACACTTGAGGCCTTGATCTTCTTCTTTGGTGCTTTAGCCCTTTTCTTCCGAGCTTTTTTAGGAGGAGGAGAGGCTTGTTTCTCGACTACCGAGGTCAAATCCTTTTCTTCAAAATGGACCTTTTTAGTATCACGGGAAAGACATTTATTCAATACCGGCAGGGTAATCGGTTTAACAATGGGAAAGAACTCAACCTTAACCCCCTTGCCCTTTTTCCCTGAAATATACCCATTTTCCAAAAGATTGCCTTTCAGGGTGGTAGTATACCTTTTTAAAGTTATGCCGGAATATTGGTCTTTGAACTTCTTCTCCAGAAGCTTCCCCAGTTCTTTATAGTTAATCTCTGTCTTCCCTTTAAGATAATTCAGCCAAGTTTGCAGATATTGTTTCAGGTTGCTTTTCTTCATGCTCTTTCCTTTCTAAATTACAATCTCATGTTAGATTCCAATGGCTTTGGTAAATCATACTGAAAGAAAATACAAATGTCAAAAATAAATGGAAGAACAAAAGATTCAAGAGAGGTAGTATTAACCTGTATATCCTCGGACCCTATTTTTATGTTAGATATTCAGGGTTAGGTTGAATGGGTGGGACGTGGAGGGGATGATTAGGAGCCACGGAGTTCGGCGTGGAATCTTCTGCCCGGGACGCCTCCAACTGGGGATTTTATCCGGTTGTGGTATCCAACTGCGTCTCCTCCATGGATAAAGAGGCCCATGAACGATCCTTGCAAAATATGGCCAAACTATTTATTGTCGAAAATTCGGGTAGTATTTTAGAGGCAGTGGAATAAATCGGACTCGAATAGACGGTCAGGGGCCATCGTAAGAGATACTAAGGAACTGTCAATAAATTACATTTACAATTAGGCACATCCCCTTGGTCGAATTGCATAGTTCCATTCGCCATGGAATTTTTCGGGGACAATATTGATGGTGGCCATTTCTGTGTCACTGACTTTACGGCCGATACGATATTTTCGTCGATCAAGCCGACAAACCACAGCTAAACCCTTGGCGGTAGTGGTTTTGGCAATCAACTGGACTATCGTCTCATAGTCGCGCAATGGTTCCCCACGCCAGTTGGAGGAGATAAATGAAAAGAGGCGGTGCTCCACCTTGTTCCACTTACTTGTTCCCGGTGGGAAATGACAAACCGCAATGGGTAGACTGATCTCATCCGCCATTTTTTGTAATTCAAATTTCCAGAGTCGTAGCCGATACCCATTGCTGCCTCCGCTATCGGCGGTAATCAGTAGTCCGGTCGCCTGGGGATACAACCGTCGCCCCTCGTGCCGCCACCAACCCCTGACCGAGGCTACCGCGAAGGCGGCGGTATCATGATCGGTACCGACGTTGACGAAGCCCCGGTTCAAACCCAGGTCATAGATGCCATAGGGGTAGGCCCGGGGAATGGATGGATGCGGAAAGTCATGCCCATTGACCTGTTCCGCCTCCTTCACTTTTCGCCATTGCCTGCCTTTGTTGTCGAAGTTACCGATCAACTCTTTCTTCTTGGTGTCGACGGAAATGACCGGATTTTTAGAAGCCATCGTCCTGCGAACTTTGTTGTTGATGTACCTGAATTGCTCGTCTCGGTCGGGATGGTCGTCACCCTCTTCGGTCTTCCGGTTGCCTTGAAGGCTGTAATTCATGGACCGAAGTAATTGAGCAACCTTTTCGTGGCTAATCGAGTGGTCTTGACTAGCCAGTTCCTTGGCGAGTGCACGTGTGCTTTTACAGGTCCAGCGTAACGGCGATTCCGGGTCACCCCGGGTCAACGGCTCCACCAAGGCTTCCAGTTCCTCCGGCAAGTTCGGGTCGACTGATACCGAACTGGGTCGCCCGGCACCTTCCCGCCGTACCCGGGTTGTCGGAACCGTTTCGTCTCCCAATTCGCGAATGCCTTTGGTGATGGTGACGCGAGATAGCCCGCTGGAACGACTCACCAGAGAAACGCCACCGCGTCCAAGTTGTACCGCTTCGGCAGCCGCGACTAAACGACGCGACCGTTCATTTAGATGAGGCCAAATATGTGATAACTTTTGTCTCAGGCGTGATTCATTATCCATGTCCAAAAGTATATCATTTTATAGTGAAATGTAAAGTTAATTTGTTGACGATTTCTAAGTGACTATGCAATTGAGGCTGGGGGAGAGGCCGGCCGGAACAGTAGGCTTTGTAGGAGATACTGAGTGACAGGTTAGAAAAGAATCCGGGAATAGACTTAGCGGGCCGATAAGGGGAGGCTGCCCTCTTCCCTTTCCCGGATTATCAATATCTTGCGGGGATAGATCCCGACTGATCATCGAGGATTGGCAAGGCTGGATCCCCTGCCCGCGCACTTTCCCTGGGACATTCCAGGAACATTTACGGGAGGTGGAAAATTGGGGAATAAACCTACCACCGATGAGATAATTGAGTTCCCCCAATTTGAGTTGAAGATTTCAAAGAGTTTATGTTGTCCCGGAAAGTATCCCGCCTGCGAAAGATACTGTCGGAATCCTTAAAAAGGATAAATATCTCCCTCTATATATATAAAGAAATTTCTTATGTATTATGTTAAATTCGGTCTTAATGTAAGGTGATTTAAATTTTTTTTGGATTTTCTCCGATTTAGTTGGCATAAAATCGGTCGAACAAAGATTAACCTTTTGAAGTTAAATGATATTATGTTATTAACCTACTAAATTTATTAGGCCTAAATATTAAGGAACAGGTGGGTGATAGAATTATTAATACCTGTGGGTTTAAAACAAAGTTTATACCTAACTGGAACAATTTTTGGGAAAATATTGAAGGAGAATTAGTCAGTAAAAAGACAAGACTTGTGGTTACCAGAAGAATAAATCCTTTTTCCCCTTCCACATATTTGATTAGTTTTTTCTCATCAAAAAAAATATCTCCTTCAAACACGCTTAATGTTATTAACGAAGAAGATATAAATCGAAGGAAAGCGTTACCATAATAATCGAAGTAATAGGGTTTCATAGTTTCAAAAACTTCAGGTAATAATGGTGTGGTTGCTGCGTAGTCGAGATAAATTTGTCTCATTTTTTATCCTTTGAAAGCACTCCTGATGATCCCTCCGCCCAACACCGTATCCCCTTCAAAAAATACAATGGATTGTCCGGGAGTGATGGCCTCCTGGGGCCTTTTAAATTCTACCTTTACAGTCTGATCTTCTGCCGGATAAAGAAGGCACTCGGCCGGTTTACTTCTGTAGCAAATTTGCGCCTGAAGTTTTCTTTTTTGGATTGAATGAAAGGGTATTATCCAATGGAGATGTTCAGCGATCAGTCTATCCTGGAGGAGATCTTTTTTCGGCCCCGCTATAATCTCATTCCGTCCGGCATCGATAGTGAGAACGTAAAAGGGTTCTTTCAATCCCGGCAGATTGAGCATTTTGCGTTGCCCCACCGTATAATGGGCATTCCCCCGATGTTCGCCGATGACCTTTCCATTCACGTCCAGGATTTTCCCGGGTTTATACGGCGTCTTGAGTAACGGTCCATAATCATCGCATTCAAAAAAGTCTTGGCTTTCCGGTTTTTTCAATATTTCGGTGAATCCGGCCTTTTCAGCCAAGGCCTTTACCTCATTTTTTCGATAATGCCCAAGGGGAAAGAGAGTTCTTTCCAGCTGATCTTGTGAAAGACGGTAAAGGAAATAGGATTGATCTTTTGTTTCATCAACTCCTCTCTTCAAGGAATACCTCTTATGGAGGAGATCGTATTCAACCCTGGCATAGTGCCCGGTGGCAAAAAGATCAAAAACAATTCCGCTAGACAGGGCTTTTTCCAAAAGGGTGCCGAATTTGATCTTAGCATTGCAAATGATACAGGGATTAGGAGTCTTTCCCTTTAAGTATTCCGCGCGAAAATAGTCAATGACCATCTCTTGATAGGGTTTGCGAAGATCGATCACATAATGTCTTATGTCCAACTTTTGAGCAGCGCGATGAGCTGCTTCGATGTCCAGTACTTCGTTCGGGCCGTAACATCCGCTCCTAGAGCTTTTAACTTTCAGAGAGTCATCCCAAAGGCTCATGGTCAGACCGATTACCTTGAACCCCTTTTGTTTCAGCATCAGAGCAGCCATAGTCGAATCCAGGCCTCCGCTCATGCCCACGGCTATAACTTTCTTATTCTTCTCGATCATTTAATTTTCCCATTTAAATCCAGATGGCCCAATGTTTCCAGGGGCTCATTCATGCTCCCGCTTCTGTATCCCTGAAGATCAAGGGTGATGTAGTTAAAGCCGAATTGTTTTAACTCCTCAAGAATCTGTTCTCGATCCCTCAATACCTCGGGAAACTCGTTGAGTTCCACTTCAATCCGAGCGATATCGTTGTGACATCTGACCCTGACCTGATTCAGGCCAATTCTTTTCAAAAACATTTCAGATAGTTCTATCCTGGTAAGCAACTCAAAGGTAATGGCTGTTCCATAAGGGATTCTTGACGACAGGCAGGCATATGAGGGTTTGTTATATGTTGGAAGCCCGAGCATTTTTGAAAGGGTCCTGATTTCTTTTTTGTTCAAACCAACTTCGAGAAGAGGGCTTTTTACTTTCAATTCAGCAATAGCCTTTCTCCCTGGTCTATAGTCTTTTTCATCATCAAGGTTCGACCCTTCCAGAACATGGACACATCCTTCGCGCCCGGCTAATTCACAGGCGATCCGGAAAAGGTGCAATTTGCAATGGTAACAACGGTTCCGCGAATTTTCCACAAAGTCCGGATTTTCCATTTCATGGGTATCAATGGTCCTGACGGGAGCGCCAATCAGATCGACCAGCTTTTTTGCCTCTTCAATTTCTGTTTTTGGGTAGGTAGGTGAAGTGCCTATAAGGGCCAAAACATTTTCCCGACCTAAGACATCTACACAGACCTTCAATAGAAGGGTGCTGTCTACACCACCGGAATAGGCAACGACTACCCGGGAAAAGTTTCCGATGGTCTTTTTCAAATTATCAAATTTTGTTTCCAGACTCATGAAACCTCTTTTTGGTTTACCTATTTGTGTATGGGGAGACAAATCTCAAATAAAAGAAATGGAGGTTATTAAGGGTCTCATAGTAATATCGATCAAATGTTGCTGTGGGGTATGGAGGTCTTCTTTTCAGGGTTGCCACCCAACAAGTCCCAGGCTTCTTTACCGAGCCAATGTTGAACCTTGTTCAAAATTAGGCCGACACAAAAGCCCGACATCAGCTTAGGTGACACGGCCCAGCCTCCAATAAACTTAGCCGTCCGTGCCGGCATAGGGGTAGAAGGTGACCTTGTGGACAATCCCTGAAAAGAAGTCCCCCATACCCCAATTAATTCGAGCTTAATCAATAGAATTATTGTCGAGATAACTACGAGACCCTTAATACTATCAAAAAACCGTTCGTTCAAATCCCGGCCCCTCTATTCAATTCTTCGGATATCGGAAGGATGCCCAATAAATCCAACATCATTGACTCAATATGGCTATCTGCAGTTATGTTTTGATTTTTTTCCATCCCGGCCAATTTCTTTTCCAGACGGTCGATTTTCTTGGCCAGTACATGAAAGTTCTCGGCAATAGGATCGGGAAGTTTACTATGCCCCAGTTCCTGTATCTCTTTCAGGGATACACCGCGTCCGACCCTGGCCGTTACCCCTACAGCAATAGTGTGGGCCGGGAGGTCTTTGATGACCAGAGAGGCCGCACCGATCTTGGCATCATCATCAATGTGTATGGGACCCAGGAGGATGGCCCCTGAGCCGATGAGAACGCGGTTGCCGATAGTGGGATGGCGTTTTTTCTTTTCCAGACTCACCCCTCCCAGAACAACCCCCTGATACATCAGGACATCATCACCTATCTCGGCCGTTTCTCCGATCACCACCCCGGAACCATGATCGATAAAAAAACGCCGGCCTATTGTGGCCCCGGGATGAATCTCGATACCGGTCAGAAACCGATTAACATGAGATAAAAATCTGGCCAAAAGATAAAATTTGTGGTTCCAAAAAAAATGGGCGATTCGGTGCATCCAGACGGCCTGCAAACCCGGATAGCAGAAAAGGACCTCAAGGACATTTCTGGCGGCAGGGTCTTTTTTGAAAACTGTCTGGACGTCTTCTTTTATCCTGGCTATAAATCCGTTGGACATGATCAGCCGTTATCCTTTCCCTGGGTAATGACGAAAATGGCATTCAGGGCCAGGAGATTCGGAAAGAATTTCATCTTGCGCTTTTCTCCCAGATAAAAGGCCTTAAGCACTTTGAGCCCCTTCTCTTGGCAAAAATCAGAAAAATCTTTGATGCTTAAAAAGCGCACATTGGGGGTATTAAACCAGAAATAAGGCAGAGACTTGGTAATCGGGGCTTTGCCTTGCAAAAGCATATATCGGGCCTTCCAAAAGGCAAAATTCGGGAAACCAACGATTAAAACGCGGCCGACGCGCAAGGCTTCGTTAACCAGAAAATCAACCTGTTTGACCTCCTGCATACTTTGATTAAGAATCACATAATCAAAGACCCGGTCCGGATATTCCTTAAGACCGCTCTCGATATCACTTTGAAAGGCATTGATCCCCTTTTTCACACATTCGTGAATGGCCCGGTCCTCAAGTTCGATGCCCTGAACCTGGGTCTTTTTCCCGTCGGCTAAAAGAGAAAGGAGATCTCCGGTACCGCAGCCGAGATCGAGGACACGGGACCCCGGTTCGATCACATCATAAATGATCTGGTGATCCAAACGAATTGCTGAAGTTGGCTTTATCGTTGAATTTTTCTTGTCCATTATCAAATATTATCCAGGAAGTGTTTGATTAAATACGTTTGTTCCTCGACATCGACTAAAAAAGCATCATGACCATAGGTCGAACGAAGCTCGCAGTAAGTGGCATCTATAAAATTCGTCTTCAACTGCCGAACGATCTCCTGTGACTGATAGGAGGGATAAAGCCAATCAGAATTGAAGGAAATGATGAGAAACCGAGTGTCCACCGTGTCCCGGTTCTGGATCAGCTTCCCTCCGGAAAGATCGAAATAATCGAGGGCCTTGGTGATATAGAGATACGAATTGGCGTCGAAGCGCTTGACGAAATTATCTCCCCGGTAGCGAAGGTATCCTTCCACCTCAAAATCAACGGCGAAATCAAAATTCAAATTGCCGTTCTTGAGCTTGCGGGAAAATTTTTCTTCCATGGACTGATCGCTCATGAAGGTGATGTGACCGATCATACGGGCAAGGGCCAGCCCTTTCCGGGGTTGACCATGGTCGTAGTAATTCCCGTACCGCCAGGCCGGATCGGCCATAATCGATTGCCGGATCACCTCGTTGAAGGCGATCTGCTGAGGAGAGTGTTTGAGGGCCGTGGCAATGGGAATGGCCGCCCGGACACGTTCCGGGAAAGAGGCTACCCACTGCAGGACCTGCATGCCACCCATGGAACCGCCGGCAACGCAGAGGAGTTTCTCGATCCCCAGATAATCGATCAGATGGGCCTGAGCCTTGACCATGTCGGCAATGGTGATAAAAGGGAAATCAAGGGCAAAAGGCTTGCCGGTTTTCGGATAGATCGAGGAAGGTCCGGTACTGCCCTTGCACCCGCCGATCACATTGGAGCAGATGATAAAGAACCTATCGGTATCAAAGGCCTTTCCGGGACCGATCATGATATCCCACCATCCGGGGTCTTTTTCTCCCTTATGAAACCCGGCCGCATGGGCATCCGCCGAAAGGGCGTGCAGGATCAAGATGGCATTACTCTTGTCGCTGTTTAACCTCCCGTAAGTTTCATAAGCCAAAGTAATCGGACCCAAAGTCCGCCCAGATTCCAATGCGAGCTCTTGGGAAGGTTCGGCCAGAGTAACCTGTCAGGTTTCCACATAGCGCAGACTTTTTTCCCGGACCGAAGGAGATGATGGTGTTCTTTGTTTCATTTTTTATATTCCCAACTTTTTTTCTTATTATGGATAAAGATCGAACCGGTCCGGGAGACGAATACCGAATCATCGTAGTTTTTTATACATTCATCATCAAAATCATTTTTTTTAATGCGAAGACATGGTCAAGGCCTGACCGATATCCTCGATAATGTCGTCAATGTGCTCAATCCCTATGGAAAGCCTAATCAAATCAGGCGTCACTCCTGTGGAAAGTTGTTCTTCAGCTGTAAGCTGCTGGTGTGTGGTGGTAGCCGGATGGATGGCCAGGGTCTTGGCATCGCCGACATTAGCCAGGTGTGAAACAAGCCGTAAGGATTCTATGAATTTTTTTCCTGCCGGTGCCCCTCCTTTGATGCCGAAGGTCAATATGGCGCCTGTTCCCCGGGGAAGATATCTCCTGACCCGGCTAATTTCCGGGCTGGAGGGAAGTCCTGGATAATTGACCCAGCCGACTCTTGGATTTTTTTCCAGATACCTGGCCACCTGCAGAGCGTTCTCCGAATGCCGGGCCATTCTCAGATGCAGCGTCTCCAGACCTTGAAGCAACAGAAAGGAATTGAAAGGCGAAAGGGCCGGTCCAAGGTCGCGCAGAAGTGTCACCCGGGCCTTGATGATGTAAGCGATATTCCCTAAGGCTTCCACAAAATTAAGACCGTGGTAGCTCGGATCAGGTAGTGCGATCAAAGGGAATTTGCCGTTCGTCCAATCAAATTTCCCGGAATCGACGATCAGTCCACCCAGAGAAGTGCCGTGTCCGCCGATGAACTTGGTGGCCGAATAGACGACAATATCCACCCCGAAGTCGATCGGTCGAAGCAAATAGGGGGAAACCGTATTGTCCAGGACAAAGGGAATACCGTTTTTATGGGCCTGCGAGGCAAGGCCTTCCAGATCGGCCACATCCAACTTGGGATTGCCGATAGATTCGGCATAAATCGCTTTGGTTTTGGGCGTAATGGCCTCTTGAAAGGCCGACAGGTTATTCGAGGGGACGAAGCGGACCTTTATTCCCAAACGGGAAAAGGTATAATGAAACAGATTGTAGGTCCCCCCGTAAAGATTATCCGCGGAGACGATCTCATCCCCTGCCTGGGCAATGTTGAGCAGGGCCAGGGTAATGGCCGATTGGCCGCTGGCTGAGGCCAGGGCCCCGACGCCGCCGTCCAATAAGGCAACCCGCTTCTCCAGCACATCGGTGGTTGGATTCATAAGCCTGGTATAAATATTGCCGGACTCCTTTAAAGCAAAGAGGTCGGCCGCATGTTCCGTGCTTTTGAATTGGTAAGAGGTGGTTTGATAAATGGGTACCGCTCGTGCCCCAGTTGTGGGATCGGCTTCCTGACCACCGTGAACGGCCAAAGTTTCTGTTCGCAAATTGGGTTCTTTTGCAGTCATCGTTTTTCTCCTTAAAGTCTAACTAAAGATATAGGAAATTTTTTCTCACTATGAAGATGGGTCTTAAGGAGTCTTGTTTTTTGAGTTGTCCACTTTAAATTTCAAATTTGGTGGCTCAAGGAATTTCCCGCCTTCTCCATGCTCATATGGGCCAACTTTTCCAAATTTATGGATTCAAGAGTTTCGGATATTTTACCGCCCAATAAAACCCAGATGTCCCGGGCGGCACAGGTTGCGATCCTGGAGCAAGCAGAAGAGTCTTTTATACAATTCACCAAACAGTCTCCCTCCAGGACATCAACAATTTCCTTCACGGTAATTTTGGAAGGTTCTCTGGCCAGGTTATACCCGCCATAAGCCCCTCGGCTCGAATTAACCAGGCCGACGCCTCGGAGGGGGATGATTATCAGGCTCAAATATTTTGCGGAGATTCCCTCTCTCTTGGCAATATCCTTTAAAAAAACAGTCCCTTTACCGTAATTGAGGGCCAAAGAAAGCATTAGTCTGACCCCATATCGGGCTCGTGTTGAAAGTTTCATAATCCATCCTCTAAAATGATTACTATGATTACTATCTTTTTAATAGTAAATAAACCACCTAAGAATCCCTGTCAAGATAATTTTTCAAAAAGCTAATCCCGTTAGTGACAGAGTCTGATTATGTCTTTTATTCAATGGGATTTGGGGTTTAATGGTTCGGTATTTAACGACCAGCAAACAATTCTTCAAATAGTTTCATCTGGGGTTGGGCGAAGGCTGGGAGAATCTTAGTGGCAGAGTGGGATATGCCGTTATTAGAATTATTAGGAATGGTAAACCTATAAATGGGATTGTGGCTATTATGTACTAAATATCAGGACATCGGTTACCCTGGAACAAAGTGTTTTAATGTCAGGATATAGGTTACCCAAATTAGAGATTAGGGTCGATCCAGGGCGGGAGATGGTAGGGGAAAATGGCCACCAGATCCTCCCCCTGAAAGACCTGAATCTCATGTAAGTGAGTAATGATTTTAGCTCGAACATACGAGTAAACCGAATTCTGGGGAAGTTGAAAATGTTCACCCCAGATATCCAGTTTTCGATCACTGCGAATGAAGCGAATGACCGAGATAGTCCCATCAGGGATATAGGAAATTTTAGGCAACGTGAATTTGGGAGGTGCCAAAAGTGGGCTAAAGCCGGCTTCCTCAAGAAACTCAAAAGGGGTTGAGCCTTGGAGATAGCCATAGCGATGGTTCCGGTTGTGGAAAATCTCAAAGTTTTTGGACTGAGCCCGGAGTTGTACATAACTTCGGAACCATTGCCTACGGAAGAATCGTCGGTTATAGGTATCATTGAAGCTTTCCACCACAGCATTCCGCCAGGGCTCTCCGATGGGGATAAAAACGACCTCGATCCCCATCAACAGGCAAAGTCGCAAAACGATCCCCAAAGATCGGGGGTGTCGGTGGCTGCCATGAAAGCTCAGTTCGTTGTCGAGCTGGAGGAAATCCGGTACGCCCATGGTTTTCCAACAACGAATCAAGGCTGAGGCTACGGATAGGTCGTCTTTCCGGCGTTGAGGATGGATAAAAACCCGATGGCTGCCCCGATCGATGATATGCAAAGAATAAAATCGACCGTCGTTCTTGATGTACCTGGGACCGACGAGGTTGGCCTGATGGATATAATTGATGCCCAAGGGGTCCTGGAAATAGGGATACTCGACTCCTTTCGGGCGATAAGGGGTTTTTTTTGACCAGGTCTTCGCATTTTAAAATTCGATTGATGGTGCTATCCGAGGGAAGGGAGAGACCGAGTTTCTGGCCTTCCCAGCGAATGGCAGTAACGCCGATCTGAGCATAAGAACTGTCCAGGTCGTTTCGGATGGCTGTGATCAACTGGCTGGTATCCGGGGGAGTCTGGTTAGGATGAGAAAGGGGAGCCCTGGAAAGATCTCGGTACCAATGCTCATCCCCAGATCGGTATCGTTTAAGCCATTTAAAAAACCATTTTTTGGTTTTGCCCAAATCCCGGTAAATGGAGATAGGTTTCTTGCCTTGAAAATATTGTGTTATGGCCATCTGTCTCAAAGTTTCCTCGTCCATCGGATCTCCTCCTGGTTCGTATTGGTTTGGGCAATTATATCCCAATTCCAATCCCAGGGTAACCGATGTCCTGACACAAAAATCGACATTAAAGGTAACCTATGTCCTGACATTTCCGGGTAACCTATGTCCTGACATTTCCGGGTAACCGATGTGCTGACATTTGGCAATTATGAATTAAAAGGCCATATAACCTTACTCGCGCATTGACGATTTCTTTTCGAAGAACTAAACCGCTTCGCGGTGGTCCTGGGTTTGCCAATTTATGCTTGACAATCCCGCTTGTTATGCTATTCAAATAATAAAGAATTTTATGGGGAATACCCAGATTGAAACCCCATAAGATATTGTGACCCTTCCCCCGCGGCATAGTTCTGCATGCGTCAATCCAAAATTGTTTTCAATACTTTCAATATTTTCATATTCTTCCTTTGAACAACTTCGGATTGACGCTTATTCGTAGAACTAAACCGCTTCGCGGTGGTCCTGGGTTTGCCAATTTATGCTTGACAATCCCGCTTGTTATGCTATTCAAATAATAAAGAATTTTATGGGGAATACCCAGATTGAAACCCCATAAGATATTGTGACCCTTCCCCCGCGGCATAGTTCTGCATGCGTCAATCCAAAATTGTTTTCAATACTTTCAATATTTTCATATTCTTCCTTTGAACAACTTCGGATTGACGCTTATTCGTAATAGTTATCGAGTCGGCGGGAAATTTAAACCATTTACAATCTAATCAGAGACCCCCACCCAAACCCATAGTCCTTGAACTTCAGATAGACTCCTACAATTCCCAGATTCCTTTTTATGAGAAAATCTTTGAGCAGGATTTCGAGGCTTCAGCGGATCACTAGACCGTTTAAGATAGGGGAAGATCAGAGTTGCCAGAATGAAATATTATCTAAATTCTGGGGAATCTGCCTGGTTTTTTCCTTTCATCACCTTGTATGTGTACCAACCGGCTTTGTATAATCCTGTTTTCTTAAGAAAACCCCTCCTTCCCTTCACCCTATTTTTCTTCCAAATATTTTTTCTTGACAAAGAGTCTTTTATTCCTTTAAGATAATTTTCAAACATAAGGCCTTGGGACCAAAAATGACGGGTAGAAGACTTTTCAGCTTTAACTTTTGGTATGGTTTTTATTTTTATTATTACTTCCTACCGGTCTGCCCAAAGCTTAGGCGGACTTCTTAAAGAACTTTAACAAAAAGTAAGAGATCAAAAAAAGCCATGGGGAGACGAAAAGATGCTCTCCATGGCTTTTTTATTTTTAAGCCTCAGAGGGCTAGCGCAAAACCCAGGCCATTTGAAGGGAGTTGCTAATGGTGATCGTGATGAAAAAAATGCCCCCGCAGATCAAGTAGACCAGGTTATCCGTTGGATTGAATCGGTCGGATACCAGACCCATCCTTCCCGGGGTGTGGAACAGACCATTATCGGAGTGGTTGGAGACGACCGTGGAAGAGCCCAGTTAAAATCAGTGGAATATCTTCCCGGAGTGGAAAAGACCGTGCCCATCCTCAAACCGTATAAGCTGGCCAGCCGGGAGTCCCGAGGAGGGGATACGATCGTTTCGGTCGGAAGTCTTGACATAGGCGGACCGGAATTTGTGGTCATGGCCGGTCCCTGTTCTGTCGAAAGTGAAGAACAATTGATGGAAAGTGCCTATATAATTAAAAAAGGCGGCGCTCAAATTTTACGAGGCGGGGCTTATAAGCCCAGGACTTCTCCTTATAGCTTCCAGGGGCTGGAAGAAGAGGGTCTAAAACTGTTGAAAAAGGTCCGGGAAAAAACAGGACTCCCGGTAATTACCGAAGTCATGAATACAACAGAGGTAGAGTTGGTTGAAGAATATAGTGACATCCTGCAGATTGGGACCCGTAATGTTCAGAATTTTGCCCTCTTGAAGAAAGTCGGTCTGGCCAGAAAACCGGTTCTTTTAAAAAGGGGGATGATGACCACTATCGAAGAACTTCTGATGTCCGCTGAATATATTCTTTCAGCCGGTAACCATCAAGTCATTCTCTGCGAGCGAGGTATCCGCACCTTTGAAACTGCTACCCGCAACACTTTAGACCTAAGCGCCATTCCGGTTTTAAAGGAACTTACCCATCTACCGGTTATTGTCGATCCCAGCCATGCCACCGGACATTGGAAATACGTCATCCCCTTATCCCGAGCCGCTTTGGCTGTAGGCGCCGATGGGCTGCTCATTGAAATGCATCCGCAGCCGGAAAAGGCCCTATGTGACGGCATCCAGTCCCTTAAACCGGAAAAATTCTATCAACTGATGGAAGAATTAAGGATGCTGCAAAAGATGATCAAAAAAGAAACAGGGGGTCTCCAATGAATCGGCTTATGGTCCATTTAGACACCACAACCTCCCGTTCTTATGAAATCTATATCGGCCAGGACATCGTAGATCGCATGGGGGTAATTATAAATAAAAGGAACTGGATTAATCGCTATGTAATTCTGACCGATTCCCAGGTAAACACCCTTCATGGGGAAAGGGTCTTGGACACGTTAAGGAAAATGGATCTGAAGGTTGCCCTGATTGATTTCCCGGAGGGAGAGACCTCCAAAAATATTCAGACCTGTCTTCAGCTGGTAGAGCGCCTGATCGCCTTGGGGGTGGACCGGCATTCCGGCCTGATCGCCTTGGGAGGAGGAGTGGTAGGGGATATGACGGGTTTTATCGCCTCGATTTATATGAGAGGCATCCCCTTTTTTCAGATTCCTACCACCCTGATGGCCCAGGTGGATAGCGGCATTGGGGGCAAGACCGGGCTCGATCTTCCGGCCGGTAAAAATCTTCTGGGGACCTTCTGTCAGCCCCAGGCGGTTTTTATTGATTTAGCCTTTCTCCAAACCCTAAGGGATCGAGAATTCAATAACGGCCTTTCAGAAATCCTGAAATATGGGATCATCGAAGACCCGGAACTATTTCGTTCCCTGGAGAGGGGGATTCCGGCCATCAAGAAGCGGGATTTCAGGCTGCTGGAAAGGATCATTACCCTGTCCTGCCGGAAAAAAAAAAGGATCGTAGAAATGGATGAGAAAGAGAGCGGGCTACGCCGCATTCTTAATTTTGGCCATACCATCGGCCATGCCGTGGAAGCGGAATCCAACTATGCCGTCTCTCATGGGGAAGCAGTGGCTATAGGCATGGTCTGTGCCGCTACCTTGTCCGAGAAGTTAAACTATTTACCTTCTCAGGAACGGGAAAGGATTGAATCCCTGATCCGGGCCTTCGGCCTACCCCATCGTATCCCCAGCAACTTTGAAACAAAGGCCATCCTGTCACGGATGACCAGAGACAAAAAAAAAGAGGGACAGATTCTCCCCTTGGTGCTCCTTAAGAAGATAGGACTCCCTTTTGTTAATGGGGGCGTGCCTGAAATTGTAATCCAGCAAACCATCGAGGCCTTAAAAGAATGAAGGAGAATCCTTTAGAAAAACTCAGGGAAGAAATAAGGAAAAAGGACCGGGGAATCGTAATCCTTCTGAATGAACGGGCCGAATTTTCACTTGAGGTCGGTGAAGTTAAAAATGAGAACGGGCAGGAGATATATGATCCTTCCCGGGAGAGCCTGGTTTATCAGTATCTTTCTCAGATCAATCAGGGACCTCTGTCCAACATGGCCTTACAGGAGATCTTCCGGGAGATTATCTCAGCCTCCCGTGCCCTCCAACGTCCTATCACGGTTGCCTATTTTGGTCCGGAAGCCTCTTTTACCCATTTGGCCGCCACGGCCCATTTTGGTCAAATGGCCCAGTTTTTCCCAGAGATGACCATCTCAATGGTCTTTGAGCAGACGGAAAGGGAAAGGACCTCTTACGGGGTAGTGCCCATAGAAAATTCCAGTGAGGGGGCGGTTAAACTCACCCTCGACCGTTTGATTTCAACCCCGCTGTCCATTCGGGCGGAGGTTTTTTTAAGGATATCCCATTATCTGCTGGCTACCCAGGAAAAGATGGAAAAGATCAAAAGGGTCTATTCCCATCCCCAGGCCATTGCTCAATGTCAGGGCTGGCTGGAGAGAAACCTGCCTCAGTGCTCCTTATTCCTGAAAGCGGAGAATACCGCCCAGGCAGCCCAAAAAGTCTTGGAAGACCAGGAAGGTGCGGCCATAGGCAGCCGGGAAGCCGCCCATTTGTACCGACTTAAAATCCTGGCTGACCGGATTGAAGATCATCCTTTAAACACCACTCGATTCCTTGTGATGGGGATAGGACAAAGCCAAGTCACCGGAAAGGACAAGACCTCCATCCTCTTTGGGACCCCTCATAAGCCAGGTGCTCTATTTCGGGCCTTGGAGCCCTTTACCAGGGGAGAATTGAACTTGCTCAAGATCGAGTCTTATCCCCTGCCGGATCGGATGTGGGAATATTTATTCTTTGTGGATTTTTCCGGCCATCAAGAGGACGAAAAGGTCCGGAACTGTCTGCAGGATTTAGACAAGGTTACCACCTTTATCAAAGTCTTGGGCTCTTATCCCAGTGGAGATATCCTGTAAAAATGCAAGGCCGACGTCTTCCCCGTATCTGTATTTCTGTAATGGCCAGGACTATGCAGGAGGCCCTGATCAAAATGGAAGAGGGATTCGCTCAGGCAGAACTTTTAGAACTGCGTATAGATGGAATCCGGAAGGTTAATTTAAAAAAACTGATGGCCCATAAAAAGGGGAAAATCCTGGTCACCAACCGTTCGAAGCAAGAAGGAGGGGCCTTTGCCGGCGGGGAGGGGAAAAGGGTGACCCTTCTGAAAGAGGCTGTCGATTTAGGGGCCGATTATGTGGATATAGAGATGAGGACCGAGGATGCCTTGATTTCTGAACTCAAGAAAAAAATTGAAGTATTTCGGGGTCGCACCAAATTGATCCTGTCCTATCATAATCATACCAGGACCCCAAACCTTAAGGACTTAAGAAGAAAACTGGAAGAGGGGTATGGGGCCGGTGCCGATATGGTCAAGATTGTACCCACTGCCGGTGAGATGGAGGACAATCTCAAGGTTCTCGGTCTAATCCCCTATGCCCAACAAAAGGGATTGGAAATTATCGCCTTTTGCATGGGAGAAAAAGGGAAGATCAGCCGGGTCATGGCTCCTTTTCTGGGTTCTTATCTGACCTATGCCTCTTTGGCTAAGGGGGAGGAGTCGGCTCCGGGGCAGATGACGGTTGGTGAGATCAAGCAGATGTTTAAAATATTGAAGGCGGAGGAGAGAGAATAAACAAGAATGCCAAGTCCGGATCTAAATATATTTGCCGTTTTTGGAAACCCTGTCGTGCATAGTTTTTCACCCCTCATGCACCAGGCCGCTTTAAACCTAATGGATCTCAAAGCCCGGTATGTCTCCTTTTGTGTAAAAGACTTAAAAGCGGCTATGCAGGGGATCAGGGGCCTGGATATTCGGGGAGTAAGTGTCACCCTGCCATTTAAGACCGAGGTAATTTCTCACTTGGATGAAGTAGAGCAGAGTTGTCGCCGGATTGGGGCGGTCAATACCATCTGGAATCATCGGGGGAACCTTAAGGGCTACAATACCGACTGGCTCGGTTTTGTCCTTTCTTTGAAAGATGTCATGGATATCAAAGAGAAACGATTTGTGGTCCTTGGGGCCGGAGGGGCGGCCAGGGGAGTCCTGTATGGCCTGATAAAGGAAGGAGGGCAGCCTATTATACTGAACCGAACCATTTCTAAAGGAGAGGCCTTGGCCAATGAATTCGGCTGTGCCTTTTTGTCTTTATCCGAAAAGGAAAAGATTGAAGCTGACTGTCTGATTAATACGACTTCTCTGGGAATGGCTCCGCACCAAGGAGTATCCCCTTTTCCCAAAAAACTTCTTCAAAAGTTCGGTTGGGTCATGGATATCATTTATAACCCCTTAAAAACCAAACTCCTGAGAGAGGTCCAAGAGGCAGGCTGCAAGACGGTTTCCGGATTGGGGATGTTTGTCCATCAGGGGGCCGAACAAATAAAGATCTGGACCGGTCTGGAACCCCCCAGGGCCTATATGCGGGAGGTGGTCCTGACAGAACTTGAGAAAAAATGATTGAAATAAAACCCCGAGCCCATTTTCAGACCCAGGTGAACATACCCGGCTCGAAGAGTTACACACAAAGGGCCCTGATCATGGCCGCCCTGGCCGAAGGAGATTCTCTGTTACAAGGACCTCTCCTTTCTGAAGACAGCCGTTATCTTTTGGAGGCCCTTACCCTCCTGGGTGCCGGAATTGAGATTCATGATGGAGATATAGTGGTTCACGGCACTAAGGGACGGATCACCAATCCTCAACGGGAAATCTATCTGGGAAACAATGGGACAGCCATGCGCTTACTAACCACGGTGGTCTGTCTGGGAAAGGGAGACTTTGTCCTCACCGGTGCCGCTCGTCTCTTGGAAAGACCGATTCAGCCCTTGCTGGCGGCCCTGAACAGCTTGGGCGTTGAAGCCTGCAGTCAAGATAAAGATGGTTTTCCCCCGGTCATCATCCAGGCCAGTGGTCTTCCAGGTGGGAAGGTCGGGCTCTGTAATATTGACAGCAGTCAGTATATCTCTTCTCTGCTGATCTCATCTCCTTATGCCACAGAGGGTCTATCCCTGGTGCTTCAAGGACCTATTCCTTCCAGACCCTATGTGGAAATGACAGCGGCCTTGATGACTCTGTTTGGTGTGGAGATCATCCGGGACGCACCGGATCATTTTTTGATAGAAAAAAATCAAAGCTATAAAGGGAGGGTCTGTCGGATCGAAGGAGATGTTTCCAGTGCCTCTTACTTTTTTTTGGCCGCTGCCCTGTGTCAGGGTAAGGTAAGGGTCCGGCCTGTCTTTGCTCAGACTCTACAGGGAGACACCCGTTTTCTTACGATTCTGGAAACACTTGGCTGCCGGGTTCTGCAGGGTGATGATTGGATGGAGGTTGAAGGTGGACCACTGGGACCCGGAGATTATTGTTTTGACCTTGGTGATATGCCCGATATGGTCCCAACACTGGCCATACTGGCCGCCTGTCGTCCCGGACGAACGATCATTAAAAATGTCGCCCACCTTCGGATAAAGGAAAGCAACCGACTGGCCGCCCTGGTCAGGGAATTACAGAAGACCGGTATACAGACCGAAGAAATGGATGATGGTCTCAGGATTGAAGGTGGCAAGCCGCAGGGGGCTGAAATTGAAACCTATAACGATCACCGGATAGCCATGAGCTTTGCGGTCTTGGGTTTGACCGTACCGGGCATCAAAATTAAAGATCCGGCTTGTGTCCAAAAATCTTTCCCGGGTTTTTGGGATGAGCTGGAAAGAATTTTTTAAATCTTATTAGATTTATGAATATTATCTTGATTGGTTACCGCTGTACCGGAAAAACTTCGGCAGGAAAAAAATTGGCCGAAGAATTGAAGGTCACTTTTTATGACAGCGATGCCATGATCATCGATCGGATTGGCAAAACAATCCGGGAATGGGTGGCGGAAAAGGGCTGGGAATCCTTTCGGCGGGTAGAGAAGGCGGTCATTAAGGAAATTTCCTCCTTGGCCCCGGGTATTATTGCCCTGGGAGGAGGGGCGGTAATGAACCTTGAGAACAGGGAAATAATAAAAAAAAATGGGCGGATCGTTTGGCTGACTGCCGATGTTCAGACCATAATCGAAAGGATGAAAGCCGATCCCTTAAATGAAGACCTTCGACCTCCCCTTTCAGAAGGCGACTGGGAGGCCGAAATCCGGGAGACCCTGGACAAGCGGATTCCACTTTATGCGTCTTTGGCCGATTTCAGAGTTGATACCAAGGGAAAGACAATCAATACTATCATTGAAGAGATGGTTCTTTAGCAAAATTTATGGGTAATAAATGGCCCTATAAAAAGGGGTTAACGTTAGACTAAGATAAAAGTGCATCCCGCTCTCAAATCTGGCAAGATGGAAGTTGTGCGAAAACAAACCATCGCCAGAGGAGAAACGGGATGCAGATCAAATATATCCTTAATCAGGTTCAAAAGCATAGTGGTTTTGTATATGGTCAAGTTCGATTAAGGAGAAGACGAACTCAAATGACCCTGGAGATTGAAATTCGTCCTCGTCAGAACAGCCGCCCGATTTGTTCGGGCTGTGAGAAGAAAGGCCCCGGCTATGACACCTTGCCGGTCCGATGGTTTCAGTTTGTACCTCTTTGGGGCATAGCTGTTTTTTTCCTTTACGGCCTCCGGCGGGTCGATTGCCCTCGTTGCGGTGTCAAGGTAGAGCGGGTTCCCTGGGCGCAAGGGAAGAACCATATGACCATCCCCTTTTCCTGGTTCCTGGCTCGCTGGGCTAAGCGACTGAGTTGGAAAGAAACGGCCGAGGTCTTTCAGACCACCTGGGATAATGTATTTCGCTCGGTTAAGATGGCTGTCGCCTGGGGACTGGCCCATCGAGATCTTGAGAATGTTACGGCTATCGGCATTGATGAGATCTTCTGGAAAAAGGGTCCTAAATACCTGACGATGGTCTATCAAATCGATATCGGGTGCCGACGATTACTCTGGATAGGTCAGGAGCGGACCCAGAAAACCTTACGGGCCTTCTTTGAAGACTTTGGCCCCGAGGCCACGGCCCGGCTTCGCTTCATCTGCAGTGATATGTGGAAACCCTATCTGCGGATAGTGGCCGAGTTAGCAGGTCAGGCGGTTCATATCTTGGACCGATTTCATATTATGAGTCAAGTGGGTAAAGCCATCGACAAAGTAAGAGCCCAAGAAGCCAAGCAGCTTAAGGCGAAAGGAGAACAGCCAGTCCTGACTAATAGTCGTTGGTGTTTACTGAAACGGCCAGAAAATTTAACCGACAAACAAACGGTAAAGCTGAAGGAACTGTTATCCTGCAATCTGAAAACGGTTCGCGCCTACCTCCTCAAGGAGGATCTGCAGCGCTTTTGGAGCTATACCTCCCCGAAATGGGCTGGTCGATTTCTGGACGAATGGTGTCAAAGAACGACGCGCTCCCGAATCGACCCGATGAAGAAAGTGGCCAAGATGTTACGCAATCACTGGGAGCTTTTGCTCAATTGGTTCCGGGTCAAAGATCGAATCGCATTAGGTGCTGTAGAGGGCTTTAACAACAAAGCGAAATTGACCACAAAAAAAGCCTATGGCTTTCGTAGTTACGAGGTGATTAAAATCGCTTTATATCACACACTTGGTGATCTGCCCCAGCAAACGGGCTCCCATAAATTTTGCTAATGAACCGAGATTTGTGTTGTTATGAGGTTCAAAGGGGCGAGTTAAAGGCCTGGAGCTAAAGGCACAAGGTGCAAGGCTCAAGGGCAAATCTTAACATCTTGTGCCCTGCGCCTGGCGCCATTTTTTGAATTTAACCAAAGGAGTCATTATGTCCGGCAGTTCATTCGGTGTGTTATTTAAGGTTACCACTTGGGGAGAGTCCCACGGTCCGGCTGTGGGGGCGGTGGTGGAAGGCTGCCCGCCCGGACTGCCTCTCAACGAGGAGGATATTCAGAAGGAACTCAGGAGGAGAAAACCGGGCCAGATCCAATCCGCCTCTTCCAGAAAAGAGGAAGATCAGGTGGAGATCCTTTCCGGCACCTTTGAAGGCCGGACTACCGGAACGCCCATTGCCTTGCTGATCCGTAACAAAGACGCCGATAGCTCCTCATATGAAGAACTGAAAGAGGTTTTTCGTCCCGGCCATGGGGATATTACCTACTTCAAGAAATACGCGATCAGAGATCACCGGGGAGGCGGTCGGGCTTCAGGGAGGGAAACCGCGGCCCGCGTGGCTGCCGGGGCTATTGCCCAAAAAGTGATTGGCCTGGAAGGCCTAAAAGTCATTGCCTATACCCTGGAATTAGGCGGCATTCAGGCGGAGGTCATCTCCCTGGACGCAATTTTCCAAAACGACCTCTACTGCCCTGATCCCCAATCGGCCTTAAAAATGGAAGCCAAGCTGCGAGAGACCGCTGAAAGGGGGGATTCCCTGGGAGGAATCGTGGAGATCATTGTCAGGGGATGCCCTCCGGGTCTGGGGGAGCCGGTCTTCGATAAGATGGATGCCGATCTGGCCAAGGCACTGATGAGCATCGGATCAGTCAAAGGGGTAGAAATCGGCGCAGGATTTGAGGCCGCCCGAATGACGGGTTCGGAGTGCAATGACCCTATAACCCCTGAGGGTTTCCTTACCAACCATTCAGGAGGGATCCTGGCCGGTATAACCAATGGGGATGACCTGGTCATTCGAGTGGCCTGCAAGCCGGTTCCTTCTATTCGGAAGGAACAACAAACTATTGATCTCTTGGGGAACCCGGTTGCTTTATCGATCAAAGGGAGACACGATACGGCCGTTATTCCACGCATCAATCCGGTGTGCGAGGCCATGGTGTGCATTGTATTGGCCGATCATCTTTTAAGACAGAGGGCGGTATCCAAGTGAAGAAGATTCGGATCGGTATCATTGGAGGGACCGGCGGGATAGGCCGATGGATGGCCCATTTTTTTCAAAAAGAAGGCTGTGAGGTTCATGTTTCAGGAAGAAACACCGGCTGGGACCTCCCTGTTTTGGCCAGGCAATGCTCTGTGGTGGTGGTCAGTGTTCCGATCAAAGAGACCTGCCGGATTATTGAGCAGGTGGGACCTTATATGCCCAAAGAATCCCTTTTGATGGATCTGACTTCTCTAAAAGAAGAACCGGTCAAGGCCATGTGCAATGCTTCTCTATCAGAAGTCATCGGCCTTCATCCCCTCTTTGGCCCTAAGATAAGGTCAATAGCCGGACACAATATCGTCCTCTGCCCGGCCCGGACCCGGAAGTGGCTTCCCTGGATAAAAGAAATTTTTCTTAAAAATGGTGCCCGCCTTTTAGAGACCACTCCCAGACGTCATGACGAACTGATGGCCCTGGTCCAAGGCTTGAGTCATCTGAATTCCATTACCCTGGGTTTGACCCTGGAGCGGTCCGGTTTTGATCCGGAAGAGCTGAATCAATATGCCACCCCGATCTTTAAAAGCAAACTGGACATGTTAAAAAAAGTCTTCAGCCGGAATTCAAGACTCTATGCAGAGATCATTACCCAGAACCCTCATATCAATAAAGTTTTTATGGGATATACAGAAAACCTGTCTGAACTGAAAAATGTACTTGAACAGAAGGACAGCGAGAAATTACAAAAAAGGATTGATAATACTAACCAAAGATATTTGAAATTCCGAAATCCAGGAGCCAGGAGTCAGAATTCAGAATGGGACAGGACCGCAATAGTTTTGAAGTCTTAATTCTTAATTCTGGATTCTGACTTCTAAGGGTTGGGAAAAAAATAAGGGTGCTTTTCTTTAACAGGACTGCCGGGGACTTAAAAATAAAAAAATGAAAGCCTATCTGAAAAAATATTGACAGGTATTTACAGATCTGGTAAACTCATCTTCAAAATTTTTAGGAATCGGAATTTATGAACCAAACAGGCGCTGGAAACAATAACTGGTGGTGGCAGGATTCAAAGGAGGGGTTCGTCCACCGCTAACTTGATATTATAAGCCATAAGCCGTGGAGAATCACTCAGGGTCTCCACGGCTTTTTTGTTTGTGCCTTAAATAGGCCGTGAAGCATTAAAAGCATCACGGCCTATTTTTATTTTAAAGCGAGGAGTATTTCTGATGGTCACACCTGATTTTGCCGGTTTTGAAAAATTAACCCGGAAAGGGAATCTGGTCCCAGTTTACCGGGAAATTCTGTCCGACCTGGAAACCCCGGTAGCGGCCCTCGTCAAATTTTTCAACGATCCTTACCTCTTTCTGTTGGAAAGTGTGGAGGGAGGCGAAAAATGGGGGCGTTATACTTTCCTGGGCTCTAACCCGGAAATTATTTTTAAAGTCCGGAAAGAGGAGGTCCTGATCCGAAAAAAAAACGAGACCCGGAAGATCAAACACCACGGTGATCCTCTGGGATACCTGAAGGATTTACTCCGTCTCTACCATCCGGTTCCGGTGGAGGACCTTCCCCATTTTTATGGAGGGGCCGTTGGTTTCTTTGGCTATGACCTGGTTCGCTATTTTGAAAAACTCCCCTCAGAGAATCGGGAAGGGCTGTTAAAAGAGGAAGCGGTATTTGTGATCACTGATACCCTGATGATCTTTGATCACCTGCGGCAGACGATCAAGGTAGTGGCCTGTGCCTTTATCGAAGAAGGACAGGATCTGCGTGCGGTTTACCAGGAACAGATCCAAAAAATAGAGATTTTGATTCAAAGACTTCGGGCACCCATAAAAAACCATCAGCCTTCCAAAACCATTGAGCCCCTGAGACTTCAATCCCAAATGACTCCAAAACATTTTCAAGATCTTGTTCGGCGGGGCAAGGAATACATTGTCGCTGGTGATGTCATCCAGGTGGTCCTTTCCCAGCGGTTTCAAGGAAAAAACAGTCTGGACCCCGGTGCTTTGTACCGGGCCCTTCGTCATGTCAATCCCTCTCCCTATCTCTTTTTTTTGAAAATGAAAGACCTGGCCTTGATCGGATCATCGCCGGAAGTGATGGTTCGGCAGGAAAACGGGATCGTAGAGCTGAAGCCTATTGCCGGAACACGAAAAAGAGGAAAAAGCGCCGACGAAGACAGAAAGATGGCCCAGGAACTACTCCAGGATCCCAAGGAAAGGGCCGAGCACATTATGCTGGTGGACTTAGGCAGGAATGATTTAGGCAAGATCGCCCGCACCGGCACTGTCCAGGTGACCCGGTTGATGGCCATCGAACGATACTCCCATGTCATGCACCTGGTTTCTCATGTCCAGGCCGATCTGGCCCCGGGAAAGGATTGCTTTGATGTCTTCCGGGCCACATTTCCGGCCGGGACCTTGACCGGGGCCCCCAAGATTCGGGCCATGGAGATCATCCAGGAACTGGAGCCTTTTCCGAGAGGTCCCTATGGAGGGGCCGTGGGTTATTTCAGTTTTACTGGCAATATGGATTTTTGTATCACCATTCGAACCATCATGATCCAAAAGGGAAGGACTTATGTTCAAGTCGGGGCGGGCATTGTAGCCGATTCAGACCCCAAAGCCGAACATCAGGAAACCATTAATAAAGCCCAGGGAATGATGGAGGCCCTGCGTCTGGCCTCCTTAGGACTCGACTTATGATTTTAATGATCGATAATTACGATTCTTTTACCTACAACCTCGTCCAGATTATTGCCCGACTGGGCTCGTCGGTCCTGGTCCGCCGCAATGATGAGGTATCCGTTGAAAAAATTAGGTCCTTAAAAGTGAAGGCTGTTTTCCTCTCCCCCGGCCCCTGCTCTCCCGAGGAGGCCGGTGTCACGGTGGAGGTAATCCGGAAATGGCATCGAACTCTCCCCATGCTGGGGGTCTGTTTGGGACATCAGGCCATTGCTTATGCCTTTGGGGCTTCCGTTGGCCGGGCCGAACGGATCATGCACGGCAAGACCAGCCCCATTTTTCACGACAACCAATCGATTTATCAGGGTCTGCCTAATCCCTTTGATGCCACTCGCTATCATTCCCTTATAGTAGACAGAAAAAATCTGCCTGATTGCCTGGAAATAAGCGCCTGGACCGACCAGGGAGAGATCATGGGAATACGGCATCGTAAATATATGGTGGAAGGGGTCCAGTTTCATCCTGAATCTATATTAACGGATTGTGGGAGTCGACTTATTGAAAATTTTCTTATCCGAATTAACCAAAATTTTATTTGAATAACCCAAGTTAAAGGAGGAAACAGATCATGATTAAAACAGCCATTGCCCGGGTAGTCCGGGGAGAAGATCTGACTGAAGTGGAAATGGAAATGGTCATGGATGAAATTATGAGCGGCCAGGCCAGCGATGCCCAGATAGGGGCTTTGGTCACGGCCCTCAGAATCAAGGGAGAAACCATTGATGAGATCACAGGCGCGGCCAGGGCTATGAGGGCCAAGGCCATCCGGATCAACCTGAAAAACAACCTGGTCAATCTTGATCGGGACGAGATCAACATTGAAGAAGAAACCATCCTGGATACCTGTGGGACAGGTGGTGATGGCACCAAGACTTTCAATGTCTCCACAGCCACGGCCTTTGTGGCCGCCGGGGCAGGTGTTAAGGTGGCCAAGCACGGCAATCGGGCGGTTTCCAGTCTGTGCGGAAGTGCCGATGTCCTGGAAAATCTCGGGGTCAATTTAAATCTATCCAGTACTGATGTGGAAAGATCTATTCAAGAAATAGGCATTGGATTTCTTTTTGCCCCCCTGTTTCATGGGGCAATGAAACATGCGGCCAGACCCCGACAGGAAATAGGGATTCGAACTATTTTTAATCTCCTGGGCCCTCTGACCAATCCAGCCGGGGCCTCGGCCCAGGTGTTGGGGGTTTATGCACCTGAGTTAACCGACAAGATGGCCTGGGTCCTGCAACGCCTGGGGACCAGGGAGGCCTTTGTAGTCTGCGGACAGGGCACCTTTGATGAAATCAGTATCTGTGGTCCTACCCGCATTTCTCATCTTAAAAATGGTCAGGTATTTACTTATGATCTTTCTCCGGAGGAGGTGGATTTAAAAAGAGCTGACCAGGAATCCATTAATGGAGGAAATGCCTTTGAAAATGCAGGAATTATCCGGGCCCTGTTAAATGGGGAACCGGGTGCAAAGAGGGAAATGGTCCTTATGAATGCCGCGGCGGCCTTTTTGGCTGTCGGCCTGGATAAGGCGTTTAAAGAGGGGATAAAAAGAGGGGAAGAGGCCATTGATTCCGGTCGGGCCAAAGAGAAGCTTGAACAGCTTATAGCCTTTACGCAGCAATGCCGGCCCTTTGTCAGGAAAAATTTATAAGAATAATTTATGCATTCAATGTTAGCTGAAATAATAGCCGAAAAGAGAAGAGAGGTCGAAGATCTGGGGGAAAAAGCCGATACCTTTCCCAATAATCCTGATCTGCCTCCCCGGCGAAATTTTAAGAAAGCTATCAGCCATTCAGGGAAAATCAGTCTGATCGCTGAGATAAAGTTTTCTTCTCCTTCGGCAGGTGTTATTCGTGAAAAGACAGATCCTTGTGCTATAGGCAGGATTTATGAAAAGGCCGGGGCCAGGGCGATCTCACTGATAACAGATAAGCGCTTTTTTGGCGGGGACTTGAAACAATTGCCCTTTCTTAAAAAGGCTGTTTCTTTGCCTGTCTTGCGCAAAGATTTTATCATCGATGAGATCCAGGTGGAGGAGTCCGAAAGGCTGGGCGCAGACGCTGTCCTGCTCATTGCTCGGATTTTATCCAAGGGCCAGCTGACGGCTATGCTTGATCTGTGCCGTCAATTGGAGATGGCTGCCCTGGTTGAAGTGCATGACCGGGATGATCTGGAAAAAGCCAAGGACTGCGGCGCCGGGATCATAGGAATCAATAACAGGGATTTAGACACCCTTGAAGTCAGTCTCAAGACAACCCTTGAGCTGGCCCCACACGTTCCTCAAGGATGTATTCTGGTCAGTGAAAGCGGCATCAACAATAAAGAGGATATACGATTATTACAGAAAATGTGTGTTCGGGCCGTTCTGGTGGGAACATCGTTGATGAAGAACGACAACCTGTTGGAAAAGACCAGGGAGTTGGTGCAGGGCAGATAACAGGATGAGGAGAAAATCATTTCTAACAGCTTGCTCAAAAACGTTCAGATGCAAGGGGTCCGAATGGGTAGGGGCAGGTCTGCGGGCTTCCCTTTTCGGGTCAGGAGATCCGAAGCTATCCGTTCGCATGAAAATAACGAGGGATGAGGAATAACTCGCCATGACGGGAAAGAAGGACGATTTTCAGCAACCTGTCAGGGTTAAGATTTGCGGTATCACTAATCATGAGGATGCCTCCTTGTCCGTTGAATTGGGGGTTGATGCCTTGGGGTTTGTTTTCGCCCCGAGTCCGAGGCAGGTTACTCCTGAAAAGGTGCGTTCCATCATTGATACCCTTCCCCCTTTTGTCGTGACCGTAGGGGTTTTTGTGAATGAAGCCGAAGAAACGATACGGCAGATTGCTGGTTTTTGCGGTCTCCACCTGATTCAGTTCCATGGAAACGAGTCTCCAGGATTCTGCCAGGGATTCATGCCCGATGCCATCAAAGCCTTCCGTCTCCAGGATGCATCGAGCCTTTTATCTATAATCTCCTATCAAGGACATGTCAGGGCTGTACTTTTAGATAGTTACCAAAAAGAAATAAAGGGAGGCACAGGCAAGACCTTTCCCTGGGATCTGGCTGTTAAGGTCAAAGGATTCGCCCTCCCAATCATTTTATCCGGGGGCCTGACACCTTCGAATATCGAGCAGGCTATCTTGGCGGTCAGACCTTTTGCCGTTGATGTAAACAGCGGGATAGAAAAACGGCCAGGGGAAAAGGACCCGGTGCTGATAAAACAGTTAATAGAAACCATCAAAAAAATTTAAGGAGTGCCTGTTAATGGATAACTGCGGTTATTATGGAAACTTTGGAGGGGCCTTCATTCCGGAAATCCTGGTCGCTACTTTTGATGAACTGAAGGAAGCTTTTGAAAAAGCCAAAAACGATCCGGCTTTCTGGCAGGAATATGTGGCAGTCATGTCCACCTATTCCTGCCGGCCCACTCCTTTGACCTTGGCTGAAAACCTGAGCCACCATTTCGGAGGGGCGCGCATTTATGTCAAGAGGGAAGATCTGAACCACACCGGGGCTCACAAGGCCAACAACGTCATGGGTCAGGGGCTTTTGGTGAAACGGATGAAAAAGACCCGGGTCATTGCCGAAACCGGGGCCGGCCAGCACGGCGTGGCCACGGCCACCATGGCTGCCAAATTTGGGTTTAGGTGCACCATTTATATGGGAGAGGTGGATGTTAAAAGGCAAAGGCCCAACGTCTTCTGGATGGAACGCCTGGGAGCTGAAGTCATTTCGGTCAAAGAAAAGACCGGCATACTCAAAGATGCCATTAATGAAGCCTTTCGGGACTGGATCACCCACATGGATGACACCCATTATGTCCTCGGCACGGCCTGTGGTCCTCACCCTTTCCCGGAAATGGTTTCTTATTTTCAATCGATCATCGGTAAAGAAGCCAGGAAACAGATCCTGGAAAGGGAAGGCAGGCTCCCCAAGCGTATTTATGCCTGTGTCGGAGGGGGATCGAATGCCCTGGGGATTTTCAAGGCCTTTCTGGATGGTCCGGTGGAACTGGTCGGGGTGGAAGCAGGAGGAAAGGGACTGACAACCGGGGAACACGCTTCAAGGTTGGCCTCAAAGGACGGGTCCATCGGTGTGGCCCAGGGGTATAAAACTTTTTTTCTGCAGGATAGTGATGGACAGATGAAGGAAACCCACAGCGTGGCCGCAGGTCTGGATTACGTAGGGGTTTCCCCGATTATGTCCGCACTTTGTCAGCAAGGAAGGGTTCGGGTTGAAGCAGCCACCGATCAGGAGGTAATAGAGGCCTTATCTCTTGCTTTGAAAAAAGAGGGGTTGATCCCGGCCCTGGAGTCCGCCCATGCCTTTGCCCAGGCATTTAAGGAGGCAGGCCATTTAAGCCGTGATGACATTGTCCTGATCAATCAATCGGGGCGGGGCGACAAGGACATCTTCACCATTGCCGATGCCTTTGACGATCCGAGTTGGAAAGAATTTATCCGGAAGAAAGCTTATGAATATGCCCTTTGATGCCTATCTCAAAAAAAGAATGACTGGAAAAGATATCTTGCTTATGACCCATATCGTCCTGGGTTACCCTTCCTGGGAGACCTGCCATCAGGTCATCGAAGCCATGGTCGAAGCCGGGGTGGATCTTATGGAACTCCAGATCCCTTTTTCCGAACCCATGGCCGACGGGCCGGTGATCCTCCATGCTAACCGTCAGGCTCTGGAAAATGGGGTAACCGTTCAAGCCTGTCTAAATTTTGCTCAGGCGGTGACCCGGCGTTTTTATATTCCTTTTTTCATCATGAGTTACTACAACATCCTATTTAGATATGAAGTGGAACGGTTCGCCCAGGCTTTGGCGGAAAGGAATTTCAGAGGTACTATTGTCCCGGACCTTCCACCGGAAGAAGGTCCGGAGTATCTCGACGTGATGAAAAAGTATGGACTGACCCCGGTCCTTTTCTTTTCTCCCACCACGCCGGAAAGCCGTATGCAATATATCGCCTCCCTGGGAAAGGGTTTTATCTATTGTTTGAGCCGGAAAGGGGTCACCGGAGCTGATACAACATTTTCCACGGACCTGTCCGGCTATCTGGCCCGATGCCGTCAAGCCACCTCTCTCCCTTTGGCCCTCGGCTTTGGCGTCAAAAACAAAGGGGATATCGATTTTTTAAAAGGTAAGGTAGATATTGCCGTCATCGGGTCCCAGACGATCAGGATCGTGGAGAATCAAGGAAGCGGTGCGGTGGGGGATTTTATCCGTAGCTTGCGCTGACAATTTGATACTATGATATATAGCCTTGCATAAATAACGCTACATAATTATTGAAACGGATTAAGATATCCAAGGATTTGTGATGAATTTTTTTGCATACTACGAAAAGCAAAAACCAGGGAGTCTTCTAAATCCTCGACCGTTGTAAAATATCTATTGTGAGTGGCGTTAACTCGGGTATGATGCCACAAACGTTCAACGGCATTATAGTCGGGTGAGTAAGGAGGTAAATTAGACACCTGAATATATTTTCGATGAGCCGAAAACCAGTCCCATACTTGGGAATCCTTATGATAGGAAGCATTGTCCTGAATCAAATACATTTTTTGAGGGAAATATCTTTTCATCAATTGTTCCAAATAGTCCAAATAAGTTAAGGCATTGAACACTGGGGCACGGTGGTAAAGAAACCGGGCAGAGTAAACTTCAACCGAGCCAAAATACTTAAGGGTCTTCCGTTGTCCAGTAGTTGGTATAAGGGGTTGACACCCTGTTCGCGCCCAGGTTTGATAAAGAGTAGGGTCTTGACGAAAGCTGGCCTCATCTTCATAAATTAAGACAGACCCTTCTGCTTGGGCTTTTTTTTAATGTTTGGATAGGTATACCGGACCCAACGAGATTGTTTCTCCTGATCGGCACGGGCCAATATCTTTCGAGGCCTTTGAACAGAAAATCCCAACTCGTGGAGGATTTTTGAAACGTGGGCGGGATGGTAAGCAACGGAAAACTCATCTTCAATAACCCTGGCCACCATTGGACTGGTCCAAATACCGGTATTGAATCCATAGGCGATGGGTCCACTGTCCAGAATATCCTCCAACTTTTGGATCTGATATTTCGTGATCGAACAAGGTCTCCCTGGACGGTAGCCTTCCAAAACGCCTTGAAGTCCTCCCTCGGTTTCCCAATTTCGCAACCAGTGCGAAACATTAGAACGATGGACTTTAAGGATATCGGCAATCTGAGGAGCTTTATACCCTTCCAGGTTAAGAAGAATAGCATGCAATCGATGAGAGACTCGAAAGGACCGATCTTCAACGGCTTCCTTGTACAATTGAAATATTTTTTGATAATGCCTCTTGTCACTTTTGAGTTGTTTCGCTTTCATGGCATCTCACCTCCGATGCCATATTATAACATGTAGCGTTATTTATGCAAGGCTATATAGTGGTATTGTAAACCTCGACAAATGGTCCGGAGGCCTTTTATTCCTTCAATTTTTTATTTATTCTATTTTACTTTTCCTTTCTTATGGATAATTGTGATCACAAATTAAAGATTAATAAATTTTGCATTCCTTTTCTCTATGTACTTCCTAACCCGGACAAGCAAAATTGCACAGGGCCGGCATTCAGCAAACCTATGCCAGTCGAAATGGGGTCCCTTTGGAGATCGTGTCCAAGGTGATTTTGAGGCATCAGGACCTAAAGACCACCCAGGCCTATTTAGGCAAGGTAAGCGAGTCGGAAGCCATCCGGTGGATGGATATCATTCATGGGAAATAGTCGGTTACCCATTGATTACCATTACAACTTTGGGGGTTTTGGGGGGATAAATTTTGTAAAAAGAGGTCTTATTTTAATTGGATAGGTGGCTATCCGGAGAATTGCTTCCTGAAATGTTGTTTTTTAATTTCGGCTATTGATACTACATTTCAAACCATAATCAATTTGTAAAGTACCGCTCTGCATAGCCCCATCTTTTTAAAAAACCCTTTTGTCCCTTTACCTTTGGCCTTGTTTTTCTTCTTGACCATCCCTTTTTCGTTCTTTATACTTCCCCGTCAAAAAGGAAGTCCAATCAATTCATGCCGCTCTTCCATGAGGAAAGGAACGGATACCGGGTAGCGGTGAGTCCGGAAACAGGGACTTACGAAATGCGGAGGAACCATGAAAATAATTGTTGTCGGTGCAACAGGCACAATCGGAAAGGAAGTGGTAAAACTTTTATCTTTCGGGCATGAAGTAGTTAGTGTCGGCCATCGAAGCGGCGACTTAAAGGTGGATATTACTTCGAAAGATTCCATTGATCAGCTTTATCAAACGGTCGGCCTGTTTGATGTATAGTTTTGGATATGATGTCAAAATAAAATAATCTGTAACAGACAATTCAGCTAATCACCCAATAAAGTTGGGTCCAGGTGATGCTCGGAGCAGGCCGATAGTTGCCAAACTCTAAAAAGAAAGGTTTTTAAACAGTGATGACGACAAAAATATCATTAAACCTTGATGAGCTAGCCCAAAAAGAAATATCATTTTATCTTGATAGTCTAACCCAACAGGTTAAGAAAAAGATTAAAGAAGACATAACCAACGAGACAATCAACGATACTATTGAGTATCAAAGGCGCCTCTGAAAAATACAACGATAAATATGGGTGGTGGTGGTGCGCCCATAATGCTCAACTTTCATACTTGAAAACTTGGATTAGACAGACCAAATATGATGTTGAGCTTCAGGATGATATTCATCCTTATATGACCTATGGCAACAGGAGATATTCGCCCGAGTATGGTTGGATTAATTGTTAGGAAGGGGAAGGTTTAAAGGTTCCAGGGAGTCTTAGGTATGGGGAAATTAACCAGAGGGACAGCATGCACTATCAGATGGAAGGATACTTGAAGGAGGTATCTTTCCGTGGTGTGTGTTTTCCCTCTGTCTTGGGAATGGCCCTGGTTTCACGAAGACAGGTCTAATTTCCCTATTAATACCCCGTCAGGCTTCCTGAGAAGTCCTGAGACAGACGATTTCCGGAGAAAGATATTAGTTTACCTGAACAAGTTTGGACTTGGAGTCGGGCACAATTATCAACCTTTTCCCTTGAACAGCCTTATTTTTTTAATTATAATAACCCAAAAATCAAAAAAAGGAGGATTGATTCATGGCCACAAAAAAACCCTTGACTAAAACCCAACTGGTTTCCTACCTGGCAGACAAATTCGCAATGACAAAAAATGCCGCGAAAGAGATTCTGGATGAATTGGCCAAATTAGCGGTGACTGAGACCAAAAAAACCGGGTCCTTTACTCTGCCGGGCATCGGAAAAATTGTTCTGGCCAAACGAAAAGCTCGTGTTGGCAGGAATCCTCAAACCGGCGCGGAGATCAAGATACCCGCTAAGACCGTTACCAAAATGAGAATCGCCAAAGCTTTTAAGGAGGCCACAGTTCCTCCTAAAAAATAAATTCGGAATTGAATAAAAGAGAAGGGTCGGTCATCGGCTTCTTCCTGAAATGTTGTTTTTGACGATTTGGTTATTTCGCCAGGTTTCTAATGGTAAGTGTGCCACGAAGCTGCACAAGAGATGAGGGGAGGCCCCTCGAAGTCGGCTTGCAGGAGCAGGCTTAAAACCACCTCAAGCTGCTCTGGTAAAGAGCCAGGGTGGTGAGCGTTGATTGCGCTACGAAGTTGCAAAGGAGATGGAGGTAGGCCCTCCGGAGTCGCCCTGCAGGGGGAGGCTCCAAACCGCCTCACGCTGCTTGGGGGTGAAAAGCCCCAGGTGGTGAGCGGATGAGGAAAAGGCGTAGTGAGATACGTCAGGTGAGGATCAAGAAGGTGAGCATTAAGCTAACCAATGTAAGCGTCGAAACACCACTTAGATGGAGTCAAAATTGGGGACTTTAACGCTTCCCAGGATCAGCGTAGGGGATACCTGATTTACTGCCTACGCGGCTCCCGGCGTACAGTTGGCACGAGCTTGATTCGGGCTCTTTTGCAGAACGTAGGAACTCTTCATGGGATGCTAAGAGAAAACCCTATAAGTGCAGAACACGAAGGGGGAAAGTATCAATGCCCGTGAAAGGGGGCGGATCATCCTGTAGTAGCACTGAAGTCCCTGTAATGGGGATGGAGCGAAGGGGATGAGCCAGCTCACAGAGACTATGGGTCAACCAGTGATGGGAGGAACTCATGCTCTCTGTGTCGGTGTGAGGCCAAGAGGCTTCACGCGTATGGCTGGCACGAGCCGTATGAATCGAGAGGTTCACGTACGGAACTGTGGGGGACTGGAGGTGAAATTCCTCCGGTCTACCCGGCTTGCGCTACGAAGTTGCAAAGGAGATGGAGGTAGGCCCTCCGGAGTCGCCCTGCAGGGGGAGGCTCCAAACCGCCTCACGCTGCTTGGGGGTGAAAAGCCCTAGGTGGTGAGCGGATGAGGAAAAGGCGTAGTGAGATACGTCAGGTGAGGATCAAGAAGGTGAGCATTAAGCTAACCAATGTAAGCGTCGAAACACCACTTAGATGGAGTCAAAATTGGGGACTTTAACGCTTCCCAGGATCAGCGTAGGGGATACCTGATTTACTGCCTACGCGGCTCCCGGCGTACAGTTGGCACGAGCTTGATTCGGGCTCTTTTGCAGAACGTAGGAACTCTTCATGGGATGCTAAGAGAAAACCCTATAAGTGCAGAACACGAAGGGGGAAAGTATCAATGCCCGTGAAAGGGGGCGGATCATCCTGTAGTAGCACTGAAGTCCCTGTAATGGGGATGGAGCGAAGGGGATGAGCCAGCTCACAGAGACTATGGGTCAACCAGTGATGGGAGGAACTCATGCTCTCTGTGTCGGTGTGAGGCCAAGAGGCTTCACGCGTATGGCTGGCACGAGCCGTATGAATCGAGAGGTTCACGTACGGAACTGTGGGGGACTGGAGGTGAAATTCCTCCGGTCTACCCGGCTTGCGCTACGAAGTTGCAAAGGAGATGGAGGTAGGCCCTCCGGAGTCGCCCTGCAGGGGGAGGCTCCAAACCGCCTCACGCTGCTTGGGGGTGAAAAGCCCTAGGTGGTGAGCGGATGAGGAAAAGGCGTAGTGAGATACGTCAGGTGAGGATCAAGAAGGTGAGGATCAAGAAGGTGAGCATTAAGCTAACCAATGTAAGCGTCGAAACACCACTTAGATGGAGTCAAAATTGGGGACTTTAACGCTTCCCAGGATCAGCGTAGGGGATACCTGATTTACTGCCTACGCGGCTCCCGGCGTACAGTTGGCACGAGCTTGATTCGGGCTCTTTTGCAGAACGTAGGAACTCTTCATGGGATGCTAAGAGAAAACCCTATAAGTGCAGAACACGAAGGGGGAAAGTATCAATGCCCGTGAAAGGGGGCGGATCATCCTGTAGTAGCACTGAAGTCCCTGTAATGGGGATGGAGCGAAGGGGATGAGCCAGCTCACAGAGACTATAGGTCAACCAGTGATGGGAGGAACTCATGCTCTCTGTGTCGGTGTGAGGCCAAGAGGCTTCACGCGTATGGCTGGCACGAGCCGTATGAATCGAGAGGTTCACGTACGGAACTGTGGGGGGTGCGCCGTGAGGCGCACAGAGTCTGGTGACTTGAGATAGTCACTCTGGCAAAGTTTAGCCAACAGCCAGGAACCGAGTTTTGCGCAGTGGGCGGACTATCTATACAAGATGGGAACAAGCACTGTGAAGCGTAAACAGGGAGGCAATAGGCCGTAACGAAAGTGAAAGGGTATGTAGCCCCGAAATCGATCGGTGTGTGGCAGCCGACCCGATCTCTCAACGGGGAAGGCAGTATTACAGTTACCGATATAGGCAAGGTAGCTATGATGCCACCGGGGTCCAGCACCTGCGGCATGTTGACAAGAGATTTTGTGTGAACACGGGAGACCCGGCAAGTTCAGCAAGTAAGCTGTAGAACCAGACAAGCCCTTGAAGCAAGGATGGTTGGATGATTTGCCGGGAGTCGGACTAACTGATAGTACTCTGAGGCAGGGAAAGCCTGCTACATGGGGAAGCGGTTAGCGGCAGTTGAGCCTTTTGAGGGAAACATGGGCTCCATGCAAAGGGAGGATTCGGCCCTTTATTCAAAGAAAGGAACAAGCCAGCCATGCAAACAGGACTTGAGAGGATAGCAGAGAAAGCCGTACTGTGAATCAACTGCTGAAGAGGCTCGTGCGGGAAATCTGCAGGCGGGCTTCTGTGAGGGCTGCGCACTGTAAGGTGCGCGGCTACTCGACACTGGAGGTGAAATTCCTCCGGTCTACCCGGCGGGAAAAGGCAGGGCAACGACCCTGTCAGGTAAGGATCAGGGAGGCGAGCGCAAGCGAACTACTTCTGAGGTGTCGAAATGAATGGATGATGTCAAAACTGGAGGGCTTACCAATCTCCAGGACAAGTTCAAGGGTGACCTGCTTACTGCTTGGGCGACATCCGGCATAAAGGTAGCGCGAACCTGATCCAGGCTCTTGTGGTGGAACGTGGGAACCTGTCGTCCCGATGATAAGGGAGAAATTCAAGTGGAGGAAACCACGAGAA
>CAWIRY010000099.1:0-66008 GCA_963838485.1 uncultured delta proteobacterium | reverse complement strand
AGACCGCTACAGTATTTTATCCCAAACGGCCCTGGAGTGCTTACGGCAATATTGGATAAAATATCGCCCCAAGGAGTGGTTATTTGAAGGACAAAAAAAAGAACGTCCTCTCTCAACCAGTTCGATACGGTATGTCTTCTACGCGGCCAAAAAACGGGCCAGGATCAGAAAGCCCGCCAGTGTCCATACCCTCCGGCACAGCTTTGCTACCCATCTGATTGAGGCCGGAACCAGCCTGCACCATGTCCAACTGCTCTGGGGCACCGATCCCCGACAACGACCACCGTTTATCTCCATGTCGCCGCCATAACCTGGCCCAGGTCACCAGTCCACTGGATTTACATATCGAAACTCCCCAAAGAGGTATTCCCAACCCCCTGGACGACCCCCAAGCCAATATCCCTATCTAATGGCCAGTGCCGAGGCACTCCGGCATAGAAGTAGCCGACATTTTTCGTAAACACGGAAACGACTACCGAAAAACGCACCGGCTATCCCGCGATCAGCTACGGGCCATGCAGGCCATTGAGGTCTGCAGAACCCCTGTTTGGGAGGCCATGTCGATCAATGCGACCACTGTGGTAGCATCTGGAGATATCGTATAACTCCTGCCGAAACCGGCATTGTCCCAAATGCCAGTTTTTAAGGAAAGAGGAATGGATCGAAGCACGACGGGAAGACCTCCTGCCCATCCAATATTTTCATGTCGTCTTTACCATCCCCGCCGGACTCAATCCCCTGGTCTTACGGAACCGTAGAGTCCTGTATGACCTTTTCTTCCGCTCGGTCTCCGAGACCCTCAGGGAACTGGCACAGGACCCAAAGCGTCTCGGAGTACACATCGGCTTCATGGGTATTGTCCACACCTGGGGACAGAACCTCATGGACCATCCCCACATCCACTGTATTGTTACCGGCGGTGGGCTATCCCTTACCCATGACCGCTGGATTTCCTGCCGAAAAGGATTCTTCCTTCCCGTAAGGGTTTTGTCCAAGCTGTTCAGGAACAAGTTTCTGGACTATCTCAAAAAAGGCTATGAAGCCGGCCAACTGGCCTTCTTTGACAGTATGGGTTATCTCCGGCACCCCAAGGCCTTCCAACGCTTCAGAAGGCAGTTCTATCAGATGAAATGGGTCGTCTATTCTAAACCCCCCTTTAATAGGGTGGAGGAGCCCTTAACTATTTAAGCCGCTATACCCACCGCATAGCTATCAGCAATCAGCGTCTGGTCAGGCTTGAAAACGGCCAGGTTTCCTTCCGCTGGCGGGACTACTCCGATGGCGATAAGGAAAAAATCATGACCGTTGCGGCCGAAGAGTTTATCCGGAGATTTCTGCTCCATGTACTCCCGGCCGGCTTTGTCAAAATCCGTCACTATGGCCTGCTGTCCAATAGAAACCGCAAAAACAATATCACCTTATGCCGTAAGCTTCTCAACTGTTGCCAAACCGAAACCCAGGACAAAAAAATACCGGAAACCTGGCAGGAATACCTGCTGAAGATCTCCGGTGTCGATGTCACCCAATGTCCTGTCTGTAAAAAAGGCCGCCTGCTCAGGGTTGAAGCTTTGCGGCCTTTAAGATGTAACGGTCCACCGTAGAACGCCGATGAGTTCCGTTCCAATTACAAAAATCGTTTATCCCCTCTCAGGCGAAAAAGGCATTGCTTTTCGTAATACCACACCCTTGTCTAAATTCCTGCCTTGGCCGATGCTTATATCCATTCGGGGCCGTCTACGATCAATATTTTGCTTCCCAATAGATCCTATTCGATCCGGAAAGGGCTATTTAACCCCAAAATCATCTCCCACTCAGTAGATAAAACAAACCTCTCCGGATTCATTCCCCATAGCTCTTGTGCCGCGGCTTAGTTCTTCAAACTTCATTCTGCAACTCCGCAGCAGAATGAAGCCTTAATGAACTCTCGTGTTTTTTCACAATTGGAACTTGCAACATTTCAGGAAGAACTACTTAAATTTCCTTGAAAAATTGCCGTCTCCACCCAAATAACCTCTTACACCTACTACTACTCAGAATCAAAGCGCAGAAATTTTATCAATTACCAATAGAAATGTTCGAAAAAAAGTTGGGCTGCATCAGCCTTGAACTTGAAGGGGGATCGCTCCTTTTTTGGTCATAGGAGCCTGCTTCCTTTGGGCTAACTCAGAGCTTATCAAATTATCCAATCTTTAAAAGCTTCCTCACCTCAGGCTATGCCTATAGCGGTTTTTCAAATCATTTCTGAGGGGGATTATCTTAGGTATGTTTAGGCTCTAATATTCGATGCCACGTCTTGCTCTGACCCCTTTCTTTTCATAATGTTTGATCTCCCTCATCTCCGTCACCAAATCCGCCCTATCAATGACTGCCGGATCGGCATTTCTTCCTGTGATGATCAGCTCTACTCCTTTCGGCTTCTTTTCCATGATATCGATAAGGTCGGCCAGATTAATAAGTTTATATCTAACTGCAACATTCGCTTCATCAAGGATCACTAAATCGTAATTATTCGATAAAAGAGCACTCCGTATTTCCTTAAGACATGTCTGGGCCGCCGTTATATCCGCCTGGTCAGCTATGTCTCCCAGGATCAAGCCCTCACCGAACTGTTTTATGGTGACCAGATCCATTAGTCGCTCATTTGCGATAATATGTTCACTACATTTCTTTTTTTTATAAACTGCGCCATAAAAACCCTAAGTCCTGCGCCCGCCGCCCGCAAGGCGAGTCCCAGGGCCGTTGTAGTCTTTCCTTTGCCATCCCCTGTGTAAACATGTATATATCCCTTTTCCAGGCATTCCTGTCCCCGTCTATTCCCTGAAGGATGGTGCATATTATCCTTTCATCCCCACTGGGGGGAAACCCGTTATCGTTAAAATAATTAATTATTCATTGGAATAAAGCTGGCCTGATTTCCATTTTGGCAACGTGTTCGCGAAAATTTAATTGCTATCTGGGCTTCTATCCAACGAATCTGAATTTTTACTTAACTATGTTCCGAATATGATCGACAATGATCTCCAAAGGGGTGCCCGGTCCAAAGTTGCCCGTCACCCCTATTTTTTCAAGGTCTTTTATCTGCTCGGGTGTCAGGAGACCTCCTGCGATCACCTTCATATCCATGCCCCCAAAGCCCTTTAACTCTGCGAGTACCGATTCCGCTATAATCGGAAGGCTACCGGTATGGTCACTTAAAGCGATAACATCAACATCTTCTGAAATAGCAGTATTGGCTACTCCCTTTGGTGTTTGGTATCTACCAGTGTAAATGACTTCCATGCCATTATCACGAAGAGAGGTTAGAAGAGTTAAGGCTCCCCTTTCATGAATATCACATCCGACTTTGGCTATTAATACTCTAATCTTTTTCCCATTACCCATAGCCCTCACCCCTTTGTAATTTCGCGGACAAAATCAGGCATTTCGATTTCTTCAAGAGGATCATAAGTGATACCATATCCCAGGCGGATCAGACCAACACACTCACCAATGGTCATACCGATTTTGGTTGCTTCTATTACGGGCCGTTGTACATTACGACCTTCCTTCGTTGCGTAATAAAGATCTTTGAGTAAAGGTTTTAATCTATCCATGTTACGACTGGCTTTGAATTGCTTAACTTCGGCGACCTTTTCATGACGCATGGCCACAGTGGGCGGTTTATAAGCCACATCACGAATAGCCTGGTTAATAGGCCCTTCTTCCCCCTCTTCCCGAAAAGCATTGACTCCGATGATTAATCTCTTTTTTTCGGATTTTTCCCGCTGAACCGTCAAGCGGTTGGCTTCCATAACTTCTTTAAGCCATCCCGACTCAAGGCAAGCAAAAATACCCTCTCTGGAATCGATTTCTTCCAGATATTTATTGACCTCCTTTTCCATACGACTGGTCAGCCATTCCATATAATAAGAGCCTCCCAAGGGGTCTGCTACCAGGGGGACATTAGCCTCATGGGTAATAATATGTTGGGTGTCTAAGTTGAACAAGCGGGCTTCCAGAGACGGCAATCCAATAGCCTCATCAATACTGGAAGCATCTAAAGAGTTCACTCCACCCAAAATGCAACTTAGGATTTGAAGGGTGACCCGAGCGGCATTGTTCAGTGGTTTTTGATGGGTAAGCGAGAGACCGGAGGGCCGAATTCCGATTTTTACTTGCATGGCCCTTTTAGTTTTCGCGCCAAGTTTTTCTTTGGCGATCTTTGCCCACATCTTACGGGCAAGTCGGAATTTGGCAATGGTCTCGAAGAAATCCGACTCAGCATCCAAAGAGAAAACCATGGGCCCGAATTCATCAATAGTGATTCCCCGCTTGGCCAGATCTCGCATAACCTCGGTGGCTACTGCTAAAACGCCACCTAATTCCTTTATGGCATCCATTCCGCTCTGGCAGGGATCGACCCCATTAGGGGCGATCGGACGCCAGTTTGGGGTGTAGCGAACCGAATATTCAATATGATCGAGACAAATACGTCGATCAATTCTTGTTGGAAAATCAGGACAACCATAGACCAGTTTTGCCCGGATAGGGTCATTGATGCTGTTTCCGCGCAATTTCTTTATATCTATTCCTTTATTTTCCATTATTGCGACCAGGAGGGGCATAAAAATAAAGGAAACTCGACATACCGGCATGGGCAAACTCAAATACCGCTTCACCGAGAGGAAGGCCGTCGAGCATCTTCTCGTAAACATTAAGAGCGTAAGTTGCGACTCCTCCACACATCATGCTATTCCAGGCTGATGGATGATCCGGATCGATTCCCGACTGGGTGGGCAAATCGCATAATAGCCGGAGATCCGTTAAACCATTACCAATATATTGCTTGAAGGCCTGGTTGGTCTCCTCAGGGGTAGCATAGCTTACTATGAAAGATTTCAACCAGAGACGATCCCTGTACATCTCCGGATAAAGGCCACGAGTGAAGGGATATTCTGCTGGATCTCCTATGTCGTGCTCATAGGAGAGATGAACGATGTCCTCCGGTTTATAATAAGATTTTAATTCGATGCCGCTTTGGGTGGCTGTTCTGACCATGTGGCCAGCCTTCCGATCGACTTTTACTTCACAAGACGCCATTAGATTATCTCCTCTCGATACACTGAATAGCTCGTAACAGAACTACAGAAAAAAGAAGCTTTGCTTTTTAAACCAAAGTTCTATTGACTATCCCCTTTCTAAATTTGCTATAATTTAAATAAGCAAAAATATTGCCATAATTTTAAATATTAGAAAAAACAAAAGATTAGTTTCAGGTTAACTATCCGGATTTACCATTAAAGGATTTACGCTTTTGCTGGCCAATACTTCCTTTTACAACAAATTCACATAGGTCTCCTCCACTAAATAAAGGCCTTCCAATAAGGCCTCCTGCCCGGTCCGCTCCCCTCTGCTGATTTGCAGCCAGATATCGGAAGGTGTCTTAATAGTCATAGTCGGGTCTGAAGCCGATCCCACATGAAAGCTACAGCGGCCCGAATCGATCCGCAAATGATAAACGCCTGGTTCCTGACCGCTAACCTCGAATTGGATAACGGCTTTTAGATCTCCAGCGGATGAAGGATCGAAAAAAAGAGGTAACCCCTCGATAGTCTGCCTTACATTACGTCGTAGGCTGGAAGAGGTAGTCTTGTCTTCCAAGAAGTGATCTCCTTTCAGTTGTGGTTGTTAGAATTATAATGTGGTTCAAAAAAACCCATCTCCCTCGGTCGAGAAACGGGGTTTCATAAATCCTCCATCTGCTGACCTCCCTTTAAGGTAAGGTGGCGGTTCTGAAAGACGGTTACCTTGCTTATCTGGTCATTGAAAAAAATGGATTATACACGATTTTGTGAATAGTAAATAGTTGGTTTTTCCCTTGCGAATTGAATCATATTAAATGTTACCGAAGGGGTTAAAATAGAGGGATCGTTGACTCATAATTAAAGTTACCGAGGAAGTTTCTCGGTAGGAGGTAATTAATTATGAGTCCCCAATCCAAAAAAGAATACCTGGCAGCCATTGTTAAACGATATAAGAATGCGTCCAGATCCGGGAAGCACCTCATTTTGGATGAATTCTGTGCTGCTACCGGTTATCATCGAAAGCATGCTATTCGCTTGCTCAGAGGCTTTAAGCGGTTCACCAAACCCCAGCCTAAGCGTCGTGGCCCTAAGCCCGTCTACCACTCTCCAGAGCTCTTAAAAGCCCTAAAGAATATTTGGCTGGCCGCTAATCTGCCCTGTTCCCCCCGGTTAAAAGCCTTGTTGCCTTTATGGCTGTCCAGTTACGCTCCCACCTTCGGGGTACTGGCCTCCCAGGTTTTAAGGGACCTGGAAAGGATCTCTGTCGCCACCATAGGGCGGTTGCTGAAACCCGTCCGCAGCCAGTATAAAAAACGAGGCCGGGCCACTACCAAACCCGGCACGCTCCTGCGAAAACAAATCCCCCTAAAAACCAACCAGTGGGATGAATCCCGGCCTGGCTTTTTGGAAGCCGATACCGTCGCCCATTGTGGAGACTCAATGGCTGGCATGTTCGCCTTTACCGTAGACGGCGTCGATATCGCCACCGGTTGGACCGAACAACGGGCGGTCTGGGGAAAAGGTGAATCCGGTGTCCTGGAACAAGTCCATCATATCGAACAATCTCTACCTTTCCCCTTACTCGGATTCGATTGTGATAATGGCGGCGAATTCTTAAACTACCATCTCTTCAGGCACTTCACCGAAAGAAAAAAGCCCGTCCAATTTACTCGTAGCCGTGCCTATCATAAAGACGACAATGCCCACATCGAACAAAAAAACTGGACCCACGTCCGCCAGTGGCTGGGCTATGATCGCTTGGATAACCCCAAAGTCGTTCCCCTCTTAAATGACCTCTATACTCAGGAATGGCGCCTTTTTCATAACTTCTTCTTGCCCTCGGTCAAACTGCTGGCCAAAGAAAGAATTGCTTCTAAAACCATCCGGCGCTATGATCCTCCTAAAACCCCTTACCAGCGGGTTATGGAATCCCCTTTGGTAACGCCGGCTATTAAAAGGGAACTCACGGCACAGCTCAAAACCTTGAACCCCTTTCAGTTGAGAGCAGCCATTGAGATGAAGCTTAAAAAAATCTTCCAAACTCAAGAACGAAAGGATAGGTTAATCCCTAACCCTCGGTAACATCCATTATGAGTCACTGATTTCCTACTTCACTCCCTCTGGGTAACATTTAATTATGATTAACTTGGCTTGGCCGGAACCCTAAATTTGGAAGGGGTCCTTTAATGAATTGCGTTTGTACTCTTCCGTTTTTTCACAAAAGGAACTTTCAATGTTTCAGGAAGAAGGGCTTCAAGAAGCTCCCTATCTCATTAAAATAAAAAGTCATTTCCCCCAATTTACCCCCCCCCAAAATACCACATTTCTAATGGTTATTAATGGGCAATCAGGAATACCCCCTATGGACCTTATCAATATTATTTGGTTTTTCCGTCGATGGGATTGTCTCCTTTAAAAGATTTCTCTTGAAAATTGATCGGCAAAATAAGGGAAGAAAAACGCCCCTTAAAATTGAACCAGCAAGACCTCAAGGTCAATCGGTTGATACTCCTAACCATCTAATATTTTAAGATATTTTGTTGATCTTTGAATACACCTACAAATCGTTGGAAACTACAGGCACGCAAAACAACAATTACCGTTGGAACTATGCGAAAATAGCGGGACTAATTCAGCCTTAAATTTGAGGTATCATCGCTCCTTTTTTAAGCCATTGCCGCCTTCTTCTTTCTGACTGATTCAGAGCTTATCCCATTATCCAACTTTTTGGGACCATCTCTCGGGGTAAAAATCCTTCAATCGGTTGCCCCTTTAGATCTTTTGGAATATGGACCACCGATCCGGAGGCCTGCAAGTTTAACCGCGCTCCTATGGTAGCCATCAGGGAATAATTTCTCCAATTCCTCAAGATCGACCTGATTAACGTCACAGGTTTCATAAATGGTGGGAACTTCTTTATTCTTCTGGTAGCTGTCACGAAGGAATTTTATGATTTTCCAGTGTCGGTCGGTAAGTTTACCACCGGGAATTTTTTCCCCATAGGCCCTATAGATGGCGTAATATTCATCCCAATCGTCGGGATAGACCAGAAAGCCACGCACATCGATCTCGTAGGTTTTATTATAAACATCCATAAAAGGCAAGGTCTCCGGCTGAAAAGCCGGATCAAAGGCCGGACCAAGATGGGCACCCCAGGAGATCAAACCGGCTAATTTACAGGCCCCCCTCCAATATCCGGTGGGGAAGAGTTTTCTCATTTCTCCGATACGTAACCCGCAGCTCTCACAGGTTTCGTAAACATTAGGGCAGACCCCTTTTTCTAAAAAATACCGGTGAATCCACTTGATGACATCCCAGTGCTCTATTGTCAATCCCCGGGGAATTTTCAATTGAAGGGCCATACCTTCCGCAAAATTCTCATCCCAATCTTCAAACTTCGCCAAAAAATTCAGCGAATCGATCTCGTAATCTTTTCCTTTATAGCTGAAAATACCCATTTCTCTTCCTTCTTTTCTGAATTCCATAAAATTTTAATTTCTATCCACCGCACCCCACCAAAAAAAACGTCGACAGAACAACCACTGGTCAAGATCATGACCATGGTCATAGTTACCTTGCACGTAAATTTCACAAGCTATCAGGGCTATTTCGTTATGTAAATTTTTATTAGTCATAAAATACTCCTGTTTCTAAGGATGATCCTTCCTCCTTATTGAATCCTATTATAATTCTGCATTTTCTTTAAATTGACTTGAATCCATGTAACTTTGAGGAGTCCAGATTGCCTTATTATGCGGTTCCGCAAGAATCAAATCGAATTTTTCAGTTTTCAAGAGATGAATAGCCTCTTTGAGGGAAACGAGAGACCGGATTAAGGAACCTGGACGATTGATAAAATAAGTTACTTTATAATTAGGATCGATGTGCAGGATTTTAATGGGCTTGTCCATCTCTTTTCCTTTTTACACATTGGTCCTCACCATAAAGGTCTCGGAACTTTATTCTCTTTAGGATCTGATTAAAAACAAAAACCCCGACTTCATTATTGAAGTGGGGTTTACTTTTTTCCCTTGTCCGCCTTTTTTTATGGGTTGCCAACAACGAGGTTGGCTTATTACATTCATAAATAATATAAGTCTATTTGTTAGAAAAGTCAACTAATAAGCCAAAAAAAATTATCTAATAAAGGATATTTATATTAATGCAAGTAGTTGGCTTCCCTTATATTTCAAAAATCCCAGTCCCTTTTATTGATTATCTTTTGAACTCTTCCGTTTTATTCAGAGTGGAGGCTTGGAGCTTACAGCTTGCTATATTGTAGTTAATAATTGAAGGGAACGAGGGAGAAGGATATCCTCCTTTTCTGGAGCTGTTTATTCCGTAGGAGAAAAAGGAGGAGACTGTCATGAAAGGACTAAGAACAAAAAAGGGGGATATGGTAAGGGAAGGCACCCTGATCGCCACGGTGGACATAGGTTTGAACAGCAACGTCGGGTATTGTACGACTCTGGACGGGAGAAGCAGCAAGACTTTCAAGTTCAACAACACCCGGGAAGGATTTGAGAAATTCTGGGGCATGACTATAGCCAATAAGAACAGGTTTGGCTGTGATGAGGTGATCGTGGGTTATGAATCTACAGGCCCCTATGCTGAACCCCTGGTCCACTACCTGGGGGACAAACCAGTCAAGATGGTCCAGGTCAACCCCATGCATACAAAAAAGATGAAGGAAGTCCAGGACAACTCTCCGTTGAAGACGGACGACAAGGATCCTCGGGTTATCGCGGATATCATTCGGCTGGGACGGGTCTTGACCATTATAGTCCCCGAGGGAGATGCGGCCTATCTGAGGAGACTGAACAACGCCCGGGAACGGCATGTTGGAGAGCGGACCGCCCTGCTCAATCAACTCCAGCAGCTCGTCTTCCTTATTTTTCCTGAATTCAAAACCGTGTTAAAGGATATGAAGGGCAAGACGGCCCAGTACCTTCTGAAAAAATATACCACTCCTGAAAGGATAGGTGCCTTATGCAAGAGAACTCTTGCTAAAGAGATGTGGAAGTGGAGCAGGGGGTGGTTCGGTATCCTGGACGCGGAGTCTCTGATCGGCTTGGCACGGGAGACGGTAGGCATCAAAGAGGGTCTGGCAGGTATTTCTATAGACATCAGGCATATCCTTACACAGCTTGAAGCCGAAGAGCAGTTTATGGCCGAGATAGAGGCTGAGATGGAAGCCGCCTTGGAACGGATACCCTATAGTGCCCGGTTGTTGTCCATCAAAGGCCTGGGGATAGTCTCAGTGGCCGGTCTCATCGGCGAGGTGGGGGACTTTTCAAAATTCAGCACCCAGTCTGAGATCCTGAAGCTGGCGGGCCTTGACCTGTATGAGATCAGCTCGGGGAATAGAAAAGGACAGAGAAAGATCTCCAAGAGAGGCCGGAGCCTTCTGAGAAAAATCCTATATTATGCAGCTATCCAAACGATAAGAAAGAATGGGATCCTGTATGACTATTACACCAGACTGACCGACAGGGGCATGGGCCGGATGAAGGCGCTGATTGCCGTATCGAGGAAGCTATTAGGGATTATCCATGCCCTTGTCCGGGACGACACCGACTATGTGGGACAACACCAGGCTCCCGAAAGGAAATTGCTCAAAAAGGCGGCCTAAGGTATGGTTAGACAGGCGGGGAGATCATCGTTTTCTTCCATTGAGGCGCATAGCGACCTCCAGTTACAGAGTACATGACTCCCCGTCAACATCCTAACTCCAATTAAGCAAGGTCAAAGCGTCTCTCAGACGACTTTCAAATCACAAGGGTTGGGTAGGATGTCACCGAGCGATGGGGAACCCGCCTGGTAAGTCAGAACTTATAACGCTTTAAAAGATAAAAAACACTTGACTGGAATAAACAAGGAAGAAGCAAGCCCATGGTTTAAATTAGGGAACTTGGAAATAGGGCAACATGGCAGCCAGCCAATCTAAAGGCCTCGAAGATTTTTGCTTGTAGGTTGTCCTAGGAGCGGTAGATTATCCGGAACTGAGAAAATCAGCCATAATTATCTAACGATACGAATGGGTTAAAAGCCTAACCTGCAGATTTTTGGAGAAGGGAAAAGGTTCGTTTTTAATAAAATAAAATTTGACACATTGAATCTTATATGAGATTCTGAATGCAATTCAAGGTTGGAGGCGATGGAGATGAAAAAAATATCCGCTGATCTCAAGAGTAAGCTCGTAATAAAGGCAGTCCGCAATGTACGAAGGGGAGACGTTAAAGAAGAAGCTGAGCGAGGCATGTATCGCCCGGGGATAAAATTAGACTTGCAAAGATCAAGATGGATGACAGAATCGTATAAAAAAACAGACGGCGAGCCAATGGTCCTGAGGAGAGCAAAGGCAATTGAAAACATCCTGGGGAAAATGGATCATCTACATTCAGGAATGGGAGAGGATCATCGGTAGTCACGCGGCTACTCCTGAAGGACTTTATTTTGGTATCGATATGAACTGGCGTTCCGTGGAAAGGATTGTGCGCGGTGAAGAAGGCCAGACACTGTTAGATGATGCCGGTCGGGTCGAGCTCAAGGAGATGATCGAGTATTGGAAGGGAAAATCCATGAGCGATCGACAGCAAAAACTGTTTACGGGCGACATTCTCAAGTACTGGAAGTACGAGGGGACATTTATGTGGACCCACTGGTCTGAGTTGGGCATTCCAAATTATGAGAAGATATTCAAGGTCGGTCTTAAAGGAATTATCGGACAGGCCGAGCAAAGACTGGCTGAAATTGACCGCGAGGTCCCGGCAGATTACATCGATCAAAAGGAATTTTTGCAATCGGTGATCATCACTTTGGGAGCAGTGATAAAATTCGCCAATCGCTATGCAGAAAAAGCGAGGGCCATGGCTGAAAAGACAGCGGACAGAGAACTCAAAAAACGCTTAGAAGAGATTGCTGTGACCTGTGAATGGGTTCCTGAAAATCCTCCCCGCTCCTTTCTTGAAGCATTGCAGTTTTTTTTCTTTATTCACGTGGCCAGATATTTGGAATATTCCACGCTTGGTATTGGTGTCCGATTCGACAAAATCTTTGGACCCTACTATGAAAGAGATCTACTAAGCGGAAAGGTTACTAAGGAAGAAGCGTTGGAGCTCCTTCAGCTTCTCTGGGTGAAGTTTCATGAACTGGGACTTGTCTATTCCCCTATGTTATCAGGCATCTATGGTGGAGTTGAGTCCCTGCAGGCCATTACTATCGGTGGGGTAGATAAAGAAGGGAAAGACATTACCAACGAAATAACTTATCTGGTTCTTGAGACGGCGGAAGCCATGAGAACCCTGGAGCCCAGCCTCGCCATGCGTTACCACGATGGGACGCCAGACCGACTAATATCTAAGGTAACCGATGTTCTCCATAAAGGAATCGGCTATCCATCCATATTCAACGACAAGAGCATGATACCGACCTTAATCGAATGGGGTGTTCCGCTCGAAGACGCGCGGGATTATGCCGTTACCGGATGTGTTTATATTGAAATACCGGGAAAGAATATTGCTCGCAGAGCCCTTGGAGCCCTTGTACTACCGAAATGTCTCTGGTGGGGACTCCACGGCGGTGTAAATCCGGAAACGAAGGAACAATGGGGTGCCCCGACGCCCGATCCCAACACCTTCCAATCAATCGAAGATATGATGAATGCTTATCTGGAACAGGTCCGTTTCTTTTTTAAAAGGCATAGCACGATAGAGAATACGAGCCGGTCCCTTTACGAAAAGTATCTTCCAAGACCTTTTTATTCAGGAGTATTGGACGGCTGTATCGATAGAGGGCAGGATACGCGGAAATGGGCCTATCCGTCCATGGTCCACGATTTTGTCGTTATCGTGGGAACGACAAACGTTGCCGATTCCATTGCAGCAATAAAAAAAGTTGTATTCGAGGAAAAGAAAATTACCATGGCCGAACTCATACAAGCCATGGACAACAACTGGATCGGGTACGAAAGCATCCGGGAGATGATGATTCGGGCGCCCAAATATGGGAACGATGATGACTTTGCCGATGAGATTGCCGTGGAGGTTCATCATAAGACGTCAGGCGTTCTGAGAGAATTCAAAGACCGTTTTGGGAATTCATTGCGGGGTGACGGAAGTGGTGTTTCCGCTACCTATGGTCTCGCCTTTCACACACCGGCCACACCGGACGGGCGAAAGAATTCCGACCCTTTCGCTGACGCAACCCTGTCGCCTGCGCAAGGGCGGGATTTCAAGGGTCCCACGGCCGTGCTGAAATCCGCTTCTAAAATTAGGACGGAAAAGACCCACAATCACCTCCTCAATCAGAAATTTTTGCCTTCCATGCTTGAAGGAGATATGAAAAATATATTTGCCAGTTATCTGAGAACATGGGGAGATCTGGGAATCAACCAGATTCAGTTCAATGTTATTGACCGAGAAACGCTGATTGATGCCCAGAGAAAACCCGAAAAATATCCTGATCTTATCGTGAGAGTTGCGGGTTACAGTGCCTATTTCGTGGATTTGAGTAAGGGTCTGCAGGATTCCATCATCCAAAGGACCGAGCAAAGTTTTAAGTAAGGAGGATCCTCCACTTAGCGAGGACGAATCTGGATATTTTATTGACATGGCCAACTAAAAGCGATAGCGAAAAAGGACTAGTTTTTAATATCCAGCGATTTAGCATTCATGACGGCCCCGGTATAAGGACAACGGTTTTTATGAAGGGCTGTCCCCTGAGGTGCCTGTGGTGTTCCAATCCCGAATCCCAGTCTTTTTCCCCGTCTCTTATGGTGAGGGATGTAAACTGCAGCCGATGCGGAAAGTGCGCTCAAACCTGCCCGAGGCAGGCGATCTCGATGGACAAGGATATGGGACGGGTCATTAACTGGGAGAAATGTGACCAATGCCTGATATGTGTTAGTGCCTGTATATATCATTCCCTCAATTGCTGCGGTCAATACATGACCGTGGAAGAAATCATCCGTGAGGTTTTGAAGGATAGTTTGTTTTACAAGAATTCGGACGGCGGTGTCACCATTTCGGGTGGCGAGCCTCTTGTGCAGCTCAAATTCTTAATAAAACTCCTTCAAGCCCTAAGAGAAAAAGAGAGCCATGTGGCATTAGATACAAGCGGCTATGTTCATAAAAAAGTATTTGATGAGGTTCTTCCATTTGTGGATCTCGTTTTATTCGATATCAAGCATCTGGATGATGAAAAACACCGGCGCTTCACCGGAGTAAGCAATCAGGGCATTCTGGCCAATGCCCGTGTAGTGGCTGAGAAGGTCCGAACATGGTTTAGAATTCCACTTATTGAAAATTTTAACGATGACGTTGATCACATTAAGCGGCTGGCTGATATCGCCAGGGAGATCGGGATCGAGAAAATTTCCATGCTCCCGTATCACGAGGGAGGCATTCCGAAATGCCGTCAGATTGGTCAGGATTACCTCATGCCTGAGGCAAGATCGCCATCGGATGACCATATAGAGGCATTAAAAAGAATCATTTTGCAAAAAAGGGTGAACGTCACAATCAACCATTAGAGGTGGTTGAATCAATAATTCTTAATTGACTCGAGTGTCGAGAGGTGATCGCTGCAAAGACAGTTACCTGGCTGATCCTCAAATAGAATAACCCCTAACAGGATAAGGAGGAGAGGTATGGTGAAAAAGGTTCCCAATTTATTCGAAGGACTGTCCTATGTGAACAATGAAGTTCATTGGGGCGCAGAGCCAATGCCGCCTACGCCGGAGAGACATTTCTACGATCTCATCAAGGAATCGGTCTACCGATTCCCACTGAAGACCGTCCTGATCTCCTGTGACAGGAAAATCTCCTACCGTGAAATGGATGAGATGTCTGATAGATTAGCAATGGCACTTGCAGATTTGGGAGTGCAAAAAGGAGATCGAGTCTGTGTTATGCTGCCCGTCTCAGCCCAGAGCGTCATCGCCTTTCACGGCATCATCAAGATCGGAGCAATCTCGGTACCTGGAAACCTTATGTTCAAGGCGGACGAACTGACTTATATTCTGAATGATTCAGGGGCACAGGCCATTATCTTTTTGGATATCTTTTATCCTCTGATCCAAAAGGTGAAAAGAAGCACGGGGCTTCGCTATATCATCAGTGTCCATCTGGCCGACATATCAGAACCGGGAAGTTGGATACCGCCGATGATGAATCCTGAAAAAAAGACCTTTCCAGATTCGATTGACTTTATGAACCTGATCAATGATTATCCGCCTTATCCGCCGGCAGTGCCCATAAATCCGAAGGAGGATGTTGCTTTAATGATCTACACTGCCGGTACGACGGGTCCGCCCAAGGGAGTATTGGAAACTCACTTCAACATGACCCACGCGAACCTTTCCCATTGTCACTCCGTAGGGATAGGCCATAACGATGTCAATCTACAGATATTACCTATGTTTCACATTGGTGGATATTATCTTTTTCTTCATCCCACCCTTTACAAGGGCGGAACCGTCGCCGTAATGCCTATGTTCGAACCGACGCAATATCTCAAGATACTTGATAAGTATCAGGTCAACACAATACTTGGCATACCGACGATGTTTATTGCTTTATTGAATCACCCTGATCTTTCTAAGTATGATCTCCATCGGCTGCGAGTCTGTTTCGCGGCCGGAGCACCGGTCCCTGCGGAGGTCCAAAAGGTGTGGCTGGAAAAAACGGGCGTGGAGCTGACCCAGGGTTGGGGGATGACGGAATGCAACGCCGGTGCCATCGTAAATGTTCCAAATAAAAAGAATAATTTATCAATCGGCGTGCCCACTACTGGAGAAGTGAAAATTGTGGATCCGGAGACCAGGGAGATCCTTCCACTAGGAAAGACGGGGGAGATCATGTACCGTAGCCCCCAAGTTGCAAAAGGTTACTGGAATAAACCGGAGGAAACCAAAGAAAGCTTCCAGGCGGACGGCTGGCTTCGCACAGGGGATGCGGGATACATCAACGAAGAGGGTTTTGTTTTCTTTGTTGATCGCATCAAGGATCTGATAATTGCCTCCGGCTATAATATATCGCCCTTTGATGTAGAATCCACCATCATGAAACATCCTGCGGTCATGGAGGTGGCTGTCATAGGTGTACATGATGAATATCGGGGCGAATCGGTAAAAGCTTTTGTCGTTCTTAAAGAAGGGTTTAAAGAGAAAGTAAAACCCGAAGATATTATCGAGTTCTGTAAAGAGCATATGGCGACCCATAAGAACCCTCGCATCGTAGAGTTTATCGATACTCTACCTAAAAACTCTATTGGAAAAGTCCTAAGGAGGGAACTGAGGAGGTTGGAAAAGGAAAAACTTGCATAGTTTTAGAAAATACTCGGTGCCGCCGTGTTTATTAGCCGGACACCCGAATGGCATCGGTTCCATTTTCAAGAGTGTTCTTGTGGAATATATTGGTTAGGGATATCGGATGATTAAAGTCAACAATGAGGGTTTCCGGCTTGACGGAAACGAGAGGATCACCCGACTGTAAAAAATGACTTTATAAATGATTACTATATCAATAACTGGACGGAAGTAAAAAGAATGCCTAAAATAACCACTCTTAACAATCTAAGACTAAAAGAGAGACAGGTCAGAACGGACTTGATTATTGATGCCGCGCAACAGGTATTTGCTGTTAAGCCTTATGATAAGGTCAGCATGAAAGAAATTGCAGAAGAAGCAGGGATTTCCGTTGCCTCCATTTACACATATTTTGCCAATCAAGAAGCTTTATTCACTGAAGCTTTTTTAAGAGACACGAAAACCCTGGTAGAAACCCTAGATAAGGAAATCAGTAAAAATCAGAAGGTCGATCTTCAGAAGGTAATCAATGCCTTTATTGATTATTTTACCGAGCATGATGCATATTACAGAATGATGGGTAATTTCATGTTAAATGGGCAAATTGGCGCTGAATCTTTGGACAAATTAAATTCAGTTTTAAGGGAGATTTTGGATTCTTTTGACATTCTATTCAAAAAAATGGGTTGTCAGGATAACATCAGATTTCACTCACATATATTCTTTGCCTTTCTGAATGGATTACTCATAAGTTTCCGAAAATATCCAGGCAGAGATGAGACGGAGGTTGCTACTCACATGAAACTTCTGGGCAAAATAGTCGCGGACCAGTTTCAGGTGAAGGGTAAACCCGCACAGTCTGCCGCCAAGAAAAAAAAGAGGGTGCGCCTTCAATTGGTTCTAGACAAATAAGGTCCGGAAATAAAATAGGGTTCAGCAAGGGGACAAAAGGGGCCTTCTGATGGTAATGTGACTAAGCAAAGCAGGAATTTACAAATTGATTATGGTTTGAAATGTAGTATCAATAGCCGAAATTAAAAAACAACATTTCAGGAAGAAGCTCTCGTCCTTTAATTTCCTTGATATTTCAATAAATTTGTAATAATAGAGCCAAAAGGTCCAATAGAAAGGACTAAACTAAAAGGAGGGGAAGCTATGAATAAAGGCGATCTGGTCAAGGAATTGGGGAAAGTCGTGTGTACGAAAAAAGAAGCGGAGGCAGCGGTTAATACCATCTTGGAGACTATAACAAAGGCCTTAAAGAAAGGCAACAAAGTAACCCTGATTGGTTTTGGCACCTTCAGCGTGACCAAGAGGGCAGCCCGGAAGGGAAGGAATCCGAAAACGGGTAAGGAGATCAAAATCGCCGCCAGAAAGGTCCCCAAGTTTACCCCAGGTAAGGGACTAAAGGCCGCTGTAAAATAGTTTCCCCGTGATTGGGGATATGAGAGCACATGGCCAACAGGCACCTAAGAGATCGAGGTTTTTTTCTTGTCGGTTGTCCTTAGATCGGTAGATGATCTGTGACCCTTCCGGAGATAAGTCATTCGTTCTTGAGAGGAAGAGGCCAGGATAATATAGCGAGCCAGGTTTTCCATGGTCGCTTTTTCCCTGGGATGAATTCTGGGACCGCAGAAGACCTGAAAAACCGAATGTTCCCGGGATATAAAATCACTTTTCAATTCGAGCTAGTCCTATCAAAGAGAAAAGGAGGATAAGTCATAACGTGGAAAAAGTAAAGCTTTTTGAGACCATCGAATCCGAAGTTGTCCGATTAGGCGGGGGTGTAAAAAAGGGGGTCATTTCCAGAAAGGAACTGGAAGCGGCCCAAGAAATCAGGGTGTCCATACGGCCGACGACTCACATCGGCAGCACGGAGTTGTTTACACTGCGCAAGTTGGCCCCCGGAGAATACCATCTGATGCTCATTGCGGTCCCAAGACACAAGAAATGATTTCTTAAACGAGCGTAACGTAAGTTGAGAAGTCAAAAAAATACGCAACGTTCTCAAAGGAAGTAAAAAATAGTTCCTGCCTGAAAAAAACCATTAACCTTATACTAAGAAATTCTAACCAAAGAGAGAGGTTACCATGATTAGGACGGCGAAACAATACGTGGAAAGCTTAAATGATGGAAGGGAGATTTATATCGAGGGGAAAAAGATACTAGATATAACAAAAGACCCGCTTTTTAGGGGAGGGATCAACGCCAGGGCCTACTCCTATGAGCTTTGCAATCACCCTGCATTTAAGGACCTGCTGACCATAGAGCAGGATGGGGATAAGCACCTGTTCCTGTGGAATCAACCCAAAACACGTGAAGACCTTATAAGACGGAGAGAAGTTTATATCACCTGTATGCGCTGGGGTGCCGCTATGAGCGGTATGGGACCGGATGCCCTGGCTGCCTCGGGGGTCACTGCCGCCAGAACCGACAAAGCCTTAGGGACTCATTATACGGATGCGGTTGAGGATTACCGCAAGCATTTGAGAGAAACAGATCCGGCCATTACCGGAGCCATTACCGATGTCAAGGGAAACCGGAGCCTTCGGCCCTCGGCCCAGGAACAGCATAAGGATTTCTATGTGCGGGTGGTAGACAGGCAGAAGGACGGGATTTATGTTCAAGGTGCAAAGATTCATATCAGTGCCACCCCTACTTGTAATGAATTGATCGTTTCCCCTTCTCGTGCCCACCGTGAGGAGGATAAGGATTATGCCGTAGTTTTCGCCACTCCGGTGAATGCCCCGGGCATTAAACTTATTACCACGCCCCCCCATGTCCATGATATTGATGACGAAGAAGCGGTCTGGAATTGGCCGCTACATGGACGGGGGAAGGGGGTCAGTGAATGCTTGATCGTTTTTGACAATGTTTTTGTTCCTTGGAATAGGGTTTTTCTGTGTGGCGAATATCAGTTTTCCCGGGATCAGGCCTGGATGTTCGGCGTTTTCCACCGGCTTTTCGGCACCTGCCATAAGGTCATATCCACCGAAGAGGCGGCCGGCGCCGCAGCCCTGATGGCCGAATATAATGGTCTGGATCGCTATCCCCACATCCAGGAAAAGCTGGCCTGGCTGGCCATGCACGCTCAATTGGTCGAGGCCATGTCCAGGGCAGGCGTTGAACACCCCGATCTCTACCCGGATATCGGTTTGGCTACTCCCGGCCAAATGTATACCAATATCGCCAAGTACCTTTTTGCTAATGATCAGCATGAGCAATCCAAGGTTCTGGCCGATATTGCCGGAGGACTGGCCACCACGGTTTTTTCCTATAAGGATTGGATGAATCCGGAAGAAAGACCCTATATTGAGAAATATCTGGCCGGTAAAGACGGTATACCGACGGAAAACCGGCTCAAGGCCTTTCGTTTGGTCAAAGATTTAGTCGGACATGGGCTGGATGGGGCCTATATTCACACCGAAGGTTCCCTGGCAGCGCAGAAAATGGCCATCTTTGCCAATGCTGATTGGGAAAGATATAAGGCCATTGCTAAAAGATGTGCCCATATCCCGGGCTGGGAAAATCACCCCGATTTGAAAGAACTGCCGTCCCTTCCGACTAAATGGGTCATCTAATTTATAAATAGTGCTGGTCAAAGAAGCCCCGGCCTACAAGGCGGGGCTTCTTTGACCAGCTTTTATTAACAGGTGATTCCTTTTCCCCCAACCGTTTCAACCCTGACCAGTGAACGAAGTCCAATCCTTCTTCTTTTGCAGCACTAAATGGGACATTTTATTTTGGCCGCGGCCCCTATGGCCGCAATTCACTATCGAATGAAATTTGTAGATATTTTAGCAACAGGTTCTGGTGGAAGGACTTCTTTTCTCCCTGCCTCCATGAGTTTCAAAAGCCAAGCCATATTTTTGCCAAGAACCTCCATGATCTGTTTGCCTTCGCCGTCTTGTTCCATCTCTCCTGGATTCATACCATGTGCAACATTCCAGTAATTGGAACTCGGCATGATCATTTCAGAATATAGAATATAGTGATTCAGGGAATTCATGGTGGGGATCCCCCCGAGCGCCTTACCGCAACAACAGATGCCCCCACTTTATGACGAAGCATACTCTTGTTCATGGAAATGACAAAAAACGCCCTGTCAAGGAAGGACTTCATGGTTCCGGCGACTCCGGAAAAATAGACAGGAGAGCCAAGGAGGATACCGTCTGCCTTTTTCATTTTTTGAATCCAGTCATTCACTGGGTCATCCTCCGTCGCACATCTTTCGTTTCTGTTTTTGACGCAGGCAAAACAGGATAAACATCCCCGAATTTTTTCTTTGCCCACATGTATCAGTTCCGTCTCAATACCCTGTTTTTCAAGTTCTGAAATAACCGTTTTCAGCGATCCCGCCGTATTTCCATTTTTCCTCGGGCTCCCATTAAATGCGACAACCTTCATCCTTATTCTCCTATTTAAATTGCTTAGTCCTGCAACCATTGCGCGCCTGTGAGGCTGTCCGAAGTATCGCCCAGCAGATCCAGCCCATGGGTCAGACTCGGTATCCGGCGCAGCATCTTCTTTTTTCAAGGAGTTCAGTGACCCCTTAAAAAAAACTATAGTAGATTTGATAAGAATTTCCTTATTGCCCGTAAAAGTATAAGGAAAGAACAAGAGACGGTCAAGGAGAAAGACAGGGTGCGAATTGAAACCTTGTCTTTTTTAGAAGAAAAGGATAGGATTACCGCGAAAAGCCGATTTCTGGCCGTTAGTTTTGACCTAATCTTAATTTCCATCCATCCTTTGCCATACTGATTAAATAACTCCAGAGAAATGACCTCAGATGGAAACGTCCCGCAGGCAGTTTGGATTTCCCTACACTTCCCCCGATTTTTCCAGGGTTCGGCTGAGTATTCCCTTGCGGACGGCCCAGTCAAGCTGCACCGAAGTAATAGCCGCCCCAGGAGAGGAACTGGCCAGGGTTTGGACCGGAATTTTGGTTAGTTGGGACAAGAAGAATATCTCCTTTAAGCCGCACTATCCATGATTTATTAGGAACGGCAAGAATTGCGAAAAAACCCTAATCGAAGTTTCCTCCATTTCCACCTTTAGCCGGAGCTCATAAGCCGATTGCAAAACAAACGGCTGATGCTTATTTTAGGCCCTAGGCCAGGGAATACATAGAAAGGGAGACTTTATTCATGGAAAAGACCGCAGAGACAACAGAGACAAAAGATAAAACCATTTCGATTCTCGGTATTGCCGGTAGTTTAAGAAAAAACTCTTTCAACAAGGCACTCTTGCGGGTAGCGGCGGAGTTGGTGCCGGAAGGGGCCAGACTTGAAGTCTTTGACCTCGACGGCATACCGCCTTTTAACCAGGATCTTGAAAGCCAACCCCCTGACAGGGTTAAAGAATTCAAAACAAAGATCAAGGCGGCCGATGCAATCTTGATTGTTACACCGGAATATAACTACTCCATTCCCGGTGTACTCAAGAATGCCATCGATTCCGCTTCACGGCCTTACGCGGATAACGCCTGGAACGGTAAACCGGTGGCCGTCATGGGCGCATCAATAGGCATGCTCGGTACGGCACGGGCTCAATATCACCTGCGGCAGAGCTTTGTCTTTCTGAACATGGTTCCCATAAATCAGCCCGAGGTCATGGTACCGTTTGTAGAGCAGAAGATGGACCAGAATGGCCGTCTGACGGACGACAAAACGAGGGGAAAAATAAAGGAATTGCTTGTCGCCCTGATCGCCTGGACCAAGAGGCTAAAATCAGCTTGATCATGTTTTTTAATTTTTTGTCTCTTTAAGGCCGTATTTAAAAAAGACCAGTTTGAACCAGTTGTCTTTTCCAGACTGGCTGGGAGAATAGAATATGAAAAAGCTCATTAGTCTTTTAAGTATCCTTTTTTTGATAACCCTTTTTGTGCCGTTTAAACAGGCCAAGGCTGACCGTGGTTCTGGAGGATTTCGTGGAGACGGAGGGCATGAAGGAGGATTTCGTGGGGAAGGAGGACGCGGAGGATCTCGTGAGGATGGAGGGCGCGGAGGATTTCATGGGCATGGGGGATTCTTACCCGGATTGATTATCGGCGGTGTCTTAGGCTGGGGCCTGGCGCCTAACTATTACCCTCCGGACTATTCTTATTCACCACCTCCAGAAGATTATTATCCGCCTCCAGTCGAGGGAAATCAGGTGCCTCCGTCAGCAACCCAAGGGTCGGGTGGGCAGATCTTCATCTACCCCCGCCAAGGTCAAAGTGAAGAGCAAAAGGCCGAAGATGTTGACAATTGCCACGACTGGGCTGTTGGTCAGACAGGTTTCGATCCGTCAATACCACCCGTTGGCGCCCCAGATGCTCGGACCATCCAAAAAAGTAAAGACTATTTACGAGCGATAAGTGCCTGCCTTGATGCCCGAGGGTATACCCTAAGAGTGCAATGATTGGCCATCCTGTGGTGTTCTGAATATGAAAGCATACTGGGACGGTGGTTTGGGCAATCACAATCACCGAGCCCAGGAATAAGAGTCAGATTAGCCGGATAGTTCTATTTGCAAGAGGTCCGAGAAGAACGGGTAGATTCTTCATATTTTAGCCCGGTCACCTTGGTCATGTTGGATTTTATTGAAGATTCATTGGAATTATAGTATATTTTGTGGGAGGCCCGTGGAGAACTTTATGCGGGGGTTGGGATTCAGTGATGCGGATATTGCCATAACCCTGGATACCATCAGGTAAGGGCGGAAGGAACAATGAAAAGGCTTATTACAATTTTGATAACAGGGGTGGTGCTTTTTACCGGTTGCGCCTATAACAGCGGTTATAAAGCAAAGATGATCCCTCATGTGGAAAAAATAGAAATAGGAAAGCAGATTCCCTTGGAGGTCGGTTTGCTCATTACCCAAGAATCCAGGGATCGGATTTTTAAGAGTCCTCCCTATCCGGATTATCGTGGTAATTTTATTATTTACCCTATTGAGCCCTATCAGCTTCTCATAGGGCAGGCCTTTGAAGAGGCCTCCTTAAAGACCTTTTCCCAGATCTTCCAAAAAGTTCACCTCATTCGAAACGCCGAGGAGGGCCGAAACTACCCGATAGTTATCGAACCCAAATTGTCTGATTTTTTTCTCTCTTTATTTTACTTCAACTATGGGCCTTACAACTATAATGAATTGGTCGACGGACGGTGCTCGGTGAAGGTTACGGGCACCTTGCTTAATCAGGGAAGGCCAATCTGGCAAAAATCCATTGAGACCCCCTTGGCAACCCAAAGGTGGGTCAATAGCGACTGGTTGATCGATAACGTCTCGGAGTTGGCCTCGGATACGATAGTCCTGTCCCTGAGGGAATTAGCCTTCCTAATGGAGAAAGAAAGCCAGGGACCTCCCCCACCAGTCCGAGGTTGGCTGGAGGAAATTGGGGGAAAGCGTTAAAAAAAGAAAGGAGTTTGAATTGGAATATGTCAAAGGTCATTTTACCGCTTTCCCGTTTTAAGGTTATTGATTTGACGGTGGCCCGGGCCGGTCCTACGGCCATTCGTGTTCTGGCGGACTGGGGTGCGGATGTGATCAAGATTGAACCCCCACTGATCCGGGGATCCAATTCCAAGAGTGTTGAAACCAGACGCCATGATCCGGACTTTCAGAACCTGCATCGCAATAAGCGCAGCCTCACTTTGGACCTGAAAGCGGACAAGGGGAAAATGATTTTTTTCAAGTTGTGCGAAGACACTGATGTTATTGTGGAAAACTTTCGACCTGAAGTGAAATATCGATTGGGTATAGATTATGAGGCAGTTAAAGAAGCTAACCCCCGGATCGTATACGGAAGTATTTCCGGTTTTGGTCAGGATGGTCCGTACAGCCAGCGGCCGGGGGTTGATCAAATAGCACAGGGCATGAGCGGATTGATGTCCATCACGGGCGAGCCAGGACGGGGACCCATGCGTGTGGGTATAGCCATAAGTGATTCATCTGCCGGAATCTTGCTGGCCAACGGGATACTGATTGCTCTCCTGGACCGGGAAGTAACGGGCAAGGGGCGCTGGGTTCATACCTCCCTGTTGGAATCCATGATCAACATGATGGATTTCCAGGCAGCCCGCTGGACCGTAGCAAAGGATGTCCCCCCACAGGTCGGCAACAATCATCCAACCATGTCTCCCATGGGCGTTTTTGATGCAGCCGATGGGAAGGTGAATATTGCCGCCAGTTCTCCAAAGATGTTCGGCAATTTTTGTGAGGTATTGAACGCCCCTCATTTGCTGGAAAATCCTAACTATTCCAATAACTATCGGCGCGTTCTCCATCGTGAGGAACTGAGCCTGGAGATCAATGAAATCACCGGAAAGATACCTATGGATATCCTGGTTGAAAAGCTGAATGGAGTCGGTTGCCCCTGCGGGCCTATTAAGAGTATTGATCAAGCCTTTGCCGATCCTCAGGTTCAACATCTGGAAATATCGAAACCGCTTGATCATCCGGGGCTTGGTCCCATTGGTTTGCTGCGCACGCCAATCAATATGCCTGATATCCCCGGCGCCTCCGAGATCAGACAGCCGGCACCCGAATTGGGTCAGCACAGTGATGAGGTGCTTGCAGAACTCGGCTATGATGAAGAGGAAATATCCGGCTTTCGAGAAGCCGGAATCATTTAAAAAACCTCTGAGAACTCGGTGGGCTGTGAGAGACAAATGGAGAAAAAGATGCAATTAAATACCGACAAAATGCTTGCCGAAAAAGAAGGACATATTGGCTGGATTACCTTTAACAATCCGGTGAGGAGGAATGCCGTCTCACTTGAGATGTGGCAGGCCCTGGGTGTTATACTCACCAACTTTCAACAGGATAAGGATATACGTGTGGTGATACTGAAAGGCGCCGGGGATAAGTCCTTTGTATCCGGGGCGGATATCTCAGAATTCGAAACGAAGCGTAATTCGGCCGCTGCCAGTGAAGCGTATGCAAAACAATCAGCCAATGCGCACACCATGTTATACAAACTGGACAAACCTTTAATTGCCATGATTCAGGGGTACTGTATCGGCGGTGGCCTGGCGGTCGCCCTGAATGCGGATGTCCGTTTTGCAACCCCCGACTCCACATTCGGCATTCCTGCGGCGAAATTGGGACTCGGGTACGGCTTCAGCGGTGTGAAAGCCTTGGCCGACCTGGTAGGCCCGTCCTGTACAAAAGATATCCTGTTCTCGGCACGCTTTCTGGATGCGAAGGAGGCATTACGGATCGGGCTTATCAATAAAATCATATCGAAAGATGAACTGGAAGTGACTGTACGTGATTATGCGAACGTAATTGGAGGCAATGCTCCATTAACCATAAAAGCGGTAAAGGCATCGGTAAGGGAATTGTTAAAGGACCCCGAAAAACGCGATCTTGAAAAACTCAATAAACTGATTAATCAGTGTTTCGATAGTAAAGACTATGCCGAGGGCCGAAGGGCCTTTATGGAGAAACGCAAGCCGGTTTTTACGGGTGAATAATTAAGGGTTCCGAGGTTCGTAGTCAGGGTTCGGAACCTGTTAATCATATTCTTGTTCTCAACCATTTTCCCCGATGGTAGAGGTAAAGAATAGCCCCGATCCGGATGATGTTAATCGAAGAAAGGGGGGCTGAAAACACTTTTTTTGATAAGAAATTCCTTTTTGACGGGAAGATTAAAGGAAAGAAAAGGCACGGTTAAGGGGAAAATTAGGGCCAAAGGCAAGGGGACCGAGGGAGCCTTCTGAAAAAACCTGAACAATGTAGGACTGGAATTTACAAAATGATTACCGTTTGTAATGTACCTTAAAGAGCCAAAATTCAAAAACAAGATTACAGCTTGCTATATTGTAGTTAATAATTGAAGGGAACGAGGGAGAAGGATATCCTCCTTTTCTGGAGCTGTTTATTCCGTAGGAGAAAAAGGAGGAGACTGTCACGAAAGGACTAAGAACAAAAAAGGGGGATATGGTAAGGGAAGGCACCCTGATCGCCACGGTGGACATAGGTTTGAACAGTAACGTCGGGTATTGTACGACTCTGGACGGGAGAAGCAGCAAGACTTTCAAGTTCAACAACACCCGGGAAGGATTTGAGAAATTCTGGGGCATGACTATAGCCAATAAGAACAGGTTTGGCTGTGATGAGGTGATCGTGGGTTATGAATCTACAGGCCCCTATGCTGAACCCCTGGTCCACTACCTGGGGGACAAACCAGTCAAGATGGTCCAGGTCAACCCCATGCATACAAAAAAGATGAAGGAAGTCCAGGACAACTCTCCGTTGAAGACGGACGACAAGGATCCTCGGGTTATCGCGGATATCATTCGGCTGGGACGGGTCTTGACCATTATAGTCCCCGAGGGAGATGCGGCCTATCTGAGGAGACTGAACAACGCCCGGGAACGGCATGTTGGAGAGCGGACCGCCCTGCTCAATCAACTCCAGCAGCTCGTCTTCCTTATTTTTCCTGAATTCAAAACCGTGTTAAAGGATATGAAGGGCAAGACGGCTCAGTACCTTCTGAAAAAATATACCACTCCTGAAAGGATAGGTGCCTTATGCAAGAGAACTCTTGCTAAAGAGATGTGGAAGTGGAGCAGGGGGTGATTCGGTATCCTGGACGCGGAGTCTCTGATCGGCTTGGCACGGGAGACGGTAGGCATCAAAGAGGGTCTGGCAGGTATTTCTATAGACATCAGGCATATCCTTACACAGCTTGAAGCCGAAGAGCAGTTTATGGCCGAGATAGAGGCTGAGATGGAAGCCGCCTTGGAACGGATACCCTATAGTGCCCGGTTGTTGTCCATCAAAGGCCTGGGCATAGTTTCAGTGGCCGGTCTGATCGGAGAGGTGGGGGATTTTTCCAAGTTCAGCACCCAGTCTGAGATTATGAAGCTGGCGGGACTTGATCTCTACGAGATCAGCTCGGGGAATAGAAAAGGGCAGAGAAGGATATCCAAGAGAGGCAGGAGTCTTCTGAGAAAAATCCTGTTCTATGCGGCTATCCAAACCATAAGGAAGAACGGAATCCTGCATGAGTATTATACCAGACTGACCGACAGGGGCATGGGTAGGATGAGGGCGCTGATTGCCGTATCGAGGAAGCTATTAGGGATTATCCATGCCCTTGTCCGGGACGACACCGACTATGTGGGACAACACCAGGCTCCCGAAAGGAAATTGCTCAAAAAGGCGGCCTAAGGTATGGTTAGACAGGCGGGGAGATCATCGTTTTCTTCCATTGAGGCGCATAGCGACCTCCAGTTACAGAGTACATGACTCCCCGTCAACATCCTAACTCCAATTAAGCAAGGTCAAAGCGTCTCTCAGACGACTTTCAAATCACAAGGGTTGGGTAGGATGTCACCGAGCGATGGGGAACCCGCCTGGTAAGTCAGAACTTATAACGCTTTAAAAGATAAAAAACACTTGACTGGAATAAACAAGGAAGTACTTAACGATATTACTAACAAATTGCCTCGTTGCTCGGGATTTTCTAAGTAAAAACTGCAACTATTCATAGCCATCCTGCAATTAATGTGAACACTCCCCATATAAAGGAATCTGGGAATCCGAACAGTCAATCTTGAGACCAAGGGGCGGTTTGGGTGGGGTTCTCGCGTGGTTAGCTCCCGCCCTTCATCTGAGCCAATATCTGTTCCAAGGCCATCTGGTTGGGAGGAACAAAAGGGGTCGAAGTGGGGACCCTCGTAAGCAACTGTAAAAACTCTTCGGTCTTTCCTTTCGCCAGTGGCAAGTGGGCCGAGAGGATTATTCTTGGGGCCATTTGACGAAGCCTGTCCAACTCTTGGCTGAATGCGCCCAGCTCAACCATATGGACCCATGGATTGTCTCCGCTGGCCCAACTGATCATGCCTTGAGCCAGATCCTCCTCTGAAAAATCATCAGTATTCTTTGCCGGCGACGGGATGATGGCACCAAAGCAATCGGCCGAGAAGAAGGCTCCCGATTTGTTGTCGTAGATACCGATGGTGGTCGGGTTATCGAACAGGGGCGGTCGGACGGCGCTCAGCTCACGGTCACCAACGGTGATGCTGTCTCCTGGATTCAGCCAGTAAACCCGATGCATGGGTACCGGCCAAGCCGTGCTCATCCTCAGCGCTGCCAAGGAGTTTGCCGCAAGCCGCGCGCCGGGCGCTGCTTCAAGGACCTTCTGGATATTACCGGTATGATCTGCATCATCGTGCGTGAGCCACACCCATTTTAGGTCATGAGGATCAATGATCGATTCTAAAGCCTTCATGAACTCCTCACCCGCAATTCCCATTCCCGTGTCGATGAGTACCGGCTCTTTAGCCTTGATGACGAAGGCATTAATCGTAAGGAATCCCGCACCAGGGATCGGGAAATGTGCAGGAAGGACCTCGATATCTGGCATCGCTTGATAGGGTTTGTCCATGGGAAACCCCTCCTTTCATGGTCTTCAAATCAGACTTCTCTGTCATTACGATAATTGAGGAGGGCAACGGAATCCAACTTTCGACATCCCGTTGCCTAACATTATTTTCATGCTAATGTTATTTTTTTTGAATTTCAAACTTTTCACGGTATTAATTGACTCCCTTAAGCTCACAATTGTATTGGGCTTCATAAGGATAGATCCGACCTGTTTTACCCCTCATATGATCAAGTCGTTCACGGCAGCAGGAATGGCGCCATTGGTTTCCACTTCTCTTTCCAGACGACTGGTACGAGTTGCTGAGTCACAATAGGCGGCATCTCGTCGGCAAAAGTTCCCCTCTCTTCAGGCGGCAGGTTGTATAGAAGAAATGGCACCACTAAATAGTCTGGTCCGGCATGCTGCTGCATGTGCTCCGAAAACATTTTGCTTAGCCTAACGTGGTCTTCCGGGTCAATCAGTTCCGCGGTTTTCTCAACGGTGAAATGATCTTCCTCGATCCGAATGTGGGGATTCCAAAGGGAATCGATTCCTTTCAGTGCCTGGTTCAGTTTGTTCAAAAACCGCTCAACTTGAACCATGGTTGCGTTTTCTTCAATGGCAGCCTTGATTTCATTCAGAACCAAAACAATATCTCGGTGCTGGGCCATCAACAATTCGTAGGGCGCTTCAGGAAACTTTCCTCGATAATAGGGAAACGCCAGATCTTCTTCAGTCAGGTGATGGGCATCTAGAACCGAAACAAGACACCTGACATAGCCGATGAATCCCTCTTCCGTTGATCGATCCGGATAGCCCTGTTTCGCAAAAGACCGGGTATTCTCACCCGCAACCTTCAACCCGCGGGTGATGACAGAATGGATCCGAAGTAATCCCACCCCAATATTTGTATTAGACATATTCGCTCCTTTGAATAAATGGCAAAGTTCATAAAGGCATTGTGTTATCTCTTCCTAAGGTTAGCGTTATTACTTTGCCGTCAAGGCGATGCTTCCATAGGATTCATCAATGGCGGGCATTTTTACGAAATCCTTCTGCAGCGGCAGTTTTCCATAAATGGGATCATCCTGCCACCCGTCGACACGGGCCGCCCGTTTCGCTGCCGATTGAATCTTTCTCCAGTTTGCGCTGGTATAGAGAAACATTTCCTGCGCGGCCATGGATCCTTCGCCGTGAATAGTGTCGACCTGATAGTGATTCCCGGTTATGTCCTTGATGAGCCGCAATATGCGAATCCGGTCCTCCGTTGACACACCGTCTTTTGCCGCAAGATATTTTTCGATGTAAGGCTGTATAGCGGGATTTTTCCAATCCCGGAAGGCCGGCACCGTAGTGGTCAAACCACCGCCGATATCCTGCATGTGCTGGCACATCTGGTGAAAATTACTGGCATAGGTAAACTTCGAGGCATTGATGGCCATCCTGTTGGGCATCATCACATCCATTCCAAATTCGGTAACCGGATCGAGACAGGCCTGCTTCCCCAACATTTGTACCGTTTCGGTAATATAGGCCATCCAGGCCAGCTTTTTCCGGATATGCGGGGCATTCTGGACCCCGTTATATTCGGCGATCAGACTCGCTGCCCCGGTCATGATTTCGAGGGTTCCCGTCATCTTGCAGGTGCCGAAGAGGCGGTGGTAGCTGGCGAAGGCATAGGCCAGGACTTGGGAGTACTGCCACTCGCCGCACATGAAAACCCGTTCCCACGGCACAAAGACGTCTTCAAAAATGATCAAAGATTCTGATGGCTGCATATGGTTTGATATGGGATAATCGAATTCACATTCCTCACCGTAGAGCCGAACATTCGGCTCAACGCCCAAAAGCTTGACACCGGGCGTATTGACGGGTACGGCAAAAGCAAGGGCATAGTCCTTGTCTGCTTCGCCATGGGTTCGGCAGGGCAGGCAGAGCAACTCATTGGCGCAGGGAGAGGCACTGATATGCACTTTGGCGCCCCGAACCACGATGCCATCCTTCTGCTGATCCACTATCTTAAGGTAAAAATCCTGGTGCTGTTTCTGCTTTGAGGGATGAAGGCTTCTATCCCCCTTTACATCGGTAATGGCGCCGGTGATGGCCAGGTCATTTTTTTGCAAATGCTTGCGGTACTGCTCGACCCGCTCCATATACCCGGTCTTCAACTTGTTGTCCATTACCTGGGCAGCGACTGAAAAGGCGGCCAGGGCATCGGCGCCCATGCAATGCACAATCACTCCACCGCCAGATCGGATTCCGACCGTATAGCATTCCCGCCTTCGAAGAAGGTCTTCAGGCGTTTTCGGAGAGGTAAGCAAAAAATTAATATCTTCTCCGTCCGCATCCTGGGTTACAAAGAGGTCCCGGTAATCGGGATGGTTTGGCAGGACATAGTCCATGCTCGCCGTTCTGATGATGGTGCTCACCGTCGGGTGGGTCCGGACATCCGTTACCCTTTCTCCCAGGCACCAGACTTCTCGTCCGTCATTTAAACTTTCAAGATACTGTTCCACTGTTTTTATCATCTTACTGTCTCCTTTTATTTTAATGAACCACCTTGCGGCAAGGGCATCTTTTTCAGCTCATGTTTCATGATCTTGCCCGTCGGGTTACGCGGCAGACCGGGCATGAATTCCACAATCTCCGGAAGCTTGTATTTGGCGATTTTGTCGAAAAGATATTCCCTGACCTCTTCGGCAGTCATAGAACAAGAGGGCTTTAATACGATGCAGGCCCGGACTCGTTCGCCCAGGGCCGGATCCAAGGCACCTACGACGGCCACTTCCGCGATCTTGGGATGTTTTTCCAAGGGAATCTCGATCTCTCGAGGGTAGATGTTCTCTCCGCCGCGGTTGATCATCTCTTTTTTACGGCCGGAAATGTAGACATGGCCCTGTTCATCCATATATCCCATGTCACCCGTGTGGAGCCAGCCATCCCGGATGGCCTCAGCCGTCGCCTCGGGTTTATTCAGATATCCCACCATCACGGCTTCTCCCCGAACACAGATCTCGCCTCGCTCCCCATAGGGCAGAATGTTGTTGTCATCATTCATGATCTCGACCTCTTGGCCGTATATGGCTATCCCGATGGATTGCAGGTTTTCCGGTGCACCGAAACTAATCGTTGAGACGCCGGTGACCTCTGTCAGGCCATACCCATCGATGACCTGAACTCCGAATTTCTCTTTGAATCCCCGGACCAGTTCCAGCGGCATAGGGGCAGCACCCGAAAAGGCGTGCCTCAGCTTCAGCCAGTCGCAATCGATGGTTGCCGGATCCGCCACACCATAGACATAGGCATACATGGCAGGCACGGCCATGACAATCGTTACGCCGTAACGAGTAAGTGACGGCCAGAATTCCGCCGGGGAGAAAGTTTTTCGGATGCATATGGTTAATCCCTGGTAACTATAAGGGTAGGTGGCTACGCAAAGCGGATTGGTGTGAAACATGGGCAGGATGATCATCCAAACGTCACCGGGCTTGTTAACCCCGATCATCGCCATGGCCTTGCAAATGGCGAATTGATTTCGGTTGGAGATGAGAATGCCCTTGGGCGTTCCGGTCGTACCTGAGGAATAGAGCAACAGGAAGGGATCGTCCAGGGACTGAGCAACCAAGCATTCATTCGCTGGATATCGAACCAGGATGGCTTTCAAGGTCTCTTCGGAGATGGTTTCCTCATGGTCGATTTCTGTCACCACCTCTACAACAACCGGTTTGTGCCGGGATAGTTCCCAACCTTTGGCAAATTCAGACATATACTCGCTTCCCACAAAAGCAATTTTAGGTTTCGAATCTTCCAAGACGTAGGCGATTTCGGGCCCTTTGAGCATGTAATTGATGGCGCCAGCGATGGCCCCCAATTTCTGTGCCCCGAAAATGGTGTAATAGATCTCCGGGGAGTTCAGGATCATGACCGAAACCGTATCACCCTTGACTACTCCTTTTTCTTTGAGGTAGTTGGCGACCCGATTGGCCCGTTCATTGATCTGGGCATAGGTGATAACCTCATCATAGTACAGGACATGAACCGCATCGGGGATTTCTTGGGCACGAACCGTGAGCATTTGGGCGATGCTCTCAAATTCAATCCGTTTGCCTTTCAAGGTCTCCACATCCAACAAGGAAATTTCAGGCCGAACAAAACGCTTACTCTTATTAAGCATATATCATCTCCTTAACTTCGGCTATCCTTTTTTCATTAGCTCGAAGATGCCTCCGCCGACACCCCCACCATCGAGATAAACAAACTTGCCTGGATCATGAGGTTATAGGTTGGATTTTGAGGTTGATTATATAGAAACAGGTGAGAAACAGGAATTAAAAAATACTTTTAAATTGGAACCGTCAAGGGAAAAGTCTCCTTGGAAATATCACTCCTGTTGCAGATTTTCGGTTGAAGAAATGTTGCATAGAAGAGTAGAAATCGAAAAACAAGACTGCAGGAAGCAATTCTTCGGATAGTCCCCAGTCCTCCTAAAAAGGTTCTATTCTTAATATAGTTTCTGACAGGGTATCCCGGCCTTTTCAAACGAGACCCTCAATTCCTCGCCTTCTTCCTGAAAGAACGCCCCATCCTTGGCCCATTCCATTCTGTAGTTCTTATAGGCCTGGTCGGCATAATGATAATTATACCTGTCAATCAGGGCACGGTCCACCTTTCCTTTCAGCATCTCAGCGAGTCTGTCAGCCCCTGGAAGCATGGGGGCAACCATGACATAAGTCCTGATTCCCTCCGCATGAAGAATCCCCAATGCCTTTATGCGCTTTTTTATCGGAGGAGCACCCGGTTCAAAGATCCTCCGCAATCTTTCATCGGCGGTAGTTATTGTGAACCCGACCTCACTACCCGTTGCCCTCTTCAATATCTTAATGTCCCGCAGGACCAGTGAAGATTTTGTCTGAATCACAACCGGCCAGCCGTTCTCCACGAGGATCTCAAGACATCTCCTGGTGAGCACATACCTTTCTTCGAGAGGTTGATACGCATCACACACCCCGCTTATCCAGACGGTCCCTTTTCCTTTTTTCCTGATCTCTCGGGCTAAGAGTCCCGCCGCATTGATTTTCACATCCACAAACTCTCCCCATGGTTCCTTGTGCCCGGTAAATCTCTTCATGAACCGTGCATAGCAGTAAACGCAATTATGCCCACATCCCACATAGGCGTTCAAGGCATAGTCATAAACCTGGGATTTTGAAAGGATGGCCTTAGCTTGAATTTCCTTAATGATCATAGCTCCCAATATATCATAATTGGATATTTTTTATTGATAGCATTTTGGATATTACCGTGGGCCGACTGAAAGAGAGGGTAAACGGATTTTCCGAGAATTTCAAGAATCAAAAAAAATTGCTGATGGCATTCATTTGATAAAAAGACAGATTAAAACGGCTTCCAATGAAGAAATTGAGGCATCACCTTATTCCTCAGGTCTCCGGATAAGGATCATCAAAAATTGATTTATCATGACAGAGACGGGAAAACCAAACAGGCCCAATTCCCCTAAACGGTCCTAACTTAAATTGTGATCGGTATCTACTACTCTTCTAAAGAGGTCATTCCAAAAATTAACGATTACGGAGAGAAGAACGGGAGAAATGGCCGGACTTCCCCGGCCTTGAACTTAAGGTGTCAATTGCTCCTTTGGGCTGAGGCAGGGCTTATCACATTGTCTAATTAGTGGAAACCACCGTACTTAGCTGTATGCCTCTATTCTGATTAACTTCTTAATCCAAAATCAGATAGGCTCATTCTGGTTAGTTTGACATGTCTCCACAGACACCCCTATCTTTTCTATATAGAGCGTCACGGTCCCTTTCTTGACAAAGCCGAGTTGCTTGGCCATCGCATAGGAGACATCCACATCCCGGCCTCTGATATAGGGTCCCCGGTCATTGACAACACCTTCTGCGGCCTTTCCATTATCGGGGTTGACAAGCCGGACCCTGGTCCCGAAGGGTAATGTCCTGTGGGCCAGGGTGTTTTTATGCATGTTGAACCTCTGCCCGTTTGCCGTCCGCTTGTTTTGATGTCTTGGCCCATACCAGCCGGCGACTACTTTCCTCGCCTTCGAAGGAATGGGGCGGGGAACCTTTAGGGGTGTAAGACATTCGACATTTTCGGACCGGACTGCCGATGGGCTGATAAGGGGACCTCCAAGGAGATCCGTTGTGTCCATGCCGATGATATCCACTTCTTCGCTGTAAATAGTGCTTGCAGGCTGACAGTCAAACGACATGGATGTATTTTCAATAGAGAGAAGGCACAGGAAAACTGCCGTCCCGCAGGCTGTCTTTTTCAGAAAATGCATTGCCATGGTTCACCTCTCTGGGCCTATCGTAGAAACAGTATTTATCAGTGTTTAGGCTTAAATCATGAATTCCGATGACATTATGGTGGTCCTTCTCTGTGAGATCAAAAGGCTAAAGAAGCGATCTTATCCTATCCAAGAGCACGGGGCGTGATGATATGGTCACCAGAGATAATAATTTGAATAAAGAGTTGTATGGTCCCAAGGCACGGGAGGCCTCTTCCTGACCGTTTGATGAAGAAAGCCCATCAGCTCCAAGTCCTATCCAAGCCAGGACAGGAATGAGTGACAGTTTGTGAAAAAGCAAATTGTGGTGGATATCTCTCGGTTTTTCGAAAACCCTCAAGCGAATTTTTTCAAAAAAGGTCTGTCCTTTCCCGCTTTCTTCCATGATCCCTCCTCTTCGGGCGCATGAAAGAAAAAAGCTGCCGGGTGGCAGCTCTTATTTCTGTCGCCCTTCCATATGCCTACGAGGTTAGCTGACGGGCTTGAACATGGAAGTGTTCTATCCTCAATGGAATACGCCCCTACTACTTGGGTCCCCCGCATTCGTGGTCTTCACGAATCTCGGCTTTTTTTTATTAAAAATTACTCTTAAAAAAAGAAATGTCAATAAAAATTCAATATGAAAAAAGACATTGATAAAATCCCATCACCGTTTGTAGTCTTTCATTTTTATTGAACTGAAGCGTTGCGGACTGCAAGAAGAAGCAAATCAATATTTCTTGTAAAATGCCTCCTCACCCCAAATTTCTCTCCTCCACCTACAACTAAACGGACTCGGTGTCACTAAAATTTATCGATTACCAAAAGAATGTGCGATTGAATCTCCCCAAATTCTTTAAAGCTTCGCCAGCGCCTCTTGTGCTTTCACCAGCCAGTAATCCATACCCATCTCCCGGAACATGTTCTCGGCCTTTTTAATATTTTCCAGGGCATCTTCCTTGCGGCCCGAATCGGCATAGACCTCTCCTAACCATAAATAACCCAGACTGGAAAAAACTTGGTCTCCCAATTCTTCTGACAAATTTATCCCCTGCCGCATATGCCCTTCTGCGGCCTCGATTTGCCCTGGTTCGGCTTTGGCCAAGACTTTCCCAAGCAACACACTCGACCAACTTTGAAAACCTTTTTCATTATTCGCAATGGACCATTCCAAGGCTTTCTCGGCCTGTATTTTGGCATATTCCAGGTTGCCCAGACCGAAGTGGGCCAGACCGCAACAATAATGGCATTGCGATCGCATGAAGGGCAGGCCCAGATCGGTGTGCATTTTGAGCCCCTTTTCAGTAAGGTCCACGGCAGTCTGATATTCTCCTATCGACCAGTGGGCGAAACCCAGGAAGCACCAAACTATTCCTATGATCAGGAAGGACTGCGATTCTTCCAACTCCATGATCGCTTTCCTAAGAATCCCTATTGCCCTGGCCCCGTCTCCCTTGACCGCAAATAATAAGCCATAAAATAATCTTGCGAATCCTATTGTGGCTCGATGATTGATTTTTTCGGCAAACGATACAGACTTCTCAAGCAATTTTTGGCCCTCATCGAAATTACCAGACACCCCTGTAGCCCACCCCCAAACCGCCAGAATATAGGAATAGGGGTAAACATGGCGTCCGTAGAATTCAGCTTGGGATTGCCGACTTTCAATCAAACCAATGATCGTCGGGGCGACCCGGTTGATCCTTTTATAATCGCCTAATATCGTACCGGAAGCACACAGATGAAACCCGATGGTGACCATAAGCTCCGTATCCTGGATTAACTCGGGATGTTCGGCACAACTCTCTAAGTATTTCACTCCAAGATCCGGATTGTTTCCTTTTAAAATATAATAGATCCCTAAACTGATTCGTATTCTCAAACTTTTCCTGATTTCTCCCAACTCTTCGGCCAGGACTTCGGCTTTTTTAAGCCAAGGAAGAAAATCTTCCGAATAGCCTGTCTGGGTTTCAGGTTCTTCCATTGATAAAACAAGTTCTATCTGCTCCCTCTTATTCTCATCGGTTGGGGGAAATTTTAAGAGGACTTCCATGGCTTCTTTGTAAAACCGGATGGCCTCAAATGGGGCATCTTTTCGTGCAGCCTTCCCGCCCGCCTGCTTGAGGTACTCATAGGCCTTAGGCAGGTTTCCGCTTCTCGAATAGTGATAGGCCAGCATCTCGTAAAACTCTTCCAGCCTCTGGGCATGCAGGTTTTCAATGGCCTGGCCGATCTTCTCATGGATCTCCTTCCTCCGGTTGATCAGTAGGCTGTTGTAAGCCACCTCCTGCACCAGGGCGTGTCTGAAGATGTACTCCAGCTCGGGGAAGAGGCTTTTCTCATAGATGAATTCCAATCCTTGGAGGTTCACCAGGCCGGATTTGAGGTTCTCTTTCATCTCCAGGATGGTTTCCAGGATGCGAAAGGCAAACTCTCTGCCGATCACCGAGGCCACCTGCATGATCCTCTTCAAACTCTCTTCCAAACGACCCATGCGGGCGGCGATGATCCCCTGGATGGTGTCCGGGACCTGGAGGTGGGAGATATCCTGGGCCAGGATAAAACGATTATCCTTTTTCTGAATGAAGCCGTTGTCCAACAGGTTATAGGTCAGTTCCTCCATGAACAGCGGGTTTCCTGCCGCTCGTTTCAGGATCAAGTCCCGCAGCTCAGGCACCATGTCTCCAGTCAGGATCGCTCCGACTAATTCGGCACTGGTGCTGGTGGAAAGCTCTTCAACCCCGATCCTGTGGTAATAGGACTTGTTTCCCCACTGATGGGTATATTCAGGCCGGTAGAGGAGAAGAAGGAGAATGCGGGTCCTCGGCAGCCAGCCGATCATATAGCTCAGAAATTCTTCCGAGGTTTTATCGATCCAATGAAGGTCTTCTACCGTCAGGATCAGGGGACGATCCTGGCTGCCTCGGATGAGCAGGTCCCGGATGGCTTCAAAGGTCTTTTCTCTTTTCTGTTTCGGCTCCAGCCTGGTATAAGCTTCATCATCGACTTTGAGGGACAGGAGTTCCTGGATAGGAGGGATAATGCCCCGGAGATTTTCATCCAGCCCGAGGATTCGCTCTTTCAGCTTACCCCGGACTATGTGTTCCTGCTCCCCTTCTTTGATCTCCAGGAAGGACCGGAGAACGTCCAGTATAGGTAAATAAGGCATAGCCCCGCCGTAGTGCAAGCATCGACCCTCGAAATACCAATAATCGTTTTTGGGAAGAAGATGGCGGAACTCCAGCAACAGTCTCGATTTGCCGACCCCGGCCTCACCTACCATGCCGACCACCTGGCCTTCCCCTGATCGCACCTTTTCCAGGGCCTCTTGAAGACTTTCCATCTCCCGACAGCGGCCCATGAATTTGGTCAGACCTTTAACCGTGGAAGCGGCAATCCTGGTTTGCACCTGGCTGGGCCTTATGAGCTGGTAGGCCTCAACCGGCTCTTCCTTGCCTTTGACCTGAATCTCGCCCATGGGATGGAACTCAAAGAACTCTTTGGTCTGTCGGTAGATGTTTCCTGACACCAGTACGCTGCCGGGCTGGGCGTTGGTTTCCATCCGGGAGGCCAGGTTGGTGGTATCGCCCATGGCGGTGTAATCCATACGCAGATCATCCCCGATGGAACCCACAACAACTGGACCGGAGTTGAGCCCGATACGCATCCTGAAATCCATCCCGTATTTTCGCTTGACTTCCTCACTATAGGGAACCAGGGCCTGTTGAATGGCCAAAGCGCTATGGCAGGCCCGCTGGGCATGATCTTCATGGGCAATGGGCGCCCCGAACAGGGCCATAACCCCATCCCCTCGGAACTCGCCGACCGTTCCCTCAAAGCGGTGGATTTCATCGACCAGAATACGGCAGCAGCCGTCCATGATCCCGTGCACTTCCTCCGGGTCCAACTTCTCAGAGAGAGAAGTAAAGTTGGCCACATCGGCAAACATGACGGTGACCAGCTTGCGTTCCCCTTCCAGGGACCTGCGGGTGTCCAGAATCTTATCGGCTAAATGTTTGGGGGTGTAGGACTTGGGTTGTCGGTAGTCGATGGTGGGGCGTTCTTTCAGGTTTTTCAGGTCATAACCGCATTCGAGACAAAACTTACTGTCAGGAGGTATGTTTTTACCGCATTCAGGACAAGCCATCTCGATCTTTTGGCCGCACTTTTTGCAGAACTTAGCTCCGTCAGGAAGGTCGGTTTGGCACTTGGGACAAATCATCGTAACCCCTTTGCTAACTTAAGATATATTGTATTCTTATAGTTATAGCCCCTTCGTAAATCCTTCACAGGCAGAAAAATAAAAAAACCCACCTCTCTATTTGAGAAAATGGGTTTCCTAAATTCCTCCATTTGCTTTCTCCCCTTTAGGGTAAAGTGGCCAAACTGGAAGACAGATTACCTTACTAAGCTGGTCTTTGCATAAAATTCATTATACACGTTTTTGGGAATAGTAAATAGGGGAGTTTCCCTTTGGAATTGGGCCGGTAAACAGGAAGGGTTCACCAACAATTAGCGTTTGTACTCAATAGGCCGTCAGACCTGAAAGCAGGCGGTCTGATCTGGTATCTAAATCATCGAAGATTTTTTTTGCAGGTTGTCCTTAAATTGGTAGAAGATCAACTCCACTTTTTTATCTTGACCTTCTTTCTCTTATGCTCTAAATCTCAAAGGAATTCTTAGTAAAAAAATCTATCGGGTAGGTAGGTTCAATAGAAATGAATGGATTTGTTCATCGTTTAAGAGCTTTTATCCAATCCCATACAGGGGGGAAAATAGTTATTGCAGTTTTATTTCTTTATTTGATTTACGCTCAACTTATTTTAATTAGACATATTTCCCATCAGTTACCTCTACGGCGACTTGGAAAAGACCCCGGACTCCAGTACCAAAAACGGATGAATGGTCTACGTCCATTCCTCCCTTCCCAGGGGGTTGTTGGATATGTTTCGGACACGGGTGAAGAACATTTTCTTAGAGCACAATATGCATTAGCTCCCGTGATTCTGGTCAGAGCTCCCGGTCCCCGATTCATTGTGGCCAACTTCTCACATGCATCATTTCGTCCAAAGCTAATTTATGGAAAATATTATAGAATCATAAAAGATTTTAATAACGGGGTAGCCTTGCTTTACATGGACTCTTGATGGTATTTTTATTTTTTCCCATATTTCTCCCCCTCCTGATAGGTTTTTTTATAATAAGGTGCCTTTTAAATTTTCAGGTAGTTAGGGGAGCACATCTTCTATTAGAAATTTCTCTGGCGTGGGGGTTGGGAATGGGTATTTCATCAGTCCTGGCCTTTTTTTGGCTCATCGTTTTTAAATCCTGGAATCAAGGGTTGATGATTTTGGAATTGAGCATTTTTTTAGTAGTCCTTTTATTGGCTACATATCTAAAATCAAGCAGGGCCAGACAAACACTTCAACTTGCGTCCTCTCTTTCTCCAGCGAAGGATTCCCTCCTGCTGGTTATCAGTTTTTATTTGTTCTTAATTTATGCGTTGTTTATGTTTCTTATCCTGGTATATATTAATCCTCACGGTCGATGGGATGCTTGGTATATTTGGAATGTACGTGCTCGGTTTCTTTATCGGGCTAAAGATTGGATCGATGCTTTCTCTCCTCTTCTGGCACATTCTGATTATCCACCATTGCTTCCTCTAAATATTGCCCGATGTTGGTTTCAAATAAAACAAGAGACGATCGTTGTTCCTGCTTTGTTATCCCTTCTATTTACTTTCGGCTCAGTTGGAATAATTGTTTCCTCTTTTTTTATAATTTGCGATAGAATTAAAGGTTATTTGGCCGGGCTGATTCTCATGGGAACACCTTTTTTTATTTTTTTAGGTGCTGACCAAATTGCGGACAATCCCCTCGCTTTTTATTTCTTGGCCACCATGGTTCTCTTTTACCTTTATGATATGGACCAGAAAATAGGGGTTGGCTTATTAGTGCTAGCGGGAACCATGGCAGGATTTTCGGGTTGGACAAAAAACGAAGGTTTATTATTTATCATAGCTATTCCCCTGGCTCGTCTTTTCGTTCCCAAACAGCCTTGGGGAACTTATGGTAAAACTATGATATTTTTTTTAATGGGAATATTTCCAATATTATTTACCATCATAATTTTTAAAAGCTATATTGCTCCTCCCAATGACTTGTGGGGGCATCAGGGATTGGACACCCTATTCAAAAATTTGGTTGATTTGACAAGATATCTTCAAATTGGAAAAGCTTTTGGATTAACTTTATATAATTTTGGCTATTGGCCCTCGATTAGCCTAAACCTTTTATTGATCATCTATGGTTATATGTTTGGTTTTTCGTGGGTGAGACTAAGAGGAGATCTCCTATCCCTCCTTGCTTTATTTCTCATCATGTTCTCTGGTTATTTTTTTGTATTCGTATTTTCTCCTCAAGATCTCTCTTGGCATTTAAGAACAGCCTTAGAACGTTTGTTTTTGCAATTTTGGCCCAGTTTCCTATTTATTTATTTTTTACTCATGCCATCGCCTTCTTCCACAGAAAATCCTGCTTCTAATTTTTGAGAATCGATACGTTTCGATTTGAAGTTCGAGGATTTGAAATCATTACTCACCTCTGTCGGGAATTATTTTTATCGATTACTATTTGTAGAACTCCTCTGATTTTTCAAACATGTCAAGTGAACGAGTACAGGAAGGAATTTTTTTAAAATTTTTTGCCAGTCCCGCAAGGGCGAAGCAGAGGGTGTTTTTGTTAATAAACATCAAGGTATCTCGAAACTACCTACTAGCCCAGACCATGCCAAAAAAAACATTTAATTTCTTCCTCCTTGCAGGGCAAGGATAAGGAAACAAGCCCCTTTCGCCAGCGAGGCTGATTTCTATGCCGTGGCCAAGGCCAAGCTTGACAAAATTTTCAAATCCAAATATGATAATATATAGAAGGTCATTAACAGCCGGGAAAATAATCCGGGGCCCCTGGGTCTCGGCAGAGCAACCCCAAAATTTAAAATCCGGGGATTATTCGCACCGGTAGGAAAAGAAAAAATCATGAAGGTAAGAAATTGGTTGTTTTTGGTAATGGCTTTTTACTTTTTCATGTCTGTTCCGGTCCTGGCCGGGGAGATCAAGATCTATTCCAGTGAAGGGGTCCGAACCATTACCGTACCCGGTGAGGAAACAGATCTTAAAGGAAACTGGGTACGCCAGCCCGATTCCGTCCGCAGTCAGATCGAAAAGATCCCGGTTAAAGGTACCCCTCCCTTATTGAAGATTACTCCGCTGGAAAACGGAAAATATCTCCTGGAGCCCAGGGGGAGTTCTCTTAATAATATGGATAAAAGAGCGGAATCCTTAAGCCTGATCAAAAAACCGGTCTTTAAGAAAGAGTTGGAGCAGGGGGATCATCAAGAGAAGAGCCTGAATCCTTTGACCCGCTTTCCCAATCTCTTAGTCGAAATATCCAAACAATTGCTGGGTAAGCCTTATCGCCTCGGTGGAAACGGGCAGGGCAGCCAGGGGATCGACTGTTCAGGCTATATGAGAAAGATCTATCAGTCCCTGACCCTTTCGTTGCCCCACTCCAGCCGGGAGCAGGCCAAGCTGGGATCGTTGGTAACCACCGAATGGGATCTGAGTCGCTTGAAGATCGGGGACTTGTTATTTTTTAAGCGGAAGCGGGGTGCTCAAATCGGGCATACGGGAATGTATATCGGCGATGGCAAAATGATCCATTCGGCCAGCAAAAAAGGGGTCGTTATCTCCAATCTGAAAGGCTCCGATTATTATAATAGAAATTTTGTCATGGCCAAAAGGCTGTTTATTCTTGAAGACCCCCAAGAAGACGGCTTTAAGGAATTTAAAGAACCCTAATCGATTTTCTTTTATTAACCCATCAATAGCCAACACAAAGGGCGGGATCAAACCCGCCCTTTTTTGTTTCAACCCTGACGGGCTCGCCCCAGGCTCTCTTGTTCCAGACTATCCTTACCTCATATGCCTGCAGCATCTTCAGATAGACCTCCAGGTTTTTCGTACCCCTTGCAAATGTGCGCGCGTTTTCTCCCTCTCAGGATTTTAAATATTTCATCACACGGTGGTTGGGTACCGATGATACTCTCGCGTTTTGGCCTAATATTTAAAAACAACATTTTCAAGAAGATCTTATTTATTAATTTGCTTGATATTTTCTTCAGTTGGTAAATAATACCTTCAATAGCCCCATAGAAAAGACTAAACTATGCAGGAGGGAAAACTTATGAATAAAGGAGATCTGATCAGGGAATTGGCCAAGGTGGCGGGTACAAAGAAAGAAGCGGAGGCAGCGTTAAATACCATCTTGGAGACTATTACAAAGGCCTTAAAGAAGGGCGATAAAGTAACCCTGATTGGTTTTGGCACCTTCAGCGTGACCAAGAGAGCCGCCCGGAAGGGGAGGAACCCGCAAACCGGTAAGGAAATGAAAATCGCGGCCAAAAAGGTCCCCAAGTTTACCCCTGGTAAGGGATTAAAGGCCACGATAAAATAGTTTTCCCCCTGATCGGGGATATGGGTGGTCATGGCCGCCAGCCAGTCTAAGGCATCGAAGATCTTTTCTTACCGGTTGTCCTAAGATCGGTAGATGATCGGGGACTCTTCTGGGAGATGGGTCATTCGTTCCTGAGAAAAAGAGGCCCGGATGATATAGCGGGCCAGGTTTTCCCTGGCCTCTTTTTTCTTGGATGGATGCGGGGACCGCAAAAGACCTGAAATCCGGAATGTCTCCAGGATTTCAGCAGATTAATAGGATCAGGAGTGATCTTACCTTTAGAAAGAAGCAAGGAAATAGTTTGTGTAGTCGCCACCAGGACCTATACAATGATAGGGAAAGCATGGAATTATGAATCGACTGGAGGGTAGATAATGGGAAAGCTCGCAAGCTCCCTTGAGCTGATGGGGGCATCGTGGGAAGTCCTGAAAAAGGACAAAGAAATCCTCTTTATTCCCGTCATCTCGGGGATCTCCGTAATGGGCATGCTCGCTTCCTTTGTGATACCTTTTATCCTCGCCGGCAATGCCGATCTGATTCAACGACTTCTTAAGGAGGACAGAGATCTCGCCATAACGATTTTATTTATCTTCTATTTTTTGAACTATTTGATCGTGGTATTCTTCAACTCCGCCATTGTCGCCTGCGCGACGATCAGGATGGGTGGCGGGGACCCGACGTTGCTCGATGGTTTGAACATCGCAAGTTCACGTATTTTCAAAATCATCATGTGGGCCTTCGTTGCGGCGAGTTTCGGGATGCTTCTTCGCATGATTCAGGGAAGGTCCAACCTGCTCGGAAAGGCGATTTCCGGTCTCTTGGGGATGGCGTGGAGCCTCACAAGCTACCTGGTCATCCCGGTCCTGGTGAATGAGAACAAGTGGCCCTTCGACGCCTTCGCAGATTCGATCGATCTGCTGAAGAAGGTATGGGGGGAGGGGCTCGTAGGGTCCTTCAGCTTTGGCCTCATATTTACCATCGCGAGTTTGCCCGCCTATTTCATATTGGGCATAGGCGTCTATTCGGGTGGGAGTATTCTGTTTCTCACCCTTATTGCGGCCATTGCCTATTTCCTGGCGCTATCCATCTTTCATTCTGCCCTCCAGGGGATATTTCAAGCTGCCCTCTACCAGTTTGCCAGTTTTGGCAACGTCCCATCCGGTTTTCGCGAAGATCAGCTGCGGCACGCGATCCAAAAAATTTGATAAGAAGTGGTTCTCTGGTTGGTTAGCCATTGGTTTAAATCTCCTGCCAACTTAAAAAACAATTACTAATTGGAATTTTGTCTTTTTACAAAAAGGGAAATTTGAAGACTACAGGAAATTTCCGGCCTTTTCTCCTGTGGAGCCGTGGCAAAAAAAATAAAAGATCTGAAAGATGGGAATGGTTTGTCCTAAGAGGGTTTTCTTGTCCCCGCGTAGATTGAAACACCCCGGTGAAACTTTGGAGGTTTAGCGAAGAAAATGGCCACAATAGCCGACAGACTAGCCGACCCAAAGATAGTGAAGGCGATCCGGTAATCCTGGGTAGTGTCAAAAATGAGCCCGGCGATGGTCGGACCGAAAGAAGCCCCCACTTGGGTGAACAACCCGGAAAAACCGATAATCGTACCGAAGGAGGCCATGCCGAAACAATCGCCGACCAAAAGAGACTGCATCATAACGATTCCCCCCATAGTCAGACCGAAGGCAAAGGTCCCCAGATAAAGAACCGCTACTTGGTGGAAGTGGGCCATAAGAAGAACGGCCATTCCCTGGAGTAAAAAACAAAAAATCGCCACGAACCGCTTATCAAATCGGTCGGCGATCGATCCAAGAAATAGACGACTGACAATACTGGCCCCGGTCGTGACACTCACTGCCCTGGCTGCCCCTGCTGTACCCAAGGTCAGGCTTAAGAAAGAGATCTGGTGCACGAGAAAGGCGAGCTGGCCGGTCATGGCCAGCCAAAAGCCTATGACAATAGCCCAGAAGGCGGTTGTGTGCATTGCTTCAATTCGTGTCCAGACGGGCATCTGGGAAGCGAAGAAGATTCGGCTTTTTACTGAGCCTCCGGATAAGGGAACTTCCTGTCGGCCATCGGGAAATTGGCCCACATCTGCGGGATGTTGTTTGATAAGGAATATGGCTATCGGTATGATCACAAGGCAAAAAATACCCCCCAATGTGGGTAATGCCGTCCGGAGACCCCAATGAGAAATCAGGTAGACGGTAAAAGGCACCATGATCATCCCTCCCAGGCTTAGACCGCTCATGGTCAATCCCATGGCCAACCCCCTCTTAAAGACAAACCAGTTAGCAATCAGGGTGGTAATCGTTATCGTAGACGCACAACCGGTCCCAACAGCCAGGACCAGGTAGACCGCGAATAATTGCCAGAGTTGGGTAATCCGGCTCAAAAGAAAGAATCCCATCCCGGTAAAAATAGAACCCAAAACAAGAAGAGGTTTGGAGCCGAACCGATCAACGGCCCGTCCCACCACCATACCCAAGACCCCGGAGGCGGCAAAATACATAGTCAGCGCAGTGGAAATGATTCCCTTGGACCAACCATAATGGACTCTCAGGGGATCCAAGATAGCGCCGTGGCTGTAAAAACCAATGCCGCAGGAGAAAACCAGGGTAATTGTACTCCCTAAAACGATCCACCAACCGTAAAAAATTCTTTGGGTCGTGTCAGGGGATGGATCGACAGGCGGAGTTGAGGATGAATTTTTATCAGATTCCGACATAACCTATTGACTCCCCCGGCCTTGAACTCGAGGTGTCATCGCTCCTTTTCTTGAATATAGCCGCCTCCTTCCCTTTGGGCTGACTCAGGGCTTATTACCTTGACCAATTTTTGGGGACCACCACAAATTTTTTTCAGGTCCTGTTTCAGAATTTTGCCAGTCGGGTTGCGAGGAAAGGAGGACATAAATTCCACGTACTCCGGAATCTTATATTTGGCGATCTTATCCTGCAAAAATTCCTTGACCTCTTCCCCGGTCATGGTGCAGGACTCCTTCAAAACGATGCAGGCACGCACGCGTTCGCCCAGGGCCGGATCCGGTGCCCCGATGACAGCCACTTCCGCGATTTTCGGGTGCTTTTCTAAGGGGATCTCAATTTCCCTGGGATAAATGTTTTCGCCGCCGCGATTGATCATCTCTTTTTTGCGTCCCGAAATGTAAAGGTAACCCAGTTCATCCATGGTCCCCATATCACCGGTATGGAGCCAGCCGTCCTTGATGGTTTCGGCTGTCGCTTCAGGTTTGTTTAGATAACCGATCATCACGGCATCGCCCTTGATGCAGATCTCTCCTGGTTCACCATAAGGCAGGATATTATTTTCCTCGTCCATGATCTCGACTTCCTGTCTGTTATAGGCCATGCCGATGGATGCCAGGTTCTCAGGGACATTGAGACTCGATGTAGACACCCCGGTTCCTTCCGTCAGGCCGTAACCGTCAATGACCTGGACCCCGAATTTTTCCTTGAAACCTCTAACGAGTTCCAAGGGCATAGGTGCCGCGCCGGAGAAGGCAAATCGCAACTTTAGTTTGCCCAAATCGATGATGTCGGGGTCGGCCGCGTTATAGATATAGGCGTACATGGCCGGCACAGCCATTACCATCGTTACCCCGTACTTCATGATCGAAGGCCAGAAGTCGGTGGGGGAGAAGGACTTCCGGATACAAACCGTCAGTCCCTGATAGATGAAGGGATAGGTCCAAACACATAAGGGATTGGTGTGGAACATGGGGAGGATGATCATGATCACGTCCCCCGGTTTATTGACGCCGTTTTCGGCACTGCCCTTGCAAATAGTAAACTCGTTCCGGTTGGACATCAGAATCCCCTTGGGCCTGCCGGTGGTGCCGGAAGAATAGAGGAGCAGGAAAGGGTCGTCAAGGGCCTGCGGCACGAGGCACTCATCTGCCGGGTATTGAAGGAGGATATCTTCCAGGGTTCCCCCGGCGATGTCGGCCCCATGGGGGATACCGGTGACCACCTCCACGACGATCGGTTTGTTGTGCGACCCTTCATATCCTTTGGCAAATTCTTCCATGTACTCGCTGCCGACGAAAACCACCTTGGGCCGTGAGTCTTCCAGGACATAGGCAATTTCAGGGGCCTTCAACATGTAATTGATGGCGCCGGCGATGGCTCCCAGTTTCTGGGTCCCAAATAGGGTATAGTAGATTTCCGGAGCGTTCAGGATCATGGTCATGACGATGTCACCCTTGGTGACCCCTTTTTCTTTGAGGTAGTTGGCAACCTTATTGGCACGCTCGTTGGTCTGGCCGTAGGTGATGACCTCGTCGTAGTAAAGAACGTGAACGGCGTTGGGAATCTCCCGGGAGCGGATCGTCTGCATCTCGGCCAGGCTGTTAAATTCCAGTTGTTTTCCCTTCAGGGTGACTAACTCCTCCAGGGCTAACCCCGGTCTGATAAATCGTTTGCTCTTATCAATCATTTTCGTTCTCCGTTGATCTAATGAGATATTGCTTTTGTGTGGGGACTTCCCATTTACAATTATGATGGTTTGTAATCTTGCATATTTTCCAAAATCAGTCAATTTACGAGAAACATTTTTTTGACCCCCAAGAAGTCCTCTGGGAAGGATGGCTGATTAATAGGGAGTTCATGGAAATATAGCCCAAAGGCCAAAGATTTCTATAAGTGACCAGGATGATTTAGCTGGGGGAGTCCATGGAACATGGAAGATCCCTGCTCCGTGGTAATAGAACTTCATAAAAAAAGGGGGACAATGGACATTCACCCCCCTGCGATGGACAGGTCCATCTTTTTATTAATGATGATCGGACATTTCTCACATCGTAAAAGCCCCTGGGAGACGAAATAATTGAATTGATCTTCTGCATTAAAGGGTTCCAATCTTTTCATCAGGGCCGCCTTATGGCGTTTGAGACAGGCCTTGGTCGATATCTTCAAGTTACCGGGTTGGAAGGGGCAATCTATCATTTGGTTTAAAGGGGTCGTGTAATATTCCCTGGTCAACAAGTCCGAATAAGCCATGGAATCCCTCTTTTCTTGCCTTTTCACTCCCGGCAGGCCATTGATCCATATATTGTATTTGAAAATTATAATATACAATATATGGGATTTGTCAAGACAAGGGAAAAATATCAGGATCCTTATTTTCCTTTTGACGAAGTCCAGGGGAGACGTTACTATAGAAGCCATAATAGTGAACCCTTGCAATCCCATTAGGTCTAAGGGGAGTTGAAGGATAAGAGAAGGATGAGGAGGTCATCATGATTCTTACATCGAACAAGAATATTCGGGAATGGACGGAGAAGGGGGTTTGGGGAACCAAGACGCTGATTGATTATTTCAAAGATAACGTGGCCAAATCGCCGGATACGGTATGCCTCGTTGATCCTCCCAACAAGGAGGTCCTGGTGGGTCTTAAACCTGAAAGACTGACCTATCGGGAACTCGACAAGGCCGTTGAGGCCGTGGCCGAAGGGCTGATGGCCAAGGGCATCAAGAAGAATGATATCATTATGGTGCAACTCCCCAACGGCTGGGAACTGGCCATGCTCTATCTGGCCATCACCCGGGCGGGGGCCTTGATCTCACCCATGCCTATGCAGTGGCGCCAGTCAGAGCTGGAGCACATCGCCAGAATGACAGAGGCCCGGGCCGTGATCACCGTCGTGGGGTTCAATAATTTCCAGCACCAGGACATGGCCGAAAAGGTCAAGGCCAAATTCCCTTCCATCAAAGACATCATCACTCTGGCCGACATCAGGGCCATGTCCAAAGGGCCGGTCACGGGAAAGCTGGAACAGGTCTCCATTGACGCCAACGATGTTTTCACCCTCTGCTGGTCCTCGGGCACCGAGGCCGAACCGAAGGGGTGCCCTTTGAGCCACAACCACTGGCTGTGTCAGGGTACTTTCCAGTACGAGACCGCGCCCATCGAGCCGGGATATAACCTGATTACTGCCGGTCCGCTGGTGAACATGGCCTCCCTTGGTACGGTCTATATTCCCTGGTTGATGACAGGGGGGAAGTTGGCACTTCACCATCCCTTTGATGGGCCCACTTTCATCATGCAGCTCATGACGGAAGAGATTGAGTATACACTCCTCGTACCGGCGGTGGTGAATGCGCTGCTCAAGCATCCCAAGGTGGATCAGTTCAATATGAGCAAAATGAAGGCGATCACCATCGGGTCGGCCCCGCCGTCGCTGTGGTCCGTGCAGGAGCTGAAGCGGCGCTGGGGGATAGAGTTCGCCAACATCTGGGGCCAAAACGAATCGACGGGCAATGTGGCCGGGCCGAAGGACATCCCGGACCTTGAAATGCGGCTGGATCATTTTCCGCACTATGGGAAACCGGGCTCGAAATGGAGCAACAGCTCCCCTTTCAGGAAAAATTTTCACCTCAAGATTCTGAATCCGGTGACCAGGGAGGAATTGACCGAGGAGGGGGCCATCGGGGAGCTCTGGTATCGGGGGCCGAACGTGATTTCAGGCTATTTCAAACGGCCCGACCTGACGGAGAAGGCCTTCGACCAGGAGGGGTTCTTTAACACGGGGGACCTCTTCCAGATCAAGGACAACGACTGCATTGGTTTCTTCGATCGGACCAAAGACATCATCATCCGGGGTGGCTTCAACATCAGCGCCCAGGAGGTGGAGAATATACTGTTGGGTCACCCTAAGATCCTCGATGTGGCGGCCATTGCTATGCCCGATGAAGCTATGGGGGAGAAGGTCTGCGTCTATGTGGTACCGAAAGGGGAGGAGAAGGTGACCATCGAGGAGATCAAGGCCTTCATGAAGGAAAAAGGTCTTGCCACCTACAAGGTTCCGGAGCGGCTGGAGACGATCAGCGTCATGCCGAGAAACCCGGTAGGCAAGATCCTCAAGAAGACCCTCAGGGAAGATATCCAAAAGAAGCTCGGGGTATAAACCGGACCAATAACGCTAATGCGGTCGGCCATGAATACAAATTGATCCGGCAGGAGATTGCTGCAATCCAGAAACCGCTAAATAACCTGTTTGACATGGGAGCGAAAGGATCGTTAATTATTTGTCTTGATTATAATACCGCATGATCCCTTCTAACACCCCGCCGGCAATGGCCCGGGCTTTTTCGGAGATGGTCTGGCAATAGGCCGAATTTCCGCGAGGGTCCGCATCGCCCACTTTTAAGCCGGCAGGCACCCATGTTCCTTCGCGAATCAGACCTCGGAGGACCCCTTTGATTTTTGATTGGAGCAGTACGCCACCCACCTCGGCCACGGTTTCACCCGCTGCAACCGGATCACCGATCTTTTTGCGAACGGTTATGATTCCTTCTGCCGGGGCCTTCAGGACCCGGTCGATGGTATATCCTCCGATATTGCCGGGAATACCCGTATCGGCCTCGGCTTCCCCTTCGGTCATTATCCGGCCGAGGTTATGACCCCGATTGGTTTCTACGACTATGTGGGCATCGATTCCGGCCTTGAAACCTGGCCCGAGGGCAATGACTAAAGGAGCCTGATCCATTCGAGTACCGGTATTTTTTTTTGCCAAAATGGCATCCACCAACACATGGGGTTTCAGAGTAAGACAATGGTTTAGAGCCGGATCAATCACTAAAGGGATGCGGTTAGAATCCCAGGTTTTCCGGACTTCCTCTATAAAAGAAATCAGGACGGCTTCGACTCCTTCCACTTTTTTTCGGCCTTCATAAACGGCTTCACAAAAGGAAACGCCCCGGCGCACCGCCAAAGGTTGAGGAATTTCGCTGAGCAGGATTTTAAAATGGGATTGAAACAGCCGCCAGGCCACCCCACTGGCCATTTCGCCGGCGCCGCGGATAAGGATAATGAGATCAGTTAGTTTCATAAAGAGGTCCTCCTCTTAAGTGGGCTTTGAAGTTTAGTTCGAAAATAGGGTTCAAGGATTCCAGGATTCGAGGGTTCAAGGGTTTTACTTCCTTGCCTTTCACTTGAATCCTTGACCCCCGGCCCCTTGAACCCTGTTAGTTCGAAAATGGTTTAATCTACGCCCCTTTACCAAAAGGACAAACCGGGTAACGACATTCGGTACAATTGCGGCAGAGGCCGCCGTGGCCCATAGCGGCGATCTCTTTACGGGCCGGTTCCTCGCCGGCCAGGATCAAAGGCAAGATCAAATCGAACATCGTGACCTTATGATAAAAAACGCAAGCTGGCAATCCCAACAAAGGAATATCTCCAATCCGGGCATAGAGGAACATGGCCCCGGGCAGGACCGGCGTGCCGTAAAAAATAATCCTGGCCCCGGCCTGGCGGATCCCTTTCCGGGTGACATCATCAGGATCGATGGACATCCCTCCGGTAGTGACGACCAGATCACACCCGGATGCCAGCATTTCTTTGATGGCCCTTGAAATTCGAGCGGCCTTATCCGGCACAGTCGCCCTTTGGCTGATTTCACAGCCATAAGCGATCAATTTGTCGCCTACCCAATGTTCAAAGCCGTTCTGAACCCGGCCCTTATAAATCTCCGAACCGGTCACCACCACGCCCACCTTTTTTTTCAGGAAGGGCTTGACGGAAAGAATGGGCCCTGACCGGGCGCAGATGGCTTCCGCCCGGACGATGCTTCGTTCGTCAATGGTCAAGGGAATGATCCGGGTGGCGGCGACCGTATCGCCTTCCTGACAGACAGTATGATTATGAAGGGTGGAGACGATGATGTCGGGGATCAGGTTGATTCGGGTTAGATCGGCGACACGGATTTTGAGCAGACCGGAAATTTGAGAGATCAGGCTGATTTTTCCTTCCGCAGGCCCCTGAAGGGTAAGATGATCTCCTCTCAGGGCTTGAGCCAGGCGTCCAGCGGCATCATTTTCATGGAGTCGGCCCGGGGGAATGGCTAAAACAAAGATGGTTTCTTTCCCCAGGTCCAACAAGGCCGGGATGTCCTCGGGCCGGATGATATGGCCTTTCTTAAAGGCAACGCCTTTAAAGCTTCCGGGTATGATGCGGGTCAGGTCATGTCCCAGGACCATGCCGACTGCTTTTTGAACCTTCACTTTTTGCATGATTGGATTTCCTAACTAAACCTTCAGGCCCCATGGAGTGCCACGAAACACGAAAAATTTCCCCCCTCCCTCACCCTCCCCCTCGGAGGGGGGAGGGAAGGGGTGGGGGTGGACAAAAGTTATTTTCTTACTAAACCTTCTCCCGAGAGGCTTGAACAATAAAATTGGTTTTCTCTGCGCCCTTTGGGCCTTTGCGGTGGTTGATATTTTTAGGGCGGAAAGATTTTAAAACTTTCTGATAATCCTCCCAGGTATCCACATCCCAGCCGATGCGTTGATGACGAATGGGCACCGTCCGGACCTGATCCCAATATTTTTTGATCAATTCCCGTCCTCCGGTATCCCCGGTTACCTTCCGTAATTTGGGGATCAGGAATGTCCTGAAGATAGCCGGATTTCCGGGAATTTTTCCATAGAGCGGCACTATAATCGGGGCAGGGCTTTTTTTAAATTCCCGGATCAGTTTATTAATCACTTCGGTTGTCAGCAGGGGTTGATCCCCCATGAGGAACATGACCCCGGAAATTTGAGGGTCTATTTGGGCTAACCCGGCGGAGATGGAAGAACTCAACCCCTTTTTAAAATCAGGATTGTAAATAAACCTTAATTTGGAGGAATCCTTAACCTTTCGGATCTCCCTTTTTATCTCTTCGGCCTTGGGTCCAAGGACAACGATGACCCGGGCCAAATCGGATGTCAGTATTCGATCGAGGAGAAGGGTCAAGAGCGTTTGGTCTCCAAAAGGTAGCAGGGGCTTGGGAAAACCCATTCGGGTGGAACTGCCAGCCAATAAAAGAATACCAGCGACGACCGCCGGGCTCTCTGCGGATGGGGTACCCTCTTTTTTTATGGCGATGGATTTCGCCGATTTTATGTTCATCAGGGATTATCACAGGCACTAAATAATATCACTTTTAAGCGAAGGAGAATTCCAGAACCCGATTTCCCATCCAAGAGATTGGGGTAGCTGGAAGGGAGCGGAGCCAATCCATGATCAAAGGATTGTGAGCCTTTTTCCCATAGCGGATTTGGACCTTACCGGGCGTTAAGCGGATCAGGGCTTCACCTTCGACGAAATTTCGAAACAAGGTTTTGGCTTTGGCTTTTTCAAATAATCGAATCTGGCTGCTAAACATTTTATACAAAGTATTGGCAATCAGCGTCATAGCAATATCAAAATCGACTTTAACCACCACCGGTGAAGAAAGGGCATTCAGGTTAAAAAAATCCACGTTTTCCTGGATATTGTTCTCGATCCGCCAGCGCTTAGCATAGTGGGTGAGGATTTCTTTGGGAGGGCGTTGATCATCGTTGGTTACCAGGATCATAGGGAGTTCCCGGCCGGTTCCGGTAACGATGATCTGACGTAGCGAGCCGGTATAACCGGGCAGCCTGGTTTTGCCATTATGGATTTTAAGCAGTTGATGTTTCCGAGAGGGGATATCCAAACGGATCCACTGCCAGGAAGATATGGCTTCCAAAGAAGCCAAGATTTTTTTCCCACGACGTTGCAGAGTAATAAACCGGATTCCCTGCTGGTTCAGGCGGTCCAGATGGTCATAGGTGGTTAGCTTGGAGTCAAAGACCAGACACTGAGGACGCTGTCCGGTAGCCTTTTTATAAAAAGACACAAAGGCCATGATCTCATCAGCCTCTTCTTCTTTTTTAAGGTCACCGTTGGAATAACAGAGATAGGTGGTGTCCAAGTCCTGGGCAAAGAAGGACAAGACACTCTTCATGGCCTTCCCTCGGGTGGGGACCCAATGGTTTTCCAGGGTGCTTTCCTCCCCATAATGGGGGATGGAATGGAAGTCGAGATTGATATGCTCTCCTTTCAAATAGCCCAGATCGAACAGGGTGCGAACCCAGTTTCTGAGAAGGGTCACACAATGGCGATGAGGATGACGGTAGGAATATTGGGTGATGGTGGCCGCTTTGGGCAAGACATTCAGACCGGCAAAGAGTCCGATCCCGAAATCAAAACTCAGATCATTAATATGGGAAAGCCGTTCTTTGCCCAGAAGTTTCAAGACCAGGTAACTCAATAGATACGAAACTTTAGGAATCTGGGGAGAGCCATAAAAACCACTCTCCTTAAAAAGCCGATCCAGACCGAGTTGACCGATTAAGGGGATAAAAAGGAAGAGACCACCATAGTCCGTGGAGACTTCCGGATGGACACCAAAAGCCGCCACATTGGCCTCCTCCGCCGGTTCTCTACCAGTTTGGAGGGCTTCTCTTCGTTCCGCACGGGTCCGTCGGAAGAGTCTGGTAAAACCTTCTTCTTCTAAAAGCAGGTAGATGGTTTTATTCGAGATTTCTTCCCCCTGTCGGGAAAGGGTCTCCCTGATTTCATCGATCGAATAATTGCGTTTCCGAAGATCAATAATTCGATCTTTGAGGTGAATAGTCGTTGGTCGTGGCGACTTGGGGCCTTGTTTTAATGGTAAAAAGAAGGGAGGAAAGTTTTCCTTTTGAGAGTCCCGCATTAAGGCCCGTAGGGTATGAATCGAATAGCCGAAATATTGAGCGACTTCTTCAGGCTTCTGTTCGTGGACGATCAGAGCCCGCAGGGCTTCGTACCGCCGTTGCATCGGGTCCTGGGGATGGAGGAAGAAGTCTTTGTTTAGCAAGAGAGTCCCCGATTTTTGATATTAATTAAGTAAATTATAGACAATATATAAATTGTTAAAATAAAATTGTCAAGCTTATTTTCACGAAAAAATGCTGTTTTTTTAAAGTTTTCATCAAAAACAACTTCATGGAAAATGAATTTAGTTTTCATATTTAATATCAAATAATATCCCCCAATGCTGGTTTTTAAAAATAAACTATGCGTAATTCCAAGGAGTTGGTCAATAAAAGTTGGGTTCCAGCCCTAATTTCTGATATTATTTATGACCTGTGATAATCCCTGTTCATATTAACCGTCTTATTGAAGTATTGATCGGGTGAGGCACCCTTTTCTTCCGTCTGTGGCTTTCGGGCTGGTCTTTTCTTCGGACTTATCCACGGGGGATGCTTTGCCCCCTCCGCATTCTCGTCCGCTAAAAATCATCGGACGAGCTGCGGTCTCCCCCGTTAATAAGTCCGGAAAAAACAGCGCCCTTTCGCCAATGACTCCAGAAAAAACAGCCTCACCTGCTGGAGTCAAGGTGCTATTATTATGAGACTGTTAATGTATGAGGATCTCAAAATAATGGTCACCTAAGCCCTTACCCTCGCCTTCTTTCACCAGGAGAAAAGTAAATAAGATCCCTCTCACTCAGAGAAGGGAGAGAAGGGGGACGAGAAAATTTATACCAAAAATTTTCATTAAGGTCTAATGGAATATAAAAGAAAGGCCCCTCAGATTTTTATTACAAAAATGTTGTTTTCTCTTAACGGCTGTGCTAAGGTAGCCCGGAATCTTAAAGGAGGAATTCATTGAAAGACCCATTTTTAAAAATGAAGGAGATCGACAACTCTCAATATGTGCGGGAGGTTTTTTGTCTTTATGAAATTGCCAAGACCCTGAATGCCTCGCTGGATCTGACCAAATCCTTGCAGGATATCTTGAGTATCCTGGCCAAGCTGCTCGGGATGCGGCGGGCCACCCTGACCATCCTTAATCCGGTTACCTCGGAAATTTCCATTGAGGTGGCCCATGACCTGTCTCCGGAGGCCAAGCGCAGGGGCAAGTACCGATTAGGTGAAGGGATTACCGGGCGGGTGGTCCAAACCGGGGAACCGGCCATTATTCCCAAGATCAGCGAAGAGCCCATGTTTTTAAACCGAACCCGGACCCGGAGGGATTTAGACAAGCAGGACATCTCTTTTATTTGTGTGCCCATAAAAATCGGCAAAAATACCATCGGGGCCTTGAGTGTGGACCGGTTGTTCTCCAACGAGATCGCCCTGGAAGAAGACTTGCGGTTTTTGACCATTATTGCCGCCCTGATTGCCGAGACGGTAAAAAAAGTACAATATCTCAATCGTGAGAAGGAACAGCTCTTAGATGAGAATATCCGTTTAAAAAAAGAGCTGACCGAAAAATATCAGGTCGAAAACATCATCGGCAACAGCCGCCCTATGCGGGAAGTCTATGAAATGATCCATAAAGTGGCCAAGAGCAACGCCACGGTCCTGCTCCGGGGAGAGAGCGGCACGGGCAAGGAATTAGTGGCCAACGCCATCCATTATCAAAGTCTGCGGTCCCGTAAGCCTTTTATCAAAATCAATTGTGCCGCCTTGCCGGAAACACTCCTGGAAAGTGAATTGTTCGGCTATGAAAAAGGGGCCTTTACCGGGGCCACTTCTCTTAAGCTGGGGCGGTTCGAGCGGGCCCAGGGAGGCACCCTTTTCTTGGATGAAATAGGAGATTTAAACCCCAGTATCCAAACCAAGCTGCTCAGGGTCATTCAGGAAAAAGAATTCGACCGACTGGGAGGCCGTCAGCCGATTCAGGCCGATGTGCGGATCATCGCCGCCACCCATCAGGATCTGGAAAAGGCCGTGGAAGAGAAACGATTCCGGGAAGACCTTTATTACCGGTTGAATGTCTTTCCCATTTATCTTCCACCCCTCCGGGAACGGCGGACCGATATCCTTTTGCTGGCCGAATTTTTCCTGGAAAAATTCAATAAAGAGCATCAGAAGAATATCCGGCGTATTTCTACTCCGGCCATCGACATGCTGATGCAGTATCACTGGCCGGGCAATGTCCGGGAGCTTCAAAATTGCATGGAACGGGCCATCCTTATTTGCGAGGGAGAGGCGATCAAGGCCCATCATCTCCCGCCCACACTGCAGACCGCCGAAAGTTCCAACACCCAGACCAAATTAACATTTGATCAGGCCGTTGAGGCCGTGGAAAAGGAATTGATTATCGAGGCCCTAAAAAAAGTCAATGGGAACCGGACCCGGGCGGCGGAAGAATTGGGTATTACCCAGCGGATCATCAATTATAAAATCGATAAGTATGGCATTGAACCAAAACGATTTAAGGTGGTTTAGAAATAACAGGTATGAGGCTCGAGGCGAGAGGGTCGAGGCTCAAGAACGAAAGCGAAATTTAACCTTTATTTTTGACGGACTCGGAAAAACGCGTCATACCCGCGCAGGCGGGAATCCAGATGATCCGCTGTTTAAAAGCACTGGAATCCGGTTTCCCGATTAAGACCTTCGGGGATAAGCTTCACGAGAAAGACGAAATTGGGACATTTCAGACTTTTTACAAATTCATCATTATTAAGATAGTACGGAAAAATAAGAGAAGGAGAAAGGATTTTTGATGCAAAAAATGTTTTCATTTCAAGGAGCCGGAGAAATTCACTTCGGCAGCGGGGCGGTTAATCAGTTGGCCGATTTATCCGTCCGTTTTGGAACCGGGAAGGTCCTGTTGGTGATGGACCCTTTTCTTTCCCGGAGCCCTCTCAAAGACCGTCTTTTTGAAGATCTTACCCAAAAAGGCCTGACCCCGGTATTATTCGACCAGATCGAACCAGAGCCCTCTCCGACTTCAGCCGAAGCCGGAGCCGGGCTTGCCCGCAGAGAGGACTGTTTATTGATCATCGGCATCGGTGGCGGAAGCGCTTTGGACACGGCCAAGGCCGTAGCCATGCTGGCCATTAATAAAGGGAAGGTCAGCGATTATGTTGGATTGGACCGGGTGCTTAGACCGGGATTGCCAACGGTATTGATCCCCACAACAGCCGGGACCGGCAGTGAAGTGACCTTTACCGCTGTTTTTACCAATCGGGTGGCCAAAACCAAGGGCGGCATCAACAGCCGTTTTCTGTATCCTACGATAGCCCTGCTTGACCCGGAACTGACCCTCAGCCTTCCTCCCCAGATTACGGCCCAGACCGGTATGGACGCCTTAACACACGCCGTAGAGGCCTATACCTCCAACAAGGCCAATCCCTTAAGCGATATGGTGGCCGAAAAGGCTATTGTCCTGATCGGGCAATTCTTGAAAAAGGCCGTAAAAAACGGGAAAGACCTGGAGGCCCGGGAAGGGATGCTTTTGGGGAGCCTGCTGGCCGGGATGGCCCTGGCCAATGCCGGTGTTGGGGCGGTCCATGCCATGGCCTATCCGTTAGGGGCCATGTTCAATATCTCCCATGGTCTGGCCAATGCCGTTCTCTTGCCCTATGTCCTGGAATTCAACCGCCTTGCCAGGCCGGAACGGTTCGCCAGGGTGAATCAATTATTAGGCGGACCCGTTACCGCCCTTTCTGCTAATCAAGGGGCCCAAAGATGCGTAAAGAGGATCAGCACCTTATCCCAGGCCATAGGCATCCCCAAGAACTTGAAGGAACTGGGGATTCCAAAGAAATCCATTAAAGCTATGGCCGAAGGGGCCATCAAGGTGGCCCGGCCGATTGAAAATAATCCCCGGCCGATTACGGTGAAGGATATTGTGGCGTTGTATGCGAAGATGTTTTAATGACAAAAAGGGGTCAAGGATTCGAGGGAGCAATAAGTCTTTCACTTGAATCCTTCAATCCTTGACCCCTCGAACCCTAAAGGAGAATATCATGCCTGGTTATGAAGTTTGGGGAGAAGAAGAAAAAAAGGAGATTATGGAGGTCCTGGAAACCGGGGTTTTGTTTCGCTATGGCTTTCCGGCCCAGCGAAAGGGGCGCTATAAGGTTGAAGAATTTGAAAACAAGTTCGCCGAATTTACCGGCCGGAGACATGCCCTGGCGGTTTCTTCGGGCAGTGCGGCCCTAAAAGTGGCCCTGGCGGCCCTGGGGGTGGGTTTCGGAGATGAGGTCATTACCAGCGGGTTCACCTTTGTGGCCACCTGGGAAGCGATTTTGGAATGCGGGGCTGTACCTGTCTTTGTGGGGATTGATGACACCTTGAACCTGGATCCCAAGGCCTTGCCCGAAAAGATCACCTCGCGGACCAAGGCCATCATTCCGGTCCACATGCTTGGTGCTCAAGCCCGGATGGAGGAAATCATGGCCGTAGCCGATCAGTATAACATCCCGGTGATTGAGGACACGGCCCAGGCCAGCGGCGGCTTTATCAAGGAGAAATTTTTGGGCTCCTTCGGGGCCATCGGGACCTTCTCCTTTGATTCGGTGAAGACCATGACCACCGGGGAAGGAGGGATGCTGATCATGGATGACCCCGGGTTGTATCGCCGGGCCTCGGAATATCACGATCACGGTCACGATCACAGCGGAGCCGACCGGGGTTTGGAGGGAAGAAGTTTCATCGGTTTTAATTTTCGGATGATGGAACTTCAAGGGGCCTTAGGACTGGCCCAGTTGTCTAAGTTGAAGGATATGATCGCCCGGCAAAAGGACCATAAAAACCGCCTAAAGAAGATCCTGTCGGGTATCAAGGGGATTCGTTTTCGGGAACTGGTGGACCCGGAGGGGGACACGGCCACCTTTCTGGCCTTTTCCCTGCCCGATCAGGAGAAGGCCCGGACTATAAAGGATTTAAGTAAAAAGGTAGGGCTGGGACTGATTTATTTCTTTGAAAACAACTGGCACTATTATCGCAATTGGGAGCACCTGCTTCTCCAAAAAACCGCCAGTCACAATGGCTGGCCCTTCCGGGTGGAAGAGGGGTTCCGGAAACTGGAATATCCCCCAAATCTCCTTTCCCGTACCGACGAACGGATGGCCCGTCTGCTGGTCATGGCCGTCAATATTAAGATGGATGAAGGGGTTTTTGCTAAGGCCGAAGAATTGGTTTCGGAGGCCGATGGGCGTTTATAAAAAAGATTTTGAAACCTTGATGCTGGATTCTGGATGTATCCCCCTTCTTATTCATCCGGTATCCAGTATCGGGCATCTTGTTATTAAACCGGTTAAGGAATACCTGTTCCGGATAAAGGGGAAGAACCAATAAATGGAACCAGTCATCATTATACCGGCCAGGTATGAATCTTCTCGTTTTCCCGGAAAACCCCTGGCCCAAATCCACGGTCTGCCGATGATCGGGCAGGTGATCCTCCGAGCCCGAAGGATTCCCGGCGTTTCACAAGTTGTGGTTGCTACTGATGACCTGCGGATCGCCGAATCGGCTTTGGCCTTCAAGGCCGAGATCGTCATGACCCGGGCGGATCATCGTTCGGGCACCGATCGGGTGGCTGAAGCGGCCGGGCAATTGCACCTGTCCCCTGAAACCCTGATTGTCAATTGTCAGGGGGACCAGCCTTTCTTACCCATTGAGGCGGCTTCCGATCTGATTACCCGCCATCAGGCCCATCCGGATTGGTCCATGAGCACCCTTATCTATCGAATCACCAAACCGGCGGAGATCCCCGATCCCAAGCATGTAAAAACGGTCTTTGACCAGTCGGGAAAGGCCCTTTATTTTTCCCGGTCTCCGATCCCTTATTATCGGGACGACGGGGAGGATCAGGCTTATTATAAGCACCTCGGGATTTATGCCTATACCCTGTCCTTCCTTCAGACCTTTGCCCGGCTACCCACCGGCCCCCTGGAATCGGCCGAGAAGCTGGAGCAGCTCAGGGCCCTGGAGTTCGGATATTCCATACAGGTTATCGAAAGTACGCATGATTCCTTTGAGGTGGATACACCTGCCGATCTCCATTTCCTATCCTGAAATTCATTTTCTATTTTTTTGATGAAACGCCCTTGCCTTCTTTTTTAAAATCTTCATGATCCGAAGGTCTTGGTCAATACACGAACTGGCTTAGGCGGCTTCCAATAACTTTTTAAGCGGGTTGATTACGCTGATCGGCACCGGCGGAGAGGCTAAATACAGATTTAACAAGTGGACGTCGAATTTAATCTTTTCCGCTGCCTCTTCCCACTTTATCCCCTTGGCTTCCAGTTGTTCTTTTAATTCGTTCAGCTCAGATTTTTCCATGATGGTTTACCTCCAGATTATTCATATCCTAAATTTTAAGATTCTCCCACTTTCCATCTCGATAAGGCATCGATGTCGAGCGAATCCCGTCTCCCTCTTTCCAGATAATGACTGCCCACCCAGGCAATCATGGCCGCATTGTCCGTACATAGATAGGGAGAGGGGATATATAGATCCAAGCCCCCTTCATGGGCCATTTCTCCGAAGCGGCGGCGCAGATAGCCGTTGGCAACCACCCCTCCGGCCAGAACCAATCGTTCAGTCCTGTATTTTCGTTGGGCCTGAATGACTTTTTTGATCAACATATCCACTACCGCCTCCTGAAAAGAAGCGGCGATGTCTTCAGTGGACCACCCTTTTGCATCCTCTGTAGTTGCGGTGAACCCTTTAACATAATTGACGACGGCCGTCTTAATTCCGCTGAAGCTGAAATCCAGGGAATCGGCCGAGGGGATGGCCCTGGGAAACCTGATTCCGGGGTTCCCCTTTTCGGCCAGGGATTCAATAATTCCGCCGCCCGGATAGCCGAGGTCCAACAGCTTGGCCACCTTATCAAAGGCCTCGCCGGCGGCGTCATCCCGGGTTTGTCCCAAAACTTCATAAGCCCCGATTTCCTTTACCAGAAACAAGCTGGTATGTCCACCGGAAACGGTCAGAGATAAAAAGGGTAAGGGGACTTCCTTTTCCAGGAAGATGGAACAGATATGGCCTTCTATGTGATTGATCCCGAGCAGGGGGACCCGACTGACCGCACTTAACGATTTGGCAAAGCACAAACCTACCAAGAGGGCGCCCACCAATCCGGGGCCCCGGGTTACGGCAATTCCCTCGACGGCGGTTAAATCGACTCCGGCCTGAGAAAGAGCTTCTCCGACGACAGGAACGATTTTATCTAAATGTCTTCGAGAGGCCAGCTCCGGGACTACGCCGCCATAAGGGCGGTGAAGGGCAATCTGGGAATAGACCACATTGGAAAGGATTTCTTGGCCGTCTTTTAAAATCGCCGCCGCTGTTTCATCACAGGATGTTTCAATTCCCAAAATCAACATAAGGTCTTAGGTACAAGGTGTAAGGTTTAGGGTGTAAGATTGAAGAGGCATGTATTTGTCCCTATACCCTGCATCTTAAACCTTATACCGATTGTCGTCTGTCTTCTACAGGTGTCTTTCTTGAACCCCTTTTTGTTCTAAGAGTTGATAGGTAAACTTTTGAGGTTTTCTTCCAAAACTAGTCCCCAGGCTTTCAAAAAGGGCCAGCTCATTAATGTCGACTTCTCGTCTTATAATGGCCTCTGAGGTGGGCATATAATTGATCTTGTTTCCGTTGACACTAACCAGCGTTGTGCCGGTTTTCCCTTGTAATAAGAGCAGGACAGCGCCCGCGCCGGCCTTTTGACCGAAGTTGACATCATAAGCCGATGACTGTCCCGACCGTACCAAATGACCCGGGGTCACCTCCCTTACCTCGGGAGTCTCGTAAACACCTGGGGCATACATGCCTACCCGTTTCATAAACTCGACAACCTCGGGATCGGTTTTCAAGCGTTTTTCCAACTGTTGTCGCACATATCTCCCGGCCCCGGCCAGTTTTCTATGGCCGAAGGCATCTACCCCGGCCGAATCATCATAAAGGAGCTGGCCGCTGGCGTCTTTGAGTCCCTCGGCCACCACGATGATATAGGTCCCGGCCTTGACATCGCTTCTTTCGATACGGCCGCAATAGGTCTTCCACATATGTTCATAGACCACATCAAAATCAACAGGGACTTCCGGGATCAGGATGCAGTCGGCCTCGGCCCCCACGCCGCCCCGGAAGGCCGTATGTCCCACATACCGCCCAAAGACCTCGATGACCAGGATGCGGTTATGACTCAGGCCGGTGGTCTTTAACTCCCTGGCCAAAACGGCAATCCGGTTGATGGAAGAATCCCCGCCCACACTGTAGGGTTGAAGATCCAGGTCCATGGTTTTGGGGACATGGACACAGGGAATATTCCGGGAACTCAAATCCACCACCACGCTGCCGGTATCATCTCCACCGCTGATGATCAAGGCATCGATACCAAATTTTTTAAGACCTTCTTTTATCCGCTCATACTTGTTGGGGTCGGCGATCTTGCTGATCTTGACCCGGGAATGACCGGCTTCCGATCCGGCCAGGGAGGCCTCGATGCGGCTTACCCTTTCGGCGTCGAGCAAGACCACCTTGCTCATATCCACCAAATTATAAAGTCCTGCATAACCATTAGGGATAACCACCGATTCTATTCCCAGGAAATAAGCCTCGCGAGCGATACCCTTGATGACAGCATTAAGCCCCCCGCAGTCTCCACCGCTGGTAATCACGCCGATCCTCTTAATATTGGGTGAAGTCATAGAAAACCTCCTCGTATTAAATGAGCTGTAAGTTAAAATCTGAAAGCTATAAGGTGAAATGCCCTTTTATTTTTTCAAAGGTTTTTTCCTTGATGCCTTTTATTTCCTTTAATTCATCCAACGAGAAAAATCCTCCATGGGCTTCCCGATATTCGATAATGCGTCCGGCCAACGTGGGACTGACTTCCGGAGACACACACACCACTCCACCAGTATTGAATTTGCTGGATTTTAGCCCACATTAGAGTCATTAGAGTCATTATGGACACTACGTTTTGTGTCCACGCTTGTGTCCGCGAATAAGGAAGTTCTCTTTATCAGTATGAATAAAAGAATGGATAACCAATGTTCTGGGCAAGCCATCTTTCCCGGTCCTGCTTCCGGAGCTTGTTTTAGTAGAACGTCTTCCCCTTGGCCGGACTGAAATCTTAAGATAACCAATTCAGCAAAAAAAAACATTATAAATATTCAAGGCTAATCCTATTCTCCGAGATTGGCCTTTTTATTTCAAAGCTCCGTAGGTCTCACTTTTTCATTAAACGATAAAAAATTATCATTTTTCCATAAATTATTATCATTTTTCCATAAAATACCTCCTCTTCCCAGTCTCCTTCCCAGCCCTTATAATCACCAAATTCATAACATATTATAATTACTATAAAATTTCACATGACTAAGCATGGCATAGATCCTGCTAACCTATATAAATAAAGGAAAGGGGAGCCATAAAACGGGTCCTCTCCGAATTAAAAAAATCATCAACATCAACCGTCCATATTTGGGCGGGATCGAGAAAGGAGGTCATGGATCTGATTAGACAATTTAATAAGGTATCGGGTGAGGATTCATTGAAAGCCCTTAAATAAGACAAGGAGGATGATCATGTCCTGTCCACTATACGATTTTATCCATTGTCCCGAATATCCAGATGGTCTTGGAATATTTAAAGGGGACAAAATAGCGATGGAGGTCGCGGCGACCACCTGTAAGTTTCAGAAAAGAAAGTTTAAACGATACAAAACCGTGCCTTCTACCTTTTATGTTTACTTAAAAAGGATTGGGATAATAAACCAAAATGAACCAATCCCAAAATTTGGAAGTACAATCGGAGAATTGCTTAATTTTCTTCAAAGGTATCCATTCAAAAATGAAAACGATAGGGTTAGCGCGCGATACATCTGTGAAGAATTCCTTAAAGCGGAGTATCCCATGTTAAAAAGCTCGTTCGCTTCCAGCGTCGATAGTTGGGAAGAATTGCAATTGGGAAAAGGGAGAAGATGGAGGTGATTGCTAGGGTAGACAATTAGTAATCAAACAAGAAGAGAGCTTGGGTGGCCGATTCTCAAAGGGGGATCGGTCTTTTGTTTTAAACCGCTAAATTAAAAGAGAAAGAAAAGGAGGTGATGTTCATGTAATTAATTGATAATCACAGAAAGAGTAAACTGAGGTGGCCGATTCTCATCATAGGGATCGGCCTTTTTTATTTCTAAGGCCTTTAACCAATAAAAATCTGAAAGGACAAGACAGATGAGTAATAAGAAATCAAAGATTCAAAAAGATGTTGGACCGGTTTTGGAAAATACTGTTAACTCTGATCCAAAGCCATTAGAAACACCTCAAAACTTAGAATCATCAAGAAAATACATAATACATAGGAATTTTCTTTATATAGATAGAACCATAAAAATGTCTGGATGCCTCGGGTTGGGTACCCAAGGAGGTATCAGGCTGCCCCTTTCCTGACTCCTCTTTGTATCCATTCAGGACCGGAATGGGCAAACAAGATTCTCAGGTCAGATCCAAGGCGATTAGGGAACATTGTCTTTGGTGTACGGTTGGCCAGGTGGGGTAAGTCTCAAAATGTCCTTCCCTGGACTGTCCATTGTGTGTTTATCGGAAAGGGAAATTGGAGAAGACAGAAAATTGAGCGAAACATTTACAAAAGAATCGATGCGGGAAAAGCATCATAATAAGGTAAAGAGAATTTTATCAGAAGGGGGTGGGACCGATGATATAGTCAATTACATCATGAGTAGGATCTCGTATGTGATCAGTTATGAACGGAATAAATATGAACGCAGGATTCTGCAAGAATGGAGCAAAAACTATGAAACGAGAAATCAGCAGGGTTGAGGGGAGCAATAATTATATCCCTGAAATTTATTTTCCTAACTTCACTTTAATCCCTAAAATAGACTTAGTTACTTT
>CAWIRY010000098.1:0-123443 GCA_963838485.1 uncultured delta proteobacterium | reverse complement strand
TTTTTACTGTGGGGCCCGCGTTCAGTTACGTATTGCTGCCCCGGCCCCATTGACCACCACCTGAAGGGTTTCCAGTTTTCGGTTAGAGATCTCCAGTGCATTGAGTAAAGCGGCGGTGACCACGATGGCCGTCCCGTGCTGATCATCGTGAAAGACCGGTATGTTCAATTCTTCCTTGAGCCGCCGCTCGATATAAAAGCAGCGGGGGGCCGAGATATCTTCCAAATTGATGCCGCCGAAGGTGGCCTCCATTCGTTTGACGATCTCTACGATTTCATCGGCCACCTGAGTGGCCAGGCAGATGGGAAAAGCCTCCACACCGCCGAAGGTCTGAAACAGGATGGCTTTTCCTTCCATGACCGGCATGGCCGCCCGGGCCCCGATATTGCCCAGGCCCAATACGGCACTGCCATCGGTTACAATGGCCACTAAATTCCCTTTGGCGGTCAATTCATAGGCCAGCTCCGGGTTTTCCCGGATCAAACGGGCCGGCGTTTCCGCCAAGGGGGGGAGATAAAATTGGCCTAGGATGTAATTATCCCGGATAGCGATCTTGTTTTTTATCTGGAGCACCCCCTGGTACCTCCGGTGCAACTCCAGGGATTCTTCTTTTAGAGACTGTGGTTTTCCCGAAGGAGGTGGAACCGGCCACTGTCCTTCATAGACATATCGACGGGTCTTCTCAGAAATCATAAGAGGGTCGATATCTCCCTTGGCCTCATTGGTTTTCAGAGCCGCCCTGGCCACGGCCTCGGCAATCCGGGGGGCGGTACGAAAATCAAAAATTTTGGGCATTACATGGTCGGGGGACAATTCCTCCGGGGTAACGCAATCGGCCAAGGCCTGGGCCGCGGCCATGGCCATGGTATCGTTAATATTGCTAGCCCGACTGTCCAGGATCCCCCGGAAAAATCCCGGGAAGATCATGGCCACGTCGGATTGATTGGGAAAATCGGCCCGGTTAAAAACCATGACCCTGGCCCCGGCTTGACGGGCCTCTTCGGGCATGATTTCCGGGACCGGCGTGGATAGGGCCAGTATAACCGGGTCCTTGGCCATGGAACGGACCATGGCCGGTTTCAAGGCCCCGCCCACGGAGAGCCCGATGAAGATGTCCGCCCCTTTCAAGGCCTCTCCCAAGGTGCCGGTAAAATTATCGGGGTTGGTTTTTTTAACGATCTCCCATTTGGCCCAGCTCATTCCTCTTGGCCGATATTTATATAAGGCCCCATCCCGGTCGCAGACAATAACCTGTTTGACCCCGGCCTTAACCAGTAGATCGGCGCTAACCAGACTGGCCATGCCGGCCCCATTGATAACGACCCGGGCCTGAAGCAAGTCTTTGCCGACGATCTTCATGGAATTGATCAAGGCCGATAAGACGGGGATGGCCACCCCCAAGCCGTGATTATTAAAAACCGGTATGTTGGCCCCCCGTTCAAGGTGATCGGTGATGGTAAAACTCTGGGGGCTGGCAATGTCCTCCAGGCAAAAGGCCCCGAAAGTGGGAGTAAGGGCCAATGCCGTGTCGATAAACTGATAAGGATCCTGGGTGCGGAGGCAGATGGGGATGGCATCCACGCCGGCGAAGGTCTTGAATATAACCGCCTTGCCTTCCATGACCGGTAAGGCCGCCTCTGGTCCAGCAAAACCCAGGCGAAAAAGACCGGAGCCATCGGTCAGGATACCCACGGTATTACCCCGACAGGAAAGGGAAAAAGACTGCATGGGGTCCCTGAAAATCTCCAAACAGGGCTCGGCTACGCCTGGCGTATAAACCAGGCTCAGGATATTGACGTCTTTGATGGGGATCTTGGAGGTGATCCCGATCACCCCCCGATATTTTTTACGATAAGCCAAGGCCTCTTCCCCGGCACCGATTTCAAACAGCATGGACAACCTCCCTGTTTTTCAGCTATCAGCTCGGTTAAAAGTGTAAAAGGTTTTATCCTGATTAAGACATCTTACTCCCTTTTTCTGAATCACCACCATATTTTCCAACCGAACCCCGCCCCAACCGGGTAAATAAATCCCCGGTTCAATCGTAACGACCATTCCCGGAAGCAAAGAGATCGGCTTAACCGGGCTGAGGCTGGGTAGTTCATGGGTGGCCAGTCCCACTCCATGTCCGAGGGAATGTTTAAAATATTTCCCGTAGCCGCCTTTTTCGATAACCGACCGGGCCAAGGCATCGGCGGCGGCTGTGGTCATTCCGGCTCGTATCCCCTTTTCCGCCTGGATCTGGGCCTGACGAACCAAAGAATAGACCTCCTTGAAGCGGTCGGTCGGAGGTCCTAAAAAAACCGTCCGGGAAAGGTCCGAACAGTATCCCTTGAATTTACTCCCCAAGTCGAACAAAATGGGTTCTCCCTTTTTGATCTCTCTTTCGGTAGGCTCGGCATGGGGCAAGGCGGCATTGGGTCCCGAGGCCACAATCGGTTCAAAAGCCTGGTCATCGCCCCCTTTTTGGTATATCCATTGTTTAACCTGCCAGGCGATTTCTTTTTCCGTTTTTCCCGGCCTCAATATTTTTTGGACCGCCTGAAAGGCCCCTTCGGTAATCCCCAGGGATCGACTGATAGATGCTATCTCCTGCCTTTCTTTCCGGGCCCTCAATTCCTCCACGACCTGGTAGGAGGGCAGGAATGAGACGGGCTTGTCTTTGGACCGAAGCAACTTCTTTATCCTCTGGTAAGCATGGAAGCTCAGGGCTTGACCCTCAAAAGCCAGTCTCTTTAAGGCCTTGACCCGTCCTTGGATTTCCGGCCAGGAGGCTTCCAGGCCTTTCCGGTAAATGAAGGGATAAAAACCCTTAGCCTGATCCGTAGCCTCCCCTTCATAGCGCGGGTCGGTGCCCAACAGGGCCAAACCCTTCCCTATAATCAGAAATCCTGCGGATTCGTTGAGTTGCGGATCTGTCGGCTTGAATCCGCTCAAATAGCGCCGGTTTTCGGGTTGGAAGATAAGGATTCCAGAGAAGGATTTCTTGGTCAATGATTCCATCAGAAGTCGGACCCGATTCCCGTAAGGGGATGGAATAAGGGGCTTTTGATTCTTGGCTGGCGGCATTCTTTTCTTTAATATCTTGACATTCTTATAATAAATATTATATTATTATTTTGAATTTATAACAAAAGGAAAACCATGCAAGGTTATCAACATTTCAATCCGGGAGAAATACACTTAGTTGATAAGGCCTTGGAGATTTCTGAAGATCTTACTTGTAACCATTACCATATTTCAACGGGTAATTGGAAAAAATATGGCTTTGAGGTCTCGAATTTAGTTCACCTCCATGAGGAAGAAATTACGCCTCACGGATTGGCCCAGATTGCCCGTTACGTCCATCCATTTCCTTTTCGGATGCCCTTATATTATCCGAGGGATTATTATCGGATCTGTCTTCAAGACCACAATATCCTTCGAGTCTTAAAACGTAATAACGGAATTGAATTATTACCTTTGATGGTCTATGTATTGACCCACGAATTAGTCCATGTCATCCGATTCAGGAAATTTATGCAGCGTTTTGATGTCGACCAGGAAGAAAAGGAAATCGAAGAAGGGAAGGTCCATCAGACGACCTATCAGATCCTTAAGACCTTAAAAGGTATTAATTTAAGTCCCATTTTTGAATCCTACGTGGGCCATCGATGCCCGATTGAAACTTGTTAGGAGTACAAGGAGGTTTGTTCAATGCCAATTTATGAGTATGAATGTCAACACTGTAACCAGATTACCGAAGCCATGCAGAAATTCTCTGATCCTCCCTTGGTGGAGTGCCCTCAATGCCGGGGGACGTTGCGGAAAATGATTTCCCAGAGCAGCTTCCATCTTAAAGGCAGTGGCTGGTATGTAACCGATTATGCCCGCAAAGGGGAATCCAGCCCGAAGGGGAAAAAAGAAAAAACCGCCGAAAGCAAGGACTCGATCTCAGGAAAAACCAGCGATCCCAGCCCCGCCTCCCCGGCCGGTGGGACCTCCGAAGCTAAATAATGATAAGTGCCGGTGGCGGTGACCGGTGACAAGATAAAGAGCCGCAATTTTAATGGGACTAATCCAGTCACTGGCCACAGGTCACTCGCCACTATCATGAGCGCCATTCCAAAAACTTCCCGGTACATTTGTATCCACGGCCATTTTTACCAACCTCCCAGGGAGAATCCCTGGCTGGAGGCTATTGAAAAGGAAGAAGGGGCCTCTCCCTACCATGATTGGAATGAGCGTATAACGGCCGAATGTTATGCCCCTAATGCCCGTTCCCGAATTCAGGACGACAAGGGCAGAATTACCCGGATCAGCAATAATTATCAAAAAATCAGCTTTGACATGGGTCCTACCCTCTTGTCCTGGATGGAAGAAAAGGCGGATATTACGCTTAAAGGGGTCCAGCAGGCCGACCGAATCTCCCAAAAAGTGCACAAGGGGCATGGAAATGCCTTGGCCCAAGCCTACAACCACCTGATCCTTCCTCTGGCTCAGGAAAGGGACCTGCTTACCCAAATCCGCTGGGGGAAGGCCGATTTTAAAAGACATTTCGGAAGAGAACCCGAAGGGATGTGGCTGCCGGAGACGGCCGTTGACCTGAGAACCCTCGAGTTTCTCTGTCAGGAAGGAATCCTGTTTACCATACTGGCCCCCCACCAGGCCAAACATTTTCGCCCCCTTGGGCAGAAACAATGGACCGAGTTCTCATGGAGCCATCAATCCCCGGCGGCCTTATTGGTGTCGTCTGCCAAATCGGCGAAGGATCAGCCTTTTTTTTTATGATGGCGGAATTTCTCATGCCATCGCCTTCGAGGATCTCTTGCAGAACGGAGAAGCGTTTTTCCAACGCCTGCTGAACGGTTTCGTTTCCCAGGAGCCGGGACCCCAGTTGGTTCATGTGGCCACCGACGGAGAATCCTACGGTCACCACCGACCCTTCGGAGACATGGCCTTGGCCTATGCCCTCCATTTATTGGACCAAGACCCCAATATCCAGTTGACGACTTATGGTTGGTTTTTGTCCCATTTTCCCCCCCAATACGAGGTGGAAATTAATGAAAACACCTCCTGGAGTTGTGCCCACGGGATTGAACGCTGGCGGGCCAATTGTGGCTGCCGGCTAAATGGACCGGAGCTGCAACAAGCCTGGCGGGCTCCCCTTCGAGAGGGCTTGGACGCCTTGAAGCATGAATTGGACCTTCTATTTGAACACCAGGGCGCATCCCTCTTTAAAGACCCCTGGCAGGCCCGGGATGACTACATCCAGGTCATTTTAGACCGCACCCCGGAAACCCTGGACCGTTTTTTTATTGACCAAGGTAAGAAACCACCCCTTTCCCTGGAAAACCGGGTTCAAGCCCTAAAGCTTTTAGAGATGCAGCGCCATAGTTTGTTGATGTTTACCAGTTGCGGCTGGTTTTTTGATGAAATTAGCGGACTGGAAACCACCCAGATCCTGAAATATGCCTGCCGGTCCATTCAATTAGCCAAAGACTTCGACCGGGACCTGGAACAGCCCTTATTGACCTATTTAAAAAAGGCCCCCAGTAACCTGAAGGAATTCGGGAACGGAGAAAAAATATGGGAAGGAAAAATTCGTCCTTCTGCCATCGATCTTTCCCGGGTGCTGGCCCACTATGCCATCGGTTCTCTGTATCAAAAAGAACAAAAAGATCGGATTTATTGTTATCGATTAAGTAATCAGGACCGGGTAATCATTCCTCAGAACGGTTCCCATTTGGCCGTAGGCCGCCTCAAAGTTTTTTCACCCATCACTTTGGAAGAAAAGGAAATGATTTTTTCGGTTCTCCATTTTGGGGGGGTGGATTTCCAATGCCATTTGAAAACCTTCCAAACCAATAAAGACTATGAGGCCTTAAAAAATGAAATCCTTACTCTTTATAAAAAAACCTCATTGGGTGATGTCTACGACTGGATTAGGGGGGCCTTTGACTCCCGTGGCTACTATTTAAAGGACCTTTTTTCGGAAGAAAGGCAAAACCTGATTAACTTCCTTCTCCAAGAACGTATGGAAAACCACATTCTCTTACTGGAGGAATGGGTCAAAGAAGATACCGGCACCCTCATTAAGCTGATTGATATGGGGGTGGTGCTTCCCAAACCCATCGAAACGGCCCTTACCCTTATTCTGGACCGGGCCTTAAGGAAAGGAATCAACGAGGCTTTTTCTCCAGGGCAACGACTGGACGTGTTACTGGAATTTTTCCATCGTTCGAGGGAACTCGGGTATCCCCTGAGCAAAACGCAGATCCAGGAACAGATTCAAAGAAGGATCGAAAAGGCCATAAGACAATTAAGGGATTATCCCGACCCGGCCCGGCTTTTTACGACCATCCAAAAAGTGATCCAGACCTGCCGACAGTTTGACCTTCCCCTGAGTCTCTGGAACGTTCAAAACAGTTTTTTAGATGCCTGTAACGACCTCCCTCAGAAAAGGCCCGAAGTTAGACCCTTTTATCAGGCTTTCGCCCATGAAATCGACATCCCCTCGGAGATCATCAACTGGGAGGGAGAATGAAAAGACAACTCGATTCCTTAGCCAGGGGGGAACACGCCGACCCTCACCGGATTTTGGGGGCCCATCCCTATCAGCAGGGACAAGAGAAAGGGGTTATCATCCGGGCCTTCCACCCCGATGCGCAGAGAGCTACCCTTTTGCTGGAAGGGGAATCGATCAACATGCTTCGCATTCATCCAGGAGGGACCTTTGAAGCCGACTTAAAAGACCGTTCCTGGCCGATCCCCTACCGTCTCCGTTTTGTCTTTCCTAATGGCCATCATTGGGAGATTGAAGACCCTTACCGTTTTCTTCCCACCCTGGGTGACCTGGATCTCCACCTCTTTAATGAAGGGAATCATATCCGGCTCTATGAAATCCTGGGAGCCCATTTGCGGACCATAGAAGGTGTTTCCGGGGTCTCTTTTGCCCTATGGGCTCCCAATGCCAAACGGGTCAGTCTCCTGATGGAGTTCAACCGCTGGGACGGTCGTCTCTTTCCCATGCGAGCCTTGGGCAGTTCCGGGATTTGGGAACTTTTCGTACCCGGACTCGGGCCCGGTCTGCTCTACAAGTTCGAAATCAAGACCCAGGAAGGTCATCTCCGGATCAAAACCGATCCCTTAGCCTTTTCCATGGAGGTTCCTCCGGCCATGTGTGCCCGGATCTGGGACCTTTCCGGGTACCGCTGGAATGATGAGGCCTGGATGGAAAAACGCAGCCACATGGGCCTGCGCACCTCCCCCATGGCCGTCTATGAATGTCACCTGGGATCTTTTCGCCGTCTCCCGGAAAAAGGTAACCGCCCTCTTACCTACCGGGAGATTGCCCCACTTTTGATCCAAGAAATGAAACGTTATGAATTTACACACCTGGAGCTTTTACCCATTGCCGAGCACCCTTTTGACGGTTCCTGGGGGTATCAGGTCACCGGTTATTATGCCCCCACCAGCCGCTATGGGACACCGGACGATTTTCGCTATTTAGTGGATGCCTGTCATCAGGCGGGTATCGGGGTCATTCTGGATTGGGTGCCGGCCCATTTCCCCAAAGATGATTATGGCCTGCGTTGGTTTGACGGCACGGCCCTCTATGAACACGCCGATCCCAGAAAAGGGGAACATCAGGACTGGGGGACCCTGATTTTCAATTTCGGAAGAAACGAAGTGCGGAATTTTCTTCTGGCCAATGCCCTTTTCTGGCTGGATCAATATCACATCGACGGATTGAGGGTGGATGCCGTGGCCTCCATGATATACCTTGATTACAGCCGCAAGGAAGGCGAATGGATCCCCAATCAATACGGCGGCCGGGAGAATTTGGAGGCCATCTCCTTTTTAAAGACATTGAATGAAAAGGTCTATGGTCTTTTTCCCGGCAGTTTCACCATCGCCGAAGAATCCACAGACTGGGGCGGGGTGACGGCCCCGGTCTATCTTAATGGTTTGGGGTTCGGCTTCAAGTGGAATATGGGCTGGATGCACGACACCCTGCTATATTTCTCCAAAGATCCGGTCCACCGCGGTTACCATCACAATCAGCTGACATTCTCCATGCTTTATGCCTATGCGGAAAACTTTATTCTGCCCCTTTCCCACGATGAAGTGGTTCATGGAAAAGGATCCTTGCTTTCCAAGATGCCCGGCGATACCTGGCAAAAATTCGCCAACTTAAGGACCCTTCTGGGTTACATGTACACCCATCCCGGAAAAAAACTATTATTCATGGGCACCGAACTGGCCATGGACCGGGAATGGGATCATGATCAAAGTCTGGATTGGCATTTGGAACAGGATCCTTTAAGAAAAGGATTACAAAATTTCATGGCCGATTTAGGGAGGCTGTACCTCAAAGAGCCGGCCCTCTGGGAAAGGGATCACCAACCTGAGGGGTTTTCCTGGATCGACTGTCAGGACTACCAGCAATCGGTGGTCTCTTTTATACGGCGGTCCAGGGAGGGCTGGATCGTGGTAGTCGTCAACCTGACGCCCGTACCCCGATTCGGCTACCGCATCGGCCTTCCCTATGCCCCCCGTTACCGGGAGGAAATCAACAGCGATTCCGAATGGTACGGCGGGAGCAACCTGGGAAACTCCGGGTTGATTCAAACTGAACCTGTTCCCTTTCATTCTTATGACCAATCCCTTGTGTTGACCCTTCCTCCTTTAGCCTGCATCATTCTACGGCCGGAAAAAGATTAATTCGGGTCCATTGCCGCCCGGTCGAACAGACCCCTTTCCCTTAAGGCAATTTCTCTTGACAGGTCCGGGCCCTTTTAGTTAATTAATTAAATATTTGATTAAATTAAAGGAGAAGGGGGAAATTTTACGGGACATTTTAAAATCAACGAAAAAGACCCTCTCTTTATCCTCAAAGACCAGTTGAATTATGGAAGCCTTTGCCGGCTTGAGCGCTACCAGGAGCTGGATGAGGAGACACTGGACATATTGGTCGCCGAAGCCTTGAAATTCGCCAAAGGGTGGTGGAGCCCCTCCAGGAAATCGGCGAACACTGGGGAGTTAAGCTGGAAAACGGTCGGGTTCGCTGTGCCCCGGAGTTCAGGGAAGTCTTCCGACTCTACGGGGAGAACGGCTGGACCGCGGCCGTCCGGAGCCCCCGTTACGGCGGCCAGGGGTTCCCCCATATGATGCGGATCATCGTCAATGATTTTATTTACGGGGCGGCCCAATCCTTTAACCTGGCCCCCAGCCTGACCCACGGGGCAGGCCACTTGATCGAAAGCTTTGCCACTGAAGAATTAAAAGAACGTTATGTGCCTAAGATGTACGGGGGCCAGTGGCAGGACCATGTGTCTGACTGAGCCCAATGCCGGCTCCAATCTGGCGGCCTTGCGCACCACGGCCTATCTCGAAGGAGACCACTATAAGATCAAGGGCACCAAGATGTTTATCTCCTGGGGCGATCACGATCTGACGGAAAATATCATCCATTTGGTTTTGGCCCGCATTGACAGGGCCCCGGAGGGGGTCAAGGGGATTTCCCTTTTTGTCGTACCCAAGGTCCGGGTGAATCCCGATGGTTCCCTCGGGGAGCCTAACGATGTAGTTTGCGCCGGGGTGGAAAGGAAGCTCGGCTTGCACGCATCACCCACCTGTGTGCTTAATTTCGGCGATAATGATCATTGTATCGAATACCTTTGCGGGCAGGCCAATCAAGGACTGGCCCATATGTTTCAAATGATGAACCAGGCCAGAATCAATACGGGGGTCAGCGGCATGGCCTTGGCCGGCACTGCTTACCTGAATGCCCTGGCCTATTTTCACTCGAATCCTTGAACCCTTGAATCCTGAATTTTTATCTCCTTCCTTACAGATACCCCCTGACCCATCCCCACAACAGGCCCAGATATTCATAAAAGGCCCTCTCCGTGTTCATCAGGGCCATGGCCTGAGGATAAAAATCAGTAACCACCAGGGGTTCCCAAACAGCCCGGAAATCCGTCGGGGCGGCGATAGGGTGAGTACCCACTTTTTTAAACATGGCCATGGACCTGGTCATGTGACCGGCCGAGGTGACCAGATAAAAAGGGGCCCGGCCCAATAGGTTTTTGAGGAAACGTGCTTCATCCAGGGTATCCCAGGAAGATGCTTCCAGGAACAGGCGGGCGGAGGGAAGGCCGAACTGCAGGGCAGCCTGCCGCATGCTCCGGGCATCGGAAGAAAGTCCACGGTAATCTCCGCCGGACAGTACCAGACGTGCTTCAGGCAGATAGTGGCAAAGCCGTATTCCTTCCAAAAGACGCTTTAAAGAAGCATCGTCCAACTGGTCCGCCGGCGTGAGAGATTGATTTGATCTGGAACCGCCGCCTAAGACCACGACCCATTTGATTATCTTTTGGATGGCCGATTCCGAAATCGCCAAATATTGTCTCTCGAGGGGCCATAAAAGCAAATGGGCAAAAGGACCGAATGAAAATAGATATAATAAAACCACTCCGGCCATCAGGAATTTCCGGCCCTTTTGGGGCCTCACTAATCCGATGACCATCAATTCGATGATTAAAGATAAAGGGAAGAAGAGGCGAGAAAAAATTTTTTTAAAGAAGAACATCTTTCTCTTTTTATAATCCGAGCTTTTTTTCTAATTCTTCAATAAGCCTTCCCAGCTCCTCTTGATCCGCGGGCTCCAATTTTTCTTCGGCCAGCCTTTTCTTTAAAGCTAACAATTGCTGGGTTTCTCTATATTCCCCGCAGGAAACGGGCATTATTAGATTCCCTCCGTCTTAACTTAAAAATCGCTCTCTGGAATAATCCATTTAAATACAGGGATTTTTAATAACTTTCAATTGATTTTTCATTCTATTTTTTGATTGACTTAAGGATCTTAGATTGATTTTATATGGGCTATTGAAGCTCCCTGCACCAAGGGGCAGTACCGCCGCAGGCGGGATTCCAGGTAAGGTAATGTTTATTATTTGAAGTTCGCTCGCTATCCCTGTTCAATATAGAATTTTGGAAGAAGTCTTTAAATTGAAAAATAGGAGATTCCTCTGAATTCCATCGGTGCCCATATGTCTATTTCGGGAGGCCTGGAAAAGGCCTTTGAGCGTATCCGGGCTGTCGGCGGAGAATGCTTCCAGATCTTCGTCAAACCCAGTGTCCAGTGGCAGGCCCAAGACGTATCGCTGGAGCAAGTGGAGCGCTTCAAGGCCGAACAGGAAAGGACCGGAATCGCTCCGGTAGTGGCCCATGCCTCTTACCTGTTGAATCCGGCTTCCCCCGATAAAGATCTGCGGGCAAAATCCATCCTGACCCTGGCCCTGGAATTGGTCCGCTGTGCCCGTCTGGGCATCGAATATCTGATCCTTCATCCCGGCAGCCATCGGGAAGCGGGAGAAAAAAAAGGACTTGAACGGATCGCCAAAGGGATCGATCGGGCCTTGGCCAAGGCCGATGTTCAGGAGACGAAAATTCTTTTGGAAACCATGTCCGGAGCCGGAAGTCAATTAGGCTGCCGTCTGGAACAATTAAGGGATGTGCTGGCTTTAAGCCGCAATCCCGAAAAGTTGGGGATCTGCCTGGATACCTGTCATGTTTTGGCTGGCGGCTACGATATTGCCTCAGCCCAAGGTTATGAGGGTTTCTTTAGCTCTTTTCAAAGCGTGATCGGGCTGGACCGTCTCAAATGCCTTCATATCAATGACTCCAAAAATCCTTTAGGTTCCCAGGTGGATCGCCATGAACAGATCGGACTCGGTCATTTGGGCTTAAAGACTTTTGAACGCCTTTTAAACGACCCCCGTTTGAATGGCCTCCCTTTTATCCTGGAAACCCCCAAAGGGAAAAAGGGAGAAAAAAATTGGGACGAGATTAATATCCAACTCTTAAAAAAGCTTAAAAAACCTGCTACCCTTCCAAAATGAGGTCGTGGCGATCTTTTTCCGTTGACCGAATCCAGCCCGAATTAACCCCAAAAGGATTAAAGCAATGCCCCAAGCTTTTAGGAGAGAAGACGGGAAAATACTTTATTGATGTAATTAAAATAATGATCGCTGTTATCCACCCCAAAAACCCATAGATCGTATATTCTTTGATAAGCAATGGAATGGCGTTGGGCATATTGAATGGGATATAATAAGATAGGAATCCTTTGACGTTCATCATAGAGGCTCAATTAAGCCAGGGCCCTCAAAAAAACCTCAAAAGGAAAATCTTCGGAATCCAAAACAAATAATGAGAGACAATTGGTCAATTCCGATAAATTCAAACCGGCATCGGTTTTGATCAGGCTGATAACAGCCTTGACCTTGCCTCTCTTCTTTATCGACAGAAGATGTCGCTCCCGTTTAAACCCCATTCGCTGATAAATCGGGGTTAATCGGTCCCTTTCCAAAATATCCGGATGCAAGTCGAGGGCTCGGATCATCTGCCCTCCGGAAGTATGATTATAAAAATGGGCTAATTCTTCCAAGTCCTCCTTCTCCGTCGGGGTCAAGGCCCAAGGTTCCGGAAGGCCTCCCTCTTGGCAGCCCAGGACCATGGGATAGGAAATATAGGCAAAGCGATCCAGGGAACAAATCCTGGGGTCCTTCAAGAATCGGGCCGCCCCGCCGAAAACCAGATTGGGGAACTTATTGTCGGGCCGGAAATAACAGATGATATTATCCATCTGGGAAGATTCAAAGTAATGGGAGTCAATGATATATTGTTCGATTTGCTGCAATAAAGTCAAAGCCACTCTTTTGTATCTGGAACTGGGGGTGGCCGCAAAGTGATGAAGCATCCAGGTCGTTCCGTAAACATGCAGCATGGAAATATGCCCAAGAATAGTCCCTCTCTCCTGATAGGTAATATGTCTTTCTATTTCCGTTGGGGTATTATAAATTCTTTCATATAATTTTTTAAAACTTTCCTTGTTTTTATAAATGAAATGATATTTCTGGGGATAAATAAATCCGGTTTGGAAAAAAAAATCCCAGAGGGATTCCATTTCGATGGTGCCGCATATATCCAGATTATTATTCATCGATTTATTGACCAGGTTGGTTAATCTTATATAATCCTCGTTATTCATGTTTAAAATGGTAAAGCCGCTCTTGACAATATTTTTATCCAGTTTGTTTTTATAGATAACCTGGGCTTTACAGGACAAGGCGGCGGCATTGGCCAGTTCTATTTGAATGTCGGAAATGATCATTCCGGGCAAGAGCGTGGAGGATTCCTCTTCTTCTTCCACGGAGAAACCGGAGGTGGACAGATCGTAGACATTGAGTTTAATTAATTTTTTAATTAACGGGTGAATATAGGAAACCCCGGGGGAAGGGTGCAAGGTTTGTCTGGGAGCCCGAAACTCCCTTCGCTTGAATCTATTGATTGGTTTTTGGATGGACTGTAATAGCACCCTTTTTGTTTGAAGCGTTCCCCCCTGCTTGACGATATTACATTCTCCGGAATAAATTATTTCTCCCTGGTCTTTAAAAATGATCTGAACCGGGGATTCGGCATTAATCCACTTTAAAGATATTCCTTCTCCGGAAAAAATCTCCACCAGGAAGCAATTAACACTAAAAACGGCCAGACGGCCTGAAAATAAAATACCGTTTTGAATAAGTTGAGCTTGTATATTATGGCCGGGGTATCGGTTGGTTTTCCTTAAGACGACCTCAAAACCAAATTCCGGTAAGGTTAAGGTGATCCCCTGGTCGCTGATATTCATCTTTCGGGATTGGGCTAAAATGATTTCTCTTTTTTTTTCGATGAAAAAACAGAGGGCCTCCAAATCTCTTAAAGATTCCGAAAATTGGGTCGGGTTGTTCCATCGGCCGAAGACAGTCTCCCCCTGGCAGGGTTCCGGTTTGATCGCCCGGATCACGATTTCATCGTATTTAGCATGTTTGAAAACGACTGAGATTTCGCCTTCGGAAAAATTGATGTAGTTGAGATGGTCGATCAGTTTTTTGCGAATGACCTTTTTAGCGTTGTTGAATCCTTTTTCAAGTTCTCCTTTGACTAATATTTCGACCAATTCAAATAAATTCGCATAACTTAAGTCAATGGCATCTAAATCTTTCTCTTCCTCAATATTAGGAATTTGAAAGGCTGTACTCATTTTCTACTTGTTTAACATTAGAGTAGTCAGATGACTCGGCTGACCCTCTTTGGCTATTAAATCATCTTTTGACATGTGGTCTGTCCTCTTTTGCTCAATTTCATATTGATAGGAAAGGCTCATCAATTGCTCCGCTTAATCGGCTGCCTTGCGAATAAAGGTCGGGACCTCCAATTCTTCTTCATCAAAATAGTATTCCGGGGGTTTGGCCGGCCGCCGGGGACCGTACTTATCGATCTCTTTTCCCTTGCGAACAAAGGTAGGGGTTTCCCTGTCTTCCGTCCGGTCGGGTTTGACCTCCGCCATGGTGGGCCGCATTCGATCCAAATCCATGACTACCCTTTCTTCTTTGGGGTTGATCCCCGTGGCCACTACGGTAACCCGAAGGTCATCCTCCATACTTTCGTCAATGGCCGTGCCCCAGATAATATTCGCTTCTTCATGGACTTCTTTCCGAATTAAAGTGGAAGCTTCGGTCACCTCCTCAAATCCCAGGCTTGAGCTGGCCGTTATATTCATAAGCACTGCCCTGGCCCCGGAAATGGATATGTCTTCCAATAAGGGGCTGGAAATGGCCCTCTGAGCCGCCTCCAGTGCCCGGTTTTCACCACTGGCCACGCCGGTCCCCATTAAAGCAATCCCCATCTCCGACATGATGGACTTCACGTCGGCAAAATCCAGGTTGATATGCCCGGGTACCACGATCAAGTCGGAGATCCCTTTAACGGCATACAACAAAACGTCGTCGGCCTTTTGAAGCATTTCTAAAAAAGTGGCCTTTTTGGTGGCCAAGGCAATCAAACGATCATTGGGAATGGTGATGAGGGTGTCTACCGTTTTCCGGAGTTCTTTAATCCCTTCATCGGCCTGCTTTAAACGTCTATTCCCTTCAAAATGGAAGGGACGGGTAACGACCGCCACGGTCAAGACCCCTAATTCCTTACACATCTGGGCAGCCACCGGGGCCCCACCGGTTCCGGTTCCTCCACCCATGCCGGCGGTGATAAAGACCATGTCACTGCCTTCCAAGGCTTCTCGAATTTTTTCCGCATCTTCCAGGGTAGCGTTTCTCCCGATTTCAGGATTGGCACCGGCCCCCAACCCCTTGGTCAAGGTAGTCCCAAGCTGAATCCGCTGGTCGGCCAGAGAAGAGGAGAGGGCCTGAAGGTCCGTATTGGCAGCAATAAACTCGACTCCCGAGAGTTGGGACTTGATCATGTTATTGATGGCATTATTCCCTCCTCCCCCGATACCCAAAACTCGGATTTTTGGTTTTTGGTTATTGTTGTCTTCTTCCACCTTCATCATTTCTATTCTCATCGTTTTTTCCTCCCCTTAGAATTAATTTTCTTTCTCTGGCTTAAATCATCTCTCTAAACCATTTTTTCATGCGTTCCATGACCCGATAAAAAATATGTTGATCCCGTATCCTGAATTTCTTCCTGGGCATCGCCTTTGCACCGTAAAGGACCAATCCCACGGCAGTAGCGTACATGGGACTGTTGACCACATCCGTAATCCCTCCAAAACCCTGGGGATATCCCCGCCCGACTCGGCAGGTTAAAGATCTGTTCGGCCAATTCCGGGATCCCTTCCAATAAAGAGGCCCCACCGGTGATCACGATGCCGGAGGCGATGGCGTCCGCAAAACCCGATTTCATGATCTCCCGATTGACCAAAGAGAAAATTTCTTCGACCCTCGGTTCGAGAATTTCTCCCAAAATTTGACGGGAAAGGACCCGGGGTTTTCTGCCTCCGACACTCGGGACCTCGATGGTTTCTTCTTTATCGAGCATGGAAGTAAGACAACAGCCGTGAATTTTTTTGATTCGTTCCGCCGCCTGATGGGGGGTCCGCAGACCGATGGCAATATCGTTGGTTAAATTGTTTCCCCCTAAAGCCAGAACCGAGGTGTGTTTGATACAATTATTTGAAAAAATGGCCAGGTCGGTAGTCCCCCCCCCAAAATCGACCAAGGCCACGCCCAGTTCCTTTTCCTCGGTTGTGAGCACCGTTTCACTTGAGGCGATCGATTCCAAGACAATATCTGAGACATCTAATCCCGACTTGTTGGCACAGCGAATAATATTCTGGGCCGAGGTGACCGCCCCGGTTATGATATGGACCTTCACCTCCAGGCGCACTCCGGAAATTCCCAGGGGATCCTGAATCCCGTCCTGATCGTCGACGATAAATTCTTGGGGCAGCACATGAATGACCTCTCGATCCAATGGAATGGCAATGGCCTTAGCGGCATCTATAACCCGGTCGATATCGGTTTTAGTCACTTCACGTGTTTTTACCGCTATAACACCATGGCTGTTAAAGGCTTTAATATGCCCCCCGGCGATACCGGCGTATACCGACCTGATTTCACAGCCGGCCATGAGTTCCGCCTCTTCCACGGCTTTCTTGATGGAGTTGACCGTACTTTCAATATTAACCACCACCCCTTTGCGCAAGCCGACCGAAGGATGAGTCCCGATCCCAACGATATCCACGCCACTCGGGGACACCTCCCCGACGACCGCACAAATTTTGGTGGTGCCGATATCCAAGCCAATAATCAAATTATCTTCCAAGCAGTGCTCACCCCCTTTCTCTTTTCCGGTTCTTTGATGTCTGTTGCAACCTCTGAAAGTGCGGGTTTAAAATTCCTCCCTGCCTCTTCGATCCGGACAGGCCCCCTGGCTTATTCCTTTTAGACCCCCTTTGGGGGCTTAGGCCTCAATCCCTGAACGATAACCCGCTGTCCGAATTGAAGCGCTATCCCTTTTAAGGTGTAAAGATTCGGCCGCTTTTCAAGTTCGGCCCAGACCTTTTCCAAACGTTTAAGCCGGGACTTTATATCTTCCTTTCCTAAAGAGATTCGAATTCCTCTTTCTACTGTATATAAAGAAAAACCGCAATCGGGATCGTAATGAATTTCGGAGAGCTTGTCAGGATAAAAGGGGTCCCGGCCTTGGCTCAAATACCCCTGAAGGGCTACCACTTCCTGAAGAATGGGTGGCCTAAGGTGTCCTGTCGGAGTCCAGTCCTTTTTCGTCAGACCAGTCAAGATCGGAAGAGAGATCCTGTCTGACAACTCGACTTTTTTGAATGGGACCCCCTCATCGTTTAAATAATAGAGGTCCTGCTGGACCAAGACCAGAAAGTTCGGTTGCTGTTCGGTAATCACTACCTCGAGTTTGTTGGGAAGTTCCCGATGGAGATAAACCCCTTTCACCCAGGGAAGGGATTCCATCTTTTTTTTGGCCTCGCTCATATTCAAGGCTAAGAGATTAACCCCGTTCTCCAGCCCTCCTCTTTGGAGCAATTCCGCCTGGGAGACCCTTTTTATCCCCTTAAAACTGACATCTTCCAATTTAAAAATCGGTGTGGACAAGGCCACCAGATACCCGATCAATAAGACGATACTTATCCCCAGAATAATCATCATGACTAATGAACCCACCCAAAAGTGGTGCCATAGCCTTTCCATCCAGGATAGCCCGGAGTCGGATAACGTGTCCCGATAATAATTGTGGCCCAAATTTCCCAAACGGGTTTTCCCTAAGTACATGACAACCTCTCCCCCAAGACTGCTGAAAGCTGAATGAAAGAACGTTTGTTTTTACTTTAGCTTTGAGCCTTCAGCCAATGTTGTTTTATGCCGAAGCGATCATAAGTGACTATTATTTCAAAAAAACCAGGAAACTATGCAAGCTCCTTCAGAGTACATCCCCATAACCGTACCTCGGGTTCCAGGAGGATGCCGAATTGCCTCCGAACCCGGGTTCGGATCAGGTTCATCAAAGATAAAACATCGATGGCTCTGGCCCCTCCCTGGTTGACGATAAAATTGGCATGCCGGGAGGAGATCCGGGCCTTACCCCTTTCAACCCCTTTCAGTCCGGCCTTTTCAATCAGCTCCCCGGCAAATGCGCCCGGAGGATTTTTAAAAACCGAACCGCAACTCGATTGGTCCAGGGGTTGTGTAATCCTCCTTTGAGATCTAAGTCTTCGGATCTCTTGTTGAACGGCCTTGGCCTCCCCTAAAGATACCATGAGTCCTCCTGAAATGATGATTTCACCGGGCTCCAGCTTTAAATTTCGGTAGCCAAAAAAAAGTTGTTTTTTCCCTTTTCGAACTACCCGTCCTCCAGGGGAAACAATTTTCAGATAGGTGGTTAACTCTTTTATTTCCTTCCCATAACTTCCGGCATTCATGGCCCAGGCGCCCCCGACCGATCCCGGGGATACCGGCCAAGAATTCAAGACCCTCCCAATGATTTTTTATCCCCCACAGAACCAGCCTGGAGAGGGGAACCCCGGCTTCCACTTCCAAAAGGACCTGGGAGTTCTTTAAAAATTTTGTTTTTATTCCCTGCCGGGGAGATTATAAATGAATAACCAATCCCCTTACCCCACGATCCGAAACCAGGAGATTGCTGCCCAGGCCCAAGACAAACCAGGGGATATTACGGGACTCCGCCAGGTCCGATAACTGCCTCAGTTCAGAATTATCTTGAGGTCGAATAAACCAGTCCGCCTTCCCGCCTATCCGGAGGGTGGTATAAGGGGCTAATGGTTCCCCTTGTTTGACCCGTCCAGGGCAAATCCTTTCCAAGTACTGCTTAAGCCCCTGCTGCCGATACAATTTCCTGCCCTATTTTCCAAACGTCCCCGGCCCCCAAGGTAACCAGCACATCTCCGGACTTCAGCATTCCCAGAAGAGAAGGAATAACCTCTGCCCGAGCGGAAAACACCCCTACCTCACGGTGCCCCTTTTCTTTGATCCCTTCTAATAAATGTTCCGAATCGACCCCTTCTATCGGGTCCTCTCCGGCCGGATAAATGGGCAGTAAAAACAAGCAATCGGCCTGATAAAAGGAGGTGGTAAATTCATCAAAAAGGGCCTTGGTCCGGCTATACCGATGGGGCTGAAAAACGACCACGATCCTTCGTTCGGGCCAACAGCCCCGAAGGGCGTTTAAGGTGGCCCGGATCTCCGTGGGATGGTGGCCGTAGTCATCCAAAACCGTAATGCCCCGGAACTCCCCTCTGATCTGAAATCTCCGCTGGACCCCCTCTAAACAGTCAAAGGCCTCCTGAATCTTTTGAAAGGGGATCTCCAATTCGAAGCCGACGGAGATGGCCGCCAAAGAATTATAGACGTTGTGAAGACCAGGAATTTTAAAACGAATTTCCCCCCACTCCTTACCATTGCCATAAAAACGATATTGGGTGGAGAGACCGTTTTGTTTAACCTCCCGGGCCTGAAGGTCGGCTTGGGCCGTCAGACCATAGGTCCGATACCGTTTTTGGAGTTTCGGAATCAAAGAGGGTATATGAGGGTCATCCAGACAGAGGATCGCCAGGCCATAAAAGGGGAGGCGGTTTAAAAACTCAAGAAAAGTGGTTTTGATATGCTCCAGGTCTTTATAAAAATCCAGGTGCTCCAAATCGATATTGGTCACGACCGCAATACTCGGAGAAAGATGCAGAAAAGAACCATCGCTCTCATCGGCCTCGGCCACCAGAAAAGCCCCCTGTCCCAACCGGGCATTACTCCCCCAACTATTCAACCGCCCTCCGATGACTACGGTAGGATCCAGTCCTCCGTAAGCCAGGACATGGGCGACCATCGAGGTCGTAGTCGTCTTTCCATGGGCTCCGGCCACAGCAACGCCATACTTCAAACGCATCAACTCGGCCAGCATCTCCGCCCTGGGAATTACCGGCAAAAGGGCCGTCCGGGCCGCCAGGACTTCAGGATTATTCGGCCGAACCGCGGAAGAGGTGACTACGACTTCGGCCCCCAGTATGTTTTCTGCCTGGTGACCATAAAAGAGTTTACCGCCTAAGGATTGCAAACGGCGGGTAATCTCGGTTTCTTTCAGGTCCGAGCCGCTGACCCGGTAGCCGAGGTTCAACAAAACCTCGGCGATACCGCTCATACCGATACCACCGATGCCTATAAAATGAATATGTTGAAAACGAGGGTACATTTATCTCTCAAATAATAGGGGATTCAAGGATGTCAATAGGTTAAGGTATACAGTTTGAGGTTTTTCCTTGAACCTTGGCCCTTCATTCAATTGACTCCTTTTTTTCCTTGACCAATCGACAACATTCTTCCACGATTTCCTCCGCGGCCTGCCAACGACCCATGGTTTTGGCCTTTTTCCCCATCTCGATCAATTTTTCTCGATGGGCCAGCCAATCCCGAAGACAATCCGACAAAAACACCGGGTTTAAATCTTTCTCCAAGATCATTTCTGCTGCCCCGGCCTTAATCAACGACCGGGCATTGTGTTCCTGATGGTTATTGGCCGCAAAGGGAAAGGGGATCAATAGACTCGGTTTGCCCAGGGCCGTTATTTCCGTTAAAGTCATGGCTCCTGCCCGTCCGATAATCATGTCCGCCTGTCCGTAGGCCCAAGCCATATCCGAAATAAAAGCCACAACCCGGTGTTTGAACCCTTTTCCTTGATACGCCCGGGCCAGTTCCTCTTCGTCTTGGTCTCCGGTTTGATGGATAAAATAAAGTTCATTTTTCAAAGGGAGCAGGCCCTCCAGAGAATCCTTGACGGCTTGATTGATTCGGTGCGCCCCCTGGCTGCCCCCCAGTATTAACAAGGTTAAAGGTCCGGAAAGGGGGACCGGGCGATCGGCCGTTTTTTGAAGTTCCTGCCGGATAGGATTACCCGTAATTTGCAATTTTCTTTTTGGAAAATAGGTCTCGTTCTCCTTAAAGGCGCCAAATACCCGGTTCACCACCCTACTCAACAACCGGTTGGTAACCCCGGGGATAGAGTTCTGTTCTTGGACGGCGCAGGGGATCCCTTTCCACCAGGCCGCCAAAACTACCGGACCCGAAACATACCCTCCAACCCCAAGCACTATCTCCGGCCGGTATTCCCCAATGATTTTTAAGGATCGGCAGAACGCCCGGGGCAATTGGACCAGTGAGTTTATCTTTCTATCCACTCCCCTGCCTTTGATCCCCTCCATTTTAAGGGCTGTGAAAGAAAAACCCCTTCCCCCCAATATTTGCGAATCCAGGGCTCGTTGGGTGGTGACAAATCGTACTTGATTTTCCGCACTTCTTTTCATAAAGGTTTCCGCCAGGGCAATAGCCGGAAATAAATGCCCCCCTGTACCTCCCCCGACGATCAGGACGCGCACTCCCTTTCCCCTTGATATTGGGCTGTAAGGTTCAAAAGGATCCCCACACAGATCATATTCAAAAGCAAAGAAGATCCGCCATAACTGAGAAAAGGCAAGGTCAATCCCTTGGTCGGGAGAAGTCCCATGACCACCAAGATATTGATTAAGGCCTGGAACCCGATCATGACGGTGATCCCGACGATCAGATAGACCCCAAATAAGTCTTTTACCCTTAAGGCCAACCGAAGACATTTAAAAATCAGGACCAGATACAAGGAAGTTATTATAAAAACGCCGATAAACCCAAATTCCTCTCCCACAATGGAAAAAATGAAATCTGTGTGGGGTTCGGGCAGATAAAAGAGCTTTTGTTGGCTCCCTCCAAGTCCTCTTCCCCAGAAGCCCCCTGAACCGAAGGCCAGAAAAGAGTGTTTGAGGTGGAATCCCGAGCCTAAGGGGTCCTTCCAGGGATCCAGGTAAGATAAAACCCTCAACCGTCGGTAAGGGACCCTCCAAACCAGGAAATAGGCCAAAGGGATCATTGGGACGATGGAAACAACCAGGTGCTTGATCCTGACTCCCCCGATAAAGAGCATGATCCCCGTGATCAAGACCATAGTGATGGCCATCCCCAGGTCAGGTTCCAAGAGGACCAGGAGGATAAATACTCCGACAACACCTACATGAAAAAGAAAACCCTTTCTTAAATCTTTCATTTCATTCGGGTGCCGCGCCATAGAATAGGCCAAAAAAATGACCAAGATCAACTTGGAAAATTCGGCCGGTTGAAGGGATACCCCGCCCAGGCGAAACCAACGGGATGCCCCACCCATGCGGGAGCCGATCCCGGGGATAAGCACCAGAATCAGAGACAGCAAACTGACCCCCAGGAGCCAGTAAACCCATTTTTGAAACCTCTGATAAGGCACAAATCGAAAACAGATCATCACCATAAACCCCAAGAAAGCGAAACCAAGTTGTTTCTGGGCGAAATAAAAGCTGTTATGATACCGCCTGGCGGCCAAAGGGGCGCTGGCGCTGTAGACCATAAAAATTCCAAAGATCACCAAGGCCAGGGTTGCCCCCACCCATAGATAATTGAGGCTTAGGTCCGCCTTGACCCTTTCCGCCCCGATCTTGTCTTCAAACTCTGCCTTCGGTTTATCATAAAAAAAAGAAGACATTAGGCCCCTTTCTCTTTCCTTTGATCTTCCCTTAATTCCCTGACTGCCTTTTGAAAAACCTTCCCCCGGTGGACATAATCCCGGAACATATCATAACTCGAACAGGCCGGAGACAAAAGCACCACATCCCCTGATTTGCCTTGTTGAAAGGCCCATAAAACCGCTTCTTCAAGGGAACTTGCCGCCTTGGTTTTGGTCAAGTGGCCTAATTGTTGCATTATCTTCTCCCGGGCTTCCCCTATCAATACCAAGGCCTTGACCTTGACTTGGATTAATTGCTTAAGGGGGTGATAATCTCCCCCTTTGTCGCGGCCTCCGGCAATTAGGATGACGGGCCGGTCAAAACCCTCTAAGGCCTTGACCACGGCCCCGACGTTAGTGGCCTTGGAATCATCATAAAAGTGTATCCCCCGGACCTCTCCGACATATTCCAGCCGATGTCTAAATCCTCTAAAAGTCAAAAGGGTCTTTTGAATCGATTCAGGGGCTGCTCCCATCAGGCGGGCCCCCAAGATAGCCGCCAGGGCATTTTCCAGGTTATGGACTCCGGGTAAAGAAAATCCCTTCAAGTCATAGACCTCCCGGCTTGGTCCCAGGTTAAGGATAGCCTTATTTTGATCGATAAGACCCCCTTGGGGAACCTTATGGGTCCGACTAAAAAAATAAACCGGTCCGGAGAGCCCTTCTCCGATGGAACGACATATCGGATCATCCCAATTGACTACGGCCTGGTTGTCCTTCCCTTGATTGCGAAAAAGACTCGCCTTGGAATTGATATAGGCCTGAAAATCGGCATAGCGGTCCAGGTGGTTCTCCGTGATATTCAACAGGAGCCCCACCTTTGGGGAAAAGTGGCTGGCGGTATCCAATTGGAAGCTGCTGATTTCAGCCACTACGATCTCCCTGTCCTGTCCATTGAGAATATAATCCGTCAGAGGCCGGCCTATATTTCCGCCTAAGAAAGTGGTCTTCCCCGAATTAACCAGCATTTCATTCAACAGGGCCGTGGTAGTCGTCTTGCCGTTGGTCCCGGTCACTGCCACTACCGGGGTCTTGGAAAAGGCAGCAAACACCTCTACCTCTCCAAAAACCGGAATTCCTTTATCCTGGACGGCCTTCAAGGCTGGAATGTCCAGAGGAATTCCAGGACTGACCAAGACCATATGAGCTTTTAAAAAAAATGCCCGGCTATGCCCTCCTCCCTCCAGGATCAGGGGAAGACCGGTTCCTTTAAAATCGGATACTAATTTTTCAACCTCAGTAAGTTGGTGGAAGTCTGAGACCAAAACTTCGGCCCCTTGCCTCAACAAAAAGGATATCAAGGACATTCCCGTCTTTCCCAGGCCAACCACTAAAATTCTTTTGTCTTTAAAATCCAAAGGGTCCTTATCTGAGTTTCAAGGTACTCAGGGACAATAAACTTAAGATCACGGCAATGATCCAAAAACGAACAATTATTTTCGGTTCCGGCCAGCCTTTTAATTCAAAATGATGGTGCAAAGGGGCCATCCGGAAGATTCGTTTCCCGTGGGTTATCTTGAAATAGCCCACTTGAAAGATAACCGAAAGGGCCTCGACCAAAAAGATTCCACCTATAATGATTAATAATATTTCATTTTTCGTAATTACCGCTATGGTTCCCAAGGCGGCCCCGAGAGAAAGAGAACCCACATCTCCCATAAAGAGTTGGGCCGGGTAGGAATTATACCAAAGGAATCCCATACCGGCTCCTACCATGGCCCCACAAAAAACAGCCAGTTCCCCGGAACCGGGCACAAAAGGGATCTGGAGATAATTGGCAATCTTGAGATTGCCGCTGAGGTAACTGAGTACCAGGTAGGTGCCGAAAGCGATCGTGGCCGGACCGATGGCCAATCCATCCAGTCCATCGGTTAAATTGACGGCGTTGGATGTGCCGACAATGATGAAGATGGTTAAAAGGATATATCCCCAATAAAGGTCCGGGGTCAGGGTCTTGAAAAAAGGGATATTTAAACGGGTATTGTATCTAAAATTCAGATAGAGAAAAATGGCCGGCACCAGGGCAATGGCAATTTGAGAAAAAAATTTGGTCTTGGCGCTCAAACCTTTATTTCTCTTTTTGATAAGCATCCAGTAGTCATCCATAAAGCCGATACCCCCAAAAAAGAGGGTGACCAGCAGGACCATCCAGACATAGATATTGGTCAGATCTGCCCAGGAAAGGGTAGCTGCAAAGACGGCAAAAAGGATGAGCACTCCCCCCATGGTTGGTGTGCCTTCTTTGCTGAAATGGGAACGGGGACCGTCTTCCCGTATATATTGACCGATTTGATATTTAGTCAGCAGCCGGACCACATAGGGTCCCAGGAGAAAAGTAATCAATAGGGCTGTCAAGGTGGAATAGATGGTCCTTAAGGTGATGTACCGGAAGACATTGAAGAAGGAAATCTGGTTATGCAGGGCATATAAAAGATGATAAAACATGGCTTACCCCCGGTCCTCCAAGGCCCTGACGACAGCCTCCATATCCATCCCGTGAGACCCTTTAATTAAAATGACATCCCCTTCCCGGATGAGGTTGAGCAGTTCATTTATGACCTCCTCATGGCTCCCTGCCCCGAAGGCCTTTTGAGGGGGCCGACCGCCCTTTAAAGCCTCTGACAACAGTTCCTGGGATAAGGGGCCTAATGTCAGGAGGTAATTGACCCCCATTCCCCCGATTATCCTGCCGATTTCCTTATGGGCGTCAGAGGTCTGCGTCCCGAGTTCCAACATGTCGCCCAAGACCAGCCCCCCTTTTTTTCCCTCCCGCAACGATTGAAAGGTGTTTAGGGCGGTCTTTAACGACGCCGGGTTGGCATTATAAGAGTCATCGATCAGTCGAACCCCTTTAAGCCCTTTTTTGAGTTGAAGGCGGTGTTCGGGGAGTTTAAATCCCTCCAGTCCAGGCCGTATTTTTTCCAGGGACAGGCCAAGGGCGAGGGCGGCCGCCGCGGCCCCCAAGGCATTGCTGATATTATGCTCCCCTTGAATGGGGAGAAACACCTCTTCTTTTTCTCCATGAAAAAGGAGTCGAAACCGGCCCCCTTGAGGTGTTAAGGCTATCCGTTCCGCCCTGACCTCGGCTTTGGAATCCAAGCCAAAGGTTATTTTTCTGGCCAGACAAGAACGGGCCAGGGCTTCGAATTCTTGGATCATCATAATTGATCACGGCCCAGTCGTTGACGTCGAGGGCCTCAAAGAGTTCTCCCTTGGCTTTAGCGATCATGGCTAAGGAACCCAAGCCTTCTAAATGGGCGGGCCCAATATTAGTCAATACGCCGACAGAGGGCCTGGCTATCTGGCATAAGCGGGTTATCTCTCCCAAGTGGTTCATCCCCATTTCCATGACGGCAAATCGATGGTTCCCGTTTAAAGAAAAAAGACTTAACGGCAAACCGATAGTGTTATTCAGGTTGCCCGTGTTTTTTAAGTCGGCCCTTCCCGCCCCAGGATGCCGGCTAACATCTCCTTGGTCGTGGTCTTGCCGTTGCTACCTGAGATTCCGATCATGGTGGCAGTAAACTTTCCCCGCCAGAGGGTCGCCAGATCTCCCAAGGCCTCCAGGGTATCTTTAACCCGGATGACCATTCTATCCGGCGGCCCCGGTTCCGATTTTAAAGGCTCGGAAACCAGGGCGGCGACGGCTCCTTTTTCAAAGGCCTGAAGGAGGTAGTGATGGCCGTCAAACCTTGGTCCTTTCAAAGCCACAAACAAATTTCCGGCCTTCAGGGTCCTGGTGTCCGTTGAGACCCCCATCGCCTTACTCCGCGGGTCTCCCTGGATCAAACGGCCGGAAATACCGGCCATCAATTCCCCCCAACCCAATTTATCAGTGCTGAACATCAATCCCTTCCAAGGCCTTCCGGGCCTCTTCCCGATCATCAAAATCAAGGACTTTGGTACTCACAATCTGATAGGTTTCATGCCCTTTTCCGGCGATTAAGATGATATCTCCTGGCCGGGCCAATCTGACGGCTAAAGCGATGGCTTCCCTTCGATCGGGTATTAAGGTATATCCAGGGGATTTCGGGGTCTTGATTAAATCCTTCCGGTCGATAAAAGGTATTCTCCGGTCGATCAACCCTTTTTCAATGTCTTGGATGATTTTATAAGGATTTTCGGACCTCGGATTATCGGAGGTGACTATTGTCAGATGGCTTAATTCGCCGGCGACGCGGCCCATAAGGGGTCTTTTGTAAGGGTCTCGATCTCCGCCGCAGCCGAAAACAGTAATGATCTTTCCAGAGCTATACCCTCTCAATGACAGCAAGGCAAAACGCAAGGCCTCCGGAGTATGGGAATAATCGACCAGGATGGTCAGACCGATCCTGTTGGGCACCTTCTCCATCCGGCCCGGAACTCGGGTCAAAGCTTCAAGGCCCTTCTGGATGACCGCCCCTTCCAAGAGATATCCCTCCCCCACGGCCCAGGCAGCCAGGATATTATACATATTATACCGACCGATTAAAGGAGACCTTAGCGAATAATATCCCCGGGGGGTCTGAATCGTTCCCCCGATACCATCCAGGTCCGAATGGATTTCCAGGGGGCAATAGGCAGCCTTTTTTTCGATTCCAAAGTCTTGCTTGGGTCCAGACCATTCCCGCCAGAGTCTCTGACCGTAAGGGTCATCCTGATTAATGATGCCCAAACCAAGCCTTGGGCCCTTAAGGTGTTGATGAAATAATTTCGCTTTGGCCTGGAAATAATCCTCCATGTCCCGGTGGTAATCGAGATGATCCTGGGATAAATTGGCAAATATCCCTTGATCAAAATAAAGATCTCCCAGTCTTCCCTGATCCAGGGCATGAGAGGAAACCTCCATGACCACATGGCTTATGTTCTCTTGAACCATATCAGCCATAAAACCCTGCAAATCTAACGATTCCGGAGTAGTTACCGGTGCAATCAGGGTCTTGTTACCATACCGATAATAGATGGTTCCCAAAACACCGACCGAGAAGCCTGCTGTTTTTAATATCGACTCGACTAAGTAAGAGGTCGTCGTTTTCCCATTGGTTCCGGTAATACCGATCAGGTGAAGTTTTGAAGCCGGGTGTCCAAAAAAACAGGCTGCCAACCGGGATAAGGCCTTTCTGCTGTTTTCAACCGAAATTTGGGTGACCCCTGGGGGTATAACCCAATCCTTTTTCTCGACAACAACCGCCTTGCTTCCATTGCGGATTGCTTGGTCAATAAACCGGTGTCCATCGGTCTTATGGCCTGAAATGGCCACAAACAAGCCATCCTCCTTGACCTTTCTGGAATCATAGGACAGGTTGGAAATATCCAGGTCGATCTTTCCTTCAACCTTGGCCGCCGGTAACATTTTTAATAATTCACTAAGATGCAAAAGAATTCTTCCTATTCAGAGAAGCGGTTGGAATTGGATCTGACAACGGGTTTTCTGGCTTAAAGCCGTCCCGGGTAAGGGCCATTGGGTTACCGCCTTTCCACTCCCCGCGAAAGCGACCGGTATCTCATAGCCTTTCATAACGTCGAGCACTTTTCGCATGCTCATCCCCCTAAGGTCGGGCATGATCCGCCTGGTTTGTGGGTCTGAAGAAGAAACGTTTTCATACTCTTTGGGTTTTTGGGCCATAAGCCAAGGGGTCATGTCCGGTTTTTCTTGCGGAGACTCGTAGGGGATAACCGTGGCCGGACGTCTTACCCCCAAGATGGACAGGGTTTGTTCGGCTATTTCTTTGAAGACGGGGGCGCAGACCACCCCTCCATAATGAGCCCCCTTGGGTTCGTCCAGCACCACCAGGATGACTAAGGAAGGGTTTTCCACAGGGAGGAAACCCATAAATGTGGAGACATATTTCCCCGGTGCATAGTGCTTGGTTTCCTGAGAAACCTTTTGGGCCGTGCCGGTCTTCCCCCCAACTTGAATACCCTCGATAGCCGCCTGAGGGGCTGTGCCACCCGATTCGGTTACCCGGGATAAAAGGCGGCGCATTATCCGGGCCGTCTCAGGAGATAAGACCTGCCTTACCGCCTGAGGGGAAAATTCTTTGACCGGATTTCCTTTCTGGTCAAGGATCTGGCGGACCAAATAGGGTTTCATCAGACGGCCGTCATTGGCAATGGCGCCTAAGGCACAGGCTAACTGGATCGCGGTTACCGATACCCCTTGACCAAAACAGATGTTGGCCGCTTCGATTTCTCCCCAGTGATGGTAAGACCATACCACCCCGCCAACTTCCCCCGGCAGATCAATATTGGTTTCTTTTCCAAAACCGAAATTTTTAATAAAGGTATAAAATGTTTTGGGTCCCACTCTTTTCCCTATTTTCGTGGCCCCGATGTTACTGGAAACCTTGAGGACATCCTGAAAGGAAAGCCATCCATGAGGATGAGCATCATGGATCACATGGCTGCCGACCCGATAAGACCCATTCTCACAAAAAATCATATCATCGGGAGTAAATTTTTTTTCCTCCAGCGCCGCGGCCAGCAAAAAGGTTTTGAAGGTGGAACCAGGTTCAAAAGTGTCGGTCAAGGCCTGGTCCCTTCGAGAAGCCGGAGGAGCCTCCCGGTAGGCATTTAAATTATAAGAAGGGTAGTTGGCCATGGCCAGAAGCTCTCCGCTTTTAGGATTCAAGACAATGGCCACCCCTCCCTTGGCCTGGCTTTTGATGACCCCTTTTTTTAATTCTTTTTCGGTTACATATTGTATGTTTTTATCCAAGGTCAGGACCAAGCTTAATCCTTCATTCTCCTGGATCGATTCCATCCCGTTTAAATAGAGGGCCCGCCCCAGGGCGTCTCGGACCGTAGGCTCAAAAAGATAAGGACTCTTCAGATAAGAATCGTATTTCTTTTCCAGTCCTTCCAAGCCATTGGCGTCCATTCCGACAAAGCCGATCAGATGGCAGGCCAAGTCCTTATAGGGATAAAAACGCTGGGCTTCTTTTGTAAAGGCTATTCCTTCCTCATCTTGAGCACGCACCGCCTCACATTCGTCGGGTGTGGCCCGGCGTTTTAAGTAGACGAAGGGCTTGGGTCGTTTGAGCAAACCGGAAAGACGTTTTTGGTCCAATGCCAGTAAAGGGCCCAGGCGATTAGAGACCTCCTCAATGCTTTTTATTTCTCTGGGTTGGGCGAATACGGATTCCATTTCAATCGTTAAGGCCAGTTCAAAACGATTGCGATCATAAATGACCCCCCTTTTATGGGACCGGGGGATCATTTTCTCCATTTCGGCCTGGGCGATCTTGCTCAGTTTAGGCCCTTGCCACAATTGGAGTTGGACGGCCCGGCCGATTATAACGGCAAATAGAAAACAGCACAATCCCAAGACCCAATACAGGCGAGTTCGGACCCGGTTGAATTCAACTTCCTTCATTTGAGGATCTCAATTTGACCTTTTTCCGGAGTCCTCAGTCCTAATTTAGTCAAGGCGATCCCTTCGATCCTTTCCGGAGACTTCAAATTGGCTAATTGGATACGTAATTTTTTATTGATTTCCAACAACTCCCCTTTTTGTTTCTGGGCCTTGGCGATATCGTAAGCTAAGTTCACTTCCTGGACATGGAGCCAAATATAAATCAAGACCCCCGGGATGAAAAATATCATCAGAATAATTAAATACTTAAATGGGCCATGGGGTAATTTAGCCCCGGTTTGTTTTTTTCTCGAACGGGGTTGGGGTTTGACGGAGGTTTTCAACGGTCTCCTTCCATCCGTTCCCCCACTCTTAGCTTGGCCCCCCGGGACCGGGAATTTTCTCGCACTTCCTCCTGGGATGGGATTACCGGTTTAGAGATCACTCTTTTAAATAGTGGCTGGGTTTGGGGCCGATAGGGTCCCATCATACCGAGGGGATCAGTCACCCCTCGCTCCAGCCGTAAAAAAGCCTGTTTGATCAGTCGATCTTCCAATGAATGATAAGCAATCAAACAGACCCGTCCTCCATCGGTGAGCGTTTTGAGAAACTGTTCCAAGAAGGCCTTTAACTGAGTCAACTCATCATTAACTTGAATCCGCAGGGCTTGAAAAGTCCGGGTGGCCGGATGAATCCTCCCCCCCTTAGGAATAGAGCGGGAAACCAGTTCAGCCAATTCTCGAGTAGTCCTGAGAAGCCCTTTAGCTTGAAAGGCCATTATCATTCTGGCAATTTTTCTGGCCCTTTTTTCCTCACCATATTCTTGTAAAACTCGTACCAATTCTTTTTCGTTGGTCTTAGCCAGCCATTCTTGGATGCTGATTCCCTGGGTCTGATCCATCCGCATATCCAAAGGATCTTCCCGTTGAAAGCTGAATCCCCTCCCTGGATTTTCTATTTGAAAAGAAGAAAAACCCAGATCAAGAAGGATCCCGTTCACCCCATTAATCCCCAGCCTTGAAAGATGATCTTTCAGGTCTCCAAATTTCCCTTGAATCAAGCGAATCCGGTTAGAATAGGGCTTTAATCGTTTCCGGGCTAAAGCCAAGCTCTCCGGGTCTCGATCCATCCCGATAACCTGGGTCGTTGCGGGACTGTTTTGAAGTATGGCCAGGGTATGTCCTCCAGTTCCAAGGGTGCCGTCCACGAAAAGACCTCCCCGGGCGCAACGAAGATAGTGAATCACTTCATGAACCATTACCGGTTTATGAATGGTCGATTGCGTTCTCCTTATAGACCCAATGAGGCCAGCTTATCTTCCAACACAGATAGGCTGGCGATATTTTTGGCCAGTTCTTCTTCGAACTTTATCTTGTCCCAAATTTCAAAATACTTGAGTTGACCAGCCAGGATAACCTCTTTCTCCAAATGGGCGTATTCTCGTAGTGTCGGCGGGAGCAGGATCCGACCCTGGCTGTCCAAGTTGCACTCGGAGGCACCGGAAAAGAAAAAGCGTTTAAAAGAACGTATGTCCCGATCGACCAGAGAGAGTTGGCCCATTTTCTCTTCAATTTCTTGCCATTCTTTAAAAGGGTAGACTGCCAGACATTGCTCCCAGTTGGTTACGATCAAACGGGGATCCCCATTATTCTTGATTAAATCCCGAAACCGGGTCGGGATGCTGACCCGGCCCTTTGAATCAATTAAATGGATCGAACGCCCGCGAAACACTGCTTAACTCCTCTTTTACATTATAAAAATCTACACAATTCCCCACAATTCCCCACTTTGAAGTAACTATAAAGGGAATTCATGATTTGTCAAGGAAAAAAATTGGGTTACCGATGGAAATTGCTAAAATTTCTTCCTTCTTCCTGAAAGGGTCTGACCTTCCCGGGGCCGCTTGTCCCAATCCGGCTTTAACAAGGCTTAAAAAACAACTCTAAAATGATCAAGATTTAAACAAAGCAGTGGTTGAAAAGGCAAAGTTTATGCATTATCTTTTTAGAAAACAAAATTGATTTGATACAGGTCCATTAAGCCTGGAAAAAAACTTAAAGCGGGGGATCCGCTCCGAAAAATAAGAGGTACGAATGGAAGAATTAGAAGAAGGTAAAAAAACATATTCTCAAGAATTGAACCAGAAACTCCCTTCTCAAAAAGAATTGGAAAGGGAATTGAGCGATTATCTTTCCAAGAAATACGGAGATCGAATTAAAATCATCACCCCCTTTGTTTTTCCCAAGGGAGAAAGAGAAGAAACCGAAACTAAGCCCAAAGAATCCAAAGGGGCGGCCTCCAAGATTAATTTTAACCTTAAGCCCGAGGAGCTTGAAGCCTATCTGGATGAATACGTCATCAAGCAAGATGAGGCCAAGGCCGTCCTGGCCACCAAAATCTGCACCCACTTTAATCGAATCAAGTACTGGGAACAACAGGAGAGGCAGAATGGTTCCGAGGTGGTGGGAATGATCAAAAACAACATTATTATGATCGGTCCTACCGGCGTGGGAAAAACGTATCTGATCAAATTGATCGCCAAGAAATTAGGGGTCCCTTTTGTCAAAGGGGACGCCACCAAATTCAGCGAAACCGGCTATGTCGGCGGAGACGTCGAGGATCTGGTCCGTGATTTGGCTTATGAAGCCAACGACGATATCGAATTGGCCCAATACGGAATCGTCTACATTGACGAGATCGACAAAATCGCCTCCAGCAACAACCTGATCGGGCCCGATGTCTCTCGGACCGGGGTTCAAAGGGCCTTATTGAAACCCATGGAGGAAACCGATGTTGACCTGCGGGTGGCTCACGACCCGATTTCCCAATTGCAGGCCATAGAGAATTATCGCCGGACCGGTAAAAAGGAAAAAAGAACCATCAACACCAAAAACATCCTCTTCATCGTCAGTGGGGCCTTTAGTGGCCTGGACAAGATCATCCAAAAGAGGGTCCAGGAGCAGGGGATGGGCTTCGGTGCCCCCCTTAAATCCAAAGAACCGACTCAAAAATTGCTGAATCAGGTTCGGGCTGAAGATTTGATCACCTATGGGTTTGAATCCGAGTTTGTCGGGCGATTGCCTATGGCCGTCGTTCTGGAAGAATTATCCCAAGATGATCTTTATCAGATCCTGAAAAATCCTAACAATCCGATCGTTCGGAGCAAGAAGAGAGACTTCAAATCTTATGGCATCGACATCCTTTTTGAGGATGAAGCCTTGCGCCTTTTAGCCCAAAGGGCCTACGAAGAAAAAACCGGGGCCCGCGGTCTGGTCAGCGTAGTGGAAAAGGCCTTGATCAAATTTGAAAAGAAATTACCCTCTTCTTCGATCCAGCAGTTTCTGGTTACCCCGGAAGTGGTCCTTGATCCACAAAAAGCGCTTGAGGTTCTGCTTTATGACGGCGAGAACCCTGGCCACAAGGTCTGTTTCCAAGAGGCCTGGAGAAGAGAACGTCAGGCCCTTATGGAAAAACTGCAAGAAAAGGCCCATGAATTTACCGGCTGTTTTGACGGTCGGCTAACGGAATTCCGGACGGAGTTGATCGCCTGCCGTTCCCTGGAATTGGTCCAGGATCTGGCCCAGTCTTTTGAAGAGGTCTGGCAGATGATTCAGCAAGTTCAGGAATACGAACTGAGGTTTTTTGAGCGTTTCGGGATCAGTTTGAAGTTTTCCGAGGAGGGGATCGATGCGGTCCTTGAAAAGGCCTTGGAATCCAAAGTGAGTGTCTGGTCCATCTGTGAAAATCTGTCTAAAGATTTTGAGTACGGCTTTAAGCTGGTTCAGGAAAAAACCGGCCTGAACCGATTCGTCATTACCTCGGAGGCCATTTCCAACCCCGAAGGTTATATCCAAAAATTGATCCGCACCTATTACCGGGGCGGGGAGTCAATCGTCAATACGTAACTGATTATAGTCGTTGACACGGGATTGAGGATGAAGGATAGGGAAAAAGCGACTTTCTATCCTTCAAGCCCCGACCTCCGATCCTCTGTCCGGAAAGATAAATCCTAAATGAACGACATAAAAAAATGATTGGCATATCCAAACTCTATTGTGGCACCATCGAACCTTCCGATGCCCTAAGATACGGTCGTCGTTCCGACCGATTACCTTCCCATCTCCTTCAGTTTTCCCAAGATAAAAAACCGGTGGTCGTCTGGAACATGACCCGGCAATGCAACCTGAAGTGCCGGCATTGTTATGCTCGGGCCTTAAGCCAAAAAACAATCGATGAACTGACCACCGAAGAAGGAAAGGCCTTGTTGGATGATCTCAGTTCCTACGGGGCACCGGTCATTTTATTTTCCGGAGGGGAACCCATCATGCGACCCGACCTGCCGGAACTGGCCGAATATGCGGTGACCAAAGGCCTGCGGGCGGTTATTTCGACCAATGGAACTTTAATCACCCGGGAATTGGCCAAAATTTTAAAAGATATCGGCCTGTCTTATGTCGGCATCAGTCTAGATGGGATGAAAGCAGTCAATGATCGCTTCCGAGGCGTTTCCGGTGCCTTTAACCAGGCCTTGACCGGTATCCGTAACTGCCAGGAAGCCGGGATCAAGGTAGGCTTGCGTTTTACTATCAACCGGATAAACCAGGACCAGGTCGCACCCATTTTTGATCTACTGAAAGATGAAGGCATTCCCAGGGTCTGTTTTTATCATCTGGTTTATGCCGGCCGGGGATCCCAGTTGATCCATGAAGATTTGGACCATCTTCAAACCCGGCAGGTGGTCGACCTGATCATAGACCGCACCAAAGAATTATTCGATGCCGGATATGAAAAAGAAGTCTTGACCGTGGACAATCATGCCGATGGGCCTTATCTCTATATGCGTCTTTTGAAAGAAGGCTCACCCAGGGCCCCCGAAGTCCTGGACCTTTTAAGAATGAACGAAGGCAACAATTCGGGCCGGGGAATCGGCTGTATCAGTTGGGACGGGGAGGTTTATGCCGATCAATTCTGGCGCCATTATTCCTTTGGCAACGTGCTAACGCGGCCCTTCAGCGAAATCTGGCAGGATACGACCGACCCCTTGATGGGCAAGCTTAAAGACAAAAAAAGACATGTCACCGGACGGTGTGCCGGTTGCCGCTGGCTGGATATTTGCGGAGGAAATTTTCGAGTCAGGGCCGAAGCGGCCAGCGGTGACCTTTGGTCCCCGGACCCGGCCTGTTATTTAACGGACGAGGAAATCGGCTTAGCCGGCTGATGTTCCGGCCTCAGTAAGTCGTTGATGGTTTTTACCGGACTAAAGGTCTGGCTGGGCACCTCTACAAAAAGGGTGATCCATTTGGCCATACCGCCGTTCCACAGCCCGGGCAATTCCAGTGCCTTGAGTTCCCGTCCATTTTGGGATTTCCGGCAGATAAAAACCGCTTCTGGATCTTTATACCGATTTAAATCAAACGACCTTCCTTCATAATCGCGAACGGCACAAACCAAATCCACCGGGTTGAAATGGGTGGAAGAGGCCCAAAGATTGCCTTGTTCGGTCGATCCGGTATCGATTTGGGCCCTTTCCACAATCTGCAAGGAAAGGGTCTGCTCTTTATCTTCCACCCAGAAAGGCCCCCCGCCGGGTTCACCTTCATTCCTGACCATGCCGCAGACCCGAATCGGTCTGTTCAAAATCCCAAACAGAAAATTCGCTTGTTCTGTAAGGGGCCACTCTTTAAACACCCGGGGTGGAGAAACCAGAATCCAGTCCCGGCAAAAATCCATTATCTCGCTTATCTGGGCCGGGGTATTTTCTTCTTTTTTCATCTTCTTGATCAGGCCATGGACTATTTCCTGGATCTTAACCAGATATCCCCCCAGGATCTTTTTCCAAAAAATAGTTAGTTCTTTCAACCGGTCGGGTAAGACGTTATCAATATTTTTAATATAGATCAGATCACCCTGAAGGTCGTTTAAGTTTTTAAGAAGTGCCCCGTGACCGCCGGGTCGAAAAAAAAGGGCTCCGGAATCCGTGCGAAAAGGTCTATTTTCAAAATCAACGGCCAATGTGTCCGTGGAATGGTTTTGTACCGAGAAGGAAACATCTAAACGGCATTGGTACTGTTGTTCATAACCAGGTCGTATCAATTCAAAAAAAGATCTGACCGCCGTTTCATGCTCCGGCGCGACCGTTACATGAAGACGGCATTGCCCGGCACCATCGCAGAGGGTATAAATGGCCTCAATCAGATGTTCCTCAAAGGCAGTGCGGTCTTGGGCCGGATAGGTATGAAATTTATGCAGGCCCTTGGGCAAGGTCAGGTAGTTCAATCCCCGCTCGGTCAGGAGATATTCTAAAATTTTCGTCCCTTGTCTTTGTTGAATCACCGTAGTGATATCCAACCCATCTCTGGCCATGTACTTTTTTAGATCCTCAAAAAATGCAAACCGGTTGATCCCGGTCAAAAACCGAACCCATTCCCCGGCCTTTTGATCGCCCTTTTCAAAATTTTTTTGAATTTGACCCGGGTCTATGGAACCTTGGTTGAGGTAAAAGGGAACAAGAGATTGAAACATCCGGGTGGCCGCGCCGGAAGCCGGAATGAATTTGATAAATCGGCCCTCCCGGGCCGCTTCTTTCTGCCTTTGAATCAGGGGCTTCTATCTTCGTTTCAGGGATCTTCTGAATTCCGTCACCAAGGGTACAGGGCCGATGAAGGCGAAGATATCCGGAGGACTTTTGGAGCATCTCAATCTGAACCCGCACCTGGCTTTCGGAAAGTCCCAACCCGGACATCACCTGGAGATCACCCTGATTGAATTTCTCATCCTCCATGAATTATTCCCTTTAGCCCTGATTTTTTGTTTCAGGTCTTGATTCGATAAGTTAGACCTATTCTAATGATAGAAAATAGACTGGTTGTTTTGGGTTGTCAAGCGTTAACAAGTTTCATTGAGGTGAGTCTAAACTTAGTAAGTAAGAATATGCTTGACATCACCCTCTGACTGGAATATAATTTTATTTAAAATTTAAGTAAGAAGTTCTTGTCAAAAGCTCCGGAAGCCGAAACCATCAGGCCCTGCCTGGGGCATAATACCCAAGTATCTGTGGACAGTTTCATAGCCTGAACGGCGGCTTCTCCGGCAATCCCGACCTATTCATCCTAAGCGTCCTCCGAATTTACCATAAACCAGCCGGATCAATCCATTGAGCGCCCCTTTGCCCTTTCGAGGAAAGCCCGCTCAAGGGAAAAGGAGCTCTATGTCATTTTCATCTTTTGCACTTCACCCCCAACTATCAAAAGCCCTTGAGGAAAAGGGCTTTGATCGGCCCACGCCGATTCAGAAGCTGGCCATTCCGCACCTGCTTCAAGGCCGGGATGTCATGGCCACGGCCGTGACCGGAAGCGGCAAGACCGCCGCCTTCCTTTTACCTGTTCTCAACCGACTGATCGGGCAGCCCCAGGGAAAGACAAAGGCCCTGATTCTGGTTCCCACCCGGGAATTGGCCGTGCAGATTACCGAGCACTTTCATGACCTGGCCCGGCACACGCTGCTGAAGGGTGCGGCCGTTTACGGAGGCGTCTCACCGGTTCCACAGGTACAGGCCTTTCGAAAGGGAGTGGACATCCTTGTGGCCACGCCCGGCCGGCTTCTGGACCATATGCGCAACGATTATGCCCACCTTAACGGCATCGAATATCTCATTCTTGACGAAGCGGACCGCATGCTCGACATGGGTTTTTTGCCCGATATCCGCCGAATCCTGGGACAACTTCCGGATCAGCGTCAGACCCTGTTATTCTCGGCCACTCTTCCACCGCCCATCGTGGTCCTGGCCAGAGAGATGCTCGACAATCCGGTTTCCCTCAATATTACGCCGAAGCCGACGCCGGCCGCACAAATCAGCCATGTGGCCTATCCCGTGGCTCACGAACTGAAATCAACCCTCTTTCTGGCGCTCCTCAAACAGAGTGCAACCAAGAGCGTACTGGCCTTCACCAGGACCAAGCACCGGGCCAACCGGCTGGCTGACTTTCTCGAAAGACACGGGGTGTCCTGCGCCCGAATACACGGCAACCGAACTCAGGGTCAAAGGACCGAGGCCCTGGCCGGTTTCAAAAAAGGAAAGTTCCGTGTCCTGGTGGCCACGGACATTGCCGCCCGGGGGATCGACGTAGAGGCCCTCGGTCTGGTCTGCAACTTTGATGTGCCCCATATGGCCGAAGATTATGTGCATCGGGTCGGCCGGACCGGCCGGGCCAGCGCCGCTGGCGATGCCTGTACCTTGGTCTCCCCTGATGAGGAGAGCACCTTCCGGTCCATCGAACAAAGCCTTGGCCGACGGATGCCCCGAGGGACGGTGCAAGGGTTTGACTATGAGAAGAGACCGTCGGAGCGTTTTGAAATCCCCCTTAACGAGCGGATCGCCGCTATCCGCAGCCGAAGGGCCGGAGAGCGGGCCCGCCATAATAAAAAGGCCGAAACGAGGGGCCATAGGCCAACCGGCTCGGGTGGGTCGGCCTCCCAAGACGGTCCCCAAGCCGGGTTTTCCCCCGGGGCCCGTCGAAGCAGCACCGTCTTCGGTCTTTCCCATGGAAGAGGAACGGTCGATCGACGAGCTTCTACGCTGACCCGATCGAGATAAGAATTCTCACCCCTTTGGCCTCCGCAAAATTGATAGCAGGGGGTAGGGGACAACAAAGGAGGCCCTATGGGAAGTCGTCCCGGTTTTTATAAAAGCGGTAAACGGAATAAGGAACTGGCTCGCCAGAAGAAACAGGAAGAGAAAAAGCTGCGCCGCCTGAACAAGACGCAGGCCAGCGTACAGGAGGCTTCAGAGGCCGTCTTGGAAGCACCAGCCTCCGATAGGGGAACAGAAAGCCAGATAGAATAAACCCAAGTTTTTTTAGCTTTTTTTGTTGGTTTAGGGGAACCTTCATATTTCCCTGAAAATCAGACTAAACCTCTTTAAAATCTTAAAAACTACCCTGTTTTTTTGTTTTTTTTCTCCTTGAATCCCAATTTTTCTTATTTTATACTACTTCCATTCAAAACAAGATTTTACCTCTCTTTTATTTTTTAAAGAGTCTTGGTATGGTGTTTTTTAACTTTTTTTTCTTTTTAAGGTCTAATTGAAAAAGAGTTGAAACCATTGTCTACTCGAGGACTCGAGGCTATGCGGAGGATAAAATATGAAAAAGTTTATTAGTTCTTTAAGCCTCCTTTTTTTGTTGATCCTAATAGTGTCCCCTCATCAGGCAGAGGCTGATCATGCCGGTGGAGGATCCGGCGGTCATGGAGGGTACTACGGTGGTCACGGAGGATCCGGTGGCCACGGAGGGTATTACGGTGGCCACCGAGGGTATTATGGTGGAGGCCATTACTATGGAGGTTCGCGCTTCTTCATCGGCGGGTACTTTGGGTTTCCTTACTACTACCCGTACGGTTATTATCCTTACCCCTATTATTATCCTGATCCCAACCTATATCCCTATTACCCGAATGCTGTGACCCAGCCTCCCGTATACGCCGAACCGCAGCCAGACCCCTATTGGTACTACTGCCAGGATCCGCAAGGGTATTACCCCTACGTTAATAGCTGTCCGGGCGGGTGGACGAGGGTGGTCCCGACTCCCCCCCAGTCCGGAAAATAGGAGAGGTAAAATGAAACGAAAACAAGGTATTCTCTTACTCTTGACAATCTTAGGGCTGGGTGGCTGTGCAACGATGCCAATAGGACCAACCGTCTCGGTGATGCCCAGCCCGGGAAAGCCCTTTGAGGTATTCATGGCTGATGACCATGTCTGCAGGGAGTGGGCTCAGCGGCAGATCGGAGAAACATCGCCAAGCCAAACCGCCAATGAAAACACAGCCACCGGAGCGGTTATAGGAACGGTTATAGGGGCCGGCCTGGGTGCTTTAATCGGTTCTACCACGGGTAACGTGGGTGCCGGGGCTGCAATCGGTGCCGGGGCCGGCCTCCTTGGCGGATCCTCCATCGGAAGTAACGCGGGCGCTGCTTCCGAGTATAGTCTCCAGAGGCGCTACGACATAGCCTATCAGCAATGCATGTATTCTAAGGGAAACCAGATCCCCGGTGTCCAACGACAACCGGCACGGGCCTACATACCGCCCCCCCCACCCCCAGGGCCGCCTTCCCAAGCGCAAATGTCGGGAGGCCCGTTGTCTATCTATCCCCGCCAAGGCCAGAGCCAAGAGAAACAGGCGAAAGATCTTAACGAGTGCCACAGCTGGGCTGTGGGCCAAACCGGCTACGACCCGACTAACCCGCCGCCCGCCAATTTGCCTGGAAATCAGAGGGCTCAAATGAGTTCGGACTTTCAACGGGCTATGGGAGCCTGCCTGGATGGCCGCGGGTATACCGTGAGATAGCAGGAAACTGCACCATACCGGATTGTCCTGACCAAGAAAGCCTTCTCGGCTCGATCACGATATCTTTATCAATAATCCTTCTCAGGGAGCAGACCATTCATCAGGGATAAGTCTTGCCTATGCCGTTCCCTACAGCATTTCTTGATGAAAAATACAGGGATTCCCTTATTTATTTTACGGGGTGTTTCTTAAATAATGTTTTTTGGATCATCTTCAAAAGAATTGGTGATGTTCAAAGGATACGATGGACACCTCTCCCGAGAAAAGGCGGGGCTAAGAATAAAATCATGAAAAGTTATGATGTTATTGTCGTCGGCGCGGGCGATGTCGGTTTAGGGATAGCCTTCAAGGCCGCATCGGAGAATCTGAAGGTGGCCCTGATCGACAAAGGACGGGTAGGAGGGACTTGTGTTAATTATGGCTGTGTGCCCTCGAAAACCTTGATCCATACGGCCGACCGAATCATGGAGATCCGGAAAGCGGAAAAACTCGGTGTACGCACCCGGATAATCCATATCGACTTTCATGCGATCATGGAGCGGATGAGAACGGCCGTCATCAGTGGTAGAAATGGGATTGAAAAAGCCATTGAGGAATCCAAAACCCTCGATTTTATCCGGGGAGAAGCTCAGTTCATCGATGATCATACCCTTATATCGGGTGATCAAAAAATAAAAGGTAAGAAGATTTTCATCGCCTCCGGGGCGCGGCCAGGGGTACCCTTGACCAAAGGCCTGGACAAGGTCCCCTATCTGACCAACGAGAGCGTATTGGAGCTCAATAAAAGACCCGAGAGCATGATCGTTATCGGCGGCGGATACGTGGGGCTTGAATATGCCCATTTCTTTTCGGCCATGGGCACCAAGGTGATCATGATACACCGACATTCGACCCTCCTGTCTCTTGAAGAACCGGAAATAGCGGAATCATTAAAGGAGGAAGTGGAAAAATATACCGAACTTTTTCTGGAGTTCGAAATTACTGAAGTGAAACTCGCGGACAAGGGTTATAGGGTCCGGATGAGAGATCTATCGACCGGAGGGGAAAAGGAGCTTTTGGCCGAAACCCTGTTTGTCGCCGCCGGCCGAAAATCCAATGCCGACCTTCTCAGGGTTGAAAATGCCGGGCTTGAGACCGACAAAAATAATTTCATAAAAGTGGATGACCATCTGCAAACCAACCGGAAACACATCTGGGCCGTTGGTGATGCCATCGGAAGGGCCATGTTTACCCATGCCGGCGACAGGGAAGCGGAGTTGGCCTGGCACAACGCCACTCATCGGAAAAAAATCAAGATGGACTTTGCCTCCGTTCCCCATGCTATTTATACCCACCCTCAAATCGCCTCTGTCGGCTTAACCGAGGAACAGGCCCGTAAGGACCATAAAATCCTCGTCGGATGGGCTGACTATTCCGATATTGTCATGGGAGAGGCCATGATGGAGCAAGAAGGCCTGGCCAAGGCGGTCGTCGAAAAGGGCACGGGAAGGATTTTGGGGTTTCATATCATCGGCCCTCATGCCGCCATGCTCATCCAGGAAGTGGTTAACGCGGTAATCAACAAAAATGACCTGAAATCCATCACCGAATGCATGCATATCTTCCCGGCCCTTTCCAATCTCATACCCGAGGTGCTGGGTAATCTTGAATAACCATCTGAGACGATCCGCCTTCTGGTCGCTGGAATCCCTCGACGGGTAAAGAATGGTCTGATCGTGAAATAGAGGACCGATTCAACTTACATTATTTCTTATGAAAAAATACAGAGTGTACCCTATTTTCATTTTCGCTTATTTTTAATATTATGATAAATAAAAAAAGTGGAACGAGCGGTTGGAATCTTCGGTGTCTAAAACAACAAAAAGTCGATCGAAGGGCATAGGCCCAATCTATGAAATCATTAGAGGACCAAAATCAAAGCAGACTGACAAAGTCCGAGAAAGGAGAAACAATCATGGCGTACACGGCAAAAGATTATAATAGGCTCATCGGGATGGCGGGATTCAGCGAGGGGCTTCTGAAGAATCACTTCACCCTCTACCAGGGGTATGTGACCAATACGAACAAGGTACTTGATCTACTGAGTCAGATGCTTAAGGAGGGAAAGACCGCTACCCCCGAATATGCCGAGCTTAAAAGACGGCTCGGTTGGGAGTTCAACGGCATGCGCCTCCACGAGTTCTATTTCGACAACCTCGGAGGCAAGGTCCCGTTGGAGGGAAAGGGCAAACTGGGGGAAAAGCTGGCCGAAAATTTCGGAAGCTATGAAGCCTGGGAAAAGGACTTCAAGGCCACCGGGGCCATGCGTGGAATCGGCTGGACAGGACTCTACCAGGACGGGGCCGACGGCCGGCTCATCAATTTCTGGATCAATGAGCACGACGTCTCCCATCCGGCCGGCGGCAACCCTATCCTCATCATGGATGTATTCGAACATGCCTTCATGCTGGATTACGGCCTGAAGCGGGCCGATTACATTGAGGCCTTTTTCAAGAATATCGACTGGAAGGCGGCCGAGGGAAGGCTGAAATAAATCCCCGGTCTTAGGTGCAAGAGTCAAGGTATACGGTTTTTCCTAAACCTTGAACCACTTTTCATGTTTTGCTGGGAGAATGGCGATGAAAGCCCTGATGATCAGTGCGGACAATTTCGAAGACCTGGAACTCCTGGTCTCTTATTACCGGTTAAAGGAGGCGGGGATCAAAGTGGATGTGGCCTCCATGAAACGAGAGGCCATCAAAGGAAAGCACAATTATGATGTGGCCGTGGACAAGACCCTCGAGGAGATCAATCCCGATGATTATGACCTGCTGGTCCTTCCAGGGGGCAAGGCACCGGAGAAAGTCAGGAAAGAACCCAAGGCCCTGGAGATCGCCCGAAGCTTTTTTAAGCACCACAAACCAGTGGCGGCCATTTGCCACGGCCCTCAGACTTTAATCAGCGCGGGACTGATGAAAGGAAAACGGGCCACTTGTTACAAATCGGTGGCGCCGGAGTTGAAAGAGGCCGGCGCTTTTTACGAAGACAAGGAGGTCGTGGTTGACGGCAATCTGGTCACTTCCCGGCAACCTTCCGATCTTCCCGCCTTCATGCGCGAGACCCTGAAAAAGCTCGGACTTTAAAGGACGGGCTCGAGACAAAAAAGACAGGAGGAAAAGATGAAAAAAATAATTGTTGGAATCCTGGGACTACCCGTTATTTTCAGCTTTTTTTTGGCCTTTGGGGCAACGACAGAGGCCCGGGCCGGAGTACAGGTTAACATCAACATCGGTCCGCCCCCGATCGTGGCCGCCGAGCCTCCGGAAGTGGTCTTGATCCCCGGTTCCCAGGTCTACTTCGTACCCCAACCGGGAATCGATGTCTTCTTCTATAACGGCTACTGGTGGTCTCCTCGCGGGGATCGCTGGTATCGCGCCAGGGCCTATAACGGGCCGTGGGGGGTCGTGGAACGACGTTTTGTCCCGGCCCCGGTATTCCGGGTCCCCAAGAATTATCGGGCCAGGTATGGGCGGGAACGAACGATCCCTTACGGGCAGTGGAAGAAGGAATATAGGCACGGGGGGAAAGAAGAACACCGAGATCGGAAGGAAGAAAGGAGAGAACCCGGGGAAGGGCACGATCATGGCCGGTATTAAGCCCGGCCTTCGGTGAAGAGAAATTTTTAAAGGAGATCCTATGATTTCAAAAATTTTGGTGCCCACGGACGGGTCAAAGGCCGCTCAAAAGGCGGCCAGGTATGCCATCGACCTGGCCAAAGAGATAAAAGCCACCATCGTTATCTTGTGCGTCATTGATAAGGGCTCTTTCTTGAGCCAGACCATCCCCGCAAGAAAAGCCCCCAGACATGTAACAGAGCCTATCGAAGATTATCTGAGAGAGGCAGTCCAAGGGTTCGCCGGGGCCATAAAAAAACTCTGCGATCAAAATGAGGTCCCCTCAACGACGATTATCACGGTGGGACACCCGGTTGAGGAAATCCTGAAAAAGGCCCAAAGGGAAAAGGCTGATCTCATCATTATGGGTTCCCACGGCAAAAGCGCCTTAGCCGCCGCGGTCCTCGGCAGCGTTACTTACGGCGTTATCCACAAAGAGTCCAAAATCCCGGTCCTTATCGTGCGGCGGTGATGAAGGTCATCACCGCCAAGATAAAATCGCCGCCGGCCGATGACGATTTAATTAAATCATTTCATTAACAGGATGCGGAAAAATTCTCTTTAACCGATTGTTCAAAAAGGTCTGCTGCGCTTCAATGAATTTCGCGGCCTGGAGGAAGTCTTTTCCGTTGAACTTAGGGCTTCCCATTTTATGATCCAACGACCGGATTACCTGGAAGGGATTCGGGCCCGTCTCCTGGACAAAGACGATCACCCTCATTGGGACCTGCCGAGCCTCGATCAAGTCCCCCCTTTGGATATTGAAAAAATAGGCCTTCAAGGTTTAGCCCCGAAATAAAAACCAAGAATCCAGAAGCGGATTGATCCGCTTTCTTTCTTGACCCTTTTGAAGTCTTTTCTTATACTTTTTTTATACGAAAATAACCCTTGTCCACCCCCACCCCTTCCCTCCCCCCTCCGAGGGGGAGGGTGAGGGAGGGGGGGGAATTTTCATGTTTCGTGGTGCCCTCTGGGGCATGAGAGCTTAGTGTCCAGCCGGAATTTCATGTCCGGATGAGCACCAATAAATTACAAAAGGAGTCAGTCCATGGCCCTGGGAGAAGAAAGCGACCTTTGCGAGGAGATAAAAAAGACTTATCCGGAAAAATTCGCCCCCGAAGAAAAGATCTTCAGCCACATCCATCGGGGGGACCGTATTTTTATCAGCACCGCCTGCGGGGAACCACAATACCTGGTTCGGGCCCTGATTCAATTTGTCGAATCAAACCCCAAGGCCTTTTTCGACGCCGAAATAATCCATGTCTGGACCTTGGGGGTCGCTCCCTATACGGAAGAAAAATTCAAGGAAAATTTCCGGCACAACTCCTTCTTCGTCGGCAATAATTCGAGGGAGGCCGTCAATCGCGGCTTGGCTGATTATACCCCGATCTTTCTATCCCGGGTCCCCGATTTATTCTACCGGGGCCTGGTGCCCATCAATGTAGCCCTGATCCAAACCTCTTCGCCGGACATCCATGGCTATATGAGCCTTGGGATCAGCGTGGATATCGTCAAGGCCGCCACGGAAAAGGCTTCCTTAGTCATCGCCCAGGTCAACCAATACATGCCTCGGGCGCACGGGGACGGATTTATTCATATCGAAGATATCGATTTTATCATCTGCCGGAATGAACCCCTTCTGGAATATGAAGCCATCGCCCCGGATGAAACGGCCCGTCAGATCGGAAAATATGCGGCCCGTATCGTTCAGGACGGGGATACCATCCAGGTGGGTTACGGGAGTCTGCCCAATGCCATTCTAAGCAACTTCTTCGAAAAAAAACATCTTGGGGTGCACACCGAATTATTGACCGACGGACTGGTGGAGTTGATCAAGAAGGGCGTGATCGATAACAGCCGCAAGACCCTCAACCGGGGCAAAACCGTGGCCACCTTCTGCATGGGACACCGGAAGACCTACGAGTTCCTTCAGGACAACCCGAGCATTGAATTCCGGACCATCGATTATACCAACAACCCCCTGACCATCTCCCGGCAAAAAAATATGACCGCCATCAACAGCGCTCTGGAGATCGATCTGACCGGACAGGTGACCGCCGAATCTTTGGGCAAGACCTTTTACAGCGGGATCGGGGGACAGGCCGATTTTATGCGGGGGGCTGTTCTGGCCCCCGGGGGCAAAAGCATCCTGGCCATCCAGTCCACGGCCGAATGGGGCAAGGTTTCCCGCATCGTTCCCTTCTTGCGGGAAGGGGCCGGCGTTACCCTCACCCGCGGCGACATACACTACGTAGTGACCGAATACGGCATCGCCTACCTCCTCGGAAAGAACATCCGGGAACGGGCCATGGCCTTGATTTCCATCGCCCATCCTGATTTTCGCCCCTGGCTGATCGAGAAGGCCAAAGAAGCCAATCTGATCTATCGGGACCAGGCCTTTATCCCGGGGAAAAAAGGAGAATATCCGGAACATCTGGAGATATTCCGGACCACGGCTAAAGGGTTACCTTTGTTACTGCGCCCGGTAAAAATTAGCGATGAGCCCTTGTTAAAGGATTTTTTCTACTCCCTTTCCGATCAAAGTCTGAATCGCCGCTTCATGTCTCTACGCCATGATATGCCCCACGAACGATTGCAGGAATTCGTAGTTATCGATCATACCAAGGAAATGCTCATCCTGGCTTGCCTCATAGAAGAAGAATTAGAAAAAATCGTCGGGATGGGGCAGTATTTTATCAACGAGAACGACCATACGGCCGAAGTCGCCTTGGTCAACCGGGATGATTATCAGGGCAAGGGGATCGGCCGGGAGCTCCTGTCCTACTTAACCTATTTGGCCAAACGGGAGGGGCTTTTAGGGTTTACCGCCGAGGTCCTGGTGGAAAACAGACCCATGCTCCATCTTTTTGAGACTATGGGGTTTGATATCCAGAGACAAAATGAACAGGGCGTTTATTTAATGAAATTGAATTTCAGGGTAACCGGATAGAAAATTTTCCGGACCTCTTCTGGGCTACCCTAATTCTTTTCCTCCATAACCAAAACGACTCCCTGCCTTTCTTTTTTCGGTCCGAGGATGATGTTAAACATGGTCCGGCATTGGATGGCCTGTCCTTTGCGGTTGAAGGCCTTAAGCAGAAGTTCCTGGCTGGTCCGGTTGCTTTCCAGAAAGGTCTTCAAGGGTTCTTTCATTTTTTTTACCGGCAGGCCGATGTCCAATTTCAGGAAAGGCCGCCCAACCACCTCCTCAGTCGGAAGACCCCACAAATTTTTAGCCTCCTTGTTCCAGAGCACCACATTCAAGGCCTTGTCCACCACCACCACCCCGACGTTTACACTGGACAGGACGGATTCCAGAAAGGCGTTGAGCCGGTCGTGTTCCAGGGTCTGCTGCCGCATTTCATCATTCATGGTCTGCAATTCCTCATTGGTGGATTGGAGCTCCTCGTTCATGGTCTCCATTTCCTCGTTGGTGGACTGCAGTTCCTCGTTGGTGGTCTGCAATTCTTCCACGGTGGATTGGAGTTCTTCATTGGTGGTCTCCAATTCTTCATTGGTGGACTGCAATTCCTCATAGGCGGTTTCCAGTTCCTGCTTGGAGCGTTCGTATCCCTCCTTCAGTCTTTTATGTTCCGTCACTACCTGGAAGGTGATGCTTACCCCGACGAAACTCCTGTTTTCCTTCAGGGGAGTGACCTGCACATCTAAATATTGGATTTCCCCGCCCGGCAATCGGCGCTCTGCTTCCTCGAGGGTCATTGGCAGGCCTTTGGCATAGGCCGCATCGATCAGCGAACGGAGTTCCACCGGACGGTAGGAGAGTTCCAGGTCTTGCAGGAGACGGCCCAGATCTCTCGGGGTCAGCTCGAAAAGGGAACGGGCCTTTTCGTTGGCCAGAACGAGACCACCATTTTTATCCACGATGATCTGGGCCGTCGGCACGACCTCAAAGGCGGCTTCCTGCAAGCGTTCGATCTGTCCTGATAGAACCATGGCCTCCGGCTCTTCGGCCTGGGCCATGAACATCATTTGGTCCCTTCTACTGGCCCTGGGCACCTTGCTAAAGATGCGGTATTTCAAATCGATGGGCGTGAACAAATTGGCATGGGTCAGCAGCATTTCGGCCTTGCCCAAAAAAATAACCCCTTCGTCATTGAGGGCAAAATGAAATCGGGCCAGGATTTGAGACTGGGCCTCGGCATTAAAATACATCAAGGTGTTGCGGCAGACCAGGAGATCCACGTGGGAAATGGGGGCGTCCCGAAGCAGGTCGTTACGGCCGAAGATGACCGACCGGCGCAGGATCGATCGAAAAACAAATTGGCCTCGAATCAGCTCAAAATATTTTTCCTGCCAGGCCTTCGGGACCGTCTCCAGGGCCTTAACGCTGTAACTGGCATGGCGGGCCTCGTTCAGGGCTTCTTCATCCACGTCGGTGGCGTAAATTTTGACCCGCTGGCGAAAGGCCTTTTCCCCCAGGGCCTCGGCCAGGATGATAGCCAGGCTGTAGGGTTCCTCCCCGGAGGAGCAACCGGCGCTCCAGACCCTGATAGGGGCCTCGGCCGGCATCCCGGCTAACAAACGGGGAATAACCTCTTGAGACAGGACATCCCAGGCGGGTTGGTCCCGGAAAAAGGCCGTGACATTGATCAGAATGGTATTGAAAAGCAGGGTAAACTCCTCCGGATGCACTTCCAGGAAATCCAGATAATCCTCGATTTCCACAATGCCGATCATCTGCATGCGTCTGGTTATCCGGCGGATCAGACTGCCCCGTTTATAGCCCGCGAAATCAAAACCTCGGGTGCGCCGCAGATAATCCAACAAGGCTTCAAACTTGGCGTCGGGAGAATGATTTTTCATTCAGTTTCTCCTTTCATGACCAAAGAGATTAAGGCCGAAGGGATTTCCCTCAAAGGCAGGATAAAATCCACGCTCCCCGTGGCGATGGCTGCGCCGGGCATGCCGAAAAATTCCGAAGTCTTTTCATCCTGGGCAATAACCGTTCCACCCATCTGCTTGATGGCCTTTACCCCCATGTTGCCGTCACTCCCGGTCCCTGTCAGGACCACGGCAATGGCCCGTTCCTGGAAACTGGCGGCCACGGATTCGAACAACAGGTCGGCCGAGGGTCGGACAAAGTGGACCAGTTCCGATTGGGACAGAGAAAGGGTCTTGTTTTTATTGACCAGCAGGTGGCGGTTAGGCGGGGCGATATATATGGTAGCCGGCTTCAGGAGATCCCCATCTTCGGCCTGCTTAACCTGAAGGGGGGTGCGCCGGTTGAGAATATCGGCCATCAGGCTGCGGTGCCGGGGGTCCAGATGCTGGACCACCACCATGATCGCAGGAAAGCCCGCCGGTAAAGCCCCTAATACACTACTGAGGGCCGACAGCCCGCCGGCTGAGGCAGCTAGGGCAACAACATCAAAAGCCGCTTTGAGTGAAGGGGAAGGAGTTGGAGTTTTTTTTATTTTTTTCAAATCTTATGTTCCTGGCGATTCTTTTTAAAGGTTTCTATAGGGTTACTTTGCGGCTCAATCCCCATTTCAAATCAGATGGGCCAACTGGCCTTGATAACCGTCCCTTTTTCTATGGTGGACTCAATGCTGAAAGAGCCGCCCAAAAATTCGGTACGCTCTTTCATGCTGGAAAGACCCATCCCTTTTTTCGAACTCTCCATGGATGATAGACGTCCCTGATCAAATCCTTTTCCATTATCCTGAATAGTCAATTCTATGGTGCCGTTGACTTTTTGCAGCCCGAGGTGCACCAAGTCTGCTTTGGCATGTTTGCCGATGTTATTCATGGCTTCCTGGGCTATTCTGAAGATAACGATCTTCAGGGGAACGGGTATCTCGTTTTCTTGGATGGCCATTTCTTGTTCGACGCGGGTATTCGCATAAATCGTTTGAAATCTCCGGCAAAACCAGGAAAAGGTGGCTTTGATACCCAGGTCGTCTAAAAGGGGCGGGCGCAGATCTAATTGAATTTTTCTGGCTTCTTCGATGGTATCTTGAATGAGGGAGATGAGGGGTTCCAGATGTTGGGATATTTTTATAATCGGGTCTTGATCGATTCTCTGGAAAATATCCTCCACCTTGAACTTGATGGCACTCAAGGAAGATCCAAGCCGGTCATGGACCTCAAGGGCGATCCTTCTTCTTTCATTCTCTTGAGTTGTGAGGAGTTGGGTGGCCAGAAAGTGCAGTTGCTCCTTAGATTTCTGGAGGGTATCCTCGGCCTGTTTGCGCTCGGTGATGTCTCTGATCAGCCAGCGTAAGCCGATCAATTTGCCTTGATTGTCATAAATAGGGGCAATGATGACCCGCGCATAAAAGGCCCCTTTTTTTCGGGGAACCAGAAAACCTTCCCATTCTTCGATGGCCTTTTTTCCTTTTTTCTGAAACCGGTTTAACAGGGTGTCAAAATCCATCCGGTCTTTTAAATAAACCATCAGGGGTTTTCCCTGGAGATAATCCCGGCGTACCCCCAATTGAAGACCCGCCGCCCGGTTGGCTTCTTTTATAATTCCTTCCGGATTGGTTACCAGGTACCCATCCGGGGTAAATTCAAAGAGGTCCTGGTAACGCTTCCGTTCGGCCTCCTGGATTTGACGGGAGGCCATAAGTTCTTCGTTTTGCAGCCGCAGCTCCTCTTCGGAAACGCCCAACTCTTCAATACTGGAGGAAAGTTCTTCCAGGGCCTCGTTCAACAGGGAGTCTTTGGACAGGGAGGCCCGTTTTATCAGGGCTTCCAGTCGCCTTCGGGCTGCTGCGACTTGGTATTCCATTACTCCCCCGGGGTCTGCCCCGATATTAGAATTCTTTTGTCCCTGGATCTTTTTCTTGGCGGACATGAAAGAGGGACCCTTTAATGTTGTTATTGATTTTTGATAGAGATGAAGTCGTAAAAAGTCTCTCAAGTCGTCACCCCGGCGAAAGGCGGGGTCCAGAGCAGTTAAATTCCCTGGATTCCGGCTTTCGCCGGAATGACGGGGAGAGCAGTCTTCGATTTTTACCAGTCCATTATAAATAGAGGAACTGTACGCTAATTTGAAAATGATTGCTATGAATTTATTTTTCTCCCCTTCCGGCTCGATCAGAGGAATCTTAAATCCCCATATTGAGGAAAACTAAGATGACGACTGCCTGATTGTGGAGCAACTTTCTCTTTTCTTAATGACTCACGGTTCCAGGCATCCAGAGGTAATAGAAACCGGGATTAAGGTTCGGGATGATCTCCGGCAGATTTAAATCCACCAGAGGTCCGCCTGAATTCTGGTAATGGGAGATGGCCGTGTTGTAGGGGGTGTCGTTCGCATATTTACTGCGACGATAGACCACGACTTTGGCCTCCGGGGGAAGCCCGGCCAGGGACTTGGCTTCGGCAATGGCCTCATTCAGGTATCCGATCCGGTCAATCAATTTTAGTTGCAAGGCCTCTTCGGCCAGATAGATGCGGGCGGTGGAGACGCCGGCCAGGTCCTTGGGATCCATCGGGCGGTGTTTGGCCACCAGATCCAAAAATCTCCCCCCTAATTTATCGGTCAGTGCCTGAAAAATCTTTTGCTCTTCCGGCGTAGAGGGACGGAAAGGGGAGCCGATGTCTTTCTCGGTGCCGGATTTGTTGACCTCTACTCCCAAGCCGAGTTTATCCATAAGGCCGGCTACCTTGGGATTGATAAAGATAACCCCGACCGACCCGGTAATGGTTGTGGGATGGGCCACGATGCGATCGGCCGGCAGGGCGATGTAATAGCCACCCGAGGCCGCTACATCCATCAAGGCGGCCACGATTTTTATGTTGGTCCGTTCCTTAAAGGCCATGATTTCATGATAGAGGATATCGCTGGCCGTGATCGAGCCGCCTGGCGAGTTGATTTCCAAGAGAAGGGCCTTGATTTCTTGATCCTTTTCAGCCTTTCGGAGCTGCGAGACGACTTCCTGAACTGTACTGATCCGATCGCCAAGGAGACCCTTCTTAGGGGCATCGGAGAGAAATCCTCGGACCGGGATGACCAGGACCTTTCCCTCTTCTTTGCCCTGGAGGGTGTATTCCTTAAGAGGCTCTTTGGATTCGGACTCCAGGGCTACCTTCACCCGGACACATCCTCCGGCCAGGCAGGCAGTGGCTGTTAAAACAAAGATGAAAAGAAAAAATCGCTTACCCATAGTCCCTCTCCTTCTACCGGTTTAGTGATACTTTTTGACTTTTTACCAGTCCGCCAAATGGAAACGCCGGCGAAGTCTGGCGGAAAGATCCCGGATCATCTGAAAGGCCTGCTCCACGGTTTTTTCTCCATCCGGGTTGACTAAGCAACAGGTGGCCGGGGAGAGCAGGCTTCGTGAAAGCAGGAATGGGAGATCAATCCCTTTCTTGTCCAGCAAATTCCAAAGACCAATTAGACGTTCTTCCAGGGATTCCAGATATTCTTTTTCAAAAGGCTCAAAGTTAGTAGGCACTATTCCCCAGACCAGAACCCCGCCCCGGTCTAAAAATTTTCGTATGGATTTATGATAGGAGGAGAAGACCTCTCCATTGGTATAGGCATCGAGGGAGAGGATATCCAGGTCCAGGCCCAACAAAAAATCCCAATCGGGATTGCCGCACAAATGGACCCCCCGCGGTCTCTCGATCAGGGAAAAGAAAAGCTCCAGGTCCCCTCTGGCCGCCTGGTCTCCATAGCCGGCCATGGCACTGAATAAAAATTGCAGCCCCGGTTCATCGACATACATGAAGGCATTGGCATTTTTGGCCTTCAACCGTTTCAACTGGGTATTCACCCTCCGGGCCATGAATTCGAGCATAAAAGGCCGGACCGTATCATCAAAAAGGATGGGCCGCCCATCCTCATCCTGAACATTAAACCCAAAGCTGATCGGCCCTTCAAGCTGCCCCCGGATAGCCGGCCGGTCGGATAAATCCATTTCCAGATACCGGTGGTAGACCACTGAATATTTTGGGCTGATATCAAAATAATCCGGGTCCTCAAAATGCATCAAGGCCTCTTCCAATTCCAGAGCAAACTTTTCCCTGGAAAAACGCAAAGTTCTTTTTTCCAGGTCCAGCAGGATGCCGGGGAAGTGTTCCGAGGCCTGGACATACATGTCTTCGTAATAACTGACATGGGGCAGTTGGGGCCAGAAGGGTATATCTAAGGACAGGGCAATTTTAAGGGCTTGATCGACATCCCGATGGGGCATAACCGCCATGGCCGTGGTTAGCAGATTTCCTGGAATGGGCATGGGGAGATCCAATTTAAAGAGTTTAAGGGTCGCATCGCTTAAGGGGCACTTCGTTTGAGGGAAGAGGTAACTGCCTTTGGCCTCGAGTTCGTCGAAGAGGAACGCTCCTTAAAGCGAAGCGATCCTCGATCCAAGCGGTCGAACTTGTGACCCATCAACCGCTATGCCGGATATGCACGATTTCCCCGTCCTGGACTACGTAGTCTTTACCTTCCAAACGCAACTTTCCCTTATTTTTAACCTGGTTCAATCCGCCTAATTCGATCAATTCTTCAAAGCCTGCCACTTCGGCCCGAATAAACCCCTTGGCCAGGTCTGAATGGATCGCCGCCGCGGCCTCCAGGGCCGTGGCGCCCCTGCGGATGGTCCAGGCCCGGACTTCATCTTCTCCAACCGTGAAGAAGGATTGAAGACCGAGTTTATCATAGGAAAGCTGAAGGACCCGGCTGCGGCTTAATTCCGTGACCCCATATTCTTCCATAAACAGGGCGGCGTCATCGGGAGATAACTCGGAGATCTCCTTTTCCAGTCTGGCTGACAGGGTGACCACGGCACTGGCCTGATGATCATAAACGATAGCAGGTCCCTGAATATCATCACCGGTATTGACCACCACTAAAACCGGTTTGAGGGACAGATACCCATATCCCCGCAGGGGTTTGATTTCCTCGGCGCTCAGGCCCATGTCCCTCAAAGGTCTTTCTTCTTCCAGGGCCGTCTTCATAGTTTCAATCAATTGTTTTTCTTTGAGGGCCTGTTCCCGGTCCAGGGCACCCTTTTTAAGGCCTTCCAACAACCGCTCATATCGCCGTTCGACCGTAGTCAGATCCTGCAATAAAAACTCGGTGTCTAAGAGGGCCAAGTCCCTGAGGGGATTTACAGACCCTTCACTATGGGCTACTGCCGGGTTATCAAAGGCCCGCAGCACATGGACAAAGGCGTCCATTTGACCGAGGAGGTTGACAAAGGCCCCGGGGAGTCCCTTTTTACTGACCCCTTTTTCCAGTCCGGCGATGTCGGCAAAGGTCACCCTGGCGTAAATGGTCTTTTTAGGCCGGAAGATCCGGCTGAGTTGATCCACCCGTGGGTCAGGGACCTCGGCCACGGCGGTATGGATTTCCAACTTTCCGGAAGAATAGGCCGAGACGGCCTTTTCTCCTCCGGCTAAGGCCTGAAATAAAGTCGTCTTTCCTGTTTGGGGAAGTCCAATAATTCCGATTTGCATGTTTTCAATATGCCCTAATTGAAGATCGGGGTCAAGGGAAGGTTGACGTCCAAAAAGTTTTCTTGACACATGACCTGTTTATAGACCATAATCGGTCTCATTGGAAACGAGGGGATTTCGATGAAATTATCCGATCAGGTAAAACCGATCAGCTTTCTGAAGGCCCACGCCGCCGAAATAGTCCGTAACATGGGCGAAAAACGGGCCCCTCTGGTCATTACCCAAAATGGGGAGGCCAAAGTGGTTATGATGGATATCGAGAGCTATGAGCAAGCCCAGGAAACGATGGCCCTTTTGAAAATTTTGGCCCTCGGCAATCGCCAAATTGAAGAAGACAAGATAGAACCGGCTGATGAGGTCATCAAACGCCTCCGGAAAACCCGGAAAGATTTTTGATGCCCTTCACTGTTTTTCTGACCGCTGATGCGTCAAGAGACGTGGAGGAAATTTACCAATATATAGCCCGCCATGATGCCCCGGAAAAAGCGGAACAGGTGCTGTCAAAAATTGAAAGTACAATAAAAAACCTATCGAAATATCCAGGACGTGGTGTTTATCCGAAAGAACTGCTTTCTTTAGGGATTCGTGATTATCGTGAAGTTTTTTTTAAGCCCTATCGACTGGTCTATCGGGTCATAAATGACCGGGTGTATGTATTATTGATTGCAGACGGACGTCGTGATATGCAGACACTTTTGCAGCGACGACTTTTGGAAGATTAAATTTTATTGGTTTTTTTCCAATCGGATCCTTCCAACATTAAGGATTCAAATTTCCGATCCTGCCCCGCTTCTCGGAGCCAGGGATTTGTCCCGGGGGAAGGTCTTTTGATCTTCAAATTGTTCTTGATTGAAGGAAGAATTTTCTGAGAGGTTGAAATCCACTTGACCCCGTTATATATTTAGGATCAAAAAATAGCCCCCCAAGGCAATTTTTTATTCTTTGATTTTAAGGAGAGTATGAGTTATGTCTCATCACGATAAGGGAAAGGATCAACCCGCCGAGAAGGCGGATTATTTTTTCGCCCGGTTAGAGAACGGGGAATTGGTCATGGAGCCGTTTTGCCTATGCGGCAACCCCCTGGAAGAAGAATATTATTGTGAAAAATGTCAGCGCCAGTGCCGTTGTACCGATGTAGTCTGTGCCGATGAAACCACCTTCCGGTTTATCCAGGATCACCCCCCCTTCAAAAAATTTAAGTTCTATCTTGCCTCTAAGTAAAAAAAGGTTCAAGGTTCAAGGTTCAAGGTTTAAGGAAAAACCCTGAACCGTAAACCTAATACCAAAGGCAAAACTCTTTGATACCTGCATCGGGTAAGCCTGAGTTATTAGAAAGGAAGTATTTATCATGAAAGAAAGCGAATCAGCCATAAAACCAGTTGCCCGGGGAGAGGCCATCATGCCGGTCCACGGGCAATTTAATTTTCAATGTGGTCCAGGGGTCGGTTGTTTTACCCGCTGCTGCCAGGACGTGACCATGGTTTTGACCCCTTATGATATCCTGCGCTTAAAAAACCGCCTGGGGATTACATCCGAGGATTTTATCGATCAGTATACCCTGCCCCTGACCAAACCCGATTCCGGGTTGCCTGTTTTCATCCTCAAAATGGGAGAAGATCCGAACAAACGGTGTCCCTTTGTCACTTCCGACCAGGGGTGCTCCGTCTATTCAGAGCGGCCCTGGGCCTGCCGGATGTACCCCCTGGACACCCGGGAAGGCGAAGAAGGGGATGATGAGTATTTTATAACCGCCGACCCCAGGCAATGCCTGGGATTAGCGGAAGCTCGCCCCCTGACGGTGGATGAGTGGGAGACAGGACAGGGGCTGGATATCTACAAAGAAATCGAGTTCCAATTTAATGAAATCACGTCGGCCCAACGCATCTGGGGTGACCATAAGTTGGACGGCAAGGTCCAGAGTATGATTTTACTGGCCTGTTACAATACCGAACGGTTCAGAAAATTCGTTTTTGAGAGTAATTTTTTAAAACTTTTCGACCTTTCCCCGGATGAAATGAAAATCCTGAAGACCGATGATCTGGAGTTATTAAAGCTCGGGTTTAAATGGTTGCAATTCGGTCTCTTGGGAAGATCGACCATCCCGATCCGGGAAGAGGTCATCAAGGCCAAAGAAAAGGAATTGGGGATCACCTTGCCTAAAGATGACGGCCTTTGGAAGAACCCGGAGATCAAAACCGTCAAATAAGAAAGCTTATTCGCCAAAGGACCATGAATACTCCGGACACTTTTAACTATCTCGAAGGGGACGGCTTTTTCTTTGCCTGCCATCCGGGCATTTCCTGTTTTACCGAATGCTGTCGGGACCTGAACTTAGTCCTGACCCCTTATGACCTCCTCCGGTTGAAGAAATCCTTAAACTTGTCATCAGCCGATTTTTTGGATCAATACACAGTCGTCAAGCCCAACGTCCATAACGGCTTTCCTGCGGTTTTGCTGAAAATGATGGCGGACGAACGCCGAAGGTGCTCCTTCGTTACCCCAGCCGGTTGCCGGGTTTATGAAGACCGTCCCGGGGCCTGCCGCATTTATCCCATCGGCCGGGGCGTTTCCAAAACTCAAGGACAGGAAGGGACCAGGGAAATCTATTTTGTAGTCAGGGAGGCCCATTGCCAGGGCTTTGGTGAACCGAAGGAATGGACGGTCGGGGATTGGTCCCAGGACCAGGGGCTTACCCCTTATACTTTTTACAATGATCTTTGGACCGAAATCATTACCCACAAAGGTTCCCTGATATCGGAAGAGGGTCTTTCTCAAAAATTGCAGATGTTTTTTATGGCCAGTTACAACCTGGATCAATTCCGCCTTTTTATCTTTAAAAGCACCTTCCTTAAGCGGTTTGACCTCCCTGAAGAAACCATCCGAAAACTGGAATCAGACGATGAGGAACTCCTCAATCTGGGCTTTAAGTGGCTCAAGTTCGTCCTCTTTGGGGAAAAGGGTATTCCTCTGAGATAGGCACCAATTAAGTTCGGAGTTTAGAGTTCGGAGTTCAGAGAGCCGATTTTGGGTGAGGGTTTAAAGTGGAATATCAGCCGGGAAGGCTGATTGTCAACGTCTACAAACGGCCCAAGTATGGGGCCAATGACCTTGAAGGACCTGGGGTGTTGATGGCCTCTATGCCGGTTCATCCCATCGAGCGCTGCAAGGCCGATGTCGGGCTTATCGCTTACCCATAAACTGGAAATAAAAAAGGAGGGGGGCTAAAAACGGCCCCGTCCCTTTTTATAACTTCAGCCAGATCGTATGCCCGCAACGCCTACCCGTAGGTTAAGAAAATGGTTTGACATAATGACCATTTTCGTATAATATGGTCATCATGATAGACAGGAATCTACACCCCGAAATTAAAGACCTGATTGCCCAAAAGCGGTCCATTTTCTTATTCGGTCCGCGACAGACCGGCAAAACCACTCTCCTGAGTGAGATCAGCTCTCATTACCGGAAGGTACTGGATTATTCCTTTTTAAATATTTCATTGAGATTAAAGGCGGAACAACAGCCCCAGTTCATCAGACAGGAGGTTGAAGCGGCCAGGCCGGATTTGGTGATCATCGATGAAGTCCAGAAGGTCCCCGAGATCCTCGATGAAGTTCAGGGGATGATCGACCAGTCCAAAGTTGTTTTTGCCGTTACCGGGTCTTCCGCCAGAAAACTGAAAAGGAAAGGGGTTAATTTACTGGCCGGACGGGCCATCACCTTTCGTCTGGATCCGTTCGATATTTCCGAAAGGCAGCGGGCAGTCCCGGATTTGAAGGGCAGGGATTGGCTGGAAAAAATTTTAACCTATGGAGATTTGCCGGAAATCACCCTTATGGTGCAGCAGGAAAAGTATAAACTGGTGGAAAACCTGTTGCGCTCTTATGTGGAAACCTTCCTGGAAGAAGAAGTGCGGATGGAAACACTGGTCAGGAAAATAGGGCTTTTCGGTAACTTTCTGCGGATGGCGGCTGAAATGTCGGGCAAGATACTTAGTTTCCGGGAGCTGTCCCAGGACATCGGGGTCAGTCATCAAACCATTTCTTCCTTCTTCAGCATCTTGAATGATTGCCTGGTGGTCGAACCCATTCCTCCCCTGCTGCCGGCCTCCAGTCGGAGAAGGCTGTCTAAGGCCACGAAGTTTATTTTTTTTGATTTAGGAGTTCGAAATGCAACGGCGGGATTGCTGACCCGACAGGGGATAACGCCGGAGGAGTGGGGAAACCGTTTTGAGCAGTGGATCGGGCTTTCTCTGATCCGGTATCTTCGGAGCCGGAATTTAAAGGGTTCGGTGTATTACTGGCGAGATCATAACGGCCCGGAAATCGATTGGATTGTGGAATGGAAAAACCGCTGGATCCCGGTAAAAGTGAAATTGACCGAACGCCTCCAGCCAAAACATGGTAGATATTTAAGTCAATTTATTCAGGAAAATCATAGAAAGGCTTCGGTCGGCTATATTGTTTTTGCAGGAGCTCGAGCCAGACAGATCGACCAAAACATCATTGCCTTGCCCTGGTTCGAGCTATATAAAATTTTCAGTGACTAATGGTTCTTGATGGCCGAGACAATCTGGTTCCGGGATTTGACCCCCAGTTTGGCCATGAGGTGTCGGTCAGTGTTTGAAGGCCCGCTGTCCGGTAAAGACCATGGTGACCGGCGGAGCAGCCCGATTGCAAGCCTCGATCACCTCAAAATCTCTTAAAGACTCCCCGGGCTGAACCACTTTTGAAGAGGTCTTATTCCCCTCTGTTTTCTCCTTTTTTTCTTCTTGACCCTGCTTTTTGCTTATTTTATACTCTTCACATGAAAAAACAAATTCTTATCAAATGAGGTCTTATCTATGGATACTCTTTTGGATTTCATAACGGTCGATCCCCATATTTGTCACGGACAGCCTTGCATTAAGGGTACCCGAATCCTGGTTCATCTGATTTTGGAACTTCTTGAAACCGGGATCACAGCGGAGCAGATTATTCGGGACTATTATCCTCATCTTACCAAACAAAATATAGAGGCTTGTCTGCATTATGCAACCACCCTGGTAAGGGACGCAGAATTTATTCCGTATGAGATGACTGCTTAATGGTTAAATTTTTAGCCGATGAAAATATCCCTACTTTTCTTGTCGAATTCATCCGCAATAAAGGTTTCGAGATCGAAGATGTTTATAAAATAGAAAAATCCGGCTCCTCCGATGAAGAAATTATGGAGACCGCTCGTGCTGAAAAAAGGATACTAATCTCTTTTGATAAACATTTTGCCGACATCATTAAATATCCCCTTTACAGTCATCATGGCGTTATTCGAGTCCGGATTCCCCCGCCTCTAATTTCAAATCTAATTGAAGCCTTTGAAAAATTTTTTAAAAAGTTCGACCTTTCAACATTCGAAGGTACTTTGGTCGTTCTCGAACGGAATGGATTTCGCGTTCGTCGAGTCTCCTAATTAGTTCTCATCCGGAAATTTGAATTTCCGGATGAAGCTTACAGCATTCAGCGATCAGCATTCAGCTAACCCGTTAATGGTAAAGGATTTTGCTGATAGCTAAAAGCTGACGGCTGACCGCTCCATCCGGAACATTGCCTTTTCCGGATGGACACTAATTAATTACGGTAGAGAAAGACGAGACCATACCCGCAGAAAAAGAGCTGGTAGCTTCAGCCAGAGCAGCCACCGGATTTTCCCAGGCGGCTTTTGCCAAGCTCCTTGATATTTCAGTGCGTACCCTGCAGGAATGGAAGCAAGGTCGAAAAGTGCCCGCCGGGGCTGCCGCCACGTTACTCAAAATAAAGTTCGGAGTTCAGTGTCGGAGAACCCTATTTTTGGGGCATGAGGGTTCAAGTATCCATCATCTATTAAAGGTCAGTGTTTGAAGGCCCGCTGGCCGGTGAAAACCATGGTGGCCGGGGGCTGGGCCTGGTTGCAGGCCTCAATGACTTCATAATCCCTCATGGATCCCCCGGGCTGAACCACTCCGGAGATCCCCTGGCAAAGACCCACATCCACCCCATCCCGGAAAGGGAAGAAGGCATCGGAGATCATCATGGAGCCGGTGAGACCGGCCTTATCCTCCCTGGTCCTTTGGTCGATAGAGTCTTTTTCCTGCCGTTCCCGTCGGCCCTGTTCGATCTCTAATTCCATTTCCTTGTAAGAAAGCCCATATCGGTCGAAACAAAGGGCATCGGCAAATTTCGTGTAGGCTTTGAAAACCGCTATCTCGGCCACGCCCACACGATCCTGCTCTCCGGTCCCGATCCCGACGGTGCACTCATCTTTTACATACAGAACGGAGTTGGAGGTCACCCCCTGTTCCACGGACCAGCCGAAGACCATGTCTTCGAGTTCCTTTTCGGTGGGTTCGCGCCTTATCCGGTATTCCCGGCCCTGATAGGTGCACACGGCCGGCCGGAAATCTTCTTTCTTTTGGATGGCGTTGATGGGTGATTGCTGAAGGATCAGACCTCCGTCCTGCAAGGCCTTAAAATCAATGAACCGGATCTGACGAAGGCTTTCTAAAAGATCCATCCTGGGCACCTTAAGAATTCTCAAATTTCCGCGCTTAGCCAGGATGGGGACGGCCCCTTCTTCAAAATCCGGGGCGGCCACTACCTCCAGATAATTCTGGGCGATCAGGCCGGCGGTGGTTTTGTCAACCGGGCGGTTAAAAACAGCCGCTCCGCCAAAAGCGGCGATCCGGTCGGCCCGGTTGGCCCGAAAGTAGGCTTCTGATAAGCCGGTGCCGTAGGCAACCCCGCAAGGATTATTGTGTTTGACAATGACGGCCGCCGGCTTGGCCAGCAGGAATTTGAGGATGTTTAAGGCATTATCCACGTCGGTCAGATTGGTCTTGCCGGGGTGTTTTCCTTCCTGGATCATCTCTGCCTCGGTTATGGCTGAAACCATTCCGGAGCCGGGGTGAATGAATCGGCCTTCGCCCAGGATCAGATTCCCGTTGATTAATTCATAGAGGGCCGCTTCCTGTCCCGGATTTTCCCCGTAACGGAGCCCTTTTTCTTCCAGGACCCCATCGGCCTGGGGTAGTTTCCAGGTCCTTTTCCGGTAAATAAGGCGTTGATCCCCCAGGGTGATGGTCAAGTCCTGGGGAAAGTGGTCGGCCATGACCGTCCGGTACATCTTTTTCAAGTCATCCATGAAAACTCCAGGTTCAAGGTTTACGGTACAAGGTTCAGGGTGAAAGGTTGCACGGTTTACGTTTGAATTGGTTGGTTTTCCTCAGAGCTCAGACCTTATGGTTTTTTTTGCCTCTCTATATAGGCATAAGCGCTGTGGTTGTGAATAGATTCAAAGTTCTCAGACTCCACGGAAAACCAGGTGATATTGGGGTCGGCTTCTAATTTCCGGGCGATTTCGCGGACCACGTCCTCTACAAACATGGGGTTCTCATAGCTTTTTTCGGTTATAAATTTCTCATCGTCCCGCTTCAAAACCGAAAAGACCTCTGCGGATCCGGAGTCCTCCACCAGGCGGATAATGTCCTCGATCCAGATAAATTTTTTGAAGCGCAGGCTGACCCGGACCTCTCCCCTTTGGTTATGAGCGCCGTAATCACTGATTTCTTTGGAGCAAGGACAGACCGTGGTAATTGGAATTTTTAGTTCAATCACTAAGTCTCGGCCCTTGGATCGGTTGACCGACCCTTTGAAAGTACAGACATATTCCATCAGTCCTTCGGTCTGGGTGACCGGGGCCTTTTTGGTAATGAAATAAGGAAAGGTAACTTCCATATGGGCTGATTCGGCGTTCAGCCGTTTTTTAAGTTCATCTAAAAGAGAACTAAAATTTTCCAGGGTGATTTGGCGGCGATGTTCGCTCAAGACCTCGATAAAACGGCTCATGTGAGTCCCTTTATGGTCATGAGGGAGATCGACATACATATTGATATTGGCCACGGTCTGCTGGAAGCCGTTTTCTTTGTCCCGGACGGTAATCGGATAGCGGATGTCCTTGACCCCTACTTTGTCGATCGGGATCTGGCGGTCGTCTTTTTGGCTCTGTACGTCGATCATAATAAAAGGAAAGGGTCTAAGGAGTCAAGGAGTCGAGGGATCAAGGAAAGATTCAACGTGAAGAGTTCAAGACCCAATGGAAAATAAGAAATCTTGTGCCCTGCGCTAAATCTTGAAGGGCTTACCGTTACTATTTGTTTCACTTGAATCCTCGAATCCTGGATCCCTCGAATCCTGTTGTTTTTTACCATCCTATCGTCAAATATTCATGAATGGAGTTGGCAGCCAGGCGGCCGGCCCCCATGGCCAGGATGACCGTGGCTGATCCGGTGACAATATCACCACCGGCCCAGACCCCTTTTTTATAGGTCTTCCCGGTCTTGGGATCGGCCATGATATAGCCTCTCTTGTTGGTCTGCAGGCCGGGTGTGGCCGCGGTTATCAAGGGATTGGCCCCGGCACCGATGGCAATAACCACCAGGTCGGTCTCCGTAATAAATTCCGATCCGGTTATGGGTATCGGTCTCCTGCGGCCTGAAGCATCCGGTTCCCCGAGTTCCATCTTGAGGCATTCCATGGCCGTCACTTTTCCCTGATCATTCCCGATAAAGCGGGTCGGGTTGGTCAGAAGATGAAGTTCAACCCCTTCTTCCTCGGCGTGGTGAATCTCTTCGCTACGGGCCGGCATTTCATCCCGGGAACGGCGATAAACGATCTTAACGCTTTCCGCACCCAACCGCAAAGCGGTCCGGGCCGAATCCATGGCCACGTTACCGGCTCCCAGGACGACGACCTTTTTCCCGAAAACGATCGGGGTATCATATTCGGGGAAGCGGTAAGCCTTCATCAGGTTGGAACGGGTCAGATATTCATTGGCCGTATAGATACCGATCAAATTCTCCCCCGGAATATTCATAAAGATGGGTAACCCGGCCCCCACCCCAACATAGACCGCATCAAAACCTTGGTCAAAGAGTTCGTCCACGGATAAGGTCCGGCCGATAACGGCGTTGCAGATCACCTTGACGCCAAGTTTTTCCAGGGTATCCACCTCGGCTTGGACAATGGCCTTGGGGAGACGAAATTCCGGGATCCCGTAGATAAGGACCCCCCCGGTTTTATGAAAGGCCTCAAATATGGTCACCTCGTGACCCTTGAGAATCAGGTCGCCGGCCACCGTAAGACCTGAGGGACCGGACCCCACTACGGCTACTTTTTTCCCCGTGGGGGCGGCCTTTTGGGGGATCTTATATTCCCCCTTGGTCCGCTGCCAGTCGGCGGCGAAACGTTCCAACCGGCCGATGGCTACGGGTTCCTCTTTCTTGCCAAGGATACACAAGGCTTCGCATTGGCTTTCCTGGGGACAGACCCGGCCGCAAACAGCCGGCAGACTGGTCATTTCCCACAGTTTCATAATCGCCCCGGAGAAATCCCCTTCTTTGATCGATCTTATAAAGGCCGGGATATCGATCTGAACCGGACATCCTTCCATACAGGTGGGTTTTTTGCACTGGAGACAGCGGCCAGCTTCCAGCTCGGCTGTCTCTTGAGAATACCCCAGGGGTACTTCATCAAAATTCTTGGCCCGGACCTTTGGTTCCTGCTCGAACATTTTCTGCCTGGGAATTTTTTCTCTTTTCTTTATTTCTTCGGCCATGGATATGCCTCCGTAATTGATAAGCCCTCAGCTTTCAGCGATCAGCTTAGGGCAAAAGATAATCATCATTTTTGATTCCTGATAGCTGACAGCTAATAGCTAATCGCTATTCGCTATTCTATGCTTTACACTGACAACCGGATTCCTGAAACCGTTCCAGGGCCCTTTTTTCCTGCTCCAGGTAACTCCGCTGCCTTTGGATCAATTCATCAAAATCAACCAGGTGACCGTCAAATTCAGGGCCATCGACGCAGGCAAAACGGGTTACCCCGTCCACGGTGACACGGCAACAACCGCACATCCCTGTTCCGTCAACCATGATGGGATTCAAGCTGACCATGGTCTTCACTCCGTACCCCTGGGTCAGTTTACAGGTAAACTTCATCATCGGCACCGGTCCGATGGCCACGATCATGGCGATAGGGTCTTTTTTATCCAGATATTCCTTTAAGACCTCGGTCACAAATCCATGATGCCCGTAAGACCCGTCATCGGTACAGACCCGCAGTTCGTGTGAGGCCCGGGCCATTTTGTCTTCGAGAATAAGCAGGTCCTTGGTCCTGGCTCCGATAATGGCCACCACCTTATTCCCGGCCTCTTTCATTCCCTTGGTGATGGGATGCAAGACCGCCACCCCGGTGCCTCCCCCCACACAGATCACGGTCCCCCGATTTTCTATGTGCGTGGGCTGTCCCAAAGGACCGCAAATGTCTTGAAAGGCCTCTCCGACATTAAGGGTCTTCATCAAGGCTGTCGATTTTCCAACCACCTGATAGATAAGGGTAATGGTCCCGGCCTGAGAATCCGTATCCGCCATAGTCAAAGGGATCCGTTCGCCAGTTTCGTTCACCCGGAGGATGACAAACTGGCCCGGCTTAGCCTTTCGGGCGATCAAAGGCGCCTTGATCACGTTGCTGACAACCGTCCCCTGAGCCAACTCTTCTTTTTGTAAGATCTCAAACACGGCATTACTCCTTATTTTATTTTTATAAACTTTGGGTAGTATTTTTAACATACCAACCCGGGGCTGTCAAAAAATATTTGTGTGATTTTTAAAGCTTGACGGCAATAAATCGTTGTGATAAATAACACAAGTTTCAGATTATAAGGATTAAAAGTCATTCTGAGAGGGTCCAAAATACCTTAAACAAGGAGGATGTTTTATATGGCGTACAATGCGGTGAAAATGAAGGATTGGCAGATTTCCGAGGCTGCCGAAAAAAACATGCCCGGTCCCGATCAATGGCGGGACAAATTAGGGCTTCAAAAAGACGAAGTGATCCCTTACGGCCGTCTGGCCCGGCTGGATTTCATGAAGATCATGGACCGGCTCAAGGACAAAGAGGACGGGAAATACATTGAGGTTACGGCCATCACCCCCACGCCCCTTGGGGAAGGGAAAAGTACCACCTCCTGCGGCCTGATGGAAGGTTTGGGCAAAAGGGGAATCAATGTGGGCGGTGCCCTGCGTCAGCCTTCCGGCGGACCGACCATGAACATCAAAGGAACAGCGGCCGGCGGCGGTAATTCCTTACTGATCCCCATGACCGAATTCTCCATGGGCCTTACCGGCGATATCAACAATATCATGAACGCCCACAACCTGGCCATGGTGGCTTTAACGGCTCGGATGCAGCATGAACGGAACTATAACGATGAGCAATTAAAACGTCTGACCAAAATGCGCCGTTTGGATGTCGATCCCACCAAGGTGGAAATGGGCTGGGTCATGGATTTCTGCGCCCAGGCCATGAGGAATATCATCATCGGCATCGGCGGCCGCATGGACGGTTACATGATGCAATCCAAATATGGGATTGCAGTGTCTTCCGAAGTGATGGCCATCCTGTCCATCGTTAATGACCTGGCCGATCTCAGGAAACGGCTGAATGAAATTACGGTGGCCTTTGATAAAAAGGGCAAAGCGGTCACTACCGGAGACCTGGAAGTCGGCGGGGCCATGACGGCCTTTATGGTCCCCTCCATCAACCCCACCTTGTTGTGTACGGCCGAATATCAGCCCTGTATGGTCCATGCCGGTCCTTTTGCCAATATCGCCGTGGGCCAGTCTTCCATTATCGCCGACCGCGTCGGGTTGAAGTTGTTTGATTATCATGTTACCGAGAGCGGATTTGCAGCCGACATCGGTTTTGAAAAATTCTGGAACGTAAAATCCCGTTACAGCGGACTCAAACCCCATGTTTCGGTTTTGACCACCACTATCCGGGCATTGAAAATGCACGGCGGTGGACCTAAAGTCGTAGCCGGATTGGCCTTGCCCGAGGAATACACCAAAGAAAACGTAGGCCTGGTGGAAAAGGGCGTAGCCAATATGGTTCACTGTATCGAAATTATTCGCAAATCAGGCATGAACCCGGTAGTTTGTATCAATTCCTTCCATACGGATACCAAAGACGAGATCGCCATGGTCAAAAAATATGCTGAAAAGGCCGGTGCCCGCTGTGCCGTTTCCACCCATTGGGCCGACGGCGGTGACGGGGCCCTGGAATTTGCCGATGCGGTTATTGATGCCTGCAAAGAAAAATCCAAGTTCAAATTCTTATATCCTCTGGAAATGAAACTCCGGGATCGGGTGGCCAAGATCGCCAAAGAAGTTTATGGGGCCGACGGGGTTTCCTGGACCGCCGAGGCGGAAGCCAAGGCCAAGATGCTTGAGGCCGATCCCAAATACGATGATTATGCCACCATGATGGTCAAGACCCATTTGAGCCTCACCCATGATCCGACACTCAAAGGGGTCCCCAAGGGCTGGAAGCTTCCGATTCGAGACGTCTTGATCTATTCCGGGTCCAAATTCCTTTGCCCCATGGCCGGCACCATTAGTCTGATGCCCGGAACATCCTCGGATCCGGCCTTCCGCAGGATCGACGTGGATGTCAAGACCGGCAAGGTAAGGGGCTTATTTTAAACACATCCAAAGCCCAGGGAACCTTCCCTGGGCTTTTTATTTTTAATCCTCTCAAGCAAGCCCTCCTCAGGGGGGTCTTCTTAGTCCCCATTCCAAAGGCGGGTTGGAGTAAAAAGGATATTTGAAAAAATTAAGGACGTTGGTTATCTTAACAACCCAATAAATTTAGAAGGATAAGATTATATGGCCGAAGAAGAAACCAAAAAAGTCGGAGCGGTCATGGTTGTCGGAGGAGGGATCGCCGGTATTCAGGCCTCCTTGGACCTGGCCGAATCCGGATACTACGTCTATTTAGTGGAGAAAAAATCGGCAATCGGCGGGGTCATGGCCCAATTAGACAAGACCTTTCCGACCAACGACTGTTCCATGTGCATCATCTCCCCCAAACTGGTGGAATGCGGCCGACATTTGAATATCGAACTTTTGACCCTGAGCGAAATCGAGGAAATTTCCGGAGGCCCGGGACGGTTTCAAATCAAGGTCCGGCAAAATCCCCGCTATGTGGATCCCTCCAAATGCACCTCTTGCGGCGAATGTACCAAGGTCTGCCCGATCGATTTGCCCAACCAATTCGACGAGGAAATGCGGACCCGCAAGGCCGCTTACAAACTTTATCCTCAGGCCATGCCCGGCGCATTTGCCATTGAAAAAAGGGGGACCGCCCCCTGTAAGGCCACCTGTCCGGCCCATATCAGCATACAGGGATTTATCGCCCTCATCGCCCAGGGCCGGGACAAAGAGGCCTTAAAACTGATCAAACAGGAAATGCCCTTCCCGGCCGTTTGTGGACGGGTCTGTCATCACCCCTGTGAAGCCCAATGTACCCGCGGCCAGGTGGACGAGCCCATAGCCATCGAATATCTGAAACGATTTGTGGCTGACCTGGACCTTAAGGATACCGAGCGATACGTCCCTGCGGTGGCCGCGCCAAGGCCGGAAAAGGTGGCCATAGTGGGTGGGGGTCCTTCCGGGTTGACGGCCGCTTATTATCTGGCCCAGAAAGGGTATCCGGTGACCGTTTTTGAAAAGCTGCCTGTCCTTGGGGGCATGATGGCCGTTGGCATTCCGGCTTACCGCCTGCCCCGTGAATCCTTGCAGGCCGAGATCCAGGTCATCAAAGACCTGGGTGTGGAGATGAAAACCGGCTTGGCCTTTGGCCGCGATTTCACTCTGAATGAATTGAAAGACCAGGGTTTCCAGTCGTTCTACCTGGCCCTCGGTCTCCATAAAAGCCGCGGACTGGGGGTCCCAGGGGAAGATTTGCCCAATGTCTTGCAAGGGGTCAATTTTCTCCGTTCGACCGCCCTGGGGGAAAATATCCGTGTCGGGAAAAAGACCTTAGTCATCGGGGGAGGCAATGTGGCTATTGACGTAGCCCTGACCGCTCTCAGACAGGGGGCCAAAGAAGTCAGACTGGTTTGTCTGGAGCAACGAAATGAAATGCCGGCCTGGGAGTATGAAATCGAAGAGGCCTTATCAGAAGGAGTAATCATTGAAAACGGCTGGGGACCTTTGCAGTTTACCGAAAGGGGGGGAATTTTATCCGCCGTTTCCTTTAAAAAATGCGTAGCCGTCTTTGACGATCAGAAACGGTTCAACCCCAGTTATGATGAAAAGACGACGACTTCCTGGAAAGTGGATACGGCCATTGTGGCTATTGGCCAGCAGTCCGAGGTCGAGGGCCTTTCTTCACAAGGATTGAACATTACCCCTAGAGGATCTATTGAGGCCGATCCCCTGACCTTGGAAACCAATCTCCCCGGTGTCTTTGCCGGCGGTGATTTTTTATACGGTCCGAAATCCGTGGTTGAGGCCGTGGCCTGCGGCAAAGAAGCGGCCGAAAGCATCCACCGTTATCTCAACTACCTGGACCTCAAGGCCGACCGGCAAAAAGATTGGTCCTTCGTCAAGCCGGAAACAGAAGGGGAGGCCCTTAAACCCCGTCAGGTCATGCCGACCAGGGATCTATCCGAGCGCCGCGGGACCTATCAAGAGATCGCCCTGGGGTTCACCGAGGAGCGGGCCAGGAGAGAGGCCGAACGGTGCCTCAAGTGCGGGATCTGCTCCGAATGTTATCAGTGTGTTGAGGCCTGTCTGGCCAAGGCCATCGATCATGAGATGAAGCCCGTGGAAAGGACTATCGAAGTCGGTTCGGTGGTTATGGCCCCTGGCTTCCAGCCTTTTGACCCTTCCCTCTATGAACCTTACGGGTATATCCATTACCCCAATGTAGTCACCAGCATGGAATTCGAGCGCATTCTTTCGGCCTCCGGGCCTTTCGAAGGACACTTAGTCCGTCCTTCGGATCACCAGGAACCGAAAAAAATCGCCTGGCTCCAGTGTGTGGGCTCTCGGGACATCAACCACTGCGATCACGGCTATTGTTCGGCCGTCTGCTGCATGTATGCCATCAAAGAAGCGGTCATTGCCAAAGAACACAGCCCCAACCCAGTGGATACGGCCATATTTTTTATGGACATGCGGACCCACGGGAAAGAGTTTGAAAAATATTATAACCGGGCTCAAGAGGAACGAGGGGTCCGCTTTATCCGGTCCCGGATCCATTCCATTGATCCGGTCCCGGAAACGAACAATCTCCTCATCCAGTATGTCTTGGAAAACGGAGAAGTCCTGAGTGAAGAATTCGATATGGTGGTCCTCTCCGTGGGTCTGGAGACTTCTCCGGAGGCCATTGCCCTGGCCGAGAAGCTCGGAGTCCCCCTCGACCATAATCGGTTCGCCAAGGTCAGCAGCTTTTCCCCGGTGACCACTGAAACGCCGGGTATCTATGCCTGCGGGGCCTTTGACGGTCCTAAGGATATCCCCCAGGCGGTCATGGAGGCCTCGGCCGCGGCCTGTGCGGCCACCGAATCCTTAGCCGAGGTTCGGGGGCAGCTCATCCGCCATCAGGAACTCCCGCCGGAGGTCGATGTGATTGGGCAGGACGTCCGGGTCGGGGTCTTTGTCTGTAACTGCGGCATCAATATCGGAGGAGTGGCCGATGTCCCGGCCGTCCGTGAATATGCCAGGACACTGCCTCATGTGGTCCATGTGGAGGACAACCTCTTCACCTGTTCCCAGGATACCCAGGAAAAGATGAAGACGGCCATTCAGGAAAAAGGTATCAACCGGGTAGTGGTGGCCTCCTGTTCGCCCCGGACCCATGAACCGCTATTCCAGCAGACCATCCGGGAGGCCGGTCTTAACCAATATCTTTTTGACATGGCCAACATCCGGGACCAGGATACCTGGGTCCACCAGGGGGATCCACAGGCCGCAACGGCCAAGGCCAAGGATTTGGTTCGTATGTCCGTGGCCCGGGTTTCTTTACTCGAACCCTTGCACAAGATTTCTTTTGGCTTGACCAAGTCGGCCCTGGTGATCGGCGGCGGAGTGGCGGGAATGACGACGGCCTTCAACCTGGCCCAGCAGGGATACCCGGTCCATCTGGTGGAAAGAAGCGACACCCTTGGCGGAACGGCGCTTAAACTACGGAATACCTGGAATGGGGAAGACATCCAGACCTATGTTAAAACTCTGGTGTCATCAGTAACCAGTCATCCCCGGATCCAGGTGTATTTTAATACCGAGGTGGTTCGTTCCTCGGGCTTTATCGGCAATTATACCACGACCCTGAATCAAGGTGGGCAGGAGCAAGAGATCCTTCATGGAGCCGTCATCCTGGCCACCGGCGGACAGGAATGGAAACCGGATGTTTATGCCTATGGACAGAATCACAGGATCATGACCGCCCTGGAATTGGACCGGGCCATCATGACTCAAGAGGAAAAGGTCCTCAAGGCCCAAACCGCCGTATTCATCCAGTGTGTGGGTTCCCGAGAACCGGATCGGCCTTATTGCAGTCGACTCTGTTGCACCCACAGCGTAGAAAGCGCCTTGACTTTGAAGAAGATCAATCCCGATATGGACATCTTTATCCTCTATCGGGACATGAGGACCTTTGGGGTCCGGGAAGATCTTTACCGGGAGGCCAGAAATCAAGGGGTCACCTTTGTTCGTTTTGACCTGGACAGCAAACCCCAGGTCCGGGTAGAGGACGGCCAGGTGACCGTCAATGTCATCGATCATGTGCTGGGCCGTCCCATCACCCTGGTGCCGGACCTGGTTACCCTGGCCTCGGCGATTATTCCCAACCCGGTGAAAGACTTAACCGAAGTCTTCAAGGTTTCTTTGAATAACGAAGGCTTCCTCCTGGAAGCCCACATGAAACTGCGGCCGGTGGATTTCGCCACTGACGGGATATATCTTTGCGGTCTGGCCCATTATCCCAAGCCCATTGATGAAAGTATCGCCCAAGCCCAAGCCGCGGCCGGCCGGGCCTTGACCCTTTTGGCCAAGGATTCCATCAAGGTCGGCGGGGTGGTGGCCGTGGTTCAGGAAGAGCTCTGTGCCGTTTGTCTGACCTGCGTCCGGGTCTGCCCCTTCCGGGTCCCGATTATCGGAGACCGGGGGGCGGCTGAAATCGATGTCACCAAGTGTCAGGGCTGCGGGGTTTGTGTTTCAGAGTGTCCGGCCAAGGCCATCAGCCTGCAGCACTTCACCGACAAACAGGTCCTGGCCAAGGTCCAGGCCCTGGCGGCAGCCTAAAAAATAGGTTCAAGGCACAAGGTCCAAGGTCCAAGGAAAAACTTTTTTACCATAAACCGTACACCCTGGATCTTATATTCTATGCCTTGAATCTTTATACCTGAAAGGAGTTTTCAATGATTCATCCATTTGAACCTCGGATTGTGGCCTTCTGCTGCCAGTATTGAGCTTACAGCGCGGCGGACCTGGCAGGTTCGATGAGGCTGCAATATCCACCCAATATTCGCGTTATCATCGTCCCCTGCACCGGCCGGGTGGATGTAATCCACCTCCTCAATGCCATTGAGGAGGGGGCGGACGGTGTCTATGTGGCCGGTTGTTTGGAGGGAGATTGCCATTATATCAGTGGAAATCTGAAGGCCAGAAAAAGGGTCGAGCAGGTAAAAAAGATATTGACGGAATTAGGCCTTGAACCGGAACGGGTAGAGATGTATAACCTTTCGGCCGCCCAAGGTCCCCGTTTTGCCGAAATCGCCCGGGAAATGACCGAAAAGATTCGGGCCCTGGGCCCAAGCCCGATTCGGCCCATGAAAAAAGCGGCCTGATAAGAATGGGTCAAGGTATAAGGAAAACCATGACCGCATACATCAAATCTATACTTCCCTTGAACCTTAAACCTTGGACCTTAAACCGTTATTTTCGTATTAATTACAAGGCTAATAACTAACTTTGGGAGGACAACCATGGTTGTAGCGGAAAGAAAACCTTTAAATGAAATCCTGACCATGCTCCAGCCCTATAAAAAGATCCTGGTGGCCGGATGCAAGGGGTGCGTGACCGTTTGCACTACCGGTGGGAAAAAAGAGGTTGAAATCCTGGCTGCGGAAATCCGGATTTCCCGGAAAAAGGATGGGCTGGAGGCCGATGTTCAGGAGGTTACCCTGGAACGCCAATGCGACCCTGAATATATCGATCAACTGGAAACCATGATCAAAGATCGGGATGCCGTTCTTTCCATCGCCTGTACCGTAGGTCCTCAATATATCGCCGCCCGCTATATGGATAAGATGGTCTTCCCGGGGCTCAATACGACCTTCATCGGAGGTTCCCGGGAACATGGGGTCTTTGCCGAATTTTGCCAGGCCTGCGGCTCCTGTATCATCCATAATTTTGGGGCCCTCTGTCCCATAACTCGCTGTTCCAAGAGCCTGTTGAACGGTCCTTGCGGGGGGTCGGCCAACGGCAAGTGCGAAATCAGCAAAGAGGTGGACTGTGTCTGGCAACTCATCTATGACCGGCTTAAAGGCTTAGGGCAACTGGATCAGATGACCCAGGTGGTCCCTTGCAAGGATTGGACGACCAGTCGGGACGGCGGACCCCGGAAAATGATCAGGGAGGAATTAAGGCTATGAAATCGGGAAGCAGATTAGAAAAGATATTATCCGGCGGTCATTTCGCCGTAACCGGCGAATGCGGTCCTCCAAGGGGTGCCAACGCGGATGTGGTCAGAAAAAAGGCCGCCTTCTTAAAAGGAGTGGTGGATTCGGTCAATGTCACCGATAATCAAACGGCCGTGGTCCGCATGTCCAGCCTGGCCGGATGCCTGCTTTTAATGCAGGAGGGGTTGGAACCGAACCTGCAGATGGTGGTCCGGGACCGCAACCGGATCGCCCTCCAGAGCGATATCCTGGGAGCTTATGCCCTGGGGGTTCGCAATATGCTATGTCTTTCCGGAGACCATCAAAAATTCGGGGATCACCCCTCTTCCAAAAACGTCTTTGACCTGGATTCCATGCAACTCATCCAAACCGTCAGGAAGATGCGGGACGAGGGAAAATTTATCAACGATCAGGATATCGATATTCCCCCCCAGATGTTTATCGGCGCCGCGGCCAACCCCTTTGCCGACCCGGCCGAATTTCGGGCCGTCCGCCTGGGGAAAAAAGTGGCTGCCGGAGTAGATTTTGTCCAAACTCAATGTATCTACAATTTAGACCGCTTTGAAAGATTTATGCAGCAGGTAAGGGATACGGGTCTGGATGAAAAAGTCTATATCCTGGGCGGCGTAACCCCCATGAAATCCGTCGGTATGGCCAATTATATGAAAAACCTGGTGCCGGGGATGGATGTACCGGTTGAGGTGATCAACCGCTTGAAAGGGGTCCCCAAAAAGGACCAGACCAAGGAAGGGATTACCATCGCCATGGAAACCATTCAACGACTGAAAGAGATGAAAGGCATTGCCGGGGTCCACATCATGGCCATCGAATGGGAGGAACGGGTCCCGGAGATCGTTGAGTTGGCCGGGCTGTTGCCCAGACCGGAGGTATAGTTTTGAGTTCGGAGTAAAGAGTTCGGAAAATTATAATTTCCGTTTCTCTCCGTATATTCGCCAAATAAAAATTTTGGAGGACCCGTCGATGCCCCATGTGATTGTCAAGCTTCTTCCGGGAAGAACGGAAGAACAAAAAAAGCGCCTGGCAGAAGCCATAACCAAGGATGTCATGACCATCGCCGATTGTGAAGAGAAAGTTGTTTCCGTGGCCTTTGAAGAAATTGAGCGGAGCGAGTGGGCGGAGAAGGTCTATAGGCCGGATATCCTGAATAACCAGGACAAGCTATATAAAAAGCCGGGTTATAATCCTTTTCAGGAATGATGATGGCGGAACGGCTTAAGCCAGCCACCTTTTACGGCGCTTGTAATGTTTAACATCCCGGTAACTCTTCTTGCCCACCTCGGTCAGCCCCAGGTAGAATTCTTTGATGTCGGCGTTTTCCCGAAGTTTCTCCACGGTATCGTCCAAAACGATACGACCGTTTTCCATAACGTAGCCGTGATGGGCGATACTTAGGGCCAAGCGGGCATTCTGCTCCACTAAAAGTATGGTTACCCCTCTTTCCTGATTGATCCGTTTAATAATCTCGAAGATCTCGGTCACTAATAACGGGGCCAGCCCCATGGAAGGCTCATCTAAGAGCATCAACTTGGGATGGGCCATGAGGCTTCGGCCGATGACCAACATCTGTTGTTCCCCTCCGCTGATATACCCGGCCAGGACGGCCCTCCGTTGTTTCAGGCGGGAGAAATAACCATAGACGATCTCCAGGTCTTCTTTCAATCGGCGGGTATTCTTATTGGTATGGCCTCCGGCAATCAAGTTCTCTTCAACTGTCAGGTCCACAAAAACCCGCCGGCCTTCCATGACCTGGAAGATGCCCTTACGAACGATTTTTTCCGGGTACAGGCGGTCGATCCGCTGTCCCAAAAAGTTGATGGCGCCGTCGGTCACCTCTCCGTCTTCAGACTTAAGCAGCCCGGAAATGGCCTTTAAGGTGGTGGTCTTACCGGCCCCATTACTGCCCAGGACGGTAACAATCTGCCCCTCCTGGACCTGGAGGGAAAGTCCTTTCAGCACCAGGATAACGTTATGATAGATGACTTCGATGTTGTTGACGACTAATAAAGGTTCCATAAAAAAACTTTGGGGTTTAAGGTATAGGGTGCAGGGTACAAGGTTAGAAAATAAAAGGGTAGTTATCCTAAAGCCTCAAACCTTGAACCTTAGACCTTGAACCTTAGACCTTGCACCTTTTCTTATGCTCCCAACCTCGAATAGGCCAAATCCTGTTCCCCCAGATAGGCCCTGATAACCTGTTCATTGTGCCGGATTTCTTCCGGCCGGCCCTCGGCAATTTTTTGGCCGAAGTCCAGCACGCAGATCCGGTCACAAATATCCATGACCATACCCATGTCATGTTCGATGAGGATAATGGTCACCCCCCATTCTTCATTGATGTCCAGGATAAAACGGGCCATGTCCTCGGTTTCTTCGAGATTCATACCGGTGGCCGGCTCATCGAGCAATAAGAGTCTGGGCTTCATGGCCAAGGCCCTGGCCAATTCCACCCGTTTCTGCAGCCCGTAGGGCAAGGTGTGGACGACCTGCTTGCGGATGGGTTCAATTTCCAGGAGGTCGATAATCGTCTCCTCGATTTCCTTCCGCAAGGTGAGTTCTTCTTGCCGGGTTTTTCCATAATAAATTCCGCCCGAGAGAAATCCCGATTTCAAATGAACATGGCGGCCTAATTTAATATTATCCAGGACGGTCATGTGCCCGAAGAGTTCGACGTTCTGAAAGGTCCGGGCTATACCCAGTTCGGCGATCTTGTGAGGCTTAAGGTGGGTAATCTCTTTTCCTTCGAAGGTAATCTTACCTTTCTCGGGGTGATAAAAACGGTTGATGCAGTTCAGCAGACAGGTTTTCCCGGCCCCGTTGGGGCCGATAATAGCAAAGACCTCCCCCTGCTTGACGCCGGTGGTCACCCCGGAAAGGGCGCTGATCCCTCCGAAGGACAGGATAATATCCTCAACGATTAATTGATATTCATGTGGGCTGTACGGATTTTTCGACTGGCTCATCCCGCGTCCTTGACCTCTTTAATCCGCACCAGGGTCTTCATGCGAAAACCGGTCCCGTCCTGATAACGAATATCCGATTCCACGGTCAATTCTTCCTGGGCGCCGTAGAGGGCCTCGATCAGGTAGGCATAGCGTTCGGCCACAAAGCCCCGGCGTAATTTCCGGGTCCGGGTCATCTCGTCATCATCGGCATCCAGTTCCTTATACATCATGACAAAACGCTTGACCCGGGCGATCTTGGGCAGAGACCGGTTGATCCGCTGGATCTCCGAGGCGATCAGTTCATAAACTTCCGCTTTTTGAGACAGATCGGTGAAGGTGGTAAAGGTTAATTTCCGGTTCTCCGCCCATTTGCCCATATTCCCCATATCCATGATGATCATGGCGGCTATATAAGGATGGTCTTTACCCACCACCATGGCTTCATTGACATAGGGGCTGAATTTCAATTTGTTTTCGATAAGCTGGGGGGAAAATTTGCTGCCGTCGGCCAGACGCATGACATCCTTTTGGCGGTCGATCATGATCAATTGACCGTCCTCATCCAGAATCCCTTCATCTCCGGTATGGACCCAGCCCTCGGCGTCGATGGTCTTTAAGGAGGCCTCTTTATCTTTATAATACCCTTTGAAGACCGTGGGTCCCTTGATCAGGATTTCACCGGCATCGGAAATCTTTAATTCCACTTCCGGCATAGGATGGCCCACGGTATTGAGTTTAACGCTGTCATTGCGATGGCCCACGGCGATTCCCGTGACTTCGGTCTGGCCGTAGAGTTGTTTGATATTGATCCCCAGGGCCATGAAAAAATTGAAGACCTCCGGCCCGATGGGGGCCCCGCCGGTATAGACATTTCTTAAGTTGGTTAATCCCAGATAGTTTTTAAGGGACCGGAAAAGGAAGAAATAACCGATCCGCTCCAGGATCAACCAGGGAAGGCCCGGTTTTTTATTCTGCAATCTCAGTGCGGCCAGGCGGTAGCCCAGGGGCATGGACCAGTTAAAAATCCTTTTTTTGATCCAGGCGGCATCCTGGATCTTGACCTGGATGTCGGAACACATCTTTTCCCAATAGCGGGGCGGGGCCAACAACAAATGGGGCCCCACATCCCGGATGTCCTGGGGAACGGTCTCCACCTTTTCCGGAAAATTGATGGTTACCCCCTTATAGAGGTTCCAGGCTACTGAGGTAGCCTGTTCCCCCACCCAGGGCAGGGGCAGGAAGGAGACATGATTGTCCGATGGAAAGGCCGGGTCCACCCGGTCGAAATTCTCGATCATCTTGATCATATTACGATGGGTGAGCATGACCCCTTTGGGCAGACCGGTCGTCCCCGAGGTATAAAGGATCAAGGCCGTATCCTCTTCCTTGACTCGGTTCGAGCCGGGAATCAAAGAGGCCTGGATCTTTTTGGTCCCTTTCCCGACCCTTCTCCAACACCTTGCTGAAAGGGATCAGCTTCGGATGATCATAATTGCGCATCCCCTTTATGTCATCGATGATCACCTTTTTGACCCGGGGGATCCTGTCGATCATGTTGAGGACCTTATCGGTCTGTTCTTGGTCTTCCACCATGACGAAAACGGAATCGGAATGGTCGATGACATACTGGACCTGTTCCTGATGACTGTCCGGGAATATGCCCACCACGGCCCCGCCCAGGGCCTGAATGGCCAGTTCCGAATAAAGCCATTCCGGTCGGTTGTCGCCGATGACCGAAAGTTTATCCTCTCCTTCGTAGCCCAACTCTACCAGTCCCAGAGAGAGATATCTGACCCTATCGTAATAGGCCTGCCAGGAAACGGACTGCCAAATCCCGAACTCCTTTTCGCGCAAGGCCACCTTGGTGTCTCTGAAAAGGGAGGCATTGCGTTTCAACAGGGCTGGCAGGGTCTTTGGGGTTGAAGGGGTTATCGGGTTCATTGAGATTATCGGGTTTATTGAGTTATTGCGTTATCGAGTCATTGAGTCGTTTATCTGTACCGGTTTGGCGCAAGGCTCAAGGCGCAGGGCGCGAGGAAACCCTAAAACACCTCTTTTTTTTCGCGCCTCACGCCTTTGCCTTTTGCCTTGCACCTTGCGCCTTACACCTTAGACCTTTTTCTTCAATCCAGCGTGATCCAATCGGTGATCGGATCGAAGTGTCCGGTCTTGGAATTGCCTCGAACGATCCTGCCTACTGGGATGCTGTTGTTTTTAATGGTCACCGGGGGCATCAACCCACCGACATCAAAATTTTTAATAGACTGCAAGGCCTTGACTAAGCTGTCCCCAGTCACCGGACCGGCCTTGTCGGCCCGTTTCAAGGCCTCGATCATCAGGGTGGTGCCCATAAAGACCTGCATATAGGCCTGGGTGCGGTATTCGGCTTGTTTGGGATGATGCTTCTGGTTCCATTCCCGAATCTTTTTGATCATGGGATACTGATCCTGATAATAAAAGGAGTAGGCCGTGACTCCGATGTACTCATCCGCCAGCGGACCCAACAGTTCCAGCAGTTGCTTCTCTGTGGACCAGAAGGTGCCCATGAACTGACATTTGAGCCCGTAATCCTTGGACTGTTTGATGACCTTTTGAATGGGATCGGCAATATAACCCTGGAAGATGCAAAACTCCACATTATTCTTTTTCATGTCCAGGATCTCTGTGGTCACGTCCACCCCGCCGACCTTGGTCACCTCCTCGGCCACCACTTTCAAACCCAATTTTTTGGCATATTCCCGGGCGAAAGGAATCGGCTCCCGGCCAAATTCGTGGTCACCGTAGAAGAAGGCGATGTTGGCCCCTGGTTTTTGCTTGGCAATGTACTTCAGGAGTACGGCGAACTGCTCGGCATAAGTTGGGCCGGGGATAAAAAGATAGGGATTAACCTTGGGGTTGGCGGCCTCAGCGGCAAAGGTATAGGCGGAATAAAGCACTTTATAACGGTCCTTGATTTCCGGCGCCAGGGCCTTGGTCATGCCGGTGCTCTGCCCCCACATGACCTGGGGTTTGTACTGGCTTTGCAGACTCTTAAAGGCAGCAATGCCCACGTCATCCTTATACTCCCCATCCTTCCAGTAATAGAGGAGTTTTTTCCCGTTGATTCCTCCCGCTTCATTGACCATATCCACGGCATCCTTCATGGCGTCCTGCCCTTGGATTCCGGCAAAGGCAAACCGTCCGGTGAAAGGATGGACGGCACAGAGGGTGTAGGTCTGTTGGCTCTGGGCCAGGCAAAAAGAATAAAGACTCAAGCCCATGACGATGGTTATGGCAATCAGTAATGCTTTTTTCATGGTGTTAGACCCTCCTTTTGATAGAAAATTTATGGCGATTCCTAACCTCAAAATTTAGAAAAATCCCCCCTTTCTATATTTCGGATTTCAGATTTCAGAATGCGGCATATTAAAGAAACCTATTTTCATTTTACAGGGCGTTCAAAAGAGGCCTGAGGATTAAGGCTTTTCACTTGAACCCTTGACCCCTGGAATCCTGGAATCCCTTAGTTCGAAAATAGATCTTAAACCGCCCTTAATCTTTGTCGAGGCTCTGTAGGGGCGGGTTTAAAACCCGCCCCTACGGTTATTTTCATGCTTCGTGGCCCCCCAGAGGGGCATGTGGGCTTAATACGAAAACGGCCACAGTCGAAAAAAACCTTTGATGCGGTTCCAGATTTCTACCAAACCATGGGACTCAAAAATCAGGAAGATTATGATTAAACTTCCGAACACCACCTCCTTGAAAGGAATAAAGATTTGCTCATAGCCCGGGGCCTGCAATTTGACCACTCCGGACAAATAGCTCAAGAATTCCGGGACAAGGGTCATGAAAATGGCCCCAAAGATCGAGCCCAATACACTTCCCAGTCCGCCGATAATAATCATAGCCAGAAACTGAATGCTCAGGATGAAGGGGAAGTGTTCCGGGGTGATGACCTTTAAAAAGTTCACCCATAGGGCCCCCGTAATCCCGGCCAAAAATGAACTGATGGCAAAAGCACTGAGTTTGTATTGCAGGAGATTGATCCCGATGATTTCAGCCGACAGATCACGGTCCCGGATGGCTACAAAGGCCCGTCCCATGCGAGACCGGGCCAGGTTACGGGCATAGCCCACGGACAGGATGACAAAAAAAAGGGTTATCCAATAAAAATCTTTTTCCGTCTCAAATTTAAAACCTCCGATCCGGGGCGGTGGGATATGGATCCCGGTAATCCCTTTGGTCATGGACTCCCAATGGACGAAGATGAACTCGAAGATGAACTGGGAGGCCAGGGTGGCGATGCATAGGTACAGCCCTTTGACCCGGAGAGAAGGCAGACCGATGATCAGGCCAGCCAAGGCCGAAACCATTCCGGCAAAGGGGAGAGAGACCCAAAAGGAGAAGCCGCAGCGGGTGATCAGGATGGCCGAGGTATAGGCCCCCACCCCGATGAAAGCCGAATGTCCCAAAGAAATCTGACCGGTAAATCCGGTCAACAGATTTAAGCCCACGGCCCCGATGACGGCGAAACCGATCATGTTGGCTAAGTATAAAAAGTAGGCATTAGCCACAAAGGGAAAGACCAGCAGAAACCCAAAAAATAAGGCTAAGCACAGCTTTACGAAAAGCGATTGAAAGATGGCTTCATCTTTTAGGTAAGTTTCTTTAAAATCGCCGCAGCGCATGATGTTTTTCCTGTTGAGAGAGACGAATGACCGGTGACAAGATAATGAAATTGAATTTTTTACTCGTCACTCGTCACTTTTCCTCAGACCCTCTCAATAAGTTTTTTCCCGAACAAGCCATAGGGCCTAAACATGAGGATCAAGACCAAAATAAAGAATGGGGCCACGCTTTTAATGCCGCCCCCGACCAGGGGGTCGATATAAAAACCGGCCAAATTTTCCAGCACCCCGATAATCAACCCCCCCAGGATGGCCCCTCCGATACTGTCCAGACCCCCTAAGATAATGACGGCCAGGACCTTGAGCCCGATGTCCCCCATATAGACACTGATTCCCGACAGGTTACCGATGACGATCCCGCCGATGGCCGAGGCCATAGCCCCGAAGCTCCAGGCCAAGGCGAAGACCCAACGGACGCTAATGCCCATGGATTGGGCGGCCTGCTGGTCGTTGGCCGTGGCCCTCATGGCCACGCCGGTCCGGGAGAATTTAAAAATGGCTAAGAAGATCAGGGTGCCGATGACGGCGAAGATAAACCCCCACAAAAGACCAGAGGGGACAACGGCAATCTTAAGATTCAGAGGCTGGGGAGGAAAAATATCGGGAAAATTTCGGAAGACCGGGGTCCAGATCATGTACATGATCCCCCGTAAAGCAACCCCCAAACCGATGGTGACCATAATGACCGAGATGATGGGTTCACCGATCAGGGGTCTTAGAATCACCCTCTCGACAATCACACCCAGGCCAAAAGCGAAAAGGAGGGTAAAAAGAAAGGACACATAAAAAGGGGCCTGAAATTTGGTCAGGAGGGTCAGGCAGATAAAGGCCCCCATGGTCATGAATTCGCCCATGGCCAGGTTGAGGACACTGGTGGCCTTGTAGATGAGGACAAAGCCAAGGGCGATCAACCCATAGACACCGCCGGTAGCCAGTCCGCTGACCAGTATTTGGACTAAAATATCCAAATGGAGTTCCTTGATAGTTAATCTTGTGAACGACAATTAACTGCTGGAAATCCTAAACCCATTGACAGTAGACCTATATCATAGCTCAGCCGGCTTTGTAAATTTAAAATTACAGCCCTCCCAAGAAGGTCTCGGTTCGCCCGATGCCGGTCAACTCACCCGGATCACCGAACTCATCAAGACCGGGGACCTGAAGCCGATGACCGTGACCCGTCTTTCCCCTATGCTGAAAACAATCAAAGCCCACGAATTGAGAGAATCCGGGCTGTTCTCGAACCAATCGCTTTGAAGGTCAAATGATTTCTTTCAGCGGAAAGGGCCAGTCGGTCTGGGGCCTTGCGGATCCGAAGGGAAAATGGGGAGGAAATGATGGGACCCGGAATAAAGGCCGGGCCTTTTTGGCCTTGCTCGATTTCAAAGCTTACCCGCTGGCCTTCTTGCAAGGTCCTAAACCCTGCTCAAAAAATACTTGACAGATAAATGATAATCAAATAGCTTGTTTTACGTTTGGACGCAATAAAAGAGTTATAATAACAATGAGTTAATATGGCTATGGCCTATGACCGTCTTACTAAAGATGGTTTCCTTTAAAAGTCGGTTAAGGAAAGTAAAATGCGGTTAGCTCCTGCAAAGTGGGGAATGATAAAAATTTAATTCCCAACAGGTAGGCCACGCCTGGGCCTGGCTGACCCTATCTTGATTTCAACCTTTGTCAGGCATGATGCCTGACCTATTATTATCAGGGGAAGGAATAAAAAAATGGCATTAAAAACAGGGGATGAATACCTGGATTCGATTAAATCCCTCGGTCTGGAGGCCCATATATTGGGCCAAAAGACCGGAAACTTGCCTGAACACGGCCTGGTGGGACCTTCCCGGCGGGCGGTGGCTTTCACTTATGATTGCGCCCACGACCCGGAAACCCGGGAGTTGTTTTGTGTGGAGTCGCCCTTATGTCAGGATACGGTCAATCGGTTCACCCATCTCCACCAGAGCACGGAAGACCTGGTCAACAAGGTTAAGATGCAACGCTACTGCGGCCTCCAAACCGGTTGTTGCTTTCAGCGCTGTGTGGGGCTGGATGCCGCTAACGCCATCTTCAGCACGACCTATGAATGCGACCGGGACAATGGGACTTCTTATCATCAACGCTTTAGAGATTATTGGAAATGGATTCAACAGCAGGACCTGCTGGTGGACGGGGCCATGACCGATCCTAAGGGGGACAGGGGAAAACGGCCCAAGGATCAGAAGGATCCTGACCTTTATCTACGGGTCAAAGAACGCACACTTGATGGTGTGGTCATCAGCGGGGCCAAGCTGCATCAAACCGGTATGCTCAACTCCCATGAAATACTGGTTATGCCGACCATGACCCTCCGCCCAGGCGAGGAAGACTGGGCGATTTGCTGCGCCGTTCCGACCAATGCCAGGGGTATCCGTCACATCTATGGTCGCCAGGCCAGTGATACCCGGAAGCTGGAAAAATTTATTACCGACGTGGGCAATCCCGTCTTCGGCGGTCAGGAGGTAATGACCGTCTTTGAAGATGTTTTTGTGCCCAAGGAAAGAATATTCCTGAACCGGGAAGTTGATTTTTCCGGGATTCTGGTGGAACGCTTCGCCTCTTACCACCGGCAAAGCTACGGTGGCTGCAAGGTAGGGGTGGGCGACGTCCTCATCGGGGCCACGGCCCTGATCGCCCGTTTAAACGGGGTAGCCGAGGCCAGCCATATCAAAGATAAAATTGTGGAGATGATCCATCTCAATGAAACGATCTATTCCTGCGGTATTGCCTGTTCGGCTACCGGCACAAAGACGCCGGCCGGCAATTATCAGGTGAATTTACTCTTAGCCAATGTCTGCAAACTCAACGTCACCCGTTTTCCTTACGAGCTGGCCCGGTTGGCTACCGACATCGCCGGGGGACTTTTAGGCACCATGCCTTCGGCCGATGATTTTGAAGACCCCATAACCGGTCCCTACATCAAGAAATATTTGGCCGCCTCCCCGGAGGGGCAGGTCATCGACCGAATGAAGGTCCTGCGCCTGATTGAAAACCTGGTGGCCGGCGCCGGGGCGGTGGGATACCTCATCGAATCCATGCACGGGGCCGGGCCGCCGACCGCTCAAAGGATTATGATCGGCCGCCAGGCTGACCTGGAAGGCAAAATAAGCCGTGTTAAAAATTTGCTGGGATTAGGATGAAAGGAGTTTCTATGGCAGAAAAGATATACCAACCCGGAGAAAATTATCAGTATCCTTTGATAATTAAAAAACTATTGAATACCCCATTGATCTATTCGCCGGATCGTGAAATCGTCTATGCCGACCAGAATCGCTATGATTATCGATCCTTAAATGAACGTATCCACCGGCTGGCCAGCGGGCTCGAACGTCTCGGCGTCAAGGCAGGAAATACAGTAGCGGTCTTTGATTATGACAGTCACCGCTACCTGGAATGCTTTTTTGCTATTCCCATGATGGGGGCGGTACTGCAAACCGTCAACTGGCGGTTGTCCTTGGAGCAGATCCTCTATACCATCAACCACGCCGAAGCCGACCTGATCATTACCAATGCCAGTTTTTTACCCATCCTGGAAAACATCTGGAACGACCTGAAGACGGTGAAGGCGATGGTGGTCATGGTGGAAGACGGTCAAAGACCGGATACGAAAATACCTATGGCCGCTGAATATGAGGAATTGCTCCGATCGGGGGCTTTCCCCTATCCTTTCCTCGACCTGGACGAAAACACCAAGGCCACTACTTTTTATACTACCGGGACGACCGGCAGTCCTAAAGGGGTTTTTTTCACCCACCGTCAACTGGTGCTCCACACCCTTTCGGTTTCGGTGATGATCGGCAGCTTTCAGCCTGTCGGATGGTTTAGGTCCGATGACGTCTATATGCCCCTTACCCCCATGTTCCATGTCCATGCCTGGGGCTATCCCTATGTCTCGACCCTGCTGGGGGCCAAGCAGGTCTATCCCGGTCAATACGAACCGGAGAAAATCTTGCGGCTGATTGAAAAGGAAAAGGTCACCTTTTCGCACTGTGTCCCGACGATTTTGCAGATGCTCTTAAACTGTCCGGCCATCGACCAAGTGGATCTGTCTCACTGGAAAGTGGTTATCGGCGGCGCCCGGTTCCCCAAAGGATTGGCCAAGGCCGCCCAGGATCGCGGTATCGCGATTCAGGCCGGTTATGGGATGTCGGAAACCTGTCCGGTAATGACCGCGGCCATTCCCCAAAAAAGTATGCTCGATTGGCCAAAAGATCAATTACGGGATATCATCATCAAAACCGGTAAACCCATTCCTTTGGCTGAAGTCGAAGTGGTGGATCCGGAGGACCGCCTATTGCCCCATGACGGTGTTTCCAAGGGCGAAGTGGTCATGCGATCCCCCTGGCTGACCCAAGGTTATTTTAAAGAGCCAAACAAGACCATAGAACTGTGGCGCAGCGGATGGCTCCACAGCGGCGATGTGGGTTATATCGATCAGGGCGGCTATTTGCAGATTACCGACCGCATCAAGGACGTGATCAAAAGCGGCGGGGAATGGGTATCCTCCCTGGATTTGGAAAATGCCTTGAGCCAGCATCCGGCCGTGTTGGAGTCGGCCGCCATCGGCGTTTCGGATTCGAAGTGGGGTGAAAGGCCTTTGATGGTGGTAACCCTTAAGCCGGAATACACGGATAAAATCACCGAAGAGGAATTAAAACAATTTATGAAAGAATTTGCCGCTGAAGGTAAATTACCCAAATACGGAGTTCCGGATCGGTTTATCATGGTCGAGGCGATTCCTAAAACCAGTGTGGGAAAATTAGACAAGAAAGTGATCCGAAAAAAATACAGCGACCCTCTGTTCTAACCACCCTGAGGGCGGCTCCCGAGACCGCCTTCTCTCTATCACCCCGGCACCGCCGCGAATTACTCTCCCAGATCTTCCTGACCTTTATCAGACTAAAACCCTATTTCCTCCAAGAAGGAATAGGGTTGGTACCCATTCGGCAAAAAGTCATTGAAAAATATGGCCGACCGGTCTACTATCATTCGAACCTCAAAAGTTCGATCACCATACCGTCCCATCGATGGAAAGAAAGAGAAAGGAGATGCTATGCTTAAAACCAGAATGACCGAGTTGTTGGGTATCGATTATCCGATTCAGTGCGGAACCATGATGTGGGTGAGCAAGCCCGAGTTGGTATCCGCAGTGGCCAACGCCGGCGGGCTGGCCTGCCTGGCCGCGGCCATGTATCCCACCCAAGAGGAATTGACCGAGGCCATCGAAAAAATCAGGGAGTTGACCAGCAAGCCCTTCGGCGTCAACATTTCCCTCTTCCCGGCCCTGGTGCCCCGCCCGGTGGAGGAAATGCTCGAGACCATCATCTCAGCCGGGGTAAAGATTCTGGAGACCGCCGGCCGGAGCCCTCAACCCTACCGAGAGATCATATCCAAAGCCGGGCTGATTCATATCCATAAATGCGCCCGGGTTCGGGACGCGGTTAAGGCCGACAGCATGGGGGTGGACCTGGTGTCCATCGTGGGCACGGAATGCGGAGGCCATCCCAGTATGGAAAAGGTGACCTCTCTAATCCTGATTCCCAAGACCGCGGCCAAGATCAAGGCGCCCCTCATTGCCGGGGGCGGGTTCGGGAATGGGCGAACCCTGTTGGCCGCCCTGGCCATGGGCGCGGAAGGGATCAACATGGGAAGCCGTTTCCTGGCCACCCAGGAATCCCCCCTCCATCCGGCGGCCAAGGCCAAGATCCTTGGGTCCGGGGAAACGGAAACGGTGCTGGTGATGGAATCGCTGATGAACCCGGCCCGGGTCTTAAAAACCCCCTGGTCGGAAAAGATCATTGAAATGGAACGCCGGGGTGCGACCCTGGAAGAGCTGGCACCCATGATCAGCGGAAAAGTCAGTTTCAAAGGCTGGGAAAATGGAGACCTGAGTGAAGGCATTTATCCGATGGGCCAGATCATCGGGGCCATCGAGGATATCCCCACCGTGGCCGAGTTGATCAAACGGACCATCGCCGAGGCCATGGAAGCCAAAAAAAAGCTGGACAAACTGGCTTAAACGGCCCCAACCCCCATGAAATCTCATAGTTAAAGAAGGGAAATCCCTATGTCTGAGCGTGTTGTGTATACTATCGAAAACGGGGTGGCCGATGTTCGCCTGAACCGTCCAGAAAAAATGAATGCCCTTGATCCGGCCATGTTCGAGGCGTTAACGGCCACGGGAAAGAAACTGGCCGCCGAGAAATCGCTGCGGGTGGTCGTGCTGTCGGGGGAAGGAAAGGCCTTCAGCGCCGGGCTGGATTTTATGAGTTTTCAGGCCATGGCCGAATCCGGCCAAGGAGGTCTGAGCAAGGATATTTTTCAGACCGATCCGGACAACCCGGCCAACTTTGCCCAGCGGCCGGCCTATGTCTGGCATTGGCTGCCGGTTCCGGTCATTGCCGCGGTTCACGGCGTGGCTTACGGCGGCGGGCTCCAGGTAGCCCTGGGGGCCGACATTCGCTTCGTCGCGCCGGACGCAAAGATGTCGGTCATGGAGATCAAATGGGGATTAGTCCCGGACATGGGCGGCACCCAACTACTGCGTCATCTGGTTAGGCTGGACGTGCTCAAGGAACTGACTTTTACCGGCCGTATCATTTCAGGGACGGAGGCCCTGGCCATCGGCTTGGCCACCAGGGTCAGCGAAACCCCTCATGAGGAGGCCATGAAACTGGCCCGGGAAATCGCTTCAAAATCGCCGGACGCCGTACGGGCCGGCAAAAAATTGTTGAATGCCTCCAGACTGGTCAGCGTGGCCGAAGGCTTAAAACTCGAAGCCGAGCTTCAAAGATCGGTCATCGGCCGACCCAATCAGGTGGAAGCCGTCCTGGCCAACTTGGAAAAGCGGGCCCCTCAATTTGGTGATTAATACCTTCGGTAGTCTGCCGCGACGGGTTATGATGAAGTTGTATCTTTTGTCAATATAAAAGAAAGGATAACCGATGCCCGAGGTTGAGTATGCACTGGATGAACATATGGCCGTAGTAACCATGAACAGCGGTGAAAACCGTCTCAATTTTCCTTTTTTGAAGGCCTTTTTAAAAGTACTCGATGAGATAGAACATAATACGAAGGCCAATGTGCTCATCGTCCAATCGGCCCATGAAAAGATTTGGTCCAACGGCATAGACCTGGACTGGCTTGTTCCGGCGGTTCAAAAAGAAGGGCCTGAACTGGGCAAAAAATTCCAATCCGAGATGTTCATCCTCATGCGTCGGGTGTTGACCTATCCCATGATCACCATCGCAGCCATCACCGGCCATGCCTTTGCCGCCGGGGCCTTTCTTTCCTTCGCCCATGATTTTAGATTTATGCGCTCCGAACGGGGATGGCTCTGCCTTCCGGAGGTAGATCTCGGCATTCCCCTGGGGCCTGTTTTTACGGCCCTTTCCAAACGAGCCCTCCCCATGTATATGTTTGAAGAGATGCTCTTTACCGGTAAAAGGCTGACGGCCCAGGAATGCCAGGAGCACCACATCATCGTGAAAGCCTGTCCCCTGGAAGACCTGATGAAGGAAGCGCTGGCTTTTGCCAGGCCCTTGAATAAGGACCGGGAGTTGATCCGGAAGATGAAGCAGGAGACTCACCGGGAGACCTTGGCCGTTATTGACGGGACTCTATCGTCGTTGTCCCAATAATCGTAGGATGGGAAGGAGGATTCCATGTGTCAAAGCACGGCAGGGAAAAAGAAAATTTTAGTGAACCCTCCGGGCACGGAACCCATTTACAAACGAATGCAGTTTTCACAGGCGGTCCGGGTGGGTGACGTCGTCTGGGTATCCGGCCAGATAGGTCTGGATGAATTGGGAACGGTCGGGGAAGGTATCGATGCCCAGTCGCGCCTGGCCTTCAAGAACCTGGAGCGTGTTCTGGTTGAGGCCGGGGCTTGTCTGGCTGACGTGGTGGAACTGGTAACCTTCCATACCTCCATGAGCGACATCCGGGGGTTTGCCAAGGTCAAGGCCGAGTTCATTCCGGAGAATTTCCCGGCCTGGACCGCCGTGGGGATAAAGGAACTGGTGATGCCCCAGCTTCTGGTGGAGATCAGGGCCACGGCGGTCATCGGCAGCAGCAAGGCGGGGTAGCCCGAAAGCGGGTTACCAGATTCTTATGCATCATTTGATTGAAATTCTGATCCGCCATGGATATTTGGTGCTCTTCATAGGGGTCTCAGGTGAGCAACTCGGATTACCCCTGCCGGCCGGAATTTTATTATTAGGGGCCGGGGCGGTCGCCGGCGGCGGGCAATTAAATTTTACTATCGCCTTTCTTATGGCGATAATCGGCTGTTTGCTGGGTGATAGTTTCTGGTATACGATAGGGCGTTACCGGGGAAAGTCTCTATTGTCATCTCTCTGCCGGATCACCCTCAATCCGGACTCTTGCGTTCGCCACACGCAAGATCTCTTTTCCCGATACGGGGCCAAATCGCTTCTGGTGGTCAAATTCTTTCCCGGAATAAACCCGATTGCGGCCCCATTGTCGGGAACCCTGCAAATGAAATCATTACGATTTATCCTCTTCGACAGCCTGGGGGCCTTCATCTGGGTGGGCCTGTTCATGGAGATTGGTTTTTTGCTCAGCAATCAAATTGAAGATGCGGTGACTTATGTTTCCCGGATAGGGGTATTTTTGTGGGTGATTATAATCGTCAGCCTGGTCCTGTATATCCTCTGGAAATATGCCAAGCGCCGACATCTTATACTCAGGCTCCGCATGGCCCGCATTACACCGGAAGAATTGAAAAATAAGATTGATGCCGCCGAAGACCTGTTGATCCTCGACGTGCGGCCTCTTCTTGAATTTGAGGCTGAGCCGCAAAAAATACCCGGTGCCTTGTACCTGCCCTTAGAAAGGTTGTTGAAAAATCCCCCAGACTTTTCCCCCGTCCGGGAAGTTATTCTCTACTGCGATTGTCCGAATGAGATATCCAGCGCCCAAGCCGCGGCAGCGCTGAGAAAAAAGGGGATGACGGCTGTCCGGCCTCTGGCCGGCGGCTTCCAAGCCTGGCGGGACCGGAATTATCCTCTGGAATCGTATCACCTAAATAATTCCCAACCCGAATGAGTCGGTACAAAACTACGATTCCTTGAACAGCTTTTTCTGGCCAAGATGCCCCTTGCCGATAAGCGCAGCGCCCAGGGCCCCGACGATCTGTGTGGAAAGATCGCTCCCCCGGCTACAACGTGCACAATTGATTTTTTTTACCATAGTTTCACGGGTTTTCTCATCCACTTTGGCCGTGGTTGTTTGTGGTTGAGATGACAAGAATGCTACCGGTAACATCTCGATCATAAAAATGATATAATAGAGAAAAAAATTATTCTTTTTGAGTTAAGGAGGAAGGAACCATGAAAAATATCCTTGCAATTATGATAGTAGGGGCGTTTTTCTTTACCGGTTGCGCCAATTATAGCGGTTATCAAGCTAAAATGACTCCCCGTGTGGAAAAGATAGAAATAGGCAGGCCGATACCTCTGGAAGCGGGTTTGCTAATTACCGAAGAAACCAGGAACAAGATCTTTAAGAGTCCTCCATATCCTGATTATAAGGGCAACTTCATTGTTTACTATGTAGAGCCCTATCAGCTTCTCATAGGGCAGGCCTTTGAAGAGGCCTCCTTAAAGACCTTTTCCCAGATCTTCCAAAAAGTTCACCTCATTCGAAACGCCGAGGAGGGCCGAAACTACCCGATAGTTATCGAACCCAAATTGTCTGATTTTTTTCTCTCTTTATTTTACTTCAACTATGGGCCTTACAACTATAATGAATTGGTCGACGGACGGTGCTCGGTGAAGGTTACGGGCACCTTGCTTAATCAGGGAAGGCCAATCTGGCAAAAATCCATTGAGACCCCCTTGGCAACCCAAAGGTGGGTCAATAGCGACTGGTTGATCGATAACGTCTCGGAGTTGGCCTCGGATACGATAGTCCTGTCCCTGAGGGAATTAGCCTTCCTAATGGAGAAAGAAAGCCAGGGACCTCCCCCACCAGTCCGAGGTTGGCTGGAGGAAATTGGAGGAAAGCGTTAAAAAAAGAAAGGAGTTTGAATTAGAATATGTCAAAGGTCATTTTACCGCTTTCCCGTGGTAATACTGAAAGGTGCCGGGGATAAGTCCTTTGTATCCGGGGCGGATATCTCAGAATTCGATATGCCTATCCTCGGTGTTTTTCTTTTACGTAGGCCAGGGCCTCCTCTATGGCCTTGGCCGCCAGGTCCAGATCCTGGTCGGTGTGTCGGTAACAGATATACCCATGGTGGTGCGGGTGTAAAAAGATCTTTCTTCGAATAAGCTGGGTATAAAAGTCATCCCGCTTGGCCCTGTGGGTCTTGGCCGCATCGGGCTTGAAGGTGATGAAAAACATGGGGGCCACCCCACTTAACTCGGCCCCAACGTCGTAGCGGTCAAGGCATTCCTGTATTTTTTTCCAAAAACGGGCCCCTTTCCCCCAGATGTTGTCCAGGACCTGGTCCCGTTCGAGGATTTCAATGGTCTTCAGGGCGGCCACATACCCGTCACTGTTGGGGAAGAAGGTGGAAGAGATGAATAGCTTCTGGGCCGAGGCCATCATCACCTCCCTTTTCCCGGTAACCACGCTGATAGCATATCCGTTGGCCATTCCCTTTCCCAGGACCACCAGGTCCGGGGTGACACCATAATAGGCCTGCGCCCCTCCCAGGGCTAACCGGAACCCGGTCCGGACTTCATCAAAGACCAGAATGGCGCCATACCGGGTGGCGAGTTCCCGGACGCCTTCCAGGAACCCGGGTTTGGGTTCTTCCATTTTCATGTGCAAGGGGTGCCCGAAAGGGGTCATAATGATGGCCGCGGTCTGATCGCCGTGTTTGGCCATCAAGTCCTCGAGCTGATCGAGTTGGTTGTACCGGAATTCAAAAACATCCTCGTAGAACTTTTCCGGGACGCCCCCCTTCATCTCTACGCACCAGTCATGCCAGCCGTGATAACCGCAACGCATCACCTTGACCCGGTTGGTAAAGGCCCGGGCAATACGGATGCTGGCGGTGGTGGCATCGGAACCGGTCTTTAAAAAAATACTCATTTCCGAACAGGGGACTAGTTGGCTCAATTTTTTGGCCAGCTCATTCTGATACCGTTGGGTCAGGGTGAAACAGAAGCCCTTGTCCCTTATCTGGCGGATAACCGCCTCATCCACTTCTTCTTCCCGGTAGCCCAAAATAATAGGACCGTAGCCGCAAAGGAAATCGATATATTCATTTCCATCCACATCGACGACCCGGCCACCCCGGCCGCTTTCCACAAAGATGGGGTATTCGCCTTCGATAAAATCAGCGGGTTTTCTGGCCCCCAGGACCCCGCCGGGGACCAAGGTCAGGGCCTCTTTAAAGAGTTCCTGGCTTCTGACAATATTCAGTTTTTCAGCGCTTTTCATAGCAATAGTCCTTTTTAGATGGCAAACAATGAGCCTATCGTTTCAGTTTGATGTATCTTAGCGCCTCTCTTAAGCAAGGCGGCCAGGAATTTTTCCGGATCGATGCAGCCTTCCGGGGCCACGACCCCTTTGACCGTCACATCGCCGGCCTCCATCATCAGGGCGGCAATAGAGGCCGGAAGTCCGGTTCCCGGCCTCATGCGGCCCACAATATCGGCCGTGTAGGTCACCTGCTTTCCATCCCTCTCCCCTTTGACGATCACTTTCAACCCGGAGGCCTCCGGGCCGTTATCCCTGTTTTTGGGGATGGTGTCCCATAGCCGCAGGGTCAGATCATAGGGGGTTACCCTGGTCCCGTGAACCTCTACCGGCTCCTTGCTGAGGAAACCGGTTTCTTTCTGTTCTTTGATGAGCTCGTCAACCCACAGGGGAATGAGCGCCCCCTTGATCACCACGGTTTTTACCCCTTTAATGTAACGCGGGATGGTCAGCGGCTGGGGGTGACCCACATAGCGCACCTGACAGGTGCCCAGGGGTTCCAGGAATTGGGCCGTCTCCACACCGGTGCCGCCTTCCACATGGACCAATTGGCCGTCCAGATATTGGGGAATTTTTCCAATGGTCATATGCAGGCTGTGATCCCAGGCCGCACCGGCCAGCTCGGCAATACTGACGACCCAGAATAAAGAGATCTCATCCACCCGGTCCAGATGATCGGCATACCACTTGACCAGGACATTGTTGGTTCCCGGATCCGACCCCATGCCGGTCAGGACGGTAATTCCCACTTTCTTGGCCGCTTGGTCAATATCAGAGGCAAAAAGAATTTCAGTCGCCTCATAGTCGTCACAGATGTCGATGTAATTGACTTTGGCCTCCACGGCGGCCCGGGCGACGGCCACGGCCGTCTTGTAAAAAGGTCCGGCACAGTTGACGACCACATCGACTTCCCGAATGATGCCGACCAGGCCCTGGTGATCGTTGACATCAATTTTACTAAGGGATATCTTGTCGCTGGCCTTCAACTTGTCCTGTACCCGGTCGAGGTCTATATTGATATCACCGAGAATGACTTTATCGATCTTCTCCTGTTTAATGAGGTCCCTGGCGGCCCCCTGACCCATACCGCCCGTCCCGCCTACGACTAATACCTTCATGATGCCTCCTTGATTCGATTCTTATATTAAATACGAAAATAGAGTTACGAGTTACGTGTACCGCGTTCAAAGAACAGACATAAAATCTCTGGATTCCGGGTCCAAGCCCGGAATGACGGAAGAAACTTCCCCCCGGTCCGTCTCCCCGGCGAAGGCCGGGGTCCAGATATTAAAGCCATATTGAGTAAGAGAGAATGTCGGTTCAATCATGAAACCCTTTATTATTTATTCCCTCTACCGTCTCCAATGTCTTTCCGGGGTTAGAGGAAATTCTTTCACATAGACCCCGGTGGTTAGCCACCAGCCAGAGGGTCCATATAGACTTCAACCAGGACGGTGTCGCCCTCCTTGATTTTCTTTTTCAACCCCTCGGGAAATGAAAAGTGACTCTCTCCATTGAGGTAAAGATGGCGGAGGTCATCTCCCATCTCCCCCCGTTCGATAAACTTTAAATAGGGGTACATAGCGGAAAGCTTCTGAAGGACATCCTTCAAGGTATTTTCACCATCCTTAAGATCCATCTGCAGGGGAGGTTCAAAAACATTCTTTATCCGAAGATTGGAATCAACCTTGACCTTGATTTTCATTGTTGCACCTACGATGCCTTCTTTCCCGCTTCTTCAACGGCCTCGACGATCTTCTTGTATCCGGTGCACCGGCAGATATTGGAAGAGATCGTCTTGATAATCTCTTTCTTGGTCGGTTTTTTGTTTCTATCGAGGAGCGCCTTGGCCGTCATGATCATACCGGAGGTACAAAAACCGCACTGAACGGCGCCTTTTTCCATGAAGGCCTCCTGGAGAGGATGGAGCTTTCCTTCCTGCCGCAGCCCTTCAACCGTTGTGATAACAGCGCCATCCACTTCGGGGGCAAGGACGAGACAGGACCTCAGCGGTATTCCGTTCACCACAACCGTGCACGCCCCGCAGGAACCCAAGCCGCAGGCCTCTTTCGCCCCAGTGAGAGAGAGCCTCTCCCTAAGGGTCTCGAGGAGAGTCTCATAAGGCCTCACCTGGAGCGTGACCTTCTCGTTGTTTATCTGAAAGGTAACCTTCATCGTCCTCATCGCGCACCTCCCCGCTGAACTTTTTTGATCGCCCTTTTAAAGAGGACGCCCACCATTTTCTTCCGGTAAGCCGGGGAGAGCGTGGCGTTCAATACCGGCTTCGCGTCGGCAACCGCCTGGTCAGCAGTATCTTTAATACTGCTTTCATTGATATTCTTGAGATTATAAACGCAGGGGGATAGGCCGACACCTCCGACACAGACCCTGGCCGAAGAACCTTTCATAGAAACAGCCACTCCTACCAGGGGATAATCCATGGAATCCCGGACCCGTAATTTCTCGTAGGTTCCTTTCGTCTTCTCCAAAGGTATCTGTATTTGCGTCAGGATCTCTCCCGGCTCAAGGGCAAAGGGCTTCCTGCCATCGCCAGTGAAGAGCTTTTCCAATTTTATGGTCCGTTCGCCCCTGGGGCCGGCTAATTTTACCTGGGCCGACAGGGTAATGAGAGAAGGCGCGTTGTCACTGCAATAGTTTGAAAAACAGGCCTGGGCGTTGGGAACCACGTTGCACGCCTTGCCTCCCATTTTCCAACAAAAAACTCTGGCGGTACGCCATTCCAGGGATTTGTTATAAAGGAGGCAGCGCGTATCCTGGAGGATATTCCCGCCGAGGGTGCCCCGCATCTGGAGCGTTTCGCAGGAAGTCACTTCGAGGGATTCGGAAAGGGCGGGGAAATTGCCTTTTACCAAAGGATCATTCTTGAGATCGAAGAGCGAAACGTTCGCGCCTATGGCCAGCCACCCGTGGCTGCGGGAAAGGGTTTTCAACTCTTTGATGGGCTTCAGGTCAATGACGGCCGCCGGCGTTGACAATCTCAGCTTCAACAGCGGGATAAGGTCCGTGCCACCGGCGAGATAACGGGCCTGCCCGTCAAAATGGGTATAGAAGCCGATGGCCTCGGCAATACTTTTTGCTCTCTTGTATTCAAACTTAGGTAGGATCATCCCTTCACCCCCTTTTTCCGTTCCAATAGGTTTAACACCCTGTCAGGTGTAAGCGGCAACTCTTTGAAAAGCGCTCCGGTGGCATTGGCCACGGCGCAGGCGACGGCGCTGTAGGCGTTCATACGGATGGTAAGGCCCCCTTCCTTCGCCCCGAAAGGCCCTTCAGGGTCCCGGGAACTAATGATGATCGTCTCTATGTCAGGCATGTCACAGGCCAGGGGAACCTTGTATTCAAGAAGATCAGGGTTCAACAGGAAGCCCCTGTTCCAGAGGTTCTCCTCGGTGATGGTCGCCACCCCGGCCTGCTGGATGGAACCCTCCATCTGCCCTTCCACCCCCATGGGGTTTATAGGACGCCCGCAATCGTGGGCCGCCGTGAAACGGGGGATCGTGATCTTCCCCGTCTCGGGATCAATAGCAACCTCCGCCACGGATGTTCCAAAGGAAAAGGTCCCGGCCATCTGGCCCCAGGGTCTCGAGACCCATTCCCTCTTGAAATCGATGTTGGGGAAGAAGGAACCGGTCCCCACGATCGGTTCTCCCCTGGAGAAGGCCTCCCGCACCACCCAGGAGATGGGCATCTTTTTGTCGGGTTTGGTCTTGGAATAGGCCCTCCGGTCTTTCAGATCGATGTCCGCCTCTTCCACGCCGAGCTTTTCCGCGGCAATGGCGACGATCCTCTGGCGTGCGTTCTCACAGGCAGCCTTCACTGCGTTGGCTCCTACGAAGGCAGCCGCCTGGGAATAGGCGCCCGGATCGAGGTTGGTGACCTCCGTGTCAGCGTTCACCAGATTGATGTCCTCCATGGAGACGCCGAGGACCTCTGAGGCAACCTGGATCACCATGGATTCGTTTCCCTGTCCATTGTCAACGAGACCGGTCACAAGCGTCACCTGACCGTCATCATTGATCTTGACATAAGCCGACGAGCCTGAACGGAACCCCATGGGGAAACCGCACATGATGGCCACGCACCCCATGCCGATCCCTTTGAGCTTCGGTGTTTTGGCCCATCTCTTTTTGAAATCTGTTTTTTCGGAGGCGGCCTTGATTGTTTCTTGGAGACCGCAACTGGTTATCTTAGATTTCGTCGCCGTTACTTCACCGGCCGTCAGGCCGTTCTTGAGGCGTATATCCACGGGATCCAGGCCGAGCTCTTTGGCCATAAAATCCATCTGGGCTTCGTTCCCGGCGAGAAAGGCCCTTCCGTGGCAGCCGTACATCCCCCGGATGCCTTTGTTCGTGAACACCCGGTACCCATTATAGCGGACATTGGGGAAACGATAGCATTCCTCGTACACATAAAAGGGTACCGATGTGGCGATAGGACCCGTAGAACTGTAGGCCCCTCCGTTATAGATCACCCGGTAGTCCTTGGCTACGATGGTGCCGTCCTTTTTCATGCCCGTTTTCACCGTGGCGATGATGTCGTGGATTTGTCTCGAGCTCGTGGCGTTTTCCTCGCGGGAAAGGACCAGCTTTACAGGCCTGCCGGCCTTGATGGACAAAAGCGATGCAACCAAGTCGCCGGGTGCCACCTCTGATCGCCCGCCAAAGGCGCCCCCGGAATTGATGTGGCGGACCCGGACCCGGTTGAGGGGTATTTTGAGGAGGTTCGAAAGCGCCTTGGCTCGGACATGGGGCCCGGCGTTGGGCATCCAGAGGTCAAGAAAACCGTTCTTGTAGGAAGCGACAACCGCATAGGGCTCCATCATCGCGTAGGCCTCACCGGCAGCACTGAACGTATCCTCACGGACCAGGAAGGCCCTTCCCATCTCCTTGTCCACCTCACCCACGTCGATATGAACGTGAATGTTAATATTGTTCTTATACTCGTCGTGGATCTGTGGCGCCCCATCTTTCATCGACTCCAGGGGATCAAAAACCCCGGGGAGGGGCTCATAGTCCACCTTGATGAATGAAAGGGCCTCCAGCGCCGTCTCTTCGTCTATGGCCGCCACTGCCGCCACGTCTTCCCCGATATAGCGGACCTTGTCTGTCGGGAGCATGGCGTGGTCCTGAGTATACCGGAAGACACCCCACTTGATCCCGTAGGCGTCAAAGCCGCTGACGGCCGCCTTCACACCCGGCACCTTCAGGGCCCGCTGGGTGTCGATACGGACTATCTTCGCATGGGGATAAGGGCTCCGCAGCACTTTCGCCACAAGCATGTTGGGCAGTTTCAAGTCGCCTGTGTAATGCGCCTCGCCGGTAACTTTGGCCAGGGAGTCACTTCGCACCACTCTTTTGCCGACAATATTCAGATCATCATTCACAGGTACCTCCTTAAAAAATATAAGGTTTTGTCAAAATGGTTTTCCCTTTTTTTTACAAACCCTCGAACGTTACAAGGCCCTCATCCATTCCGGCCTCAAACCCACCTTGCCCTGCACGGCCTTTTGGATCAAGGCCAGGGCCGGTTCTTTTCCCTCGGGAAACCGGACCTTGATGGGCAGATAGTTGGAGGCATGGTTGGAATAAAAGAGGCCCCGGGAAAGCCGGGTGGCCGCAAGCATTTCACCTAACTCGGTTAAAAGCTGTTCCACGGAAAGGGGTTGAAATCTCTTTTCGGCATATTCCTTCCCCAATGGGGTGTTGGGCAAAACCATGACCGTCAAGGCACCGACAAAATCGGGGTCCATCTCGGTCAACAAGGTCCCCGTTTCCCGGGCGTGTTCCTTAGACATGGCCGTCCCGCCGATGCCCAAAAGCACGGTTACCGAGAGCTTGATACCGGCCTGCTTGACCCGTTTGCCCTGGAGGATCAGGTTTTCCCGGCTGGTGCCTTTGCAGATTTTTTTAAGCAACTCCGGATGTCCGGTTTCCACGCCCAGATAGACGATCCCCAGACCCAGTTCCTTCAATTGTCTCAATTTTTCATCGCTTTTCATTTTGATGCTTTTGGCATTGGCGTAGAGCCCGACCCTTTTTACCCAGGGAAGATACTCCCGGATCCGTTCTAAGATCCAGACTAATCGTTTCTGGGGGATGATCAAGGCGTCCCCGTCCATCAGAAAGACCCGATCCTGCCTTTGGCCATATTGGGAGGCAAAGCGGATGTCTTTCAAGATCCTTTCATCCGACTTGATTCGGAAGCGTTTGTCTTTATAGGTGCCGCAAAAGGAACACTTGTTATGAGAACAGCCTACGGTGACTTGCAACAGAATGCTGTAGGCTTCGCTGGGAGGCCGGATGACCATCCCTTCATAATCCATTTCCTCTTCTTGAACTTCGCACATCTCAAAACCTCTTTATTTGTAACCCTATAGGATTTTAGGAAAAAATTTTATCGGTAATAATCAAGCCAATCCTCCTTAAGCTTAGGGTCTGCTTGAACAAGTCAAAATCCGAATAGTCTAATGATAAGAAAAAAAACTTCGTTAGACAAGAACTATGATAAATTTGCCGAAGAAAATCAACTTATTTAAAAATGACTTGACATTCCCTGGGACGGGCAATATGAGAAGATAACTAACCAGTTGGTACTTTTTGAAAAAAAGGCCTTCGATCGTATAAAGAACACTTTTCGAAAGGAATAATAGGATGAAAGAAGTGGTCATTGTCAGTGCGGCCCGGACCCCGATCGGGGACTTTGGGGGTGCTTTGAAGTCGGTCATGCCGTTGGATTTAATGAAAACGGCCATGGAAGAAAGTATCAAGCGGGCCCGTATAAAAAAGGGAGAGATCGAATCGGTTTTTGTCGGCAATTGTTTCAGTCCTCTTGATCAAAATGTAGCCCGGATTTCTTCTCTGCTCCTGGGGCTTCCCTATGAGACCCCGGGACTGACCATCAACTGCGCTTGTGCCTCCTCGTCGCAGGCCGTTATCGTCGGAGCTAATGCCATTGCCCTGGGCCAGGCCGATTGCGTCTTGGCCGGCGGAGTGGAATCCATGAGTAACGGGCCCTATATTATGGAGAGTGCCCGCTGGGGCCAGAGACTGCGCCATGCCCAGGCCACGGACCTGATCTGGAAGGCTATGCAGGAATATCCGGTCGGCGGGGGTATGGGCTTGGTTGCCGAAAGGCTGGCCGAACGCTACGGCTTCAGCCGGGAGGCGCAGGACGAATTGGCCCTTTTAAGTCACCAACGGGCCGTGCGGGCCATTAAAGAAGGGAGATTCAAAAGGGAGATCGTGCCGGTTGTGCTGACCTCAAAAAAAGGAAAAACCGTAGAAGTCACCATTGATGAACATCCCCGGGAAGATACCACTCCGGAAGGTCTGGCCCAGCTTAAACCGGCTTTTAAAGAAGGGGGAACAGTCACGGCCGGCAATGCCTCCTCCCTCAATGACGGGGCGGCGGCCCTCATTTTAATGAACTCGGAAAAGGCCAAGGCCCTGGGCCTGAAGCCTATGGCCGCCATCCGGTCTTATTGCTCGGTGGCCGTAGATCCCCATATCCTGGGGATCGCTCCGGTTCCGGCCATTCAAAAGATTTTAAAAGATACCGGTCTGGCCTTGAAGGATATTCAGCTTTTTGAGATCAATGAGGCCTTCGCCGCCTACTATCTCAGTTGTGAAAAAGAACTGGGTCTGAACCGGGAGATTACCAATGTCAACGGCAGCGGCATCTCTTTGGGCCATCCGGTGGGTTGTACCGGCAGTCGAATCCTGGTTACACTCCTTTACGAAATGGAACGGCAGGACCTGAAGCGAGGCATTGCCTCCCTCTGCGCCGGCGGCGGGATCGGCACGGGGATATTGATTGAACGTTAGTGCGATTAGTGTGAAAACAACGTTCGGAGTAGAGAGTTCGGAGTTTGGAAAAAATCATTTTCATGCAGTATCCTTTGACCTTGAACCTTTGACCTTGAACCCTGAACCTATATATCCTTGAGACTTTATGCTCAAAGTCAACAACATCGAAGTGGTCTACAATAAGGTGATCCTGGTCCTTAAGGGTATCTCTCTGGAAGTCCCAGAGGGCGCTGTTGTGGCCCTTTTGGGGGCCAACGGGGCCGGAAAGACGACCACCCTGAAAGCCATAACCGGCATCCTGGAAACACAGAACGGAGAGTTGAAAGGCGGCACCATCGAGTTTTTGGGGAACCCGATCCACTCCCTTGATCCGGACCGAATCGTCAAATCCGGGATTACCATGGTCCCTGAAGGCAGAAAAGTCTTCCAGGATTTGACGGTCCAGGAAAATCTTCTGATTGGCGCCCACAGTCGGTCGGACCGGAGAAAGATCAAACAGGATATAGAAAAAGTCTTGGAATATTTTCCGGTCCTGGCCGAGCGCAGGAACCAGTTAGCCGTCTTTCTTTCCGGAGGGGAGCAGCAAATGCTGGTCATCGGCCGGGCCTTGATGTCCCACCCCAAGCTGATGATACTCGACGAACCCTCCCTGGGTCTGGCCCCCCTTCTGGTCAGAGAGATCTTCAAAATCATCAGACGCATCAACCAGGAGGAAAAGACTTCCATCCTGCTCATCGAACAAAACGCCCGATTGGCCCTGAATTTTTCCCAATACGGATACATCATGGAAAACGGCAGGATCGTCCTTGACGGTCCCTGTTATAGCCTGATGGAAAATGAAGATGTTAAAGAATTTTATCTTGGGCTGAGTGATGCGGCCCAGAAAAAAAGTTATGCCGAGGTGAAACATTATAAGCGACGGAAGCGCTGGCTTTCCTGACTGGCTGATGAAAAATGATCATCTGCTGCGTTGCCCTCTTCCCTCGTCATTGCGACGTACTTCAATGTACGTCTCATTCCTCGGGACTTCGGGTCGCCTTGCATCTGAACATTTTTGATCAGCTAGTCGATAGAATATTTTTTACTTGTAATAAAAAATATGAACCAACTGGAAGTTAGAAATCTGTCCCTTAAATTCGGCGGTATCCTGGCCCTGAGCCGGGTTTCCATGAGTGTTTCCCAGGGACAGATTCACGCCATCATCGGCCCCAACGGGGCCGGGAAAACCTCTCTGTTTAATTGTTTGAGCGGCGTCTATCCGCCTACCGAGGGGGAGGTCCTTTTTGAAGGCCTTTCGCTAACCGACCTGAAGCCCCATCAGATAGCCGCCCTGGGCCTGGCCCGGACCTTTCAAAATATCGAGCTCTTCGGCCAGATGAACGTGATTGATAATCTGCTTTTAGGACGGCACCATCGTTTTCATTCCGGCCCTATGGCCGGGGTCCTCTTTTGGGGCAAGGCCCTTCGGGAAGAGATCGAACATCGGAAAAAAGTGGAAGAAATTATCGATTTTCTGGAAATTGAAAAATTCAGGAAAAAACCGGTTTCGGCTTTGCCCTACGGGATTCAAAAACGGGTCGAGCTGGGTCGGGCCTTGGCCATGGAACCCAAGGTCCTGTTGTTGGATGAACCCACGGCCGGCATGAATGTGGAGGAGACCGAGGATATCGCCCGGTTCGCCCTGGACATCAAAGAAGAGTTGGGGATAACCATTATCCTGGTGGAACATGATATGGGGGTGGTTATGGATCTGGCCGATTGGATCACGGTTTTAAATTTTGGGTCCAAGATAGCCGAAGGTCCGCCTTCGGAGATTCAGGCCAATCCGGAGGTTATTGAGGCTTATTTGGGAAAGGACGAGTAACAGGTTGATAAGAACCGAGGGCACCATCCCTAAACTTTTTTTGCGAAATGTCCATCAATACGGGCCCCAGATTGCCCTGCGGGAAAAAGACCTGGGCATTTGGAAACGGGTGGCCTGGGAGGAGTATTACCTCCAGGTCCGCGATTTTGCCCTGGGTCTTATCGCTTTGGGATTTGAACCGGGCGACAAGGTAGCCATCTTAGGCGACAATTGCTGTGAATGGCTTTATGCCGATTTGGCCACCCAATCCTTGTCGGGCATCACCGTGGGCATTTATCCCACCGACGTGGCTGCCCAGGTCAATTATATTCTTAAAAATTCCGATACCAAATACGTCGTCGTCAAAGATCAGGAGCAGGTGGACAAGGTCCTGGAGAACTTAAACGACTTGCCCCTGCTCAAAAAAGTGATCGTCATCGACCCCAAAGGCATCAGAAATTATAAGAGCCCGCTGTTAACCACCTTTTCCGAGACCCAGAAAGCCGGGCAGGCCCTACTGGAACAGCTTCCTGGTTTTTTTGAGGAGGCCATTTCCTCCACCAAACCCGAGGCGGTGGCCATCATTGTCTATACCTCAGGGACCACCGGTCCTCCCAAGGGGGCCATGATCAGCCACTTGGGGATGATCAGTATGATTCGGGGTTTGTCTCAGGTGTTGGACTTTAGTCCCAACGATTCGGTAGTCTCGGTCCTGCCCTTGTGCCATGTGGCCGAACGGATGTTCTCTTTGATTTTCCCCATGTATTGCGGCTATACGGTCAATTTTGCCGAAAGTGTGGCTACCCTTCAGGAAGACATGAAAGAGATCTCGCCCACGGCCTTTTTGAATGTGCCCCGGATCTGGGAAAAGATGCACTCCAATATCATGATCAGGATGCAGGATGCCGTCTTTTTCAAACGCTGGGTCTTCAAAACCATGCTGCCCATCGGCGAGCGGATTAGCCGGTATGGGTTTGAAAAAAGGCCGATTTCTTTGCCTTGGCGTTTGTTGCGTCTGGTGGCCTATTTTTCCCTGTTCCGCCCTCTCAAGAACCAGTTGGGAATGCTCCAGACCCGTATCTTTGCCAGCGGGGCCGCCCCCATGTCTCCGGAGCTGATCAAATTTTACCATGCCATCGAGATTCCGATCAGGGAAAGTTATGGCATGACCGAGATGAGCGGCATCTCCTTTATGCCCCGGGAGGACGAAATCAAGATCGGTTGTGTCGGCAAGGCCATTCCAGGGGTGGAATTCAAGTTAGACGAAGATGGGGAAATCCTCCTGCGGGGGGATCCGGTTTTTGTGGGCTATTACGGGAACCCCCAGGCCACGAAAGAGGTCCTGATCGGCGGCTGGCTCCACACGGGCGATGTGGGGGAGGTGGATTCCGAGGGAATCTTACGGATTGTGGACCGGAAAAAGGACATCATCATCACCGCCGGCGGCAAAAATATTTCTCCTTCGGAAATCGAAAACAAACTCAAATTCAGCCCCTATATCAAAGAGGCCATTGTCATCGGGGATCGTAGAAAATATCTGAGCTGCCTGGTTCAAATCGATCCGGAAAATGTCGGCAATTGGGCGCAGAATAATAATATCCCTTATACGACCTATAAGAGTCTGGCCACCCTTCTGGAGGTTGGGCAGCTTATCTGGAAAGAAATTGAAGCGGTCAACAAGGAATTGGCCCGGGTGGAAACCATCAAGAAGTTTTTGATCCTGGAAAAGGAACTGGATCCCGACGACCAGGAACTGACCGCCACCATGAAGGTAAAGCGGTCGGTGATTGAAAAAAAATTTAAGGATTTGATAGAGACCATGTATTAACATGAATAAACGGTTCAAGGTTCAAGGTATAAGGTATAAGGTATAAGGAAAAATCAACAACCCATCACAACCTTGAAACCTTTGGCGTTTATTTTCATCCTTCGTGGCGCCCGCTTTAGGCGGTCATGAGGGCTCAGTTCGAAAATAAATTTTAGATTTTGACTTTACCTTGAACCTCGCACCTTGAACCTTGAACCTTTTCCCGGGAGTCGATTGGTGAAACCAGGTCTTTTATTTTTTTTGGAATTATTAACCAGCGGCATTGCCGTGGGCTGTCTCTATGCCCTGATTGCTCTGGGTTTTGTGCTCATCCTCAAGGCCACGGACGTCCTCAATTTTGCCCACGGCGAGATCATCATGATCTCGGCTTTTATCTGTTATTTTTTAATAACCAGGTTTCACCTTTCCTTTTTATTGGCCGTCCTGATCACGGCAATCATCGCCTTCCTGCTGGGTATCATGACCGAACGTTTGGTCCTCCGGCCCCTGCTGGGAGAACCGGTTTTCGCCATGGTCATGATTACCATCGGCTTGAGTATTTTTTTGCGCAGTATGGCCGGTATCCTTTTCGGCCATGACAATCGTGTCTTCCCTTCTCCCTTTCCAAAAGAATCGGTCAGCCTGGGCGGGTTGATTCTTTCTCAAACCCAGATCTGGATCATCGTTTCCACGGCCCTTTTAATCCTGCTCTTTTTCCTTTTTTTCAAATATTCCCGTCAGGGCCTGGCCATGCGCGGCACGGCCGAGGATCAAAATACGGCCCTGTTGATGGGGATCAGCGTGAAAAGGGTCTTTGCCCTTATCTGGGGCATCTCCTTTGTCACCGCGGCCGTTGCCGGAATTTTCCTGGCCAATGTGATGGTCATCAACATCGGCCTGTCTTTTGTAGCCATCAGCGCCTTTCCGGCGATCATCCTGGGAGGTCTGGAAAGTATCCCCGGCGCGATCATCGGGGGCTTGGCCATCGGGGTCATTGAAAATTTGGCCGGTGGCTATCTGGATCAGATCGTCGGAGGCGGGGTTAAGGATGTAACCCCTTTTGTGGTCTTGTTCCTGATCCTGTTGGTCAAGCCTTATGGACTTTTTGGAAAAAAGGAGATCGAGAGGGTATAAGGTGGCTGTTCGCAGCAGGACTTTTAAAGAGAGTTATTACGAAGACATCAAGCTCTTCCAGACCATCTGGATCCGCTTTTTTCTCTTATTTTTTTTAATGGCCATGGCCTCTCTGCCCTGGTGGGGAAATCCTTATTTAATCTATCTGGTCAATTTGTCCTGTATCGCCGTGGTGGCCGCCCTAGGGCTGAATCTTTTGGTGGGATTCACCGGGCAGATCTCCATGTGTCATGCCGCCTTCTTGGCCATCGGGGCTTACAGCACGGCCATCCTTTCCTCCAAAGCCGGATGGCCCTTCTGGATGTGTCTATCGGCCAGCGGAGGTTTGGCCGCCCTGATCGGCTGCGGCATCGGCGTCCCTTGCCTGCGGCTTAAAGGCCTTTACTTAGCCATGGCCACCATGTCCTTCGGGGTGGTGGTCGAATTTGTGGTCGTTACCTGGGAAGATCTGACCGGGGGGGTTCGCGGCCTGAATGTCGGCCAGGCAAAACTTTTTGGGTATGTCTTGGACTCGGATACCAAGATCTATTATTTTCTGTTGATCATAACCGCCCTGTCCATTCTGGCCGTGAAAAACCTGATTCGCACCCGCGTCGGCCGGGCCTTTATCGCCGTTCGGGATCGCGACATCGCCGCCGAAGTGATCGGGGTCAATGTCACGGCCTATAAGGTCCTGGCCTTTACCGTCAGCTCTTTTTTTGCCGGCATCGCCGGAGGCATGTATGCCTATACCATGGGCTACATTCAACCCGACCTGTTCACCTTGCTCCTTTCCATCCAATATTTGACCATGATTATCGTCGGGGGGTTGGGCACGGTTTTGGGATCTATCTTCGGAGCGGTTTTTATCGTTTTGATACCGGAATTGATCAAGAACCTGGCCCAGGCCTTTACCCTGCTCGTTCCCGCCCTGGCCGGTAAATATGATGAGGAATGGAACATCGCCGCTTTCGGGCTCTTGATCATGATCTTTCTGATCTTTGAACCCAGCGGGTTGAACGGGATCTGGAGTCGCCTTAAGACCTGTTTTAAAAACTGGCCGTTTACTTACTGAAAAATAAGGGGTCGAGGATTCCTGGGGTCATGGACTCAAGTGAAAGGCGTTGAAAGAAGCTCAAAGCTGAACGCTCAAGCAAGTATCCAATAAACCATCCATGGGCAAAAAAATTTGGTTTACAACTCGGTATTCTTGGAATAGATTGGGCAGGTTTATTTTAAAAACAGGGTTCGAGGATTCAAGGATCAGAGGGTTCAGGGGTTTTAATTTCAACGCCTTTCACTTGAATCCTTGACCCCTTGAATCCACGAACCCTTTTGCTTGTTTGGAGATGCCCTTATGAAAGAAACGACTCAATGGAATAATCCCGCCCAGCCTGATCCCTTAGACGATCTGTGCATCAACACCATCCGCATGCTGGCCGTCGATGCGGTCCAAAAGGCCAATTCTGGCCATCCCGGCATGCCCATGGGGGCCGCGGCCATGGCCTATGTCCTCTGGCCCCGATTTTTAAAACACAACCCCAAAAACCCGCACTGGCCGGACCGTGACCGTTTTGTCCTTTCCGCCGGACACGGCTCCATGCTCCTTTACAGTCTGCTTTACCTCACCGGTTACGACCTCTCTCTGGAGGATCTGAAGTCCTTCCGGCAGTGGGGGAGTAAAACTCCAGGCCACCCGGAATATGGGCATACTCCGGGCGTGGAAACCACCACCGGCCCCCTGGGGCAGGGTTTTGCCAATGGGGTAGGCCTGGCCATGGCCGAGCGCTTTCTGGCCGCCCGCTATAACCGCCCGGATTTTTCCATTGTGGACCATTATACCTATGCCATTGTCAGCGACGGGGACCTGATGGAAGGGGTTTCCCATGAGGCCGCTTCCCTGGCCGGCCACCTGAAACTGGGCAAGTTGATCTACCTGTATGATGACAACCATATCTCTATCGAAGGCAGCACGGACCTGACTTTTACCGAAGACCGGTTGGCCAGATTTTCGGCCTATGGCTGGCAGGTCCAGCAGGTCGAGGATGGTAATGACCTCAAGGCCATTGATCAGGCCATACGGCAGGCCCAGGCCGAAACGGCCCGGCCTTCCTTGATTTCCGTCCGCTCCTGCATCGGCTGCGGAAGTCCCAACAAACAGGACACGGCCGGGGTCCACGGCGAACCCCTGGGCCAGGACGAGATCCGCCTGACCAAGGAAACCCTGGGCTGGCCTTTGGAGCCGACCTTCCATGTGCCGGAAGAGGCCCTGGCCTTATTTCGACAAGCGATAAAGGCCGGAGAAATAAAAGAAAAGGAATGGAAGACCTTATTTAGTGCCTATAAAAAGGCCAATCCGGAGGCGGCCGAAGAATTTAATCGGATTATGTCCGGCAAGCTGCCCGAGGGCTGGGAGGAGGCGATTCCCGACTTTCCGGCCGACCCCAAGGGTACTGCCAGCCGGGTGGCTTCAGGCACGGTGCTCAATGCCCTGGCCGCCAAGGTGCCCCACCTGATGGGCGGCTCGGCCGACCTGGCCCCTTCCAACAAGACCATGATCAAAGGCTCAAAAGATTTTCAGGCCGAAAGTCCCGGAGAGCGGAACATTCACTTTGGGGTCCGGGAACACGGCATGGGGTCCATCATGAACGGCATGGCCCTCCACGGCATCATACCCTACGGCGGTACCTTCCTGATCTTTTCCGATTACATGCGCCCCCCGATTCGATTAGCGGCCATGATGGGTTTGAAGGTAATTTATGTCTTTACTCATGACAGCATCGGGCTGGGTGAAGACGGCCCCACCCATCAACCCATCGAACAATTGGCGGCCTTAAGGGCCATACCCAATTTGACGGTCATCCGGCCGGCCGACGCTAACGAGACGGCTGAGGCCTGGCGCACGGCCCTGCAAATCGAAGGCGGGCCGACGGCCTTGATCCTGACCAGGCAAAATTTGCCAACCCTGGACCGGGACCTGATGACCCCGGCCGACAACCTGGCCTATGGGGCTTATGTTTTACAAAAAACCCTGGATAACCAACCCGTGGTTCTTTTGCTGGCCAGCGGTTCGGAGGTGCCCATCGCCCTGGAAGCCGGTAAACGATTAGAGGAGAAAGGCGTCTGCTCCTGGATTATCAGTCTGCCCAGTTGGGAACTGTTCGAAAAGCAACCCCGGGAATACCGCGACCGGGTGTTGCCGCCGGAGGTCAAGACCCGGGTGGCCATAGAGGCCGGATGCACTATGGGGTGGCATCGCTATGTGGGAGACCAGGGGGCGGTGATCGGGCTGGATCATTTCGGGGCCTCAGCCCCTTACAAGACCTTGTTCGAAAAGTTTGGACTCACCGTCGACCATATGGTTGAGAAGGCCTTGGAGCTTTTAAGAGATAAGGAAAATTAACGGAGAATTGGATTTAGGGACTACTTTACAGAACCGGTTCTCCCTGCCGGGTCCCATTTGAATCGAAAGAAATTTTAGATCCTATGACTTTTCCGGGGCCTGCAGGAGTTGATAAGCCTTAGCCACCTAAGTATGTTCTTCCATCTGCCGACAGTTGGTTTCTTTGGTAAAAAGAATTAAAATTGAGGCCAGAATGGACCAGGCCAGCATCAGCAGGAACCCCTTTCGATAAGCCGACCAATCGTAAATCCGCACCCCGTGGATAATCTCCCCTTTCCAATTCCGATCCAGGGTCCAACCGATGGCCGGCTGGAGAATCATGGGTCCGACCATGACTCCCAGGTTGCATATCCCGGAGACGGTCCCGGCATAGGCCGGAGGGACCGATTCTTTGATAAAGGCAAACCCGATGATCATACATCCGGAAGAAAATCCGGTCACGATGAGGACCGTTAGTAAAAAGAGAAAAGGAAGATTCGGAATAAATAGGACGATCCCCCAGCCCAGCATCGCGATGGTGCAGCCCACGGCATAGAGGGGTTTTCTTTTTCTGATCCGGTCGGACAACGCCCCCAGGACCGGCCCTCCCAAGCCCCAGGCAATCAGAAGGGTTGAGGCTACGGCTGCGGCTTCGGTCGGCGGCAGTTGGTAGTGGGTAGCCAGGAAAGGGACCCCCCAAAGTCCGCCGAAGGCCAAAACCGGACCGACCACCCCGCTGGGAATGGAAATCAGAAGCCAGGCGTTTCTATGCCGGAAGATCTCCCGAAGGGCCTTCAAAAATCCCTGGCGGGGGCTGTCTTTGGTTCGGGCCGCCAGGGCCGGGGCATAGCTGGCATAACCCAGTTCTGTGGGATCATCCCGGACAAAAAGCCAAGTGGCCAAAGCAACCACTAAGGCCAACAAGGCCGAACCGATCATCACGGCCCGCCAACCAAAAAGGTCGACCAGTATCCGCAAGGGGACCCCGGCGGACACGGCCCCGACCAATCCGCTGCAAAGGGCCATTCCGGAAATCATGGCAAAGCGGCGGGCCGGAAACCAATGGATAGCCAGCTTAAGCATAGCCACAAAGGCCACGGCCACCGCGCCACCGATCAGCAGGCGGCTGAAATTGGCCCAAAAAAGGGTCGGTGCCAATCCAAAAAGGAGCGTTCCTAAAAAGGTGACCAAGGCCCCAGAGGCCAACAACCGCCTGGCCCCCCAGGAATCGACCAGGGCCCCGGTGGGCATCTGCATGGCCACGTAACTGTAATAATAAAAGGCCGAAAGATTTCCCAGGGCCGCGCCACCGATCCGAAAATCGGCCATCAGTTTATCGGTAATGACCGCCGGAGCCACCCTCAGGTAAAACCCGATCAAATATAAAGCGGCACCCAGGCCCCAGACCAGCCAGGCCCGAGAGGCAGGGGGATAATGGGGTGGATTAGAATCAGAAGGAGATGGTTGGTCGCGGTGAATGGTAAATCCTTTATAAGCTCTTGTCCAAGTAGGTTCTAATGGAAACAATAAACTCTGTAGCCTCAGTAAGGATCGGTTCCACCTGATCCCTTGTCAATTCGAAAAATTCGCGATAATCGCCTCGCTGCCTTAGTTCGAAAGCCTTGTTGAGAGAGCGCCCCCTGGATTCGGGAAAAATTCCGCCCTTGACAAAGCGCTTATTAAAGTAGGCCAGAACGCCCGTATGCTTTGACGATGTATAAGGCTCATAGATCAGAAGGGCCAGGACCGCATAGAACATTCCATAATAAAGACGGTTGGCCACAGAGCGAAGACTTTTACCGCCGTTGAAAAGATAACGGGCTTCCTCCAGACTCTCTTGTGCCTGCTGTAATCTGTATTGGGCCAGGGCCTTTTTCTTATCGTCGGTGGTCATAGAGGAATCCCTTCTTGCTGGATGACTTTGTATATCGGCGATTCGGACATCGGCCCTTGTTCAACTTCATCCTTCCCGAAAATAATGGCGGAAATGAAAACGTCATATTCTAAATTGATCTTATAAATGATGTCGTCAATCTCCTCCACTATCACCCGGTCATAATCAGGGATTTCTATCATGACATCCAGGTCGGAGTCCTTTCTTCCTTCCCCCCGTGCCTTTGAGCCGAAGAGACGAAAATCAAGTATCGGGTACCTTTCATACAAATTATCGTGCAGTTCTCTCAAGGCTCGTTCTTCATTCTCCGCCAGCTTCATAGGCACACTACCTTTCTTTATTACTTCCTTCGAAGTTTTGGCCTTTCCTTTCACAGCACTTGCGCCGTTCATTATAGGCCGGCAGCCGATCAGGTATGACTCTCGCTACACCCCTATCCGTTAAAATATCAGCCTTGATCAATCCCGCACTTCTGGTTCCCTTTGCCTTGTTCCGACCTTGAGGACGGAAATAATTTTTCGATCAGGAAAACCGGCCATCCCTTGGCTGAACACCGATTCTGTATCGTGCCCGGCTCGTCTAAATATTTCCGCCGCCTCTTTACTAAGATTTTCGTCCAGTTTTATCCTCATTGCCGGACCTCTATAGGATATTCAAAATAGCGTTCTCGTGACATCTCCGCCCCATAGGCGATGCATGCCAGGATATCCGTCTCTTCGAGATCATATTCCTTCATGATTTCTTCGACTTTCATGCCACCTGCCAAGAGATCAAGGATTAGAGACACCCAAATCCGCCGGCCACGAAGACAGGGTTTGCCGAAACAAATCTCGGGGTTTATACTTATTCTGGATAGAAGATCTTCTCTGGTCATGGTAATTTCTCCTTTTGCCTATATTGCCTGTTTGATATTATACCCCAAGATGTAGTCCCCGCAAGGCGGGATTCTATATTCTTCTTGTCCTGCTGCTGCGAGAATATATTTTAAAAATAGATCAACTTTATTGATATCCATTTTTCAAAATGACTTGTTTAAGATCCTTTTGCCATTGATTCTCAAAAGAAATTCAACTCCGTTGCAGTGGCCCGTATTTCCATTACAGAATTTCTGAATGAAGTGGACAGGTCCCCATTTACACGCTATCTTCCTTTTTTCATCGACAACTCCAAATCCTATAAAGCCCTCCGGCCCATTCCATTAACCCCTTCTCGGCAATCGTCGGATCACTCAACTCCCGGTCCTGGTGGGCCACGTATTCGTTTCTGAAGGAATAATTATAAATGTCATCGTTTTAATTCCTTACCCTGAATACGTGCGGATTTTAGGACATGACGATTAGCGGTAAAGACCTGGATGCCGGAAACGGTGGCAAAGTCGCCGTCGTCGGTGATTACCTGGACAACACCATGGTTTTTCATGGATTCCAGGATAAAAAAGTCGTAACCGTCCACTTTTTCGGTTTGTAGGCGGCCCAATGCGGCTTCGGTTGTTGAAGAATCAATACTGACGGTCAGCGGTTCTGCAAGGCTGACAACCTGGCCCCAGACTGCTTTAATTTCGAGGACAACCCGTGAACGTTCATCAGGGAGATTGTGCCGATACTCTTTTGGTTCGATGCTTTCGACACTCGTCGCATAGATTTCACGTTCAGTCTTTTCGATGATATGGGATAGTTCCGCAAGCGAAAGTCCGCACCAGTAGAGTTTAGCATCGGCAGCGGATGCCTTTTGCACAAAGCCGGCATATTGACTCATGACGGTTCCTCTCCAGGCCGGCTCACTGTGTCCGACGTTCGAGTAGGTCATCCAGAGCCAGACATTGGAATCAACCAGAAAGCAATCCGTTCCCTGGGGCATGGTCTGTGCAATGTCCACGATATCAGCATGAATTGTGTATTGAATTGCCATCAGTCCATCTCCTCAAGAATTTTGGCCAGTGCATCGTCCACCGCCTTCTTCATGGCCGGATTACGATGGTACAATTCCGCATTCTCCAACACCCGATCAATGGTGAGTTGCTGAGAATCAGACTGATTTTCAAATTTTAGCAATTGGGTAAGCTGCTGCCTGTCAAAATACTCGAACAGCGGACCAAGGGCATTGTTGAGAAACAGGGAGAGCAAGGTCTTTATACCACCCAGATCAATCGAAACCGCTTCTCCGGCAAGCAGCTTTGGTTGAATCTCCTCAAGAAGCCGCTGGCCCTGTTCAGCGGTAATACAGCGCTGGCCGATAAATTCGCTAAGTTGGATTCTCATAATCATCTCCAAATGTAGTTTTTTAGGTTATGCCCCATTGGCCTCGTGGGACAGAAAATAATAGGTTTCATCGCAGGTCAACCTAATATGGCAGATCGTCCCTTCAAAGGGAGGCGAAAACGGCCTGTATGACTCCCGGTTCGCATTGATGGAGGCATACCCGTCGTTGCTGTAAATCGTCAAGGTGCCCCTATTAGCCCGAATAAACGATTTCAACAGGTCCAATCCAACTCCCCGGCTGGTTTTCCCCGGCTTGGTTGTCGTCATGCGTTGAAAGGCCCATTGCAAACATTCCTCTGCCTTCAGTCTCTCGGCAGGGAGATCGGGGCGGACTTGTTTCAAATACCCCCGCACGTTTGCCGGTATCCCCATTCCGAAATCAATTACGGTAAGCTGCAACTGATTCAGATTTTTGAAATACTGTCCGCAGGAAAACACACCAATTTGGGTTTTCGAGTGCTCGAAGGCGTTAACATATAATTCCAGAACGCGTTCCACGATGGCGTTCTTCAGCGCATCGCTGACATGGACCCATCCCTTTCCAAGCCAGTTTTCGGCCAGATATTCGGCAACATCTTCCGGTCGAAACTGAAGGTCTTCCCGATAAGGAATCGAGTTGCCGTCCCAAGCGGATGAGGGATCGCCAAAGGTCCCGGCAAAGCCGTTTTGGCGGAGGGTAGTTTTAACCCATGAGTCAGTCAAAGAATTCCAGTCGAAAACCACGGTACCGAAACGCGACTCAATAAGCCTCGCCAGCCCGCCCAGAAAGGCCACGGCGTTGGGGCGAAGGAACCCGCAGTGGGAAAAGTCAAAGCGCACGTCTTCGAAGTAATCATTGACCTGACTCCAGATGTCGAACATTCGTTTGAAATCAGCGGCCCCATCATTCAGGGTGGGAACCTGGATGACCTTCGGCGGCATTCCTAAAGTTCTCCCCGAAAGGCTTTGGCGATCAGGGCCGTAGAAAAGGCCTTTATATTACCCTCGATTTTCGCTGCTTCCAATTGGATCATCTGACGCCGTTTGACAATCTCGGAAAAACGTTTCTGGGCTTCGTATTCTGGCACTGGGACCAAAATACTCTCCAACTTCTTCAAGCCAAGCGTACGGTTTCTTCCTGCTGATCCTGGAGAGGCCGCACGGATGTCTTCTATTCCACGTTCGCTGAGAAAATGGTGGCAAAGGAACTCGGATGTGGCTTTTCTTTCATGAGGTACATAAGTAATGAAACGATGGGAACCCACCCTGTCATGATCTTCCGACTTGGCAACGGCAATTGCCTTTTCCCAGGCGAAGACATTGTTGAATACCAGATCGCCTTCATGGATACGGTATATGCGTTTGTTGCCGATCTGATTGCCTGTCAAAACCGGCTTTTTGAAAGTGCCTTTGCCAAAACTGCGTATTCCCATCTCCTCATATTCTTGGTCGGGTTTTGTTTTGATCGCTCTGCGTACTAAGGAAGCAACCTCTTTAAGTGACATCCAATTTGCTCTCTCGATCATTTGGCGATAAAGTGCCTGAAGTAGAATATCCAATTCCGATTCCCGTTGAATGATCATTTCCTTCGCTTCTTCTGCGCGATGGGTCAAATTCTCGATCCTTGTCACAATCTGATGTTGTTCGTTGATATCTTCGGGAAATGCCACTTCAATTAGGGGTAAAGTTTTGGTATTCAAAGTAGCGCCTTTGGCGGCATCACCTACATTTACTGTCAAGTCTGAAAGCTGCAGAGCGTAAAAAAGAAACTTCTTGTCAACACGGTCATTTTTGGGTTTAAATGCAGCAATTGCCTCATTCGTGTAAAGGTCACAGCCGGAGAATGCCATCTTACCGATTGTTAGTTTAAAACTGAAAAGGAGAGTTCCTTGTTTAACTAATTTCGGTCTAGCCTCCAGTACCGCAATTTCTGTAATTTTTTCTGAGGTTTCAACAAGTTCTTTCCCGAATTCCATACTAGCGATCGTGGCCCATTTATATTTACCATTTTGCCAATATCGAGCCTCACTCCTGTTTGGCGTTGTTGAGTGGCGCAAGGGAATCTCACCCCTGCGCTCTCCGAGAACTGGACGTGACAGTCTCCCGTCATCCAGCTCCTATTGCCCAGCCTTAACCTGAGAAAGCTGCCAATGGGCAAAAAGTCCTGGTTGCCTATTCATTACGTCTTGCAACCATTGACGCGCCCTATGGTTATACCCTCTCAATCTTTTGTATTTCCGGGATGCCCACCGCACAAAAATATTGTTCAGGTGTTGAAAGACCCGGTAAAGGGCCGACCTGCGGTAACGTCCGTAGTAGTTGATCCATCCCCTTAAAACGGGGTTGATCCTATGAGCCAGTTCGTCCAGTGATTTGTCCGTGCGCCGGTGCAATCTCCATTGCCTCATGGCATCGCATATCGATTTCTTGGCTTTGTTGCTGATTGCAGGATTGAATCCTATGAAAAATACACCCTGGGGGTTTTTCGCTTCCCGAGGCCGAAAGGTATAGCCCAGGAAATCAAATTTCTGCTCAGGATAATTTCCTCGCCGATCGTCATCCTTACAGTAGACTATCTTCGTCTTCTGTGAGTTTAACTCCAATCTACATTCCGCCAATCGCCCTTCAATCGACTTCCGAAGCCCTTCTGCTTTGTCTTTGCTCCGACAGTGGCAAATCACATCATCGGCATAACGCTCGAAAGGAATCCGAGGATTCTGCCTCTTCATCCACATATCGAACGTATAATGCAAAAAGAGATTCGCCAGCAAGGGACTAATCACTCCTCCTTGCGGCGTCCCCTTGTCCCGATAAATCAGGCTGCCATCTTCCAATTGCACCGGGGCCTTCAGCCACCTTTCGATGCCGAGAAGAACCCATTTGCAATCGGTATGTTTCCTTACCGCCCGCATCAAAAGACCATGGTCGATATTGTCAAAGAAACCCTTGATGTCGAGGTCAAGAACCCAGTCGTATCGCCAACACCGTTGACGTGCAACCCCTATGGCCTCAATCGCAGACTTCTTTGGCCGATACCCATACGAGTCCGGATGGAACTTTTCTTCCAAAATCGGTTCCAGGTGTCGTTTGACTACCGTCTGGGCAATGCGGTCTGCCACCGTTGGAATACCTAACGGCCGCGTCCCCCCATTATCCTTTGGTATATCAACCCGGCGTACAGGAGGTGGAAAATAGCTGCCCGAGGAAATCCGATTCCAGATCTTGAAAAGGTTGTCTTTCAAACCCACTTCAAACTCTGCAATGGATTGCCCATCTACTCCAGCCGCTCCTTGGTTCACCTTAACCCGTTTATAGGCCTCCCAGACCTCCCATTTTGAAATACAAAATGGCTTTGCTTTATCCACCAGGCTCCTCCCATTTCTGGTTGACCTGAGAATAAAGCCAGACAACGCAGCCCCTTTGGTCCAGTTCCATTACAGAACCTTCCTCCCTACTACAGGCTGCTCCGCCCCTGTGCCCCGCATCGGTACTCTCATTCTCGTGGTTTCCTCCACTTGAATTTCTCCCTTATCATCGGGACGACAGGTTCCCACGTTCCACTCAAGAGCCTGGATCAGGTTCGCGCTACCTTTATGCCGGATGTCGCTCAAGCAGTAAGCAGGTCACCCTTGAACTTGTCCTGGAGATTGGTAAGCCCTCCAGTTTTGACATCATCCATTCATTTCGACACCTCAGAAGTAGTTCGCTTGCGCTCGCCTCCCTGATCCTTACCTGACAGAGTCGTTGCCCTGCCTTTTCCTTAACGCTCGTCACACTGGCTCTTTACCAATGCAACTTAAGGTGGTTTGAAGCCTGCTCCTGTAAGCCGGCTTCGAGGGGCCTTCCCTCATCTCTTGTGCAGCTTCGTGGCACACGTTGAGTGGCGCAAGGGAATCTCACCCCTGCGCTCTCCGAGAACTGGACGTGACAGTCTCCCGTCATCCAGCTCCTATTGCCCAGCCTTAACCTGAGAAAGCTGCCAATGGGCAAAAAGTCCTGGTTGCCTATTCATTACGTCTTGCAACCATTGACGCGCCCTATGGTTATACCCTCTCAATCTTTTGTATTTCCGGGATGCCCACCGCACAAAAATATTGTTCAGGTGTTGAAAGACCCGGTAAAGGGCCGACCTGCGGTAACGTCCGTAGTAGTTGATCCATCCCCTTAAAACGGGGTTGATCCTATGAGCCAGTTCGTCCAGTGATTTGTCCGTGCGCCGGTGCAATCTCCATTGCCTCATGGCATCGCATATCGATTTCTTGGCTTTGTTGCTGATTGCAGGATTGAATCCTATGAAAAATACACCCTGGGGGTTTTTCGCTTCCCGAGGCCGAAAGGTATAGCCCAGGAAATCAAATTTCTGCTCAGGATAATTTCCTCGCCGATCGTCATCCTTACAGTAGACTATCTTCGTCTTCTGTGAGTTTAACTCCAATCTACATTCCGCCAATCGCCCTTCAATCGACTTCCGAAGCCCTTCTGCTTTGTCTTTGCTCCGACAGTGGCAAATCACATCATCGGCATAACGCTCGAAAGGAATCCGAGGATTCTGCCTCTTCATCCACATATCGAACGTATAATGCAAAAAGAGATTCGCCAGCAAGGGACTAATCACTCCTCCTTGCGGCGTCCCCTTGTCCCGATAAATCAGGCTGCCATCTTCCAATTGCACCGGGGCCTTCAGCCACCTTTCGATGCCGAGAAGAACCCATTTGCAATCGGTATGTTTCCTTACCGCCCGCATCAAAAGACCATGGTCGATATTGTCAAAGAAACCCTTGATGTCGAGGTCAAGAACCCAGTCGTATCGCCAACACCGTTGACGTGCAACCCCTATGGCCTCAATCGCAGACTTCTTTGGCCGATACCCATACGAGTCCGGATGGAACTTTTCTTCCAAAATCGGTTCCAGGTGTCGTTTGACTACCGTCTGGGCAATGCGGTCTGCCACCGTTGGAATACCTAACGGCCGCGTCCCCCCATTATCCTTTGGTATATCAACCCGGCGTACAGGAGGTGGAAAATAGCTGCCCGAGGAAATCCGATTCCAGATCTTGAAAAGGTTGTCTTTCAAACCCACTTCAAACTCTGCAATGGATTGCCCATCTACTCCAGCCGCTCCTTGGTTCACCTTAACCCGTTTATAGGCCTCCCAGACCTCCCATTTTGAAATACAAAATGGCTTTGCTTTATCCACCAGGCTCCTCCCATTTCTGGTTGACCTGAGAATAAAGCCAGACAACGCAGCCCCTTTGGTCCAGTTCCATTACAGAACCTTCCTCCCTACTACAGGCTGCTCCGCCCCTGTGCCCCGCATCGGTACTCTCATTCTCGTGGTTTCCTCCACTTGAATTTCTCCCTTATCATCGGGACGACAGGTTCCCACGTTCCACTCAAGAGCCTGGATCAGGTTCGCGCTACCTTTATGCCGGATGTCGCTCAAGCAGTAAGCAGGTCACCCTTGAACTTGTCCTGGAGATTGGTAAGCCCTCCAGTTTTGACATCATCCATTCATTTCGACACCTCAGAAGTAGTTCGCTTGCGCTCGCCTCCCTGATCCTTACCTGACAGAGTCGTTGCCCTGCCTTTTCCTTAACGCTCGTCACACTGGCTCTTTACCAATGCAACTTAAGGTGGTTTGAAGCCTGCTCCTGTAAGCCGGCTTCGAGGGGCCTTCCCTCATCTCTTGTGCAGCTTCGTGGCACACTTACCAATTGAAATATCAACAAGGTTTCCCAGAATATCCACAACCCAGCCTTTAGGAACATTCCCCCAACTCATTCCCCATTCCCTCCCGCGAGCAATTCCTTCATCTCCTGGAGGAGCTTAAGAATCCGTTCCTCTTTGGCCGCGACCGAGGCGAGGATTTCTTCCGGTTCCGGGTGCTCGATGGTTTCCGCTTCAATCAAACCGAGGCTGGAAAGAGTCATGTTATAATTGTTGTCTATAATCTTCCGGGCTGGGACCAACCAGGCGCGGCCTTCTTCAAGTTTTCGCTTGGGCCACAGGCGCAGCAGGTCGGGAAAGTCATTGCGGTACTGGGACCCGAACTTGCGGGCCTTGGAAAGCGAGGAGCCGTCTCCGTCCACCTTGAAGAACCAGACGGTCTTAGTCGGTTTTCCGGTATTTCGAAAGATAAAAAAACAGGTTGGGTTGGGGGTGTAGGGCTCAAACATCTCCTTGGGGAGGATCACCACGGCCTGGAGATCGAATTCCCTGAGCAGCCGTTCCTTGACGGTGATATGACTGCCCGTGTTGCCGAATAGAATGCCGTTGGGGAAGATAATCCCGGCTGTGCCGCCTCGGCGCAGGCTGCGCAGGGCGTGGGCCAGAAAGAGGACATATTTGTCCCCCTTTTCGATACGGAGTGATCGCTTGGCGTCACCGCGCGACCCTGAGAAAGGCGGATTCTCCAGGATATAATCAAACTGGATTTCGTCCCATTTATCTTCGCTGCCACAGATGGAGTCCCGCTGGATCATAGGACATTGGTCGAATCCGTGGAGCATGGCATTCATGGCGGCCATGCGCAGGATATCCTGGTCGCCATCGAAACCATAGAAGGCGCGGGTTTGTAAAAAATCCCACTGTGCCCGGGAGAGCTTGTCTCCAATGCCGATTTTTCGAGTGGTTCCATCAGGAGAGACCTTCTCGTGGACAAACTCCGGGCTGGTGTTGGCCAGCAGGATGTGCTCGTAAGCGGCGATCAGGAACCCGCCGGAACCGCAGGCTGGATCGCAAACCGTGCCGCCGATCTGCGGATCAATCATCTGGGTGATAACCCGGATCAGATGGCGCGGGGTCCGGAACTGGGCCGCTTTCTTTTGTCCACCCAGTTCACTGGCCAGGTATTCGAATAGATCACCCTTGATATCGGCATCCATCCCGAGAAAGGAAATGGGGGCGATAATATCCACTGCCCGCCGTAGAGTGGCACCAGTGGGGATGACAATGGCGGCGTTTCGAAAAATAGCCCGTGCGCCCTGGGATAATTTGGGGTGTCGGGCCAGCTTTGGCAATGTGTCTCGTAGGGTACGGAGCATGGCTTCATTGTCCGGATTGGCGGTAAGCAGGCTCCAGCGTAAAGGATCGTAATCCAGTTCTTCGGGGCCGTCCTTGAACTTCCCGAACAAAGAACGGTGGTTGCCGTTTCCGGCTTCCTTCTGCTCATGGTCCATCTCCTCCAGCATCTTCAGGAACAGGAGATAGGAAATCTGGGTTACATAGGTGATGGGGTTGGTGACGTTGTTGTCCCACATGACCTTGCAAAGCGCTTTGAGCGTGTTTTGAATCTGTCCGCTGTCCATATTTCAGTTGTTTCCTTATTAGTTAGGCCGCCAGCAGGGTGTTGAGCTCATCAATCATCTGCAGAAGTTGTTCTTTACCGAAAAGTTGCTCCATACGCGTCAACCCTCCCCAGAGTGAAAACGGCGGTTGGCTGAAAAGACGCATAGTGATTTCTTCTCCGGTCATGACCCGTGCCTTAAGCAGTCGAAGCATTTGGGCCTGACCCGGATCGATGCTGCTGGAATGTTCGGTCACCCAGGTATTAAAGGCCTTTTCGATGCGCTCCTCTCTCGTCAGAAACCGTTTCAATCCCAGGGCGACCCGAATGAAGTCGGTCAGTGATCCGGTCGGCTGCTCAAAGACCCGGCGAAGATTGTCCTCGTTGAAATATTGTTTGGGGGAATTTAATCGGTGGGCCAAATCTTCCCATTCGAAATCGGTGAGTTCCTCACCCCGGAAAATTTTTTCCACGGCGGGGTCGGTTCGTTTAAGCTCAACGACCTTCTTTTCCCAATCTTCACGATAGGTTTTTCGGTCTATGGCCAACCCTTCGGGGCCAACCAGAATGATTTCGCGGGCGCGGATTTCATCATCCAGCGATCCTTCGGCGAGCAACAAAAATTCACGAGAGCCGCCTTCGGGATATTTGATTACAGGTTGGGGTTGTTTTGAATCGCCCTCTGCAATTTCACCGATTTTAGTTATTCGGGAACTTGGAGCGACACCGACCAGTTTTGGTTTTTGATAGGCCTCACCGGGATCATTGAAGCGTTTGGAGTTGCCGACAAAGTTGTAGATGATGAATTCATTCTTTCCGATCCTGGGGCAAAGGCGGCTGCCACGGCCCCGCATCTGAGCGTATTTGATCGGTGACAGAGTGGGACGCAACATAATCAGGTTTTCAATGTCTTTCTGGTCATAACCGGTATCCAGCATGTCCACCGATACTGCAATTATAGGAAGCGGGTCATACTTGAATTCATCGATTACCGGTTTGGGATTACCGTTATTGGTATAGCAGGTTATTTTTTTGGCAAAATCCTGCCGGACCTGTGCCGGGGAACGGTTGATTTGTCCGGCAATGCGCAGACAATCCTCATCAGTTAATAATCGGTTGAACAAACGGGCCAGGACTGAGGCCTGTTTCTCCGAGACGGAAAAAACGATGGTTTTGCGTGGACGCTCCCGGATGCGCTCAGAATCGGCTGAATAATACTCTTGAAGGATGGTGATCAATCGGTCTTCGGATTCCACATCACGTCCCCAGGCTCCGGGTTTGATCTCTTCCCCTTCCCACTCCGCGCCTTCATAGGTCAACACACTTTCAGCATGATAAATTCGGTATTTGCTCAGATAACCTTCATTGATCCCCTTCTGGATGCCATATTCGAAGGTAGGATGGCCTTCCTTCCTGACGGCATCCCAACAGTCGAAAAAGATATAGGTATTACGAACCAGACGGCGTTCGTGTTCGCTGATGTACTGAAGTTCTCCGGGATTGGGTGTAGCGGTCAGGCCGACGTGGATGGCATCGAAATGTCCAAGAGTGGTTCGGTGTGTGTTATAAATGGAACGGTGGCATTCATCAGTCACGACGAGATCAAAGTAACCATGTCCGAAACCGTTAGCACCGAGTTGGGAAGCGATGGTGTCGAGAGTGCCGACGACAATCTGACCTTCGAGGCTATGCTTTCCCCCATAGAGAATGACGGTGGGCCAGTCGCGAAGGTATTCGTCGAAAGTCTCTTTGGCTTGCTTGGCCAGTTCGATGCGGTCAACCAGGAAAAGGACACGGGAGATGATGGCCGCCTGAAACCAACGCTTCATGAGCATGGCAATGGTCAGGGTCTTTCCGGTTCCGGTGGCCATTTCAAAAAGCATACGCCTACGACCGGCAATCAAGGCCTCATCGGCTTTTTGCAAACAATTAATCTGGTAGGGACGGGCTTCAATTTCTTCCCCCTTGAAGCTAAATCGATGAGGAAATGGCAGGAGTTCCAGACATTGCTTGATATCGCCCTTACGATGCAGTTTAATATTTGCCCTTCGCTCCAGGTCGGCTTGACCCGGGAAACCCATAATCGGACGGGCTTCGCCGTCGGCATAATCCCAGAAATAGTGATCTTGCCCATTGCTGAGGATGACGAAGGGAGCGGAGAGCGATTGCGCATAATCGAGGGCCTGTTCCTTTGCCGAGTATGGATCGATGGAAAAACGCTTTGCCTCAATGACTGCAAGGGGCCGCGTACGAGAATCCTTCAAAAGGTAGTCTGCGCGGCCATCGGCGGATGGTTCTTCCGTGGATACTTGTGCCTTGTTGGTGATCTTCCAGGATGCTGCTTCCAGCAGCTTGTCAATCACCATTCTGGCATCGGCTTCAGTACTCATCGGTATTTCAGGCTTTCTTTTTGGTAGGTTAAATACCCCAGAAATTGGGCTAAAGATATGTACTTATGATTGAAGATTAAGATTTAATTGTTACCCATTTTTTAACTTTTTTGAATAATTTTTTCTTGTTTTATGGATCTCTTCGTTTATTTCTTCCTGGGGTATAAAATCTTCGTCCGGGTTAACTGCAAAATCCAATAAAGAAAGATGTTTTTGATTGTTACTCCGGATATTCGGATTCTTTTTTTTGCAAATGGATATTCTTGAGTGTTTGTTAGTCATCCTGGGAAAAGGTTACCTCCGGTTCCGGTATTACTAAAAAAAATATTCTGCAAAGGGTTTAAATCGTAGTCAATAACCCAAAGGATGTCAAGAAATTCAAAAAGTTGGAGACGGGCCGATTGGAATTAAAAAAATCATAGGCCAGGAGAGTGTCTGAACAACTTATTATTTCCTCGTTACCAGTTTGTTTTTAGGTAGCGTTTGTCAATGGGTGTAAATTTGGAAGTTCTTAATAGGGCGACCTTCCCAAGTTTCATTTTGAGCCTGGAGCAGGGTGAAGAGGATACGAATGCAAGACTCTTCATTAGGGAACTGCTCCATGACTTTGACCCGTCTTTTGACTTCTTTAAAACTTCTTTCGATAAGGTTAGTCGTTCGTATATGCTTCCAGCGGTTAGGCGGATGCCCCATATAAGCCAGGCAGTTATCCAGGTCCTTTTCCAGACAATCCACCAAAGCTGGGAAAACAGATCGATATTCCCGGCAGAAACTTTCGGCTTGGGCCTTAGCTTCCATGAGGTTCAGGGCATAATAGATGCGATCCAATCGGGCCTTGACCAAAGGCCACTCGCCCTTGGGACATTTGACCTTGAGATTGCCCATCTTGTGGAAAAGGCAGCGTTGATGCTCACTATAAGGCAGGATCGTTCGAATAGCCGCAATCATGCCAGGACAACCGTCCGAGGTGACCGACAAAACTTCCTTGGGGTTCAGGCCTCGACGGACCAGATGAGTCAACAAGAATTCCCAGGCCTGCTGGGATTCCCGCTGGCCTTGGATAAAACCCAGGAACTCCCTTTCTCCCTCCTCAGTAATCCCGATCGCACACAAGGCGGCCTCTCGGCCCAAACGTTTCCGCCGGACCTTGAAGTAAGCCCCGTCCACGATCAGATAAGCGATTTTTTTGGTGATGGGCCGATTCAGCCAGCGGACCAACTCTTTTCTGACCCGCTTGTTCATGCGGCTAACCTCAGCCGGGCTGATTTCCTCTCCCCACAGGAGACGAGAAATCTTGCCCACTTTCCGGGTAGAAACGCCTCTCAGAAATATCTCCGAAACGACTTCTTCGATCCGCTCGTCTTGCCTCCGGTAGCGGGACTGGATCTGGCTGTAGGAGATCCCAGCTTTTCGCCCCCGGGGCAGAGACAAGTCATCGATCAAACCGAAACGGTTCCCAGCTTCTTCGTCCGATGCCCGTTGCGCTGGTCCCGTCGGTTATCGGTACGTTCATAGCGTTTGGCGCCGATATAACGCAAGAATTCATCTTCGGCATAGGTTTGCAGCATGGCCTTTACAAACCCCCTAACCCCCAACTCGACGTGGTCCAAGAAGGCGCTGAGGTCTTTAAAAGGGCTCCCGGTGTGGACTGTCTCATTAATACTTTGGGCTTGATCAATGGATTCTCTTTTTGCTAACGTTCGCATAGGGCTTCTCCTTCCTGTTTGGGGTCCCCTAAGACCCCTGGGTTTTTGGTTCACCAGGAAGGTTAAGCCCTTATTTTTTAAACATCAACCAATTTACACCAGATAGGA